>NZ_LZTB01000129.1 GCF_001665685.1 Mycobacterium sp. 852013-50091_SCH5140682
CCCCCCCCCCCCCCCCCCCCCCCCCCCCCCCCCCCCCCCCCCCCGTTTTTTTTTTCAAGCACACCACGCCATACGAGATGCAGCGTAGTCTCGTGGGCTCGGAGATGTGTATAAGAGACACCGCGTGGCTTATCCATAGCTTGTGCACACGAATCCCACAGGCGACGGCTAACAGGTGCCACGACGATCGGATGGTGCAGACAGCCGTGGCAGCCGCCAACCGATCCGTGATGACCCGTGCCGACGGGAGCTCGATCCGCGTCCTGGTGGTCGACGACGAACCCGGGCTCGCCGAACTGGTCTCGATGGCCCTGCGCTACGAAGGCTGGCAGGTGACGACGGCCGCGGACGGCGCCGCCGCGATCCGGTTGGCACAGCAGGACCCGCCCGACGTGGTGGTCCTGGACATCATGCTGCCCGATATGTCCGGCCTCGACGTGCTGCAGAAGCTGCGCGGCGCACGCCCGGACCTGCCATTGCTGCTGTTGACGGCCAAGGAGGCTCTCGAGGACCGCATCGCGGGGCTCGCAGCCGGTGGCGACGACTATGTGACCAAACCGTTCAGCGTCGAGGAACTGGTGCTGCGGCTGCGGGCGCTGATGCGGCGCAGTGGCGTGGCTGCCGACACCGGCGACGCCCGGCTGATCGTCGCCGACCTGATCCTCGACGAGGACAGCCATGAGGTGACCCGAAACGGCGACGAGATCCTATTGACGGCAACCGAATTCGAACTGCTCCGGTTCATGATGCGCAATCCGCAACGGGTGCTGACCAAAGCCCAGATCCTGCAACGGGTCTGGAACCATGACGACGACGGGCGCTCCAACGTCGTCGAACTCTACATCTCGTACCTACGGCGCAAGGTCGATGCCGGACGCACCCCGTTGATCCGTACCGTTCGCGGAGTCGGTTATGTCCTCAAACCGCCCCGCTGATCTCTGCATGCCGGCGCGGATCCGCAGCCCGCGCACCTGGTCACTGCAGACCCGGCTGGTGGTGGTGCTGGTGGTCCTACTGGCATGCGTATGTGCGGTCGTCGGTGCGGGAACCCTGCTGGCGACACAACGATTCCTGCTGCGCCAGCTCGACAACCAGGTGCGCGACGCGGCAGCACGCTCGGTGACGTTCTACGATCTCGGTCCGCCGCCGGGCGTCCACTTCGACGGGCCCGGTCCCGTATTCCTCGATGCGCCAGGGCAATCCACGGGCACCGTCGGCGCGGTCGTCGTCGGCGGCCGGATCACCGAAGCCGCCGTCATCACCACCGACGGTTCGCGCGACGAACTGTCACCGGATGCGGCGAGCCAACTGGTCGATGTGCCCACCAGTCATCCTGTGCGCCGATTCCTCGACGGCGTAGGCGAATACGAGCTGATCGCCACCCCCGCCTCCGACGGCAACCTCGTGGTGGCGGGTCTGTCGCTCGACGGCGTTAACCGGACCTTGGTGTCGCTGATGGGCATCTTCTGGGCGGTGGCCGCGGTGGCCTTGATCGTGGCGACGGTGGCCGGTGTGGTCGTCATCCGCAGGCAGTTCGCCCCGCTGTCCCGCGTCGCCCTGGCAGCCCGGCGCGTCGCGCAGCTCGAGCTCGGCCGAGGCGAAGTACGTTTTCCCACAGTGCTTGTCGGCACCGGCCCGCAGTCCCCGTACACCGAAGTCGGTCAGCTGGCCATGGCGTTCGACCAGATGCTGGACCGCATAGCCGATGGGCTGTCGGCCCGGCATACCAGCGAGATGCGGGTGCGCCAGTTCGTCGCCGACGCCAGTCACGAACTGCGTACCCCGCTGGCGTGCATCAGCGGCTACACCGAATTGGTCGCTCTGCGTGCCCCTTCCACGCTGCCGGAGGATTTGGCCTACGCCATCGGGCGCGTCGACGTGGAAGCCAAGCGCATGACTCAGCTCGTCGGGGACATGCTGTTGTTGGCGCGCCTGGATGCCGGACGCCCACTGGACTGCAGCGATGTCGACCTGTGCCTGCTCACCGCCGACATCGTCATGGACGCGCGGGTGACCGGGCCGGATCATCAGTGGTCGGTCAACGTGCCCGACGAACCGGTCATCGTCTCCGGCGAGAGCCTGCGGCTGCATCAGGTGCTGGCCAATCTCCTGACCAACGCGCGGATTCACACCCCACCGGGCACCCACGTCAACACCACACTGACGTGTCCCGATGGTGCGATGGCGGTGCTGACTGTCACCGACAACGGTCCCGGCATCCCCGAACACCAACTGCCCGAGATCTTCGAACGCTTCACCCGGGGCGACTCGTCACGGTCCCGCCGGGCAGGCAGCACGGGCCTCGGTCTGGCGATCGTCTCCTCGCTTATCAAGTCCCACAAGGGAACTGTGTCGGTGCACAGCGTCCCCGGGGAAACCACCTTCACCATCAGCCTGCCGAGAGTCCCGTCAGCCCACCTGATAACTCTCGCGTGACACGCGGAAGAAGTGTCCGCTGCCGGTGTCGGTGCACGTCATGCGCGCGACTTCGCTGACACAGGTGATGGGCCCCAACGAGGTGGACTGGCCGTCGTCGGCCGTCTCCCACACACCGGCGCCGCCGTCGAGCGCGGCATAGGAGCACCGCAGGAACGCGGGCCTGCCCGTGTCGAGGCGGAAGTCGCGGCCCGCATTGCCCGACGGGCAGGCCGCCCCGGTGGTCTCATCCCGCGAGGGCCCCGCAACGTAGGTGTGGTCGCTGATCTGGCAAAGGGCCACCGGAGCGTCGGTAGTGGGCGAGATGTCAAGCACACAACGGATGTTGCCGGACGGGGTTTCCAGGTGCACACGCGTATCGGCCGTGGCGACGGCGGGAGAGACGACGCACCCGGCGGCGAATGCCGCGGCGGTCGCGATGAGTATGGATCGTGGTGTCATGGCCATCAGTAGAGGGGCCCGGCTCAGTTACCGATCCCAAGTTCGGCCAACCACTGCGCGGCTACGATTCGAACCGTGTCAGGCCTCGAGGACCATCCCGTGGTGACGGTTGCCGCGGGCGCGGCAGCAACCGCTGTCGGCGGCGTGGTCGCGGTCTATCGCGGCGCTGAGCGGCTGCCCGTGCTCGGCGGTCTGCTCAAGCAGGTGCGCGGGGATCTGTCGGCACGCGGCGAGCGCGTCATCGCGGCGGGCATCGAACCGGTGAAGGCGGTCGTGACCGCCGTGGCCGTGCAGGTGGTCGAGATGGTTCTGGACGAACTCGACCTCAACGAGTTGGTGCGCCAGCGCGTGGACCTGGTCGGTCTGGCCAACGAGGTGGTCGACGGGATCGACCTGCCGACCATCATCCGCAGGTCGACCGATTCCGTGACCGCCGAGGTGATGACCGACGTCCGCAGCCAGGGCGAGCGGGCCGACGACATGGTGTCCGGGTTCGTCGACCGGTTGCTGGGTCGCGACCGGGACCAGTCGTGAGTGAGGAGGCGCGCCCGGCCGGAATCGTCAGCCGGGGGGTGGCTGCGGTCATCGACCTGGCCGTCGTCGGCATCGTGCTTTCGGCGTTGTACGTCGGCCTGATCCTGACGCGGTTGATGTTCGGCCCCACCACATTCAGCCTGCCGACCGTTTCGGCGATCTTCTCCTCGGCGGTGATGTTCGCGGTGTCGGTTCTGTACCTGGCGGGCTGCTGGGTGGTGTCGGGCTGCACGGTCGGGGCCGTGGTCATGGGGCTGCGCGTGGTCGGTCGGCGGTCTGAGCGACTCGGACCGGTGGTGGCGCTCCTACGGGCGGTGGCCTATGTGTTGTTCCCGCTCGGTCTGCTGTGGGTGGCGGTCGACAAGCGGCGAAGGTCGTTGCAGGACATCGTTTTGGGCAGTCGGGTGGTCTACGCGCGGGTATAGCGGTTGGATAAGCACCATGTCGAACCACTTCACCGGGTTGAGCCTCGGACCACCGCTGGGCGATCAGCGACTCGATCTGTGCGATCTGTATGCCTTCCAGTCACCGGCGGACCCGACCCGTACGGTGCTGATCCTCAACGCCAACCCGCAGGCCGACTTCCTGCACCCGGACGCGATCTACCGCCTGGCCATCGACAACGACGGTGACCTGCGCAACGACATCGCGTTCAGCTACGTGTTCTCCGAGCCCGCCGACGGCCGTCAGACCGTCGACGTGTACCTGGCCTCCGGTGACGACGCGGAATCACCCGAGGCCGTGGGGGAGCGGATCTTCGGTGGCGTCGAGGTGTCGTTCGGGAAGGAACCGGTGATCGCCCGCACGGATGACTACACGTTCTTCGCGGGTGCCCGCAGCGACGCCTTCTTCTTCGACTTCGATGGCATCAAGAACCTGTTCGACATCCGCGGCGGCCGCAACTTCACCGCACTGCACCTCAGCGGCCAATACCCTTGGACAGGCGTGGATTCCAACACCGAGGCCAACGTGTGTTCGATGGTCCTGGAGTTGCCCACCGCGCAGCTCGGCGCCGACCCCGACATCCGGATCTGGGGGCGGTGCAGCGTGCGCGTCGACGGTGAGCTGCAGCATGTGGACCGGGCCGGGCATCCGTCGGTGAGCAGCTTCTTCAACACCGACGACACCAAGCTGGAGTACAACGCCAGCGTGCCGATCCACGACCGGGAGCGCTGGATGGGCCAGTTCATCCACCTGCTGGGGCACACCGGTGGCTACACGGACGACGAGGCGATCGCCGCCATCGACGCCGAAGGCATCCTGCCTGACATGTTGACGTTCGACCCGTCGAAACCGGCCAAGTACCCGAACGGCCGCGTGTTCACCGACGACGTGATCGACTACCGGCTCGCTTCGCTGACCAAGGGGGAGTGCCCGCCGTCAGGTCTGAGCCCGCACACCGACACGTTGCAGGTGTTTCCGTATCTCGGGCCGCCGCACTGAGGCATCCACAGCGGCCTCTCAGTTGGTGTGCCTTACCTTAATTAGGTGATGCTATCCGACGCCGTGCCGAACCTGCTGATCGGTTTGCGGGAAGGCCTGGAAGCGGGCCTGGTGGTGAGCATCCTGCTGGCCGCCGTGCACAAATCCCCGCTGGCCGACGGTGCCCGCCGGCCCACCGCGCCGGTCTGGCTGGGTTTGCTGGGTGCTCTGACGGTGTCCGCGAGCTTCGCGGCGGTGCTGAGTGCGACGACGAGTTCGCTCGGCGGCGTCGGCCAGGACATCGTCGGGGGCTTGCTGAGCATCCTGGCGGTGGTGCTGGTCACCGCGATGATCTTCTGGATGTCGCGCACGGCGGCCCACCTGTCCGGCGAGCTCAGCGGCAAGGTGGCCGAGGCGTTGATGCTCGGCTCCGGGGCGTTGGCGCTGACCGCCTTCCTGGCGGTCGCCCGCGAAGGCCTGGAGACCACGCTGTTCTTCTGGACCGCGGCCAAGGCCGCCGGGGAATCGATCGGCCCCATCCTCGGCGGCGCCGCCGGCCTGGCGATCGCCGTCGTGCTGTGCTGGCTGCTGTACCGGCGCTCGGTGCGGATGAACCTCAAGACCTTCTTCACCCGCACGGCCGTGGTGCTCATCGTCATCGCCGCAGGCATCCTCGCCTACGGCATCGGCGATCTGCAGACCGCAGGCTGGCTACCGGGCCGGTCCTGGTACGCCTTCGACCTCAGTGGCCACATCTCCGCCGACTCGTGGTGGGTCACCATCATCACCGGCATCACCCAGCTGACCCCACGCATGACCGTGCTGCAGGCGCTGGCGTGGGCCGGCTACCTCGTCGTCGTCATACCGGCCTTCCTGCGGTCGTCGCAGCAGGCCCCGGCGCCGGCGAAGCCCGCAGAACCGTCGGAACCCTCCGCGGTGAGCCGGCTGATCGCCCACCGGCCGGTGGCGGTGGCCGTCGCAGTCGTCGTGGTGCCCGCCGTGATCGCCGCGACGGTCATCGCGCTGCTGCCCGGCGCCACCGCCGACGCCACCCGGGTGACCGTCACCGCCGACTCGTGCGCGGCGGACTGGTCCACCGTGCGCCCGGGCAACCAGACGTTCACCGTCGTCAACAACTCCGGCAAGACCGGTGAGATCAACCTCGTGGACGCCAATAACGGCGTCGTCGCCGAGATCGAGACTCTGGGCCCGGCCACCAGCGCGCCGATGACGGCCAATCTGGGCTCCGGCAGCTACAAGTTCACCTGCCTGCTGGCGGGGCAACCCGCGGTGGTCTCGCAGGCCAAACAGGTCAGCGGACAAGATGTTCCGGGTGCCCCGGCGTCGATCGTGCGCGTCACCGAAGACGACCTGAAGCCGGCCATGGCGGCTTACCAGTTCTACGTCGACGGTCTGCTCGCGACGCTGAGTGACCAGGTGCACCGCATAAGGGCCGACCTTGCCGGCGGGAACACCGCTGCGGCGAAAGCGGATTGGACGCCGGCGATGCTGACCTGGAACCGCGTCGGCGCCGCATACGGCAGCTTCGGAGACTACGGCGACGCCATCGCGGGTCTGCCGCACGGCCTGCCCGGCGGCGTGAACGACCCCGACTTCGCCGGGCTGCGTCGCCTCGAATACGGCCTGTGGCACGGACAATCGCCCACCCAGCTGATGCCGGTCGCCGATGCGCTGGCCACCGAGGTGGCCAAGCTGCGGGTCAACCTGACCGACGCCATGCCCGAGCCCGCCGACCAGACCAAGCGACCCCACGAGATTCTCGAGGACATGCTGCGGTTCCAATTGGCCGGCTACACCAACCAGGGTGCGGGTACCGAGTACGCGGAGACCGCCGCGTCGGTCGAGGCGACCCGCGCCGTGCTCGGGGAGTTCGCCCCACTGATCAGGCCACGTGCACCGAAGCTGTTGGGGCAGGCCAATTCCGACCTCGACGCACTGGATGCCGCGTTGCGTGCGACGCGCTGGGTGCCGTTGAGTCAGGCTTCTGCCGCGCAGCGTAACGCCGTCAACGCGGCGTTGGGGCAGGCACTGGAGACACTGGCGTCGGTGCCGCTCGTCATCGAACTACCGGTCAGCCGTTAGGAGCCGCAAATGGATGTCAGCCGAAGGCATTTCCTGCGTGGTGCCGCCGCAGGCGCCGCGGGGACCGCGATCACGGGTGCCGTGCTGCTCGAAGGCAAGGCGGTGGACGCCAACGCCGCGACCGTGGCCGCACCGCCCGAGCGCTATCCGTTCCACGCCGAACACCAGTCCGGCATCTTGACGCCACCGCCCGCCGAGAAGCAGAACTTCGCCAGCCACATCGCCTTCGACGTCACCGCAAAGGACAAAGCCGGGCTCGCACAGACTTTCGCCGCCCTCACCGAGCGGGCCCGGTTCCTCACCGCCGGTGGCACGCCGCCCGAACTCGGGATATCGCAGCCGCCTGCCGACAGCGCGGTGCTGGGACCGGTGATCCCGGCCGACGGGCTGACCGTCACCGTCGCGCTGGGCGCCAGCCTGTTCGACGGGCGCTACGGCCTGGCTGATCGCAAACCCGGCAAGCTCAAGCCGATGACGGTGTTCCCCAACGATTTTCCCGATCCACAGTGGTCACACGGCGACGTGCTGCTGCAGCTGTGCGCGAACAATCCCGACACCGTGCACCACGCGCTGCGCGACATCATGCGTAGCGTGCGTGGCTCGATGCAGATGCGGTGGCGCATCGACGGGTACAACTCACCGTCACGCCCGTCGGGCACCGGCCGCAACCTGCTCGGTTTCAAGGACGGCACAGGAAACCCCGTGTCGACCGACGCCGCCAACCTCATCTGGGTGACCGACCCTGCCGAGCCGGCCTGGTCGCACGGCGGCAGCTATATGGTGGTCCGGCTCATCCGGATGCTCGTGGAGTTCTGGGACCGCGTGTCGATCAACGAGCAGGAGCGCATGTTCGGTCGCCGCCGCGACAGCGGGGCTCCGCTGGACGGCAACAACGAGTTCGACAACCCCGACTATGCCGCCGACGCCAAGGGCAAGACCATCCCGCTCGACGCCCATATCCGGCTCGCGAACCCGCGCACACCCGCCACCGACAATCAGCGGCTGCTGCGGCGGTCGTACAACTACGACCTGGGCGTTGATCGCAACGGCAACATGCAGTCCGGGCACGTGTTCGTGTGCTTCCAGCAGGACATCGACCGGCAGTTCGAGACCGTGCAGAACCGGCTCAACGACGAACCCCTGGTCGACTATGTGCAGCCGTTCGGCGGTGGCTACTTCTTCGCATTGCCGGGCCTCGCCGACGATCACGACTGGTACGGCCGGGCCCTGTTGAGCTAGCTGAGTTGAGCCAGCCGAGTCGAGCCAGCCCGCCGAGTGGCCAGTTGTGCACGCAAATCGCCCAAAATGCGTGCATAACTGGCCACTCGGCAGGAAGACGCTACGGCTTGATGCGGATCTTGCCCGGCTTGTAGAGCCCGCTGTGGGTGGCGGTGCCGAGCTCGATCTGCGCCGGTGTCGCGTCGACGATGGTGTCGAATTTGCGCAGCGAGCCCCAATCACGGCCCCAGTCCTTGTTGAGGTACGCCGCCATCACACGTTGCCGCAGAAGGATATCCGTGATGCCCAGCAGGCCGCCGTTGAGGCCGTCCTCCCAGGTGTCGGTGTCCTTCATCTTGGCGTTGTAGTCCGGTGTGATGCGGAACTTCGGGATCTCGGTGACGCCGTTGGCGTGCAGCATCGGGTGCTGGCACGGGAAGGCCAGGCCCACCGCCCAATCCATCAACACTGGCTGCTCGGAGCCGACGTACTGCTGCACGGTCTTGACCTCGGGCACCCGCGGCGGGGTGACGGCGATCCAGTCGCCGGGTGTCAGTGACTTGTCCTCGGCGATGATGCGCACGAACGTCGCGTCGGCCGGGATCTGGCTGCGGTCGAACCGCAGGTTGCGCCACGACGGGATGGGCCCGAGGTCGTAGGGCACCAGCCGGCCCGCGGCCACCGGGGCACCACCAGGCCCCGGACGGCCGTATTCCAGCTCGACGGTCTGGCCCTCGGTGCGGCCGTTGAAAACGCTGTTGCCCGTGATGGTTCCGGCCGCGGTGACGACCACCAGCGGATGCCCGGCGTCGGGTGCGGGCAGCTGGTACCAGGCCGACGCGAGCTTGCTCTCCTGCTGCGCGGGCCCTTCCACGTAGCTGCCTGCCACCGGCACCCGGGCCGAGTCCAGGCCGTAGGGCAGCGGCACGGTCGAGCCGTTGATGCCCGGGGTCTTGAGCTTGGCCGCAGCATCCCAGTCCGCGTCGATGCCGGGCATCGGCACCGTCAGCCGGATGGCTTCGGCGACAATGTGATCCGGCACGCCGTTGGGGGTGAAGCCGGTCGGTGCCGCCCCGCCGAGCGGCCCGAGCGGACCGTAGTCACCGGGCAGCGGGGTCAAGAAACCGTTGTTGGGGTCGGGTTCGACCAGGACGTCGTCGGCCAACCCGCAGCCACCGGCGAGTGCCTGCAGGTTCGACGACGCGTTGGAGTAGGTCCCGGCCTGACGCACGACGCCGTAGAGCATCGAGCCGACGAACACCACACACATGAATCCGGCCGCCACGGGCACCGGCGCCGTGGTCAGCAACCGCGTCACCCTGCTCTCGGTGCCCGGCCGGAAATGCAGCCAGAATGCCCACAGCGCAGTGACGATGAACAGCGTGAAGAAGATGGCGCTCACGGTGATGCCACCGATGGCCGGTTTGTCGTTGTTGAACGGCACGCCGTAGCTGGAGACGTACCACCAGCCGTTGGTGGTGGCGAAACACAGTGCCATCACGAACAGTACGGCCGAGGTGAACGCCATGCGGTTGCGCGCCGAGCGCAGCACCACCGGCGAGGCCAGCACGGTGACCACCGCTGCCATCGCCGCGCCCACGGCGGCGAACAGGCCGAAGTGGTGCACCCACTTGGTCGGGGTGAACATCAGGCAGAACATGGTCGCGAAGATGATGCCCATCAAGCGCCACACTGGTCCGCGGGCCACGCCGGGAACGCGCTTGCGCCGCAACATGATGAACATCGACGTGAACAAGCTCAGCGCGGTGATGATGAACCCGAACCGGCGGGACAGCGAGCCGTCGACGGTCGGCAGGATCAGGTAGTAGTACCGCAGATTCTCGGTGTACCAGGCCTGGCTCGGTCCGATGGCCGTGCGAATCCTGGTGGCTTCCAACACCGTTGCCAGTGTCTGGTCGGCGAACACCACGGTGAGGATCACGGTGCCCGCGGCCAGCAACGGCAGCACCAGCGGCCACACACCGACCCGGCGACGGCGGTGCACCAGGATGCGCAGCAGCGGACGGCCACCGGCCAGCAGCGCGGCCACGGCGATCAGGCCGGTCGGTTGAATGCCGAGGGTGAACGCCGCCGCGATGATCGCCAGCGCCGCGGGGGTGAGTCGTTCGGAGATGATGGCGCGCTCGATCAGCACGTAGGTGATGAGTGCGCCGGTGGCGATCTGGCCCTCGGGACGCAGACCGTTGTTGAACGGCATCCACGCGGCCATCAATACCAGGCCTGCCGACCACAGCGCGGGCTTGCTTGCGATGACGGCAGGCCCGAGCCGGGGCAGCACCTCACGCGAGAGCAGCAGCCAGCACACCAGTGCGCAGATCAGGTCGGGCAGTCGCATCCAGATGCTGGCGTCGCTGACGTGGGTCATCAGCGCCAGCAGGTTGTAGAACCAGCCGAACGGGTCTTCCGGGCTACCGAACCAGCGGAAGTAGTTCGACATGTATCCGGCGTGATCGGCCACGCGGGCCATCTGCAGGATGTAGCCGTCGTCGGACGAGTTGGCGCCGATCACGTGCCACACCAGGAACCCGCCGACCACCACCACGTCGACCGCACTGAACGTGCGCCACCGCGACGGGATCAGGCTGTGCATCCGGCGGCCGTCGAGCCGGTCGAGGCGCCACAGCGCGAGCACCGCGATCACGGTGGCCGCGATACCCAGCAGCATGGCCGTCAGCTTGAGCGCCGTAGGTTTTGTGGTGAACCGGGTGTCGATCGTTGCCGAGAGCGAAAGCCCCTGCGGCGCAGGTCCGCTCAGCTCGGTGAAGACGCCGACGATCGACGGCCGCAGGTTCGGGTCGGCGAAGCCGGTGCGCAGCTCTTTACCGTCGGCACCCGTCAGCCCGACGAACGTTGCAAACGTGCCCGCCTCAGACGATGTGATCTCGATGCGCGAGCAGCCCGGGGGCCCGACGGCTTTTTCGCGCGGCACGCTGGAGATCACGACGTTGCGGTCGGTGATGTCGACGCGCTTGCTGGTGACGTTGACGAACAGCGCGTTGAGCGGGGCCTGCCTGCCCTCCTTGGGTGCGGTGCCGAACACGAGGCCGCCCTCGGGCGGTAGCGAGCGGATCAGGTCACACGGGATCGTCGCCGTCATCTTGACCGGGGTCTCGGTGATCAGCGGTGCGGTGACGCTGTTGAGCTGACCCCCCTGGGGCCAGTTCAGCGTCGCCGTCGTCTGCACCACCGGCAGCAACGGCGTGAGCACCGAGCACAGCAAGCCGATCAGGCCGGCGATCATCGCGACCCAGCGGGCCGTCTTCACGTCTTTCGCCGCCGTCGGCGCACTCTCGGCAGGCTTCACTTCTGTCGTGGTCATGGCAGAGCCCGGATCGGTCCGGGTCGGCTCCAGCCGAACACTCGCTTGGTCCCCTGATCGATGGTGGCTACGGGTGCCTGCTCAGGCGGCACCACCGGGTCGTATTTCTCGATCGAGCCCCAGTCCCGGTACCAGTCATTGCGCAGGTACGTCGGGATCGTCGACGTGCGCAGCAGCGCCTGGATGAACAGGAAGGGGCCGCCCTTCTGCGCGGACTGCCACATATTCGACGACACCACCACTTGCTTGACGTTGGGCAGGATGCGGTACTGCGGCAGTTCGGCGACACCGAGGTGCTCGGAGAACGGGCGCTGGCACGGGAAGTTCGCGGCGGTCGCGATGTCCATCATGATGGGCGTCTGCGAGCCGAGGAACTGCTGCGCGGTCTGCAGCGTCGGCACCCGCGGCGGGGTGAAGCCGAACCACTGGTCGTCGCTGAGGTTCGGGTCGTCGGCGACGATGCGGGCCACGTTGGCCTCCGGCGGCGCCCAGGCCAGCGGGAAACGCAGGTTGCGCCAAGCGAATTGGGCGAACACGTCGATCGGCTGCACCGAGTCGAGCGCCTGGTAGCTGCCGTCGGGACGGTGCACGCCCCACTGCAGCTTCAGCGACTGGCCGTAGTGGAATTCGTGCTCTTCGTCGTAGTACCAGATGGCTCCGGCGGCCGCCACGGTGACCAGCGGCCGGTCGGGACTGCGCGGCGGCAGCTGATACCAGGCTGAGGTGGCCTTGGCCGCGACGGTGTTCTCCTTATAGCTACCCATCACCGGGGTGCGGGCAGGGTCGAGGCCGAACGGCAGGTACACGCGGGATCCGTTGACGCCGACCGGACCGTAGCCGCCACCGGTGCCCGCGGCGTAGGCGATGCCGACGTTGGGCTTGTTGGGCGAGCCGTCGGAGTTCACGGTGCCGGGGTTGGCGACGACGGGTTTCGGCGGTTCGAGCGTGTCGCTGATGCCGTTGGGGTTGAAGCCGACCGGGTTCTCACCGCCGAGCGGCCCGTACTCGCCGTAGGTCTGGCCAGGTACCGGCTGCAGCATGCCAGCGTTGGTGTCGGCTTCGACCAGCACGTCGTCGGCCATCGCGCAGCTGGTGTTCGAGAGCCCCGAGGCCAGGGCCCGTACGTTGGCTGCCGCCGTGGTGTAGACGGGGTAGCGCTGGACGAAGCCCTTGGCCATCGAGCCGACTTCGAGCACGACCATGATGACGGCGACCACGAGCAGCGGTGTGGAGGCCAGTACCCGGTTGCGGCGGGTGTCGGCCACTTCGGTGTGCCCGGCGTAGTCGATGCGGAAGTGCAGCCAGCCGGCCAGGACACCGGTGATGATGGCCAGCACCAGGAACATCGACGTCACCGGATGCCCGGCGATCACAGGCTGACGGTCGAACCACGGCACGCCGTAGTTGCCGATGTAGAACCAGCCGTTGATGCCGGAGGTGGCCCAGGCCAGCACGAACAGCAGCGCCGTCACATACAGCGCGAGGTTGCGTCGGCTGTGCAGGCCGACCAGCGCGAACGCGAACGCCGTCACCCCGCCGAGCGCACCGGCCAGCCCGGCGAACTCGCCGAACTGCACGGCCCACTTGGTCGGAGTGAAGTGCAGCAGTAGCAGGCCGATCGCGGTGACACCGAGCAGCCGCCACACCGGCCCACTGGCCAACCCGGGCACCCGGCCCTTGCGCAGCAGCACGGCCATCATGCC
Organism: Mycobacterium sp. 852013-50091_SCH5140682; assembly: GCF_001665685.1. GTDB lineage: Bacteria > Actinomycetota > Actinomycetes > Mycobacteriales > Mycobacteriaceae > Mycobacterium. Next base: position 13,198 of record NZ_LZTB01000129.1, read on the forward strand.
GAACAGGCACAACAGCATGGTCAGCACCGCGAACCGCCGGGTCAGCGAGCTGTCCACGGAATCTTCCACGGTGAGGAAGTAGTAGCGCAGGAATTCCTGGTACCAGGAGATGGTCGGCCCGACGGTGTACTTGATGCGGGCCGATTCGGCAACGGTGGCCAGGGTCTGGTCCCGGAAGACGATGACGAAGATCAGCGCCGCGGAGCCGGCCAGCCCGGCCACTGCCGGTAGCACGATGCGCCGCGCGCGGATGATGCCGACGACGGCGCGGGCACCGACCAGCAGCGGGGCCAGCGCGATGAGTCCCTGCGGGGCCAGTGTCACGCTGAACATCGCCACGATGATGGCCAGGCACGCAGGCCACACCCGATGGGTCGCGATGGTCGCCTCGATGAGAGCCCACACCGCGAGCACGCCGAACGCGATCAGCGGCTCGGGCCGCAGGCCGTTGTTGAACGGCAGCCACGCCGCCACGAACACCGCGCCGGCCGTCCACACCGCGATGCGGTTGGTGGCCATGCGGCGGCCCAGCCTCGGCAGCACCCAGCGGCTCAGCAGCAGCCACGTCGCGATACCGGCGAGGGTGGCGGGCAGGCGCATCCACACGCCGGCGGTGCTGATCGCCGCGAGGTGCGCCAGCACTGACTGATACCAGTCGAACGGCGCTTCACTGGTGCCGAAGTAGCGGAAGTAGTTGGCGTGGTAACCGGCATCGGCGGACACCCGCGCGATGGTGAGGTTATAGCCGTCGTCGGAGGAGATGGCGCCGATGAAGTGCCACAGCAACAGGGTGCCGACCACGCCTGCGTCGGCTATCCACGTCGCGACCGGAACCCGCAGGAACCGGCGCCACGGGTTCGAGGCCCGCCTGCCGCCCAGGCTGTCCAGCACGGCCAGCGCCACGATCGAGGCCACCACGCAGACCACGCCGAGCACCATCACCAGCATCTTGAGCGCGGTCGGCTTGGTGATGAACCGGGTGTCCACGTCCACGCGGGCTGACAGGCCCGGCTGCGGCCCCACCTTGAGCTCGGTGAAGACACCGGCGACCTGGGGTTTCTTCTCGACGGCCGCGGTGCCGGTGGCGCCGGGGATGCCGATGAAGTCCGCGCCGACGCCGCCGACGTTGGCCCATACGTGCAGGGTGCTGCAGGCGCCGGAGGCGACCGCGGCCCGGGGGGCCACCGCGGTGACGGTGTCGCGGAAGGCGACGAAGACGGTGTCGGCGGTGGCCCGGACGAACAGGCCGTTGCGGGTGGCGTCGATACCGCCCGGCGGAATGGTGGAGAACACCAGCCCACCGGCCGCAGGCAGGGTGCTCACGGCGGTGCACGGCATCGACACGTCGAGGGAATGCGGGGCCCCGGACACCAGCGGTGCCGTGATGTCGGTGATGTTGCCGTCGGTGCCGGTGCCCTGCGGCCACAGGACGGTCGCGGTGGTTTGGCTGACCGGCAGCAGGGGTACCAAACCGCACAGCACCACACCGACGACGCCGGCGATGATCGCGATCAGGCGTGCGATGCGGGACCGATCAGTGGCTGCACTAGCTGTCTCTGGTTCATGTCGCTCATCGCCCGGCACGAGGCTCGATGGTATGCGACCCACATGTGAACCCCGGTTTCCCCTGCCGCGTGGCAAGCGACGGGTGGCTATCCGTTGAACTGTTGCGCAGCCGGCTTGCAGACCTTCCAGGTGTTGGACTCCTTGCGCAGATAGAGCGTCCCCGAGGTGTCGAAAGTCGGTCGGGTGAAGCTGAGCGCCGCCACGTCACCTTTGACGGTGACTGTCTCTACATTGAACGGAACCTTGCTCGATTCGTCGACGGGACCTCCGTCGTCAGCGACGTAGTCTTCGTCGCTGGTGAGCTCGTCGGCCTCTTCGGAACACAGCTCGGCCAGCATCGCCGACTGATCCTGAGCATCGACTGCCGCTGCGAACCGCGCCGCGACATCTTTGATCTGATCCTCATCCTTGTTGGCGAACATGATCCAGCCGCCGACGCCTGCCAGGGCGACGACGAGCAGGACAGCGACACAGCCAAAAATCCACAGCACCGTCCGTCGCTTGCGGGGTGGGGGCGGCGTGCCATAGGGCGGTGCGGGGTAGGTCCATGCAGGCTGCTGGGGCGCAGCTGCAGAGTGACCTCCGAACGGATCCCATGAACCGTTCGGAGGCCCGGAGAAGGGACCGGCAGGCCCGGTGGGCGGTGGTGGCCAGGTCACTATTCGTCCCAGCGTTCGACGAGGATTTTATCGAGAGCTGTCCAGAACTGCGGCGGAGGAACATCGATGTCGCCTTCATAGACCAACGCCATCGTTTCGGCAGGAAGATCTGGTGATGTGCAGTAGAGCAACTCACCGCGATCTCGTGTCACCCAGAGCAATCGAGTCGAGTTTATCTGGATACCGCCGTTGCCGACCTGCCATCCTTCATCGGGCGGGGCGCCGACACTTTCCGCCAAGGTCTGCATGTCCCGCGGAGGCATGAGACCGTAGGATTCCATATCTTCACTGGTGAACCCCGCATGCGTCTGCTGTAAGAAATCGCGTGCGGCCTGCGGAACCGTTTCAAAGTATTTGGGCACAGTGTCCGCAAAGTTCGCGGGATCATGTCCTATCCACAAAACGAGCTCGCCATCGGCATTGTGGCCGGCCGCGTAGGCCAGGACTATGTGCTCAGCAGGCGCTTCGCCACCCGTGCGAATCCGAAGTACCCTCACATCTGCCAGACGCTCCGGTAGCAGGATCGAAAATTTCGGCAGCTTATCGAGGAATTGTGGAGTCCAGAGCGACAGGGCCATACGGCACCGCTCAGCTGGATCGTCGGAATCGAGTATTGGCCGCCAATTAACTGGCACCGACAGTCGGTCGTCAGCATCTCCGGTTAGTACTTGCGCCGAGGTGTATTCGTCATCAATAGCGTCGACTATTTCGCTTTCCAGCCCAGCCATCATGCCTCCCTCCCTAGCCATTGGCTGCGTTAAGTTTGTTGATGACGTCTATCAAGGCGGCTCTCGTACTGTCCTCGAGTTGTTGTTGACTTTGAGCCCAGGCTTCGGTGACTTTCGGTAGAAGATCAGCTGCGGCGCCGGAGCCCTTCGCCTGATTTGCTCTCCACGACAGCCATTGCAGATTCATTGGAGTGTTCGCGAGTAGATACATCTGGTCTGGCGTGAGACGTGTGAAACCGGGCATCTGAACTAATTCTGAGAGCGGAATTATGTGATCGGCCGACACCTTGGGCTGTCCAGCTTTGCCTTGAATCGTTCCACCGTCATATGCGGGGTCGGGATCGCCCGGTTTGGGTCTTGGCTGCCCCTGAAGAAGAACGTCCCCGAGTTCACGCGCTGATTTCGGGCTTCCCGATCGAAGGATGTCATAGATTGGCCGGACGGGTGATTCGTTTGGAACCGTCGCTCTTTGTCCAGGTATTCGGGCCGGCGGTTGCCATCCTGACGGGATGTCGTTGATCGCCTTGACCAACGCTGCGCGTTTTGTTGGCGGGGCTTGTGTTTTTACCGGGGGGCCGCCCGGCGTTTGCGGCACAAGCGCGTTTGCGGCGGAATCGCATGCGGCCTGGCGGCTGTTGAGCGCATCGCGTTCGGCCTCGAGTTGTCGCTTTTCGGCATTGTATGCATCGAACTGAGCCTGTTGCGACGGGCTGAAAGTATGCGGCGCTGCGTTATGGGCATCGGCGCGCTTGCTCCAGGAGGCCCAGGCAGCTGAAAGGCCTGGACAGACCTCATCCGAAGGGTCTGCCGAAGTGATCGGGACGGATGTAACGGCACCGACAACCAGCGTGAATACAACCAGCAGCCAAAGAACAGCCCTAGGTAGTGCGGATCGCTGATGCGTTTCGGTCAAATTCCCAACCCAGTGCCGGCTCGGACCTTACGTACCCAACCGTAAGGCCGAACCAGCACCGCGCCTGACACTATTTTCAGCTGTGCCGCAGTGGAGCAGGACTCCACCAGCCGCTGCGGGTGGTGGTGCCCAGGTCGAGGCGGGCGGGCACGGCGTCGGTGTACCACGGCGTCAGCCGCTGCAACGAACCCCAATCCCGGAACCAGTCGCCCTTGAGATAGGTCGGCACCGTCGCGGCCCGGAACATCAACTCGGTGATGCCCAGCGGCCCGCCGCCCAGGTAGTCCATCACCGGCGAGTTGGCCTCGGCACCGAACCGGTCCGGCAGGATCCGCCACTTCGGCACCTCGATCACGCCGTACTGATGGCCGAACGGCCGCTGGCACGGGAAGGCCAGGCCCACGAGCCAATCCAGCATCACCGGGTCGGTCGAACCGACCACGTCCTGCAGGGTGCGCAGGGCGGGGATCCGCGGCGGGGTCACCGCGATCCAGTGCTGCGGGGCCAAGTCGTCGTCGGTGGCGACCAGCCGGATCTGGGTGGCGTCGCGCGGAATGGCCGCCATCGGCGCGCGCAGGTTGCGCCACGCCGGGGCGGCGCCGACGTCGGCGAAGCCGAGGCTGCCCCCGGGCCGGTCGGCCGCGGCCTGCTCGTCGGTGGCCCACTGCACGACGACCTCGCCCGCGTTGAACCGCCCGGCGGCCGAGACCACCAACAGCGGCCCGGCCGTGTCGCGGTTCGGCAGCTGGTACCACGCCGAGCGCAGCGACGACGGGATCTGGGTGCCCGCGCGCCAGCTGCCCAGCACCGGGGTGGCCGCGGGGTTCAGCCCGAACGGCAGCCGCGCGCGCGAACCGTTGACGCCTGCCGCGGCGGTGGTCCCGCCCTCGGTGCCGCCTTCGCTGGCGGTGGTGGTGCCCGATTCGGTGTCGGCGAAGTTGGTGGAGCCGGGTTGTTCCATCACCGGATCCGCCGATACGTCCGACGGTATGCCGTTGGGGGTGAAGCCCTGTGAGGTGACCGCGCCGAGCGCCTGGCCGGTCGGCTGGCCGATGGGCGTCAGCGCGCCTTCGTTGGTGTTCTCCTCGACCATCACGTCGCTGGCCAACCCGCAGGTCTTACCGGCCAGCGCCTCCAGGTTGGAGCGGCCCACCGACCAGGCCGGGTACTGGTCGGTCATCGCCAGCGTCAGCGACAGCACCTCGAACATCACCAGCACCCATGTCGCGATCGCGAGCGGGGCCTGAGCCAGCCGCTGCCACCTGCCCGGTGGACCGGCGGGGGACTCGTCGCGTCCGGTGAAGTGGAACCACGCGGCCAGCAGCAGGGCCAGCACCGAGAAGCCCAGCAGGATCGTGGTGAAGCCGAAGTGCCACTGCGGGAACGAGTTCGACCAGGGCACACCGAAGTTGGAGACATACCACCAGCCGTTGACCGTCGCGAACGACAGGGCCGTCACGAACAGCACCGCAGCCCCGAACATCGCCCGGTTGCGCCGGGATTTCATCGCCGCTGCCGTCACCGCCACGGCGGCCAGCGCGCCCAGCGACCCGGCCAGCCCGGCGAACACCCCGAAGTGATGCGTCCACTTGGTGGGGGTGAACATCATCGCGAAGAACGAGATGATCGTGATGCCGATGATGCGTCGGCTCGGACCGGCCGCGGTGCCGGGCACGCGGCCCTTGCGCAGCGACATGGCAACCGAAACCGCAAGCGCCAGAAGCAGAGTCAGCACGCCGAAGCGTCGGGCCACCGAGCCGTCCGGACTCGTGGTGAACAGCCGCTCATAGCGGATGTGCTCGTCGAACCAGGCCAGGCTCGGGCCGACGGTCGACTTGAAGGAGCTGGCCTGGATCTCACCGACCAGCGTCTGGTCCCGGAAGATCAAGATGATGGTGACCGTGCATGCGGCCAGGATCGGTGCCAGCAGCGCCAGATGCCCGAACCGGGAAGTATGGCGCGCCACAATGGTTTTCAGCGGTCCTACGGCCACCAGCAGGGCGCCGACGGCGGCGATGCCGGTCGGCCCGGAGAAGAGGGTCAACGCGCCGATGATGATGGCGATGGCCACCGGCAGCATCCGGTTGGTGGCCACGCCGCGTTCCACCGAACACCACGTCAGCAGGATGCCGAGGGCGATGATCGGCTCGGGGCGCAGCCCGTTGTTCAGTGGCAGCCAGAACGCCAGGAACAATCCGGCCGCGGTCCAGGCCGCTGCCCGGCTCTGTTTGACGGCGTGGCCGAGTCGCGGGATGACCTCGCGGCTGATCACCCACCAACAGGCCAGCGCCATCAGCAGCGTCGGCAACCGCAGCCACACACTCGCGGTGCTGACATGCGCCCACAGCGCCAGCAGGTCGTAGTACCAGCCGAACGGTGCCTCGGGGGTGCCGAACCAGCGGTAGTAGTTGGCCATGTAGCCGGCGTGTTCGGACACCCGGGCCATGGTGAGGATGTAGCCGTCGTCGGATGTGTTGGAGCCGACGAAATGCCACCACACCAGCACGGCGCTGACCAGGCCGTCGAGTACCGAGATCGACCACCAGCGCGGGGGCAGGAAGCGTCGCTGTTTGACGCCGTCGGCGGCGTCGAGCACATGCAGGGCGCCCAGGGCCACGACGGTCATGACGACGCCGATGATCATCGCCAGCATCTTGAGCAGCGTGGGTGAGCTGCTGTATCGCGTGTCGATGGTGGCCGAGAAGGTCAAACCCTGCGGGGCGGGGCCGGACAGGTCGGTGAACACGCCGATGATCTGCGGGCGGAAGTCGTAGCCGCTGCGCTCACCGCGCAACGGCGCGTTGGGGTCCCGGGACGGATCGCTCGACGGTCCCTGGGTGAGGCCGACGAATTCGCCGGTCACCTTGTCGGCATGCGCGGTGAAGGTCAGGTACTTGCAGGCCGGGCTTAGTACCCGGTCCAGCGGGGCGCTGACCACCGGGGTGTTGCGGACGATGACCAGCAGGTCGTTGTTGACGCGTTCGATGAGCAGTCCGCGGTCGACGGCCTTGGGTGCCTGCTTGGGCACGGTCGAGAGCAGCACGGTGCGGTCGCGGTTGTCCGGGCCGGCCAGCCCTGCGGCGGCCTGGCACGGCACGTTGATGGTCAGGTCGGTCGCGACATATCCGATCAGCGGGGCGTTGACGCTCTGCCAGGTGCCGTTCTGCGGCCAGTTGAGCTGCGCGGTGGTCTGCGTGACCGGCAGCAGCGGGGTCGCGATGGCCATGATTGCGCCGAGAAGACCGGCAACGATGGCGATCAGCCGCGCTGTCCGGTGGTTGGCGCCCGTAGCGATCACGGGGTTTGATGCTATCGGCGCGTCAACGGCCATCGGGAGTCGCTTTCTGGTCAGGCTTGCGGATGGCCAGCACGAACGGCCCGACCTCCGACACGTCGAACCGCGGATCGCGGAACAGCGCCGAGTTCAGTTCGACGTGGTAGCGGCGCACGTTGGGCTGGTTCGGGTAGACGTCGGAGGCCAACCGCAGGGTGTAGGTGTCACCAGCGCCGCGGCGCATGAGGAACACTGTGGGCGCTTTCCAGGGCAGTCCGTCGAGCGCCTTGATGAACTGGTCGGCGGTGCTCAGTGTGCCCCAGCCCTCGATGGTGCCTGCGCGTTCCTTGAACTGGGCCAGCGGGTTGGCGTAGTGCGACGTCAGTCCTTGGAAGCCGTAGTACGGGTAGTACGACAGGAAGCTGTAGTCGGCCGTGAGCACCACGGTCTGATTGCGGGGGACACCCGTGACCTCGAGGATCTTGGCGTCGACCGCGCGGTAGTACTGCTCGGCGCCGGGCGGCCTGCGGTCGGCGCGCACCCCGGTGCCGTCGGTGTCGGTGTAGGCCACGTTGATGTCCGGACGCAGCACGTCGGGGATGTCCTGGCTGAAGGTCAGCCCGCCGATGGTGCCGATCGTCGCCGCCACGGCGATGACGCGCTGCCGGGTCGGCGGCTCATAGCGGCGGGCGATCGCGAGCGTCGCCTCGATGAACCCGAACGCGCCCGCGGTGGTCAACAGCACGGTCAGCATGGATTGCAGCCGGAACGACAACAGGGTGGTGCCGACGAGCGTGGTGAGCATCGACAGCAGTGACCAGGCGTAGATCGCGACCACGCCGAAGGCCAGTGCACCCGCTCGCGTCGATGTGCGCGCCCGCACCACCAGCCACAGCGTGCCGACCATGCACAGCGCGCCGAGCAGCGTGAAGCTCAGCATCGGGAAGGTCAGCTGGGCCCCGGCATCAGGCAGATAGTGCTGGGCGGTGCCCTTGTCGGCGGGGTGGCCCTTGGCCGCGGCGACCAGATACGGGCCCCACGTGAGCAGCGCGATGACGCCGGAGATCCCCGCGATGACTGCGAGCCGCAGCAGTGGGCCCCAGTGTCTGCGGGTCGCGGCCAGCACGACCGCCATGATCGTCAGCGTGAAGGCGCAGTAGATGAACAGCAGGGTGTAGAAGAGGGCGGCGACGCCCAGGAAGATGCCGGTGCCGACGATAGCGGCCCACCCGCCGTTGCGGGTGCTGCCGTTTTCTTTTGTGCTCCTCGCGTGCGCGCGCAGCCCCGACCAGGCCAACACCAACACCGGCGGCAGCAGCACCGTGATGATCGCGGCATACGGTTCGGTGGTGGTGTAGGCCAGCATCGCCGCGGTGCTCGCGGTCGTGACGATCAGCGCGTACTCGAAGCGGATCATGGCCGCCCACAGCACGAGCGCCAGCGCCGCGGCGATGGTGATGGAGCTGATGGCCCACGGCTTGAACATCTCCCAGGCCGGGGTGCCGGTGCCTGCGGCGATGCGGCCGCCCATCCAGAACCAGCCGGCCGGGTAATAGGGCGGCAGCCCGAAGTAGGTCATGTCGTGCAGGCCGGGGCTGTCGGCGAGCCGCGTCAGGTATTCGGTGCGGAACTGCTGGTCGACCGAGACCCCGAAGAGGTACAGCTTGGTGGCACCGAGCGGCATCGCGAGCGTCACCACGGAGAACGCCGAAAGGAAGACCAGCGCGGCGAGCCGGGCCAGGGTTTTGCGGCCCCGTCGCCAAATCAGTCCCGACGCGAAAAGTCCTGCCAGACAACCGAACTGGCCCACGGTGGTGAGGGCGTGCAGTTGGTTGGAGGTGTTGTAGGCCGGCCATTGGACCCGGGCGATCGCGGTGATCGCCACTCCGGCCACCACCGAGGCGATCAGCACGGCGACGACCATCTGGCCGACCACCCTGGCCGGACCGATGAGTCCGGCCCGCATCAGATGGGAAGCCTACGGAAGATGGGCCGCGGGATGTGCCGCAACACCATCATCACGTAGCGGAACGCCCCTGGCGCCCAGACCAGCTCCTTGCCCTTGGCCGAGGCGGTGACCGCCAGCTCGGCGACGTATTCCTTGTCGACGGTCAGCGGGGCTTCCTTGACGTGCGCGCTCATCCGGGTGCGCACCTGCCCGGGCCGGATCACCAGCACGCGGACACCGAACTCCCGCAGCGCCTCCCCGAGGCCGAGATAGAAGCCGTCCAGACCGGCCTTGGTGGAGCCGTAGACGAAGTTGGAGCGACGCACCCGCTCGCCAGCGGCCGAGCTCATCGCGATGATGCGGCCAGAGCCCTGGGCGCGCATCTTCTCACCGAGCAGTACGCCGACGGAAACCGCTGCGGTGTAGTTGATTTCGGCGATCTGCACGGCCTTGCGCTGGTTCTGCCACAGCTCCTCGGCGTCGCCGAGAAGCCCGAACGCCACGATGGCGACGTCCACGTCACCACCGGCGAACGCCTTGTCGATGACGGCGGGGTGGCTGGCAGTGTCGACGGCGTCGAAGTCGATCACCTCGACATCCTTGGCGCCTGCGGCGCGCATCTGAGCGACCGCGGCCTCGCGGCCCGGATCGTCGGGCAGCGCGGCCAGCACGATGCGGGCCGACGCGTCGCGCAGATAGCGCTCACAGATCGCCAGCCCGATCTCAGAAGTGCCGCCGAGCAGCAGGATCGTCTGGGGGTTACCTACGGCGTCGAACACCATCTAGCGCAGCTCCAAGCCTCGGGGGACATCGTGACGAGGGTACCGTGTGGCCTCTCGCACAGACCCGAACGCTGAACGCCCAGGCCGGCGCAGTGCCGGCCTGGGCGTCCAGGCGAACCAGTGATCAGGCGGTCAGGTCGAACCGATCGTTGTTCATCACCTTGGTCCACGCCGCGACGAAGTCCTTGACGAACTTCTCCTTGGCGTCGTCCTCGGCGTACACCTCGGCCAGGGCCCGCAGCTGCGAGTTCGAGCCGAACAGCAGGTCGACCCGGCTGGCGGTCCACTTCGGTGCACCGCTGGCGCGGTCGGTGCCGACGTAGGTGCCGTCATCGGCCGGGGCCGGTGCCCACTTGGTGCCCATGTCGGTGAGGTTGACGAAGTAGTCGTTGGTCAGCTGACCCTTCTTGTCCGTCAACACGCCGAGGTCCGAGCCACCGTGGTTGGCGCCCAGCACGCGCAGGCCACCGATCAGCACGGTCATCTCGGGAGCCGTCAGGCCGAGCAGGTTGGCCCGGTCGATCAGCCGGTACTCGGACGGCAGGCTGTCGCCCTTGCCCGCGTAGTTACGGAATCCGTCGCCCTTGGGCTCCAGGTAGGCGAACGACTCGACGTCGGTCTGCTCCTGGGTGGCGTCGCCACGACCCGAGCTGAACGGCACCGCGACATCGAAGCCGGCGTCCTTGATCGCCTTCTCGAGGCCGACGACACCGCCGAGGACCACCAGGTCGGCGAAGGACACACCGGTGTCGGACGCCTGCTGGATCTCCTCGAGCTTGCGGATCACCTGAGCCAGCTCGTCGGGCTCGTTGACCTCCCAGCCGAGCTGCGGCTGCAGCCGGATGCGGCCGCCGTTGGCACCGCCGCGCATGTCGCTGGAGCGGTACGACGCCGCCGCCTTCCACGCGGTGTCAACCAGCTGCTGCACGGTCAGACCCGAGTCCGCGATGGCCGCCTTCAGGGTGGCGACATCGGCATCGGACAGCGTCTTTCCGGCGGGCACGATGTCCTGCCACAGCCAGGTCTGCTTCGGCACCAGCGGCCCGAGGTAACGGACAACCGGTCCCATGTCGCGGTGCAGCAGCTTGAACCAGGCCTTGGCGTACTCCTCGGCCAGCTCTTCGGGGTGATCCAGCCAGCGGCGGGTGATCTCGCCGTAGATGGGGTCGAACCGCATCGACAGGTCGGTGGTCAGCATCGACGGGTGGGTCTTGCCGTTGCCCTGGGCCATCGGCACCGAGTTGGCCCAGCCGTTGTCCTTGGGCTTCCACTGGTTGGCGCCCGCGGGGCTCTTGGTCAGCTCCCACTCGTTGCTGTAGAGGATCTCCAGGAACGAGTTGTCCCACTTGGTGGGGGTGTGCGTCCAGGTCACCTCGAGGCCGCTGCTGACGGTGTCGTTGCCGACGCCCGGGTTGGCCCAGCCGAGGCCCATCTGCTCCAGCGGGGCAGCCTCGGGCTCCACGCCGTTCTCGATGTCGGTGGCACCGTGGGTCTTGCCGAAGGTGTGGCCACCGACGATCAGCGCCGCGGTCTCGACATCGTTCATCGCCATCCGGCCGAAGGTCTCGCGGATGTCGATGGCGGCTGCCAGGTAGTCCGGATTGCCTTCGGGGCCTTCGGGGTTCACGTAGATCAGGCCCATGTGGCTGGCCGCAAGCGGGTTCTCCAGCTTGGTGCGGTCACTGCTGCCTGCGTAGCGCTCCTGCGAGCCCAGCCACTCGTGCTCGGCGCCCCAGTAGATGTCCTCCTCGGGCTCCCAGTAGTCCGGGCGACCGAAGGCGAAGCCTGCGGTCTTGAAGCCCATGTGCTCCATCGCGCGGTTGCCCGCGTAGACGATGAGGTCGGACCACGAGATCTTCTTGCCGTACTTCTTCTTCAGCGGCCACAGCAGACGACGCGCCTTGTCCAGGCTGACGTTGTCCGGCCAGCTGTTGAGCGGTGCGAAGCGCTGCATGCCGCGCCCGCCGCCGCCGCGGCCGTCCTCGACGCGGTAGGTGCCTGCCGCGTGCCACGACATACGGATGAAAAGCGGTCCGTAGTGCCCGAAGTCGGCGGGCCACCAGTCCTGCGAGTTGGTCAGCAGCTCATCGAAGTCGCGCTCGAAGGCCTCGAAGTCGAGAGTCTTGACTTCCTCGCGGTAGTCGTAGCCCTCGTCGGTCGGGTCGATCGCGGGCGGATTCTTCTGCAGGATCTTGAGATTGACGGCGTTGGGCCACCAGTCGCGGTTGCTGCCGCCCTCGACGGGAGGCTTGATCCGCATGGGGCAACCGCCTTCGGCGGGTTCGGTCTGAGCTTCACCAATGGGGGGATGGGTATCGGCTTCGGCCATGACAAATCCTTTCCGGGCTGGTGGATTGAAAATGGTTATCTACTTGGAGCAATGGAACATTCGGGGCAGGTGCCCCAGTAGATGACCTCGGCTTCATCGATCTCGAAGCCATGGTCTTCTGACGCGGTCAGACAGGGGGCTGTACCGACCGCACAATCGACGTCGGCGATGGCGCCACACGAGCGGCATACGACGTGGTGGTGGTTGTCGCCGATCCGGGACTCGTAGCGAGCCACGGATCCGGAGGGTTGGATGCGCCGCACCAGACGGGCTGCGGTCAATGCGTGCAGCGAGTCGTAGACGGCTTGGTGGGATACCTCGGGCAGCTCGTCACGCACCGCACGAATGATGGAATCCGTGTCGGCGTGAGGATGCGCGTGGACCGCTGTGAGCACCGCCACCCGGGGGCGAGTGACCCGCATGTCGGCGGTCCGCAGCATCTGCTGGAAGTCCGCAGTCGTCGCCACGTCCTGCAGTCTTGTCCCTTATCTGGAATTAGTCAAGAAAAACTTCTGGGGACTGCTTAGGGCTGTTCTGACTACAGAAGTTCCAGCCGGCGGGCCATGTCCGAGGCGAACACGCCGTCGGGATCGACCTTGCGGCGCACCGCGATCCACTCGTCGATGCGCGGGTACATGGCGTGGAAGGTCTCGGCCGTGGTGCGCGAATCCTTGGCGGTGTAGAGGCGCCCACCGAACTCCAGCACGCGCCGGTCCAGGTCGGTGAGGAACTCGCCGACGCCCGGCTTGATCGGGAAGTCGACGCAGACGTTCCACCCCGGGATCGGGAAGCTCAGCGGCGCCTGGTTGCCCGGGCCGAACAGCTTGAAGACGTTGAGGAACGAGTAGTGCCCCGAGCGCTGGATGTCGTAGATGATGCCCTTGAACTCTTCGACGGCCTCCGTCGGCACCACGAACTGGTACTGCGCGAACCCGGCGGGCCCGTAGGCTCGGTTCCACTCCCCGAACATGTCCAGCGGGTGATAGAACTGCGTCAGGTTCTGCACCTTGTTGCGGTAGGTCCCCGACTTGCGGTACCAGAGTTCGCCGATTGGCCCGAACGTGTACTTGTTGGCCAGGCCGTTGGGGAACACGTCGGGCAACGTAAGTAGCTGCGGCGCATCGAATTTCAGCGGGTTCTTCTGCAGCTTGGTGGGCAGCTGGTCGAGCTTGGCCAGCGATCCGCGGGAGATGGCGGCGCGGCCCAGCTTCGGCGGGGCGCTGATCGCGTCGAACCAGGCCGAAGAGTAGGTGTAGTTGTCCTCGCTGCCGTCGCTGTGGAAAGCGATGGTCTCGTCGAGGGTGTGCGTCACGTCGCCGTCGGCGATGAAGTACGCGGTCTCCGTCGGCGTCATCTCGATGGTGGCGCGCAGGATGATGCCCGTCAGCCCGTTGCCGCCAACGGTGGCCCAGAACAGTTCGGCCTCCGGCCCGTTCGGCGTGAGCGTGCGCACCTCGCCGGTCGCGGTCAGCAGATCCATGCTGCGTACGTGGTTGCCGAAGCTGCCGGCGCTGTGGTGGTTCTTGCCGTGGATGTCACAGCCGATGGCCCCGCCGATGGTGACCTGACGGGTGCCCGGCAGCACCGGGACCCACAGCCCGAACGGCAGTGCCGCCTTCATCAACTGGTCCAGGTTCACCCCGGCGTCCACGTCGACGATCCGGCTCTCGGCGTCGATCGAGTGGATCCGGTTCAGGGCGGGCATGTCGATGACCAGGCCGCCACCGTTCTGCGCGTTGTCGCCGTAGGAGCGGCCGAGCCCACGCGCGATCACGCCGCGTCCGCCCTGCTCAGCGGCCCGCGTGACGGCCTTGACGATGACCTCGGGATCAGGTGTGGAGAGCACCTGCGCGACGGTCGGTGCGGTGCGGCCCCAGCCCATCAGGCGCTTGTCCGTGGTCGGGAAATCGGTGGTCGACATCGCTATGGAGGGTACCGCGCCCAGGCGTCCGCTCCGTCGCAGCTGAGCATCAAACCATGCGCCGAGTTCGACACAAATGTCGCGCCGCGAGTCCGAACACGACATTTTCGTCGGATTCGCGCGTGTGGGCACTCAGTGCAAGCGGAAGATGACTGCCCGCTGTACGACGAAGTTGATGACGGTCGCCGTGCCCTGGGCGATGACGAAGGCCACGACCACGGCCACCGAGGTGTAGTTCAGCAGGTGCAGGAACAGGTGGTTGAGGCCGACCTGCACGACGAACGTCACCAGGTAGAGCACCCACACCGCGATCAGCCGGGCCGTGCTCGGCGGTGCCTGGAAGGTCCAGCGGCGGTTGAGCAGGTAAGCGGTGGTGGTGCCTGCGACGAAGCTGATCGCCTTGGCGATGTCCGGCGGCAGGCCGATGGCCTTGTAGAGCAGCACGTAGAGGCCGAAGTCGACGACCGCGGAGATCCCGCCGGTGACGATGAACCGGAATACCTGGGTTCGCAGACTCAGGCGCGGGTTCGCAGGTGCGGTGTCCACCCCGGCAGCTTAGCGAGCGCACTTAACGCAACACCTCGGCGAGCACCGCGCGCAGCGCTTCGACGGCCGGGCCGAACGCATGCTCGGCGGGCGCCCCGAAGCCGACGATGATGCCGTCCGGGTCGGGGATCTGTGGGCCTGCCTCCGGATGACGCATGATCGAGAGTCCCTGCAGCTGGATCCCGGCCTCCCCGCACCGCCGCAGCACCTCGGGTTCGGCGCCGTCGGGCAGGGTGAGCGTGACGTTGACGCCCGCGGCCAGGCCGCGGATGCCGACGTCGAAACCGTCCAGCGCGGCGACCAAGGCGTCGCGGCGACGTCGGTACCGGTTGCGCATGCGACGGATGTGCCGGTCGTAGCCGCCGGTGGCGATGAAGTCGGCCAGCGTCAGGGCATTGATGACGTCGACGTGGTACTGCTGCCCGCCTGCCGCAGCGATCACCGGATCGATGAGCGCCTCGGGCAGCACCATCCAGCCCAGGCGCAGCGTCTGCGCCATGCTCTTGCTCGTCGAGCCCAGGTAGGCGACCCGTTCGGGGTCAAGCGCCTGCAATGCGCCGACGGGTTGGCGGTCGTAGCGGAACTCGCCGTCGTAGTCGTCGTCGAGCACGTACCCGTCGGTGCGCTGTGCCCACGCCACCGCGGCGCTGCGCCGTTTCGGATGCAGGGCCATACCGAACGGGTTGTGGTGGGCGGGCGTCAGCAACACCGCCGGGGTGTCGAGCGCGTCCAGGTCGTCGATGACGGCACCGTCGTCGTCCAGTCCGATCGGCACGGTCGGCACACCCGTCGCGGCGATCGCGTCGCGAAAGATGAAGAGGCCGTGGGCCTCCACCGCGATGGGGCGCCCGGACCGAAAGGCCCGCGCGAGCAGTTCGACGCCGTCGCGGACCCCGGCGCAGATGACGATCGACTCCGGTGTGGTCCGCACTCCCCGGACCCGGCCCAGATATTCGGTCAGTGCCTCGCGCAGGGCGAGCGGGCCCCGCGGATCACCCATCCGCAGCGCGGCCACCGGCGCGTCGGTCAGCGCGCGACGGGCCGATGCCAGCCACCCGCTGCGCGGGAACTCCGACAGGTCGGGTGAGCCGGGCATCAGGTTGTGCCGTGGCATGACGGGTATGCGGCGCGGCCGCGGCGCGGGCCGGGGCGTGCTGGCCCGGGCTACCCAGGTGCCCGCACCCTGTCTTGACGCCAGCCAGCCCTCGGCGACCAGTTCGGCATAGGCCTCCGCGACGGTGTTGCGGGCCAGGCCGAGGTCGCCGGCCAGCGCTCGGGACGGGGGCAGTGCCGCGCCGGTCGCGAGCCGGCCCGATCGGATGCCGTCGCGCAGAGCGTTGATCAGCTGCTCACGGGCCGTGCGACTGCCCGGTTCGATGACGGCCCGCAGTTCCAGGTGCAGATCCCGACTGCCCGAATTGGCCCGCGAAGTCATACCTTGATTGAACCATCTAGATGGGTCTTTTGGGGCTAGCGTTTTAGGCATGACACAGACACTCGAACCCGCCCAGACCGCCGGACGCCTCAAGATCTACAAGGCTTCACCCGAGCTGTACGACGCGATGATGACGCTGTCCAATGCGTCGGCCAAGGATGTCGACCCGACCATCGCCGAACTGATCAAAATCCGTGCCTCACAGCTCAACCGGTGCGCCTTCTGCCTCGACATGCATGCGCACGATGCGCGCAAGCAGGGGGAGACCGACCAGCGCCTGGCATTGGTCGCGGCCTGGGAAGAGGCCGGAGATCTGTTCACCGAGCAGGAGCAGGCGGCCCTCGCGCTGACCGAGGCCATCACCGACCTCAGCCACGGGCCCGTCTCCGATGCGGTCTATGCCCGGGCCGCCGCCGCATTCACCGAACGTGAACTGGGCCAGGTGATTTCGATGGCCGTCACCATCAACGCGTGGAACCGGATCAATGCCGCGGTGAAGATGCCGCCTCCGCGGCGCTGATCCACCGATCTCGCCGTGGCCGGCACGGTCCTGATCCGTGCCGGCCACGGCTCCACTCGCACTCGAACATCGCTTAGTTGAACGTCATGTCTCCGAGCTGGACGGGGAACACTTCGAGATTCTTGGGACCGGACTTGTCGCCCGTGGTCGACGGGGTTTCCGTCTGCATCGTCATGTCTGTGCCCGAGGTGAAGGGATCGTGTATGCCCACCGGGGCGACCGGCTCGTTCATCCCCTTGTGCCCGTGGCTGGCGTGGGGGCTGGCCGGGCGGCTCGGGAACACCAGGTGCGCCGTGGGATGAGCCTCGTCGCCCGTGGTCGCCGGGCTGTCCGGGTCCCAGCTGTTGCGTGCGGAGTTCCGGCTGTTCGACGAGGCCGGGCCGGAGTTCGTGTGTGCTGCGGGTGCAGCGGCGGCCAGGCCGCTGCCGAGGCCGAGAGCCGCCAGGCCAAGGACGCCTGCCATTGCGCCAGACGCGGTGAGCTTCTTGACGGTGCTGATGGTGCTCATGAATTCCCTTGCCTTTCAGGTGTTTTGCCGGCTTTCTGACCGGCTTGAAGGCAAAGTTATGGCCCTCACGAACACCGCGGCATCGGGTGAAAAGTGCGTCTATTGCGGGCGCGGATGGTGCAAATGGTGTAGACGTGCGCTCCGGCACCTGGATTTGCTGCAGGCGGCAGCGCCACATGGGCGCGGACGAGGTCCGCGATTCGCCATCAGTAGACAGCGCGAAACATCAAGGGACAGAACGGATATAGCTTCTCAGGCCAGCGCGTCGAACAGCGTCGCCAGCTGCCCCGCGGATACCGAGACCCCGCACTGTCCACGAAGCGAGGTCAGCGGACGTGCGATGTTCTGCAGGTCCAGGAACTCGCCCGGGTGGGCCAGGAAGTACGCCCGGATGGCCCCTTCGGCATCACCGGTCGATTGAGTGCCCGCCGCGGTCAGCACGTCGTTGGCGTCAGGGTGCGCGTCCAAGTACGCCCCAGCCTGGGACAGCACCCCGCTGGCGGTTGTCGCCAGCCCACTTGCCGAGCACGGCGGTGCGGCAGCCGCGGTCGGGACGGCGATGGCGAGGGACGCGAACCCGCCGATGGCGAGCATGGCAGCCAGTTTCATACCGTGATCCTGCGTGACCGCCGGCGATCACGGGTGCGTTGTGCAGAATCGTGCCGAAAACGTTGATGGGCTTGTTCGGTGAATTATCCCGAATTGTTCGGCGAGTATCGACGACGCCCGTTAATCGCCTACCGCCAATGCCCCTGCGATCAGGGATTTGTGGGCCTGGGTGAGCGCGCGGGCGTGATGAGTGATCGTCACGGCAATCGATTCGACCAGCATGGCCTCGGCAATGGTCGTCCAGCCTGGCCGGTGGACGATGCTCACCAGATCGGTTGCGGGCGCGGCGTCCGACGATGAGTCTGGTTGCACCAGTTGACGGGACAATTCGGCCAAGGCCTCGTTCATCGCGACGATGCTCGCCTCGAGCGTGGCAACATGAGTCTGCGACATGTCAAACACCCCTTTCATCAAATGTCAGAGGCAACTGGAATTTATCGGCCCCTGTGAGGAAAAGGTAAACAGCGGCATCTCAAGACACATGCGTAGTGCGCTACCCGAAAAATAGCGCTCCCAGCCAGAGAGTCGCTAGGGTTTGGCCATGGCGCCCGAGCATCCGGTGTCGGTCCTCGGAGAAGACGAAAGCTGGCGGCTGCTCGCCAGCGTGGCGCTCGGCCGCCTCGTCACCACGATCGGCACCAGAATCGAAATCTTCCCGGTCAACTTCGTCGTCCAACGGCGCACGGTCCTGTTCCGCACCGCGGAGGGCACCAAGCTGATCTCTTCCATACTCAGCGACCGCGTGGTCTTCGAGGCCGACGATCACAACCTGATGAACGGCTGGAGCGTGATTGTGCGCGGCACCGCCGAGATGTTGGAGACGCCCGAGGACATCGCCGCGGCCGAGCGGGCCCAGCTACTGCCCTGGACGGCCACCGTCAAACGCTGCTATGTGCGGATCACGCCCAGCGAGATCTCCGGGCGCTACTTCGAATTCGGCACTCAGCCCGACTGAATGGCGGCTACACCCAGTAGGGCACGCGGGCCCGGTACTGGCGCATGGCAATTGCCGCGAAGCCCCAGCCGACCGCCGTCAGCACCAGAACGACCACCCAGTGCCGGACCTCTTGGTCAGCGCCCAACAGCGGCGCCCGCACGATGTCGAGATAGTGCAGCAGCGGGTTCAATTCGACGATCTTGGCCCACGATCCGGCGCCCTGCTGCCGCAGCGTGGACTCGTTCCAGATGATCGGCGTCATGAAGAACAGCAGCTGCACCACCGAGGCCAGCAGCGGGCCGATGTCGCGGTACCGCGTGGCCAGGATGCCGAAGCACAGTGACACCCAAACACAGTTGAGCACAATGAGACCCAGTGCCGGGATGACCGCCAGATCGATCCACTTCCACGGCTTGGGATAGATGATCGCGATCACCACGAAGATGACGATGTTGTGCGCGAACAGGATCATCTGCCGCCACACCAGCCGGTAGACGTGCACCGACAGCGGAGTCGGAAGCTGTTTGATGAGGCCCTCGTTGGCGATGAACACCTCGGAGCCTTCCAGGATGGACGCGTTGATCAGGTTCCAGATGATCAGCCCGAGCGTGACGTAAGGCAGATGTTCCGCGAGCGGCAGCTTGAACAGCTTCGAATACAGCAGGCCCATCGCCACCGCGGTGGTGCCGGTGGCGATCGTGATCCAGAACGGGCCGAGCACACTGCGGCGGTAGCGCTGCTTGATGTCCTGCCAGCCCAGATGCAGCCATAGTTCGCGTTTGCCGAACCCTTCGGCCATGTCACGCCAGGCCCGGGTCATGGTTTTGGACTGCGCCGCAGCGTCAGTGAACGTCATTGTCCGGTCCTTCCGAATCTCTCGCGTCTGCCCAAGCGCCGCAGGCGGATCCATTCGCGCAGGCCCGCGGGGTCGCGGCGGGACACCAGAAAGTACCAGCCGAACCTCATCCATTCCTGGGGGAGGAGTTTGCGCAGCCCCGGCTGGGACAGCAGATAGCCGCGGTTGCGGTAGGTGAAAAACCGTTTGGTCTCGTCGTCGGGATACTGGGTGTGCATCCGGCCGCCGAGGATCGGTTTGAACTCGTCGGTGCCGCAGGGGTGCAGATAGCTTGCCGTCAAACAGGTTCCGAACGGCAGCCCGGAGCGCGCCAGCCTGCGGTGCAGTTCCACCTCGTCACCGCGGACGAACAAACGCAGATCCGGCACGCCGACGGCCTCCACGGTGGCAGCCCGGAACAGGGCGCCGTTGAACAACGACGCGATGCCCGGCAGCAGATCACCAGAGACCGACGAGTCCTCGGTCTGCAGCTCCGAGACCAACCGGCGCCACACCAAGCCGCGGCGCAGCGGGAAGGCCAGCCGTCGGGGATCGTCGAGGTTGCACACCATCGGGGACACCTCGGCCAGGCAGTGCTGCTCGGCGCAGGCCAGCAGCGTGGCCAGTACGGTGGCGTCGGCGGGGCGGCCGTCGTCGTCGGCCAGCCAGATCCAATCGGCCCCCAATGCCAGCGCATGGAGCATGCCGAGCGCGAAACCCCCTGCGCCACCGAGGTTTCGGCGGGAACCGAGATACGTCGACGGCACCGGCTGGCTGGTCACCAGGTCCCGCACAGCGGGGTCGTCGTCGTTGTCGACGACGACGAGATGGTCCGGACGACGCTCCTGGGTCACCACGGCCTCGAGCGACTTGGCCAAGAGCTCGCGGCGTCGATGGGTGACGATCACCGCCGTCACGAATTCACTTGTGGCCACGCGCCGATTCCTCCAGCACCTCACGCACCGTGCGCGCGGCGTCCTCGCCCTCGTAGGCGCGGACGACCTCTTCGATACCGCCGGTCATCTTGATGGTGCCGTGGTCGATCCACATCGCGGTCTTGCACAACCGGGCCAGGAACTCGTTGGAATGGCTTGCGAACACCAGGATTCCGGAGCGCTCGACCAGGCTCTGCAGCCGTGATTGGGCCTTCTTCAAGAAGTCCGCGTCGACCGCGCCGATGCCCTCGTCGAGCAGCAGGATCTCCGGGTCGATGCTCGTCACGACGCCCATCGCCAGCCGGACCCGCATACCGGTCGAGTACGTGCGCAGCGGCATCGACAGGTATTCGCCCAGCTCGGTGAACTCGGCGATCTCGTCGACCTTGGCCAGCATCTGCTTGCGGGTCTGGCCCAGGAACAGTCCGCGGATGATGATGTTCTCGTATCCGGAGATCTCCGGGTCCATGCCGACGCCGAGGTCGAAGACCGGTGCCACCCGGCCGCGGACCGTGGCCGAACCGCGGGTCGGCTCGTAGATGCCCGAGAGCAGGCGCAGCAGGGTCGATTTCCCGGCGCCGTTGTGCCCGACCAGCCCCACCCGGTCGCCCATCTCCAGCGACATCGTGATGTCGCGCAGCGCTTCGATGACGACTACGTTGGACTGGTTGCGCCCGATGGCGCCGCCGGCTTTACCGAGGAACGCCTTCTTCAGCGAACGCGTCTTCGCGTCGAAGATGGGGAACTCGACCCACGCCTCGCGCGTGGAAATGTGTGGATCAGACAACAGCGGAACCTACAGGTACTGTCCGGTGCCCGGGTGCGCCGCTCCGCCGCGGGGTCCGGCGGGCCCGGCCATGCCGGGCGGCAGTGCGCCCTGACGCATCTGCTCGAGCTGGGCGCGTGCGGCCATCTGCTGGGCGAACAGCGCGGTCTGAATACCGTGGAAGAGCCCCTCCAACCAGCCGACCAGCTGAGCCTGGGCGATCCGCAGCTCGGCATCCGACGGGATGGAGTCCTCGGTGAACGGCAGCGTCAGCCGCTCCAGCTCCTCGCGCAACTCGGGGGCCAGCCCGTCCTCGAGCTCGCGGATGCTGGTCCGGTGGATGTCGCGCAGCCGGTTGCGGCTGGCGTCGTCGAGCGGAGCGGCGCGTACCTCCTCGAGCAGCTGCTTGATCATCGTGCCGATGCGCATCACCTTGGCCGGCTGCTCGACGAGGTCGGTCAGCGATTTGCCGTCGGCTTCGGCGTCTGCGTCCTGATCGACGTCGCCCGGCAGGATCTCGATGTTGTCGTCATCGGGGTTGATGCTCATGACCTTCCCGTCGTCTGTTGGTCTCCGCGCCAGCGGTAGATGCGGTCTTTACCGTCGTCGTAGATCTTCTCCCACGACTTCGACTTGTCTAGCGACACTAGCCCGTCGGGCATGGTGAACCCGCGCACCACCGGTGTGCTGGTCAGTACGTACTTGATGTTGAGGGCCTTGACGGCCTCGGCAACCCGCGGATCGGTGTCGGCATCGTCGGCGTATGCCCAGAAAATGAACCGGTTATACCCAGGGCCCTGCTGCACCGGGTAGTCGTAGTGGGTCCACAGCGGGTGCAGCCCGGCGACCGCGTACATCCAGGCACTGCCGTCGGTGTTGGCGTCGCCGATCACCGTGGTGTGGGCGTCGGGCAGGCCGGCCAGGTAGGCGAAGGCGCGCAGCTTGTGGTCGGCGACCATCACCTTGTCGTACTTGTCGCCGAACAGGAAGCGGTGCCGGGGGAAGTAGTGCCACGCCAGCCCGACTGTCACGGCGACCAGCACGACACCTGCGGTGGCCCTGATCACCGTCTGCCGCTGCGTCACGCGGGCCAGCAGCATCGTCAGGCCCAGTACCAGGGTGCACAACCCGATCGCCGCCATCGGCGCATACAGCATGGTGACCACGGCCGACAACCGACGCGGGTCGCTGTAGAACAGATCGCTGAACTTGCCGGTGATGACCCCGACAGGGCCGCCGAACGGCGCGCCGGAATGCACGATCGCCACCATCATCAGGGCCCAGACCCCCAACGGCCACCAGATCTTCTTGATCAACATGACCAGCCCGCCGATGGCGGCGAGCGCGATCAGGATGTTCTGGATCGGAAAGTCGTTGAGGTGCCGCGTGTGCTGCACGACCGCGGCGAACAACGAGCGCTTGCGGCCCAGATGGTTGACGAATGCGTGCCCGGCGATGATGTCGGCCTGGTCGGCCACACTGAGGAACTGGGGCAGCATGACCAGCAGGGCAGGTATCCCCACTATGAGCAGCGTCACGAAGTCGGGCAGCCGGCCGCGCACCGGATTGCGCAAGCATTCCAGCAGCCACCACGCTCCCACCAGCAGCGCAGTCACGACACCGCCGGTGATGTGCACCGAGAACACCCCGACCAGGGCCAGGATTGCCAGCGGTATGCGGTCGCGGTGCCGCAGGGTGGAGGCAACGAGTACGAACGCAGGCACCGCCAGGCCGTAGGCCACCAGGTTCGGTACGGCCGCCACGTCGAACTCGACGTAGGGCACTGCCGTGAAGGACGCCGTCAGCGCGGCCGCCGTCGCGGCGACGATGGCGGTGCGCGTCGGGCACGTGAGCGGACGCACCATCTTCCAGGCCAGCATCGCGGCGCTGAGCGGGAACAGCCACACCGATGCCGCGACCGTGCCGATCGTGTACGCGGTGGTCGCCGCGGCCCCTGTGATCTGGCTGTACACCGCGGCCAGCGCGTGGAACGCCGACGGGTAGTACAGGATGGCATGGGTCTCGACATTGCGCAGCTCACCCATGTGGGTGGGGGACGCCTGACCGGTCTCGAGGATGAACCGCACGGTGTTGGCGTGCCACACGGAGTCCCACGTGCTGGGGGCGGACTGCCAGTGCACCAGCCCGGCCACCGCCGCCCACATGATCAGCAGCGCACCGAGCACAACCCCCGCAGCCACGATCAGAACGGGCCCCCGCGAAGGCGTCAGCTGTTCGGCATCGCGGTCCCGATACCGGCCCAGCAGTCTCCGAAACCCGGCCACAACCGCGGTTGTGAGGGCCACAGCAAACAGTGCCGTCCACCCATTCCAGGGCACGCCAATGGCGCCGAACGGGACGATGAACAGCGCAACGATGCCGTAGGTCAAGGCCGGGCCTATCGCCACGGCCGCCGGCAGGGTGAGGCCACCCGCACGTGCGGTCAGCGCCCCGGGTATCACTAGCAACAACAGTGCGATTAGCACTCCGAACCCGAAGCCCACTGGACTAGTATGGCTGCCCAGGGCGACCTGGTCCGGCGCGGCCTATGTGGCAGAAACTCGCGGTCGGGCGCTCACTCCGATCGTCTCAGCTTGTGTTGTTTGCGAACGCTCTAAGGTGGCTGGCATGGCATACGACGTCGCCCGGGTGCGTGGTCTGCATCCGTCGTTGGGCGATGGGTGGGTGCACTTCGATACCCAGAACGGCATGTTGGTTCCGGACGCGGTGGCGACGACGGTCTCGACCGCATTCCGCGGATCCATGCCCACACCGGTCGGACCCCACCCTTCGGCTCGCCGCAGTGCGGCCGTTCTCATCGCGGCTCGCCAAGCGGTTGCAGATCTGGTCAACGGGGATCCCCGCGGTGTGGTGCTCGGCCCCGACCGCTCACACCTGCTGACCGCGCTGGCCGAGGCCTCATCGGCCCGGGTCGGGCTGGGTTACGAGGTGGTGGTGACGCGCCTCGACGACGAGGCGAACATCGCGCCGTGGCTGCGGGCCGCGAATCGTTATGGCGCCAAGGTGAAGTGGGCCGAGGTCGACATCGAGACCGGCGAGCTGCCGTCCTGGCAGTGGGAGGGGTTGATCGACAAGCCCACTCGACTCGTGGCGATCGCATCGGCGTCGTCGACCCTGGGAACCATCACCGACCTCGGTGAAGTGACCAAACTGACCCACGAGGTAGGTGGGCTCGTCGTGGTCGACCATTCGGCCGCCGCGCCGTACCGGCTGTTCGATCTCGACGAGACCGACGCCGACGTCGTCGCGCTCAACGCCGTCGAATGGGGTGGGCCGCCGATCGGCGCACTGGTCTTCCGTGACCCGTCCATCATCGATTCGTTCGGTTCGGTGTCGCTGAACCCGTACGCGACCGGGCCGGAGCGCCTGGAGATGGGCGTGCATCAGTACGGTCTGCTGGCCGGGGTGGTCGCCAGCATCGAGTACCTGTCCAACCTCGATGAGGCGGCGATGGGCACCCGGCGCGAAAGACTGGCCGTGTCAATGCAATCCGCCTCGTCATACCTGAGCCGGCTGTTCGACTATCTGCTGTCGTCGCTGCGCTCACTGCCTTTGGTGATGGTGATCGGCAGGCCCGAAGCCCACATTCCCGTGTTGAGCTTCGCAGTGCGCGACGTGCCCGCCGAGCGGGTGGTGCAGCGGCTGGCCGACAACGGCATCCTGGCGGTCTCCAACGTCAACTCACGCGTGCTCGACGTGATCGGCGTCAACGACATCGGTGGCGCGGTGACGGTGGGGCTCGCGCACTACTCGACCATCGCCGAAGTCGACCAGCTGGTCCGCGCGCTGGCCTCGCTGGGCTGATTTGTGGCTCCTCGCGTGTGCGGGCTGACCCTTCTACACCCGCAACAGCACTTTCCCAGCCACTTCGCCGGAAGCCAGCAGCCGATGGGCCCGCTGCGCCTGCTGGATCGGCAACTCAGCACCGATGATCGGGCGCACCCGCCCGTCGGCGACCATCGGCCACACGTTGTCGACGACGGCTGCGACGATCTCGGCCTTGCCGCCCGGGCCGTCCACGGGCCGTGGCCGCAGTGACGTACCGATCACGCCGGCCCGCTTGGCGATGAGCTTGCCGATGTTCAGCTCGCCTTTCACGCCGCCCTGCATACCGATGATGGCCATCCGGCCGCCGACGGCCAAGGCATCGACGTTGCGGTCCAGGTAGGCCGCTCCCATGATGTCGAGGATCACGTCAGCGCCGCCCTCAGCCTGCACGACCGCCACGAAATCCTCATCGCGGTAGTTGATGGTGATATCGGCTCCGAGGCTGCGGCACAGGGCGAGCTTCTCGGCTGAGCCTGCGGTCACCGCGACCCTGGCGCCGAGCGCATGGGCGACCTGGATGGCGTGGGTTCCGATACCGCTGGCACCCCCGTGCAGCAGCACGAGATGTCCCGCGGACAAGCCCGCGGTATTTACCAGGTTCGACCACACCGTGCACGCCACCTCGGGCAGGGCGGCAGCCTCGTCGAGAGTCGTCCCGTCGGGCACCGGCATCACCTGTGCGGCGGGTGCCGCGACGTATTCGGCGTACCCGCCGCCCGCCAACAGCGCGCACACGGGCTGGTCAACAGCCCAGTCGGTGACCCCGTCGCCGAGGGCCGCGACGACGCCGGAGACCTCCAGTCCGATGGTGTCGCTGGCGCCCGGGGGCGGTGGGTATTTACCGGCCGCTTGCAGCAAGTCGGCGCGATTGACGCCGGCGACACCAACGCGGATCAAAACCTCACCTTTGCCGGGACTGATGTCAGCGACGTTTTCCCAGGTCAGCGAGCCGTCCGTGGCGGCCACAATTGCATGCATTTCTTGAACGCTACAACCCTTCGGTTTCACCCACCCAGCAATACTGACGTCGCTTACGATTGCGCCCATGTCAGGCATGATTGCCGGGCGCACGGCGGGCGATATGCCGGGCCTGGATATTGCCGAGCAGAGATCGTGGCAGCACTATCTCGACTCGGCCTTGCGGTTGTACGCGACTCTGAACCGGTCGCTTGTCGATGAGCATCACCTCACGCTCAACGATGTCCGGCTTCTCGACATGCTCGATAAGTCCGCCACCGGATCGGCACGGATGGGGGACCTGGCCGAGCGCCTGATGTCCCTGCCCAGCCGGGTCACGCGGCAGATCCGTCGGTTGGAGGTGCAGAACCTCGTAACGAGGTGTGCCAGCCCCGACGACGGCCGCGGCGTGGTCGCAACCATCACCGACGACGGTCGGATGGCGGTGCGGGGCGCGATGGTCACCTACGGGCAGTGCGTCCGTGCGCACTTCCTCGGCAGGCTGTCGCGGCCCCAGATCGCCGCGATGGGCGAGAACTGCCGCCGCATCAGCGTCGCTCTGCAGTCCGGAGCACCGCCCGCCAAACTGGGCCGCGTGTAGACCCTTTACGCTTATCGGCGGTGGCGTGGCAGAGCGGCCTAATGCACTCGCCTTGAAAGCGAGAGTTGGTTAAACCCAACCGGGGGTTCAAATCCCTCCGCCACCGCTCTTACCAGCGCCGACGCTTGGATCACGGGTCCGCCCGCGGATCACCTCCCGACCGATGTGACACAAGGTGACACATGAGTTCGGGTATCGGTCCCGAAGCTGTGTCGGCGTGTCGTTCGACGCGGCTGGTCTCACCGAATTTCTACGGTGAGGTAGGACGCATGAAGATCCCGAGTTACGTGACTGTGCGCGACTTCGAGTCGGGCCGGCGTTACGAGGTGCGGCTCGAGGTGACCGGCCCCGACGGGGTGCGCCAGCAACAGCGGCGCAGGTTCCGCACGCTGAAAGAGGCGGTCGACGCGCACGCCACCGTCACCGCGGAACGCGCCGCCGGAACGTTTACCGCACCCTCCGAACTCACCATGAAGGTCGCGTGCGAGCAGTGGCTCGCCGGCAAGCGGATCAAGCCCACGACACACGCCGCGTACTCCGCCGCGCTCGCTCCGGTGATCGAGAAGTATGGCGACAGACCGGTGCAGAAGATCGTCAAGGCCGACGTGGAGAAGCTCGTGGTGGAGCTGCGTGGCGGCACCAGACCACGCGGCGTGTGGGCGCGCACCTCCATCAACCCGATGCTCGCTCGATGGCGCAGCGTGTGAAAGACCTTCAGGCTCAAGGGGTTCTACCGCGGAACGTCATCGACTTGGTGGAGCCGTTATGACGGCCGTCCGGTGCACCGGACCTCAAGCTGGACGATGTCCTGTCCGAGGCCGAGGTGGAGCAGCTGGTCGACGCCCACGCGGTGGCCGCCCCCGCGCCCGACGCGGACTGGAAGACGGTGCACGAGACCGAGCACGCACGGATGCGCGAAGCCTTCGTGCACCTCGCGCTGCTGGCTCTGCGCCGCGGTGAACTGGCTGGGTAGACCTGCTGCCGATCCTGCGGCGGGTGCGACGGGAGCAGCGGGCAATGCGCATGGCCGTCGGTGACCTATGGGAGGGCCGGACGACGGCTACGTGATCGCGCATCCGCACGGTCGGCCTGTCAGCCCGCGGGCGCTCAACGCGTGGTGGAACCGGCGAGGCACACGGCTGCAACTCTTCTTCACCTGCGCGGGGCACCGACGGCGACCATCGCGGCGTGGCTCGGGCATACCGCCCGAATCCGAAGGGCACGGACGGTTGGCTGGTCTTCCGCGTCCCGCCTCCCGAACCGGACCCCGCAACGAAGGAGGTGCGGGGTGACGGTGGACTGGTCCCTCCTGCGCCCGAAGCCGTCAACGAAGAAACGGAAGCCGCGCCCGGAGGAGAGGAGTAGGCCTGGCACGGACCGCCTAGCGTGACCAGGGTTGCGGCTTATGCTCAGTGTTTGTGCGCACGGTGTTTCATCAGCAACTCGACGACCTGAGGGCCGGGATCGCTGGGCTGTGTGAGCGCACCGGGGCGACGATGTCCGATGCCACAGCTGCCTTGCTGCAACCGAATCTGCAGTTAGCCGAAGAGGTCATCGACCGCTACGGCGACATCAACCACGAATGCTCTCGGCTGGAAGCCGAGGCATTCACGCTGCTGGCGCGCCAAGCCCCGGTGGCCGGAGATCTGCGGGCGGTGGTCAGCGCCCTCAAGGATGTCGCTGACATGCAACGCATGGGCGCGCTCGCGACTCATATCGCGCGGATCGCGCGGCGGCGCCACCCTCATGTCGCCGTGCCTGTTGATGTCGTCGCCCATTTCTCGGAGATGGGTCGCATCGCGGTGCGCATCACTGAAGACACGAAACACGTCGTGCTCTGCGGTGATCCCGAACAGGCTGCGCGCCGATGACGAAACGATGGACGAGCTGCACAAGCAGCTGTTCACCACGGTGATGGACCCGGCGTGGATCCACGACACCGCCGCTGCGGTCGATGTGACGCTGCTCAGCCGGTATTACGAACGGTTCGCCGATCATGCCGTGGAGGTCGCCGACCGCGTCATCTACCAAACAACCGGAGCCCGTCAGCACTGACATTCAGCAGTGCGGCGCATACCCAGTCCGGGGCTGTCCGGTGCATGAAGGGGTTGTGGGCTGACGGGCCCGCTACTCCCAGGCAAGTGGGCCGCACGGCCAGCCGGCGGCCGAAGTCGTCGACGCCCGGCACTGTGGCTGTGCCTTCGACGGCGGCGATCGCGCTGCGCAGCGGGATGTAGCGGTCCCGGCGACCCACATCGGCAGGATCGAGTCCGGCCATGGCCAGCAGCACCGGCGGATCACCGCCGTGGGACGTGGTGAGCGTGTCGAACCCTGTCAAGCACGACCCCACGACCCACGGATCAGCTGCATGTCCAGAATGGTCAAAAACGTGTCCGGCAAAGTCAAGACGAGCGCACGCCGGATGCTGCAGAGTGGTTGCCCGGGTCGGGGGACCGACGGTGATGTTGGCTGGCCCGCTGACTCGTGCGGGTGAAGAGTAGGTCTACGACAGGACCGCCCGGGGTGGCGGCTCGTGCCAGGAAAGGTGCCCCCATGCAACAGTCACGAACCCATCTGCCCATACCGAGTGCCCCGCGCACCGGGTTGATCACCTATGACGCGAAAGATCCCGACACGTCCTACCCGCCGATCGAGCAGGTCCGGCCACCCGCGGGCGCCCCGAACGTGCTGCTGATCCTGCTCGACGATGTGGGTTTCGGCGCCTCCAGCGCGTTCGGCGGACCGTGTGCGACCCCGACCGCGGAGCGGCTGGCGACAGACGGGTTGAAGTACAACCGTTTTCACACCACGGCGCTGTGTTCACCGACCCGCCAGGCGTTGCTGACCGGGCGCAATCACCACTCGGCGGGGATGGGCGGCATCACCGAGATCGCCACCGGCGCACCCGGTTACAGCTCGGTGCTGCCCAACACCATGTCGCCGATCGCGCGGACGCTCAAGCTCAACGGGTACAACACCGCCCAGTTCGGCAAGTGTCACGAGGTGCCGGTCTGGGAGACCAGCCCGGTGGGTCCGTTCGACGCCTGGCCCAGCGCTGGTGGGGGATTCGAGTACTTCTACGGCTTCCTCGGCGGGGAGGCCAACCAGTGGTACCCGACCCTGTTCGAGGGCACCACCCCGATCGAGGTGACCCGCACCCCCGAGCAGGGCTATCACTTCATGGAGGACATGACCGACAAGGCGATCGGCTGGATCGGCCAGCAGAAGGCGCTGGCTCCGGATAAGCCGTTCTTCGTGTACTTCGCCCCCGGGGCGACCCATGCGCCGCACCACGTGCCGGCGGAGTGGGCCGACAAGTACAAGGGCACCTTCGACGCGGGCTGGGATGCGCTGCGGGAGCAGACCTTCGCCCGGCAGAAGGACCTCGGGGTGATCCCCCCGGAGGCGGTGCTGACCGCACGGCACGCCGAGATCCCGGCGTGGGATGAGATGCCTGAGGAGCTCAAGCCGGTGCTGCGCCGGCAGATGGAGGTCTATGCCGGGTTCCTGGAGTACACCGACCACCACGTCGGCCGGCTGGTGGACAGCCTGCAACGGCTCGGGGTGCTCGATGACACCCTGGTGTACTACATCATCGGCGATAACGGCGCCTCAGCCGAGGGCACGCCGCACGGCACGTTCAACGAGATGCTGCCGTTCAACGGCATGGCGGCGCTGGAGACGCCGCAGTTCATGATCGACCGGCTCGACCAGTTCGGCGGGCCGCAGTCGTACAACCACTACGCGGTGGGGTGGGCGCACGCCATGGACACCCCGTATCAGTGGACCAAGCAGGTCGCCTCGCACTGGGGTGGCACCCGCAACGGCACGATCGTGCACTGGCCCAGCTCGATCACCGCCAAGGGTGAGATGCGCTGGCAGTTCCACCATGTCATCGATGTGGCCCCGACGATCTTGGAGGCGGCCGGGCTGCCGGAGCCGTTGTTCGTCAACGGTGTGCAGCAGCACCCCATCGAGGGCGTCAGCATGCTGTATTCGTTCAACGATGGCCAGGCGCCGGACCGTCACGAGACCCAGTACTTCGAGATGCTGGGGAACCGGGGCATCTATCACAAGGGTTGGACCGCGGTGACCAAGCACGGCACACCGTGGCTGCTGGTGGGACAGGAAAAGCCCGCGTTCGACGACGACGTGTGGGAACTCTATGACACCCGCACCGATTGGACTCAGGCCAAAGACCTGGCCAAGGAGATGCCCGAGAAGCTGCACGAGTTGCAGCGGTTGTGGTTGATCGAGGCCACCCGCTACAACGTGCTGCCGCTCGACGACGACACCGCCAGCCGGATGAACTCCGACCTGGCGGGCCGTCCGGTGCTGGTCAAGGGCAACACGCAGCTGCTGTTCCCAGGGATGGGGCATCTGTCGGAGAACTGTGTGCTGAACATGAAGAACAAGTCGCACGCGGTGACCGCGCAGATCGAGGTGCCCGAGGCCGGGGCGGACGGGGTGATCATCGCCCAAGGCGCCAATATCGGCGGGTGGAGTTTGTACGCCCACGAAGGCAAGTTGAAGTACTGCTACAACCTGGGCGGCATCACGCATTTCTTCGTCGAGTCCGCCGACCGGCTGCCCGCGGGTGTTCATCAGGTGCGGATGGAGTTCGACTACGACGGCGGCGGGATGGGCAAGGGCGGCACCGTCACGCTCTACGTCGATGGTGAGCGGGTCGGTCAGGGGCGGGTGGAGGCCACCCTGGCGATCGTGTTCTCCGCCGATGACGGCTGCGATATCGGCCTCGACGGCGGCGCTGCGGTATCCCCGGACTACTCACCCGGCAACAACGCGTTCAACGGCCGGGTGAAAGGCGTGCAGCTCGCCATCGCCGACGCCGCCGACGCCGCCGGGCACGTCGTCTCCCCGGAGGATGCGCTGCGCGTGGCGATGGCCCGCCAGTAACCGCTGCCCCGAAACGGATAGAGCCCGGCGACCGAGGTAATCGTCGACACCACCGGCCACCCCTGACAATCGAGGAGAACCCATGAACAAACGCACCACCACACTGCTGGCCGCCGCGGCGCTGGTCGCCGCCCCGCTGGCCGTCGCTCCGGTCGTTGCAGCGCCCACCGCGTCGGCGGACATCTGCGCCGGCGTGCATGGTCGCTTCGTCGGCGTCGGGGGATGCGGCGCCCCGATCGCTCGCGGCGTCGAAGCGGGTGCGGCGATCGCGGCCGCCGACCACCCCTACGTCTGGGGTGAAGTCCCCTGCTACACCGTCGAAGGGGTTCCGTACTACACCCCGCCCGGCGACCCCTGCTGACGATCAGCGACTGAACTCACCGCGGTGCGGCACAGATCCCGTGCCGGACACGTAGATATAGAGGCGGCCGCGTTCGAGGCGTTACGCCGCGACGGCCCACACGGAGGGAAACGGATGAAGTGGGGTTGCCCCTTGATGGTGAACACCTGACTGGTGGGACTGCAGGTCTTCAACGGGCAAGGCGTCGGCCATGTAAGCTTCGATGAGTTTGGTTTTTTGCCGTTCCAGTTGGATCAGACGTGTGCGTCGTTCGGCTGCGAGCTTTTCTTGTTCGCGGAGCAGCAGCTCGAAATCGGTGATGGCACCAGCTTCAATATCGTCCAACGTTTTCGGGGCGGGTATACGACCAATGCTGGCGATCTTCTTGTCGATGGCCTGGCTGAACGGTTGGGGTTCACTGTCGTTGACACATTCGAACTGTGGGGCGCAGAGCGGACGCTTGCGGCTGCAAGGCCCCATGGGTTCGGTGGTAGGTGAGATGCCATAGCAGACGCCTGGCAGGTTGGTTGCGGGTTTAGATTGCTACGACGAAAGGCGGCGCGGCGTCGGAACATTGCCTTGCCGACCGTCGCACACATCGGGAGCCTCACCGCTGGGCTAGGACTATTCCGCCGATGTCCTGGTTTGGTGCAATACGGCGAACGACTCCTTAGGAGTTCTGCGGCCAGTGTCCCAAACCTCGCGCGCCTGCTCCGGAGATATATAGGACGCGAAGAAGAGAACTGACAGGTCGCTACCGGCTAGCACTGACCCCAAGCCACGGATATTGCTGTACGTGCACATGATGTCGTCTCGAATGTCGTACGCGTTGTCAGCGGCAGCCTGCGGGTCCATGTCGAGTAGCTCAGCGGCAAGGGCGATTTGGTCCTGCTTCACTTCGGAACCCCCATGTCCCAACTCGTCACCGCAGGCGTCCACACCTGATGCGCCCGAAGGTGTTCGAGCACCTGGTAGCCGCTGAGCCCTGGCAGCATGATGTCGAGGATCACCGCGTCGAACGAGTTGGCGGTGGCTTGGCGCAGCCCGTTGGGGCCGGTGGCCGCCAGTGCCACGGCAAAGCCTTCAGCGCCCAGCCCTTTGGCCAGCGAACCCGCTAGTAACGGTTCGTCTTCGACGATCAGGACTTTCATGGCATCTGCTCCCGGTTATCGCGTCACGGTGGCGTGCACGGCTCCTACTTGTTCACGGTGACAGGGGCGCACCGTGAGAACACTGAGTTTCGGTCACCGCGGGCTGCTACTGACACGGTCGGTCCGTGGTCGACGGGTTCGCAGCATCATCGAATCGTCCTGCGGTCCCTGCTAGTTCATGTTCCAGGGTTCGCCGTAGGTGGTGACGCTGTCACCGGTGGAGGCGATCAGGCGGGCGAACGGACGCAGCAGCACGCCGCCGGCCGCGCCGGTCACGGTGCCATGGGCGTTGGAGACGGCCACGCCGCCGGCCGGGCCCTTGACGTCGACGGAGAAGGTGGCGACTTCCTGGATGCCCGGGCCGTTACCCAGGTCGGCCGAGATCGACACCCCGGGGAACAGGTTCGGGGTGATGACCGAGCCCAGCGGGTTGAAGCCGGCCGAGAGCGGGTTGATGTTGGTGTCGTCGAGCAGGATGTTGGGGGTGGTGTAGCTGAAGTTGATGCCCACACCGAGTGACCAGGGGAAGCCGATCTGGTAGCCGAGTTCCAGGGTGCCGGCGAAGTCGGCGGCGCCGGGGCCTTCGACGTGGTATTTGGCGCGACCGGAGTGGAACCACTCGCGGGTCAGGCGGTTGCGGTCCAGGGGGAACACGCCGTTGAGGAATGTGTCCCACTGCTGGACGGTGAGGGTGCGGTCCTGGCCGTCGACCAGGCTCAGCTCATTGTCCAGGCCAGCGTGCGCGGTACCCGCCCCGACGAGCATCGCCGCCATCGCGGTGACGAATGCGAACACGGTCCGAACGATGACTGTCATGGTCTCCCTGGCTCTCACCCCGACAACACGGCCTGCGCGACAAGTACGCCGCACAGGGGATCAGAGTGTGGCACCGGCCAGCTGAACGGACGCTGAGATAAACATCGAAACAGCTACTCGCACAATACTTCCAGTGGGCGCTCAGTGCCGTCACAGCCGCGATCGGTGATTTCGCAGAACTCGGTACCCGCCATTTTGTCGAGTCGACTATCCCGTATGCCCTGCCGGTCACGTGCACTACGATGCGCCCCACGGCGAGCATGATGTCGGGCTATCAGACTGCTTGGGCCGGACAAGCCCTTTGCCGGTGCCGCTCATGTGGCTCAATCAGAGCCGTCGACGACGCGCTGATTACGTTGCAGTAAGCCGTAATTGGCAACGCATCATGGCGCCGTGGCTGTAAACAGTGCTGCGCCGAGACGCTGTTCTAATGCTTCTTGTTGGTCTGGTCGGCTGCGGCCTGTGCCTGGTCCTGTGCGGCTTGCCGCTGCGCCAGTCGGCCACCAGTGGACTACCAGTGCGCTGTGCCATCTTTTCGGGACGAGGACGCCCGAGCGGGCATCCCGGATGAAGAGGAGTCGTTGTGACCGTGTTGCTGCCGGGCCAGGCCGCCGCCCCTGTGGGCCCCGCTGACCTGCGGATGATGTACGTGATGCACTACGGATTCCGGCGCGATCTGACGCATTTCTGTGTCGCTGCCCGCCGCACGCCGATCGCCGACGGGCGCACCTGGCGCGCGCTGCTGGCACGCTGGGACCTGCTGTCCACCGTGTTGCACGATCATCATCGCAAGGAGGACGTGGTCATCTGGCCACTGCTGCGCGAACGAGCCGAAGCCGATCACGATGCCGACGCACTCGCGGTTCTCGACGCCATGGACACCGAACATGACCAGATCGACCCACTACTGATCCGGGTGCGCGCCGGCCTGGAGGCGATGACGATCGGCACCGCCACAGCCGACCGAGAGAGGCTGATTGTGGTCCTCGACGAGGCATACACCTGCCTGACCCGGCATCTCTCGCACGAGGAGCGCGACGCCAACGCGGTGCTGCAGGCGCGGATCAGGCGGGAGGAATGGGACCACCTCGAACGCACGCAGCTGCGGGGCGGCATGAGTGCCCGCGAACTCACCCAGATGCTGCCCTGGGCCTTCAAGGACCTTCCCGAGCCGTTGGCCTCCGAACTGCTCTCTGAGGCACCGTTGCCGCTGCGGGCGATGCTGCGGATGGGTAGGCGCCGTTTTCATCGACTCGACGAAGCCGCGTTCGCCGCGGTGCCGGCCGGCACGACCGTGGGCACGACCTTGGTGCGCTGAGCGGATGGTGGTATCCGGGTCCGTTCAAAAGCCATGCCGGGTGCGGAGCCCGGTGAGGTGTGCTTCGACGCGGCCGAGTCCCCAGCGGCGGGCTTGGTCGGCCGCCGCGTCCGCATATGCGGCTGCCGCCGCGGCATCCCCGGTGACGGCGGCGCCGCAGGCCAGGAACAGGTCCACCGGGCCGATCGCCGATGCGGTACCTGCGCTCGCCATCCGTCCCGAGTAGTCCCGCAGGTAGCGATAGGCGTCGACGGCGAGATCCGGCCGGTCGAGGTCCAGCGCGATCTCGCAGCTCATCGCGGCGAATGCGGATCCGAGGTAGGTGTGGCGCTCGGTGGGCAGCGGATGGGAGTCGACGAAGACCGCTGCCCGGTCCCGTTCGCCGGCGCGCAGCAGCACCAGTGCCACCGTCGATGCGCTCGGGATGCGGCTGTCCCGGAGGAACACGTCGAGCACCGGCAGCAACGCCGGTGCCCGGCCGAAGTGCAGTGCCACCACCGCGGCCGCTGCCTGGGCAGCCTCGAGAACGTTGGGGGTGCGCACTTCGACGGCGAGTTCGTGCAGCCGTTGCACCGACGCGGCTGCGGCAGCGTCGTCGCCGGCCATCGCGTGCCAGGGCGCGGCGACGGTGTGCAGCACCACCTCTGCGGTGCCGAGCCCGGCCGAGCGCAGCCGACTGGTCAGCGCCCGGATACCGGATCGCACCGCATCTGCGTCGCCGGACTCGTTGGCGAGGCCGGTGGCCAACGTCGCGACCATCATCTCCAACCGCGGATCACCCAGGATGTCGACGTCCGCGCGGGCGAGCCGCAGGTACTCGGCCCGGTCTGCCGCGGTGTCCGGCCGGAACCGCGCCACATACGCGCCGAGCTGCACCGACACCCGGACCCTCGGGTCGTCGATCGGGCGCGCTGCGGCGAGGGCCTCAGTGACCAGGGCGTCGATCCGGGCGGTGTCCCCGGAGTAGAACAGCTCCATGGCCAGGGTGAGCAGCGCCCGGCTGCGCACCGCGGCCCGGTGGGGCGGCACGTGCGGCAAAACCTCGGTGAGCGCGTCCACCACGGGGGCGTGCACTTCGCCGTAGGGCCTGACCTGCCACAGGGCACCGTCGAGGTTCGCCGACAGGGTGCGGGCGGCCAGCTCCGCGGTGGCACTCCGGTCGGCCGGATCTCCGAGCCGCTCCACCAGCAGGGTCGCGGCGTCCACGCAGTCCGAGACGCCCTGCCAATCACCGGACCACCGGTGCGCGTCGGTGGTGAGCATGAGCAGCTCGTACCGTTCCCGTGCGGATGCCGAGCGATCGGTCTGTTGCAGGTCCAGTGCCAGCGTCAGATGCGCGGCTTCCTCGTCGTAGTGGGCACCGGCCCGCGCGTATTGCGCGGTCTCGACCAGGGTGCGCCAGCCGCTCCCTGAGTCCACCGACGCCGCGCAGCGCAGGTGGTGCTGCACCGACGCCCGCACGTCGGCCCGGGTCAGATCTCCCTGGGCAGCGGCCTGCGCCGCGCGTCGATGCAGGTCCGTGCGCACAGTGCCGGCGAGTGATCGGTGGATCACCTCCTGCACGATCGCGTGCCCGAACCGCAAGCCGGTACCGGTGTCAGCCAGGATCCCGGCCCGGCGCGCCGGCTCGAGGAGTTCGGCTGTGCGGCCCGGTTCTGTGTTCGTCACCTCGGCGAGGTCAGCGGGTCGAAACGCCGCGCCGAGCACACTGGCCGCACGCAGTGCCTCCACCGTCGCGGCGGGAAGGGCCTCGACCCGATCCAGCACCACTTCGGCGAGGGTGCCGCTGGGCGTGCCTGCACTCTGCAGCAACTCCACCAGGTACAGCGCGTTCCCGCCGGTCCGGTTCCACAGCGCGTGTGCCCGGTCGTCGTCGATCCCGGTGCCGGCGACGACTTTCGCCAGCGATGCCACCGTGTCGACCGGAAGCGGACCCAACTCGATCCGACAGCCCTGCCCTCGGGCGCAGACGCGCAGGAATCGCTGAACGTCGGAGCCGTCCGCCGGGGCGGGTCTGGTGGTGGCGATGACCAGGAGCCGCTGCTCGGTGAGCCGCTCGACCAACGCCGTGAGCGCACCGACCGTCACCGGGCCAGCCCAGTGCAGATCCTCGATGACCAGAGCAGTCGGCACCGTCGACGCGGACTCCGCCGCGATTCGGGCCGCCAGATCGCGCAGCGCGGCCTCCGAACCGGAGGTCAGCTCTTCGTAGACGAGCGTCGTCGGGCGACCGGAGATCCCGGCCAGCGCCTGCGCCAGTGGCCACAGTTGCGGTTCGTCGGCATCCCGGCAGCGCCCCACGCCGATCCGGAAGCCCAGTGCGGCAGCGTCTTCCGCGAACTCGACCAGTAGCCGGGTCTTCCCGGCACCGGGTTCGCCGACGAGGACGGCGACGCCGGGCATGCCCGTGACGGCGGCCTTCGCCTCGGCCCGCAGCCTGCTGAGTTCCGGGTCACGTCCCACCCTGTCTCTTATACACATCTGACGCTGCCGACGATCGCATA
>NZ_LZTB01000130.1 GCF_001665685.1 Mycobacterium sp. 852013-50091_SCH5140682
ATGCGATCGTCGGCAGCGTCAGATGTGTATAAGAGACAGGGCTGGGTTTGGGGGTGTGCTCGCCAGGCTGGCTGGTTGTCATATCGGCTCCTCGTACTTCCCCGCGGTCTACCCGCGCATCTGCCGCGCGACGCGGCGCCCGATAGCTGTCAGTTTCGAACGCTATTCAAGCAGGTCGGCTTGTGTCCTGCCCATGCCTTTCGGGTCAATGGGCTGACAAACTCGGCGCCGACACCTGTGGACACCGGGTGACTAGGACCGATGGTCCGCCCTCCGGGCGGGTGCAGTGGGGACCGCGCACTAGTTTGGTGTGGTGCTGAGCGCCATCGCGATCGTTCCGTCGGCACCCGTCCTGGTGCCCGAGCTCATGGGTGCGGCCGCCGCCGAACTGACCGACCTGCGTGCCGCCGTCGTGGCCGCGGCGCAGGCGCTGCCCGCCCGTTGGGTGGTCATCGGCGTCGGCGACGCCGACACCGTCGTCGGCCCTGAGGCAGCCGGGACGTTCGCCGGATACGGCGTCGGTGTGGCGGTCGCGCTGGGCCCCGGCGGCCCGCACACACCCACCGACCTGCCGCTCAGCGCGCTCGTGGCGGGCTGGATCAGGGGAGAGGTCAACCCCGGTGCCGCCGCCGAGGTGCGGGTGTACGCCGACTCCCATTCGGCTGACGCCGCGCAGGCCCGCGGGAGACGGCTGCGTGCCCTGATCGACGACGCAGCAGATCCGGTCGGGGTGCTGGTCGTCGCCGACGGCGCGCACACCCTCACCGCGGGCGCTCCCGGCGGCTACGACCCGGAATCAGGCGCGATCCAGTCGGCCCTCGACGATGCGCTGGCCGCAGGCGATGCCGCCGCGCTGCTCAAGCTGTCCGATGCGATCGTGGGCCGGGTCGCCTATCAGGTGCTGGCCGGGCTCACCGAGCCCGCACCCGCGCAGGCGCGTGAGCTCTACCGCGGCGCGCCCTACGGCGTCGGGTACTTCGCCGGGGTGTGGCACCCGTGAGGCCGATCGCGGTCATCGGGCCGACCGGAACCGGTAAGTCCGCATTGGCGCTGGCCCTGGCCGAACGGATCGGCGGCGAAATAGTGAATGCCGACGCCATGCAGCTCTATCGCGGCATGGACATCGGCACCGCCAAACTGACCGTCGCCGAACGCCGCGGCATCCCGCATCACCAGCTCGACGTGCTCGACGTGACCGAGACCGCCACCGTGGCCCGGTACCAACAGGCGGCGGCGGCTGACGTCGAAGCCATCGCGGCGCGCGGCGCGGTGCCCGTCATCGTGGGCGGCTCGATGCTCTACATCCAGTCGCTGCTGGACGAGTGGGCGTTTCCGGCCACCGACGCGGCGGTGCGGGCGCGGTGGGAGCAGCGGCTGGCCGAGATCGGGGTGGCGGCCCTGCACGCCGAGCTGACCGATGTCGATCCCGCGGCAGGCGCGTCGATCCTGCCCACCGATGGCAGACGGATCGTGCGGGCGCTGGAGGTGGTTGAGCTGACCGGGCAGCCGTTCGCGGCGTCCGCACCGCGCATCGGGACACCCCGCTGGGACACTGCCATCATCGGATTGGACTGGGACACCGAGGTTCTCGACGAGCGGCTGGCGCAGCGTACCGAGAAGATGTTCGCCGACGGTCTGGTCGAGGAAGTGCGCGCGCTGCGCGAGCAGGGTTTGCGCGACGGCGTGACGGCCGCACGAGCGCTCGGCTACGCCCAGGTGCTGGCCGACCTCGACGCCGGCGGCGACGGCTCGGCCGCCCAAGAGCCGACGTTCATCGGCACTCGCCGCTACGTGCGTCGGCAGCGGTCCTGGTTCCGCAGGGATCACCGGGTGGCGTGGCTGGACGGAGCCTCCGACGGGACGGTCGACGACGCAGAGCGGATCTGGCGACACGTATCCTGATCAGGTGATCTTCGGCGGCGTGAGTTTTGTGAAGGGCCACGGCACCCAGAACGATTTCGTGGTGCTGCCCGACCTCGATGCGCGCCTGTCGCTGCAGCCCGATGCAGTGGCCGCGCTGTGCGACCGCCGCCGCGGCCTGGGTGCCGACGGCGTCCTGCGGGTGACCACGGCGGGCGCCGCCCTGGCGGCCGGGGTGTTCGACCGGTTGCCCGACGGCGTCGCGGCCGGTGACTGGTACATGGACTACCGCAATGCCGACGGGTCCATCGCGCAGATGTGCGGCAACGGGGTCCGCGTGTTCGCGCACTACCTGAAGGCCTCGGGCTTGGAGACGGCCGACGAGTTCGTGGTGGGCTCGCTGGCGGGGCCGCGTCCGGTGGTGCTGCACCACGCCGACGCCGACACCGCCGAGGTCACCGTCGAGATGGGCAAGGCCAACCGGTTCGGCACCGGCTCGGCCGTGGTCGGCGGCCGTAGCTTCTCCGGCCTGGCCGTCGACGTCGGCAATCCGCATCTGGCCTGTGTGGGAATCGACCGGGCCGAGCTGGCCGACCTCGACGTGGGTGCGCCGGTGTCGTTCGACTCCGCGCTGTTCCCCGACGGTGTCAACGTCGAGATCTTGACCGCACCGGTCGACGGCGCGGTGAGCA
This sequence comes from Mycobacterium sp. 852013-50091_SCH5140682, assembly GCF_001665685.1. Classification (GTDB taxonomy): domain Bacteria; phylum Actinomycetota; class Actinomycetes; order Mycobacteriales; family Mycobacteriaceae; genus Mycobacterium. The sequence continues at coordinate 2,553 of NZ_LZTB01000130.1, forward strand.
TGCGGGTGCACGAACGTGGTGTCGGCGAGACCCGCTCATGCGGCACCGGGACCGTCGCCGCAACGGTAGCCGCCCTGGCGCACCAAGGTGCCGACACCGGGACGCTGCAGGTGCGGATACCCGGCGGGCAGGTGTCGGTGACCGTCACCGAATCCACCAGCTACCTGCGCGGTCCGTCGGTGCTGGTGGCGCGCGGTGAACTGTCCGAGGTCTGGTGGAACACTGCGCACGCCTAATTGGGATGCGCGCCTGGTGGGCGGCGTGACAATCTGGAAGTACATATGACGTACCCACATACACCCAGCACCGGCGAACTCGCCCTCCAGGATCGCGCCTCACTGCGCCGCGTCGCCGGGCTATCCACAGAACTGACCGACGTCTCCGAGGTCGAATACCGCCAGCTACGGCTGGAAAGAGTCGTGCTCGTCGGCGTCTGGACCGACGGCACCTCGGCCGACGCCGACGCCAGCCTTGCCGAGCTGGCGGCCCTGGCCGAGACCGCGGGTTCAGAGGTCCTCGAAGGCCTCATCCAGCGCCGCGACAAGCCTGACCCGTCCACCTACATCGGCTCCGGCAAGGCCGCCGAGTTGCGCGAGGTCGTCGTCGCCACCGGGGCCGACACCGTGATCTGCGACGGCGAGCTTTCCCCGGCGCAGCTGAACTCCCTGGAAAAAGTGGTCAAGGTCAAGGTCATCGACCGCACCGCGCTGATCCTCGACATCTTCGCCCAGCACGCGACCAGCCGCGAGGGTAAGGCGCAGGTGTCGCTGGCGCAGATGGAGTACATGCTCCCGCGGCTGCGCGGCTGGGGCGAGTCGATGTCCAGGCAGGCCGGCGGTCGAGCCGGCGGCGCAGGCGGCGGTGTCGGAACCCGTGGTCCGGGCGAGACCAAGATCGAGACCGATCGCAGGCGGATCCGCGAGCGCATGTCCAAGCTGCGTCGCGAGATCCGCGACATGAAGAAGGTCCGTGACACCCAGCGCAGCCGCAGGCTGACCTCCGATGTCGCGTCGGTCGCGATCGTCGGCTACACCAACGCCGGTAAGTCGAGCCTGCTCAACGCCCTGACCGGGGCCGGGGTGCTGGTGGAGAACGCGTTGTTCGCGACCCTCGAACCGACTTCGCGCCGTGGGGAATTCGACGATGGGCGGCCGTTCGTGCTGACCGACACCGTCGGGTTCGTACGGCACCTGCCCACGCAGTTGGTGGAGGCGTTCCGGTCGACCCTCGAAGAGGTCGTGGACGCCGACCTGCTCGTGCACGTCGTCGACGGCTCCGACGCCAACCCCCTTGCGCAGATCAGTGCTGTGCGTCAGGTAATCGGCGAGGTGATCGCCGAGCATGACGGGCGCCGGGCACCGGAACTGTTGGTGGTCAACAAGATCGACGCCACCGAAGGCCTGGCTCTCGCGCAGCTGCGGCGGGCGCTGCCCGACGCGGTGTTCGTCTCGGCGCATTCCGGTGACGGGCTGGACCGGCTGCGGCAGCGGATGGGGGAGTTGGTCGAACCGACCGACACCATGGTCGACGTGACCATCCCGTACGAGCGTGGCGATCTGGTGGCCAAACTGCACGCCGAGGGCCGCATCGACGCCACCGAACACGGCGCCGACGGCACGAGAATCAAAGCGCGCGTACCGATCCCGTTGGCGGCGAGCCTCGGCGAGTTCGCCACCTTCTGACCGCGAGAGGTATCAGGCCGCGGGTTTCGAGGCATCGGCGCCCGCGCTGCTCTTGTCGGTGGCCTTCGCGGTGTCCTGCCCGAGGGCCTTGCGCACCGTGCTGCCGAGCGACTTCGCCAGATCGCGGACCGGATGTCCGTTGATCCCCAACGTCTTTCGCAGCGACGGGCGGTCGGTTTGGCTCGCTGAGGCCGCCTTGACCACACTGCTCAGCCGCGGCGATCCCTTGGTGACAGCGGTGACTTTCTGGACATCCGGGGTGTCGGTGGACGTCACCGTGGCAGGTGTCGGGTCAGTCGTGACCGTCGCGGTGGTGGTGCTCTGGGTCGGGTCGGTCCAGCCGGGCAGCGGGGCGAGTCCCGGTTGGCTTGCGGCGGTGATCCCTTCGGGAATGTCATTGACGAGATCGGTCGCCAACGTGACGAGGTTGACCCGCGGAATCAGTTGGAACGGGGTGGGAGTGCCGTAATTGGTTCTGTCGTAACCGGTTTCGATGAGGGTCTGCACGGTCGGCGAGATCAGGTTGACGACAGGCACCACGAGCGCCGACGTGCCCGTCGCCGCGCCGAGGTCGAGCGCGGGCTGCATGATCGGGAGGTACTTGGCCGGCAGGGTGATGTAGTAGGTGTCGCCCTGCTTCTGGCAGTGCGTCGCCGCGCTGCAGTCCGTCTTGGCGTTGTCCACGGCGGCCTGCACCTGCTCGGGTGTGTAGCCGTAGGGCGTGGCCGATGCCGGGTCGGTGCCGTCGGGGGCCAGATAGGTGCCGTGGACGTACTCGAACCCGGCGACGGCATTGGCCATGGCCAGCGGGTTGAGCACCCAGGACGGCGCATCCGAGACACCGTCGTACTGCAGCGCGATGTCGTAGGTGGTGATGCCGGTGTCGGTCGGTGTCGGTTGACCGAACGTCGCGTCGAGGACCGGCACGGTGCCCAGGATCGCGAGCCGTTCGAACAGTCCGCCGTTCGGCCGGTTCGGGTTGCCGATCAGCACGAATGTCAGGTCGTTCTTCTGGTCGGCGGGCAGATCGGCGAGCTGGCCCTTGACGATGCTGGCAACGGTCGCGCCCTGCGAGTAGCCGAAGACTATGACCGGATGATCGGCGGTGGGATTGTTGGGCCCGACGAGTTGGCTGGTCAGACTCGTCACCCCGCTGGCTACCGAAACATTCCATTTCGCCCCCTGTAGCCCGCCCCACCCGGCGAACGGGAACGGCCAGAACTGGGCGATGTAGGGCACCGGCACCGGTGCGGCGCAACCGTCGGTACCGCAGGTGCCGCCCGGCTCGACGTAGTAGCTGACGGCATTGGCCATGTAGTTGTTGGAATCCGCCGGGTTCGGTGTTCCCGTGCCCGGCACGACCAACGGCGTCACCGCCGCATTCAGCGCGACCTCGGCCGCCAGCGTCGTCGTCACCCCGATGACCGCGGATCCGGACATCGCCACGCCGGCCACCAGCATGGTGCGGACCATCGAGCGGGCTGAGATTCGCATGCGGCCTCCTCCTTCCGCTGACGCCGACGTCAGCGCTCAGGGGATCTTTGCATCGTCACGCATCGGTCACATGCAAATCGAGCGAACTACCGGGCCGTGTCAAACCTCAGTCCGAAGAGGTGCGGATCACCGGGGGCTCATGGGCCCGCAACGGGGGCAGCGGCCCGTGAAACTTCTCCACCTCGACCAATGCATGAGCCCCGGTGCAACCTTGGGCCAGCGACGAGGTCCCGACATCGTCGGTCAGCACATTCGGATTACCGTGCACGCACATCGAATCCGGGTCGGCAGGGTCGGCAGGGTCGAACCAGGCGCCGGTCGGCAGCTGCACCACATCTCGTCGCAGCCGGTCGTCGACGACAAGGCCGGCAAGGCAGGCGCCGCGGTCGTTGAACACCCGCACGATGTCGCCGTCGACCAGCCCGCGGCGCGCAGCGTCGAGCGGGTGCATCCGGATCGGTTCGCGCCCTTGGATTTTCGACGCCTGGCTGGCGGCACCGCCGTCCAGCTGGCTGTGCAGCCGGGTCGCCGGTTGGTTGGCCAGCAGGTGCAGCGGATAGCGGCGCGCGCGTGCACCGCCGAGCCATTCGGCCGGTTCGTACCACGCCGGATGGCCGACGCAGTCGGAGTAACCGAAGCCGTCGATGTCCTCGGAGAAGATCTCGATGCGGCCGCTCGGGGTGGCGAGGCGGTGGGCCTGGGGATCGGCGCGGTAGTCGCCCAGCAGCGTCAGGCCCGGTTCGGTCGGCAACCGCAGCTGGCCGGCCGCCCAGAACTCGTCGAACGTGGGCACCTCGAAATCCAGTCCGGCAGACCACTTCTCGTACATGTGCACGAGCCACTGACGGGCTGTGCGGCCCTCGGTGAACCGCTCGCCGAAGCCCAGCGCGGTGGCCAGCGCGGCGAAGGTCGTGTAGTCGTCGCGGGACTGCGCGTAGGGCTCGACGAGCTGCGGCATGGCCACCAGCAGCGGATCGTTGCGGGAACCGGAGTAGTCCTCGCGTTCGTAGGCCGTGGTCGACGGCACGACGATGTCGGCATGCTTGGCCATGGCGGTCCAGTACGGGTCGTGCACCACCACGGTGTCGACCTGAGCCAGCGCGCGGCGCAGCCGGGGGATGTTCTGGTGATGGTGAAACGGGTTACCGCCGGCCCAATACACACATTTGATGTCCGGATACCTCAGCCGCTGACCGTTGTAGTCGAACTGCTCGCCGGGATGCAGCAGCATGTCGCTGACGGCGGCCACCGGGATGAAGGTCTGCACCGGGTTGGGGCCCTGCGGAAGCACAGGCAACCGGCAGCGCAGCGGCGGCAGCCCGGGTTCGTTCATCGACCCGTAGCCGTGGCCGAATCCGCCTCCGGGCAGCCCGATCTGGCCCAGCATCGCGGCCAGCGTCAGGCCCATCCACGGAGCCTGTTCGCCGTGGCGGATCCGTTGCAGGGACCAGCTGACGGTGACCATCGTGCGCCCGGCGGCCATGCGCCGGGCCAGCGCCGTCAGTTCGTCGGCGGCGATCCCGCTGATCTGAGCCGCCCACTGCGGCGACTTGGCGATACCGTCGTCGCGACCGAGCAGATACCGCTCGAACCGCTCGTAGCCGGTGCAGTAGGCGTTCAGGAATGCGCGGTCCGCCAATCCCTCGGTGGCCAGCACGAAGGCGAGCCCGAGCATGACGGCCACGTCGGTGCCGGGGACGGGTGCGTGCCATTCGCATGCGCCGTCGACGTCGTCGCGCAGTGGGCTGAACGACACGATGCGCCCGCCCCGGTCCCGCAGCCGGCACAGTGCATCGCGGGCTGGATGTGCGGTGGTACCACCGTGGTTGATGGCGGTGTTCTTCAACGCGAGGCCGCCGAAGCTGACCAGCAGATCCGTGTGCGCGACGATGACGTCCCAATCGGTGGACCGCTTGAACAGGTCATCGTGGGTGCCGACGACGCGCGGCATGATCACTGCGGTGGCGCCCAGGCTGTATGAGTTCCGCGAGGAGGTGTAGCCGCCGAGCATCTTGAGGAAGCGGTGCACCTGGCTCTGGGCATGGTGGAACCGTCCGGCGCTGGCCCACCCGTAAGAGCCGGCGTAGACGGCCTCATTTCCGTGGGTGTCGACCACCCGGCGCAGTTCGGCGGCCAGCAGTTCGGTCAGTTCATCCCAGGACACTGCGACGAACTCGTCGGCGCCGCGCCCGCGGCTGGGGCCGGGCCCGTCGCGGAGCCAGCCGCGCCGCACCGCGGGGCCGGTGATGCGTGAGCGGTGCCGGACGGCGCCGGGCAGGTTGTCCAGCAAGGGGGACGGGTCGGTGTCGCCGGTCAGCGGTGTGACTGCCGTGATGTCTCCGGCGTCGACTCGGGCGGTGAACGCACCCCAGTGCGTGAGGCTGGTCGGGGACGCCGGCACGACGGCCAGTCTACGGCGTAGCGCAGACACCTCGGATGTGCCCAACCATCCGGTTGGTATAAGTTGGCGCCAAGTCGAAAACCCAGTACCGGAGGTCACACCATGGGCGGTGTTGTGAAGTACGAGCGCACCTTGTTCGAACCTGAGCACGAACTCTTCCGCGAGTCCTACCGGGCGTTTCTGGAACGGCACGTCGCGCCGTACCACGACCAGTGGGAGAAGGACAAGATCGTCGACCGCGGCGTCTGGCTGGAGGCCGGTAAGCAGGGGTTTCTCGGCATGGCCGTGCCCGAGGAGTACGGCGGTGGCGGCAACGGGGACTTCCGCTACAACACGATCATCACCGAAGAGACGGTCGCGGGGCGCTACAGCGGCATCGGTTTCGGGCTGCACAACGACGTGGTTGCGCCGTACCTGCTGCGGCTGGCCAACGAGGAGCAGAAGCAGCGTTGGCTGCCGAAGTTCTGCACCGGAGAAATCATCACCGCGATCGCAATGACCGAACCGGGCACCGGTAGTGACCTTCAGGGCATCAAGACGCGCGCGGTGCGCGAGGGCGACCACTACATCCTCAACGGTTCGAAGACCTTCATCACCAACGGCATCCACTCCGACCTCGTGATCGTCGTGGCCCAGACCGACCCCGAGAGGGGCGCGCTGGGCTTCTCGCTGCTGGTCGTCGAGCGCGGCATGGAGGGTTTCGAACGCGGCCGCCATCTCGACAAGATCGGCCTGGAGGCCCAGGACACCGCCGAGCTGTCGTTCACCGACGTCAAGGTCCCCGTCGAGAACCTGCTCGGTGAAGAGGGACAGGGCTTCGTCTACCTGATGCAGAACCTGCCGCAGGAGCGCATCTCGATCGCCATCATGGCTGCCGCGGCCATGGAGACGGTGCTCGAGCAGACGCTGCAGTACGCCAAGGAACGCAAGGCGTTCGGCAGGCCGATCGGCAGTTTCCAGAACAGCCGTTTCCTGCTGGCAGAACTGGCCACCGAGGCCACCGTGGTGCGCATGATGGTCGACGAATTCGTGCGGCTGCACCTGGACGAGAAGCTGTCGGTCGAACAGGCCGCGATGGCCAAGTGGTACTCGACCGAGAAGCAGGTCAATCTCATCGACCGGTGTCTTCAGCTGCACGGCGGCTACGGATATATGCGTGAATACCCGATCGCGCGGGCCTACCTCGACGCCCGGGTGCAGACCATCTACGGCGGCACCACCGAGATCATGAAGGAGATCATCGGCCGTAGTCTGGGGGTCTGACCCGGCCAGGACGATCCTAAAACGCCGGTGCACAGCCCGCTGGACGATTGAATTGCAGGGTTTTTTGCCTTGTGATCGGCGATGTTCCTTGGTTATCGCCGCCGACTAAAGCAGAGTTGTCGGGCGGGATACATTCTTCGGAACTTTGCCGAACAGCGGGGAGGATGCATGACGAGGCCGGGAACAAGGCTGAACGGGACCGTTCGGCGGGTGACGGCCGGTCTGTTTGCAGTGGCCGTCGCCGGCCTGTTTGCACCGGTGGCCGCCGCGAGCCCCGAATCTGATGCCGGTGGCGCCATCTCCGCGGCCTGGGATGCCAGCGGCGGGGACGGCGGACCGCTCGGCGCGCACAACGGTGACGTCTACGCCACCGGCTCTGGGTTCGGGCAGAACTTCGCCTCCGGAAAGATCTTCTTCACCCCCGCGACGGGTGCGCACTACGTGACGGGCGCCATCCTGGAGAAATACGAGGCGCTCGGCGGTCCGGCCGAAAGCGATCTCGGCTTCCCGACCATCGACGAAGGCGCCGGACGCGCGCCCGACAGCCGCAATTCGACATTCAGCGCATCCGACAAACCGGTGATCTTCTGGACCCCGGCGACCGGGGCGCACGTGGTTCGCGGCGCGATCAACGCGGGATGGGACAAGCTGGGTGGATCCGCCGGGGTGCTGGGCGTCCCATCGGAGGATGAGGCCTACCGCGGCGACGTCGTCTCGCAGAAGTTCACCGGCGGCGAGCTGTCCTGGAATCCCAAGACCAAGGAGTTCACCACCGATCCACCTGACCTGGCCGGCCAACTCAGCGGCCTGACGGTTGCCGACGACCCGACCACCGCCATCAGCGCTGCCCACCGTGCCGCCGGTGGCGATATGGGGCCGCTGGGCGCCAAGGACGGCGATCAGTACCCGATCGGTGCTGACGGTGTCGGGCAGAAGTACGCGCACGGCGCGATCTTCTACACGCCCGCCACCGGAGCCGCCGCGATCAGCGGCCAGTTGCTGGAGAAGTACCAGAGTGTCGGCGGCCCCGAGGGCGACCTCGGCTTTCCGACCAGCAGCGAGGCCGACGGCGGGTTCGCGCAGAACAGCCGGACCGTGAGCTTCGCGGCCTCCGACAAGCCCGTCATCTTCTTGACGCCGGACTACGGCGCGGTGATCGTGCGTGGCGCCATGAACGCGGCATGGCAGAAGCTCGGCGGCGCACACGGTGACTTGGGCGCGCCGATGTCGGACCAGGCCGAGAACGGCAGCGTGATCACGCAGAAGTTCAGTGGGGGCGCGATCTCCTGGGACCGCTCGGACAACACCTTTACCACCGAGCCGCCCAAGCTCGCGTCATCGCTGGCCGGCCTCGAGATCCCAGGGCTGGACGCCGGTCAGCCGCACAGCACCCCCCAGGCGTCACCGTCTGAGCCGAGCAAGCCGTTCGCCTGGCACTGGAACTGGTGGTGGTTGCTCGCGGTGGTCCCGGTCGTGCTGCTGGCCGGGCTGATCGTCGGCGCCGCCCTGTGGCACCGACGTCGGGGGCGGGCCGACGACGACTTCGACCACGACGCATTCGAGGACGACGACCACTACGGCTCCGACTACGACGATGGCCACTACGACGAGGCCCACTACGACGACGCGCACGACGATGACGCGCCGCACGATGACGGCCATTACGACGAGCCCGGATATCAGCAGGGCCGCTACGAGGCTCACGACTACGACGAGGCCCGCGCGCCGACGCAGCACGCCGACGATTCGAACCCGTTCGAACCGGCCGCATACGCGGCTGCCGAGGCGGGGACCGCGCGGTTCGCAGGTGCCTACGAGTCCGCTTCGCCGGCACCGTCCTATACCCCTGCGGCCTCGACGGCTGCCTCGCCGTACGACGATCCGACGGACATCGCGATGCCCGTGAGTCAGTGGGCTCCCCACGGGGGCGTCGACCCCATCGGCGACGTCGATGACGACGAGCCACCGGAAGAGGCGGTCGAGCTGCTCAGCGGCCACGACGATGACGAGGACGACCTCGACGAGCAGGACGACACCGACACCGATGCCACCGCCGACGGTGCGCAGGAGTCGCGTGAGCACGCCGCAGCGCCGCTGGATCCCGACTTCGACACCGACAACGTCGATACCGCGCCGACGCCCATCCCGACGCTGATGCCGCGGACCGATCCTGACGCCGAGACCCACAGTGGGCGGCATGCGGCGATCGAACTGGACGAGCCGGTGCCCAGCACGACGGCACTGCACCTGCCGCTGGACGATCCACAGCGGGCACCGCAGGGTTACCCGATCAAGGCGGACACCAAGTCGGGCATGTACTGGTCGCCCGATAGTCGTCAGTACGACGACGCGGTTGCCGAAATCTGGTTCGCCAGCGAAGAGTTCGCCCGGACGAACGGATTCGTCCGGGCCGACTGAGAAGCGCCTCGGCCGCGCTCTAGATCTTGCGGATGACGGTGACGACCTTGCCGAGCACGGCGGCGTCGTTGCCCGGGATCGGGTCGTAGGCGGGATTGTGCGGCATGAGCCACACCTGGCCGCGGGTCCGCTTGAACGTCTTGACCGTCGCTTCGCCATCGATCATCGCGGCCACGATGTCGCCGTTGTCGGCGACGTTCTGCTGCCGCACGACCACCCAGTCGCCGTCGCAGATCGCGGCATCGACCATGGAGTCGCCGACCACCTTGAGCAAGAACAGCGAACCTTCGCCCACGAGTTCCCTGGGCAGCGGGAAGACGTCCTCGACCGCTTGCTCGGCCAGGATCGGGCCGCCCGCGGCGATACGACCGAGCACGGGGACGAAAGTGGGCTCGGGCAGCGCATCGGAGCCGGCCACGTCGGTGCTCACCAGCGGCGTCACCACAGGATCGTCGGCCGCCCGGACGTCCACCGCCCGCGGCCGGTTGGGGTCACGGCGTAGGTAGCCCTTGCGCTCGAGCGTGCGCAATTGATGTGCGACCGAGGATGTCGAGGTCAAGCCGACCGCGTCGCCGATCTCGCGGATGCTCGGGGGATAGCCGCGACTGGTGACCGATGCCCGGATCACCTCGAGGATGGTCCGCTGCCGTTCGGTGAGGCTGCTGTCTGGACTGCGGAGCCGGCCGGCGCCGGTGCCGTCGGGGTCAGCCGAGCTGTCGCCGCGCACGTGAGGAGCAGATTTGTCGCCGCGCACGTGAGGAGCAGGATGGTCGGTGCTCTCGTCGCTCATGGCGCCGAATCTAGTCGCTGAACGCCCATTGATCAAACATGTGTTCGAGGTGTGTCGGGTCTGGCTGCGCCGCGGCCGGGGTCGAGATCTCGGGGGCGGTTCGCGTCGACCGAACTTGTCGGTACCCCGGTCTATCGTTTGGCAACAGTTCGATCACACGTTCTATCGTTCGAACACCTGATCGATTATATTCGAACACAGAAGCGAATCGCCCGGACCCGAAAGGCAGTCAGATGGCCATCCTCCACATCCCCGCCGAGAGCCGCGCAGCTGTGTTGGCGAGCCGGCCTGCTCCGCTGCCTCAGCGTGACGCCCGCCCTGTGCGTCGGCCTCGCTCGGTGTATCGGCCTGCGCCGATGCGTCCGGCGGGGGCCCCACTGCGGTACCGCGGCACGGGCGTGCTCATGTCGCGGGCATCGCACCGCCGCAAGCCGATCACGCCGGTTACCACAGTCCTGTTGGCGCTGGTCGCCGCGGGGATCACGGTGTGGCTGGGCCTGGTGGCGCAGTTGGGTGGTGTGGTCGGGACCGCGGCGCCGACACCCGACGAGTTGGCCGTCGTGCAGGTACGCAGCGGCGAATCGCTGCAGCAGGTGGCCCGGCGGGTGGCTCCCGACGCCCCGGTCGCCGAGGTTGTGCAGCAGATCCGCGACCTGAACCAGCTCAAGTCGGTCGCTGTGGATGCGGGCCAGACGCTGATCGCACCGGTCGGCTGACCGTGCCATGAGCGGCGAAACGGCTTGGTGTGCAACGGCACCCGCCGAATGTCCGGCGACCTACGTGCCATTGGACCCGGCGTGGACCGTACCGCCGGCGGCGCAGGTAGGCTCAAGGGCGCTCGAACTTGTGGTCTGGCGGAATGACGAAGGAGCGGTGATGCACTGTCCCTTCTGCCGCCATCCCGATTCCAGGGTGGTCGATTCGCGAGAGACCGACGAGGGGCAGGCCATCCGGCGCCGGCGCTCGTGCCCCGAATGCGGCCGCCGATTCACTACGGTCGAGACCGCCGTGCTGGCTGTCGTCAAACGGAGTGGCGTCACGGAGCCGTTCAGTCGGGAGAAGGTCGTCCGCGGCGTGCGGCGCGCCTGTCAGGGCCGGCAGGTCGACGACGATGCGCTGAACCTGCTGGCACAGAAGGTCGAGGATGCAGTGCGCGGCCTGGGCACACCGGAGATCCCCAGTCATGAGGTGGGCCTGGCGATCCTCGGGCCGCTGCGCGAGCTCGACGAGGTCGCCTACCTGCGGTTCGCTTCGGTGTACCGGTCGTTCACGTCGGCCGACGACTTCGAGCGGGAGATCGAGGCGCTGCGTGCGCACCGGTCGGGCTGACCGCCCCTAGTCCAACTGGGTGCTGCCGTCGTTGGCGACGCGGCCCGCCACCCGAACCCAGCCCTCCGGGCTCCAGCGCGTCTGAATCACCGACCCCTTGCCCTGGATGATGGTCAGGTCGCGGCTGAGATAGTCGGTCATCCGCACGGCCGCGGCGCCGGTCGCCTCGTCCTCGGGGATGCCCAGGTGCGGCGCGAACATCCGTGACCGCAGGATGCCCTGATCCTCGTCGATCCACGTCCACAGGTAGGTCTCGACGTCGTCGGAGAAGTCGTCCGGTTGGGCGGCCATCAGTTCCTCGGTCGACGACAGATCGTGGATGACGAACTCCGGAGCCCATTCGGAGCGGGCGCTCACCGCAGCCACGTCGCCGTCGTACTCGACCTGAACAATGCCTGCCGGCACGTGCAGGGTCTTGACCGGCTTGCCGGTGTCGCGCAACCACCACGATGCGCCCACGGTCGGGTGACCGGCGAATGCCAGCTCGGATGCCGGCGTGTAGATCCGGGCCTGCGCCGACGTGCCGCCTGGCGGTGGTACATCGATGAAAATGGTTTCGCTGTAACCCAATTCGGTGGCGATGCGCTGCCGGTCGGCCGGGTCCACGGTGCTGTTGTCGACCACACCCAGCGGGTTGCCGAACTTGCCGTCGGAATCGGTGAACACACGCAAGACGGTGACGTCAATAGCCATAAACCGATGCTACGGGGCGATCCACACGCCGGCGGCTGCCCGATCTGGCGGGGCCACGATCTACTGGAGCCTCACGCGTTCAGCGGAATCGGACCCACGCGGCCCGATCCGGATGCCGGGCGATCTCGTCGCTATGATTACCGGTCCGGCGCATCCTGACGAAGTTTGCTGTCGGAATTGCCAGCGACCGCGTCGCGGCTCTATGACGGCGTGCACCACGGGGACACCCTGAATTCGTGCCGATCGGGCAACCGGCGGTGATTGCGCCAGACGGTGATATCAATCGAAAGTCGGTGGGTAAGACAGCACATCGAGGAATTGCGGCCGCCGCGGCTCCGGCGAAATTCGAGTATTGCACTACTCGCTCAATGTGCTGTCAATTACTCGATAATCACCTCAACTGGCTGCGACGCGAGGGGGATTGATGCTCGAACACCATCATTCTCATCACCCAGTCGATCGCTTGCATGTAGTCATCGTTTCCGACATCAGGCTGTATCGAGAGGGGCTGGCGCGCGTGCTGGCGCTGCTGCCGGACATCGAGTCGGTCGTCACGTGCGAGTCTGCGGCCGAATGCGTCGGCCTGATCGACCGCGTCGAATCCGACATCATCCTGCTGGACATGTCGGCGCTGGGCAGCGCGTCGTCGGCCCGGCTGTTCTGTCGGGAATGTCCGTCCGTGAAGGTCGTGGCCCTTGCCGTGCCCGAGACCGAGCACCATGTGCTGGCGTGCGTGGAGGCCGGCGTCATGGGCTATGTCGCGCGGGAGGGATCGATCGACGATCTGGTCTGCGCCATTCGGCACGCCGCGCGAGGCGAAGCGCTGTGTTCGCCCTCGATCACGGGGGGATTGATGCGTCGGGTGGCCATGCTCGCCCACGACAACAGCGTCACCAATCGGCTGACGCCCCGTGAACTCGAGATCGCCGAACACATCGCGCTCGGGACCACCAATCGCGGTATCGCGAGCAGTCTGGGAATTGAACTCTGCACGGTGAAAAACCATGTCCACAATATTCTCGACAAACTCGGAATCGAGCGTCGTGCCGATGTCGCGGCGTGCATAGGGCGGTAGGCCTGGCACACCCGTATTTCCGCCTCGGCCGTCAATTCTGTATTGCGCACTCGCGGTGGAGAACCGACCCCGCCCCATGCCCGAGCCGGCAGGCGCCGTGCCTGGCTGATCGATCGTCGAGGATCCGGTTTCGCCGAGGATCCGAACCGGGGTCCACGTGGATCCGGATCTCGGGATCCGGATCGATTCACAACCTGGGATCTATTGCACCAGAAGGCATTTAGCGGCGTACTTAGGTGAATGGTTGCTGACCTCGCTGGGACGGACATGGCCGACAATGACATCCACCACGACGCGATGGACGTCGCGCTCGTGTGCTGCTCCGGGATCCTTGGTGACGTCATTCGCCGCAATCTGGCCGCCGTACCCGACGTGGCAGTTGTCGCGGACGTGCCGTTCGACGGGGTCACGGAACTTGCCGAAGCCCTGTGCCGCAGTGACCCAGACGTCGTGGTCTGGGTGCTCGACGACGAGCGCGCCATCGCCGAGCACGCCGAGTTGTTCCATACCGGGCGCGGGCGATCCGTGATCGCTGTGCTCGACGACGGTCGCAGTACAGCGTGCTGGCAGCTGCGCCCACACCGGACCGTCCTCGATCCACCTTCCATCGACAACATCGTCGCGGCGCTGCGTGACGCGGCTGCGCCGCTGATGCCCGATCAACCCTGAACCGCCGGGCGAAAGGAGATCCAGCCATGCCCACATCACCGACCTATCCGGGCGTATACATCGAGGAACTGCCGAGCGCGGTGCGCACCATCATCGGTGTCCCCACATCGATCGCGGCATTCGTCGGCTGGGCGCCGCGCGGGCCCGACGGAGCCGAGGCGATCACGAGTTGGGATGACTACCAGCGGATCTATGGCGGCCTGCACGTGAGCAGCCCGATGAGCCAGGCGGTCTACCAGTTCTACCAAAACCGCGGCAGCGAAGCGGTGATCGTGCGGCTGGCGGGAAAGAAGGGCGGCACCGCGGCGGCGGCCACCATCCAGCTCGGTCCTGACGGCACCGCTCCCAAACTGCAGGCCGTCAGCGTCGGGAGCTGGGGCAACAATCTGCGGGCTCGGGTCGACTACACCACCAAGGATCCGGCCGACACCACGCTCTACAACCTGACAGTGCGCGACACCGGAACCGGTGCGCAGGAGACCTACCTCAACGTCAGTACGGTTGCCACCGACGCGCGCACCCTCGACAACGTCCTCGCGGGCTCGGAGCTGGTGAAGGCGGTCGCTAACCAGGCGACGCGCCCGAAGGACGACGCCGTCGTGCCGGTGGGGCAGGACCCGTTCGCCGACGGGCACGGCCAGGACCAGGAGCCCGGGCACCCCCGGTGGTACACGCAGGCCGACGCCAACAGCGGTAAGGACGACCCCGCCGTGGGCCCGGACGACTACATCGGCGGCGCCGGCGATAGCTTTTCGCTCAACAAGCAGGGCATCTATGCGCTGCTCACCACCGACATCTTCAACATGCTGTGCCTGCCCGGCCGGGCCGACGACAACGGTGTGCTCTCCGCGGCGCTGCAGCTGTGCGGCGATCGACGCGCGATGCTGATCGTCGACCCGCCCAGTGCCTGGGGGTCGGTGAATGCGGCGGTCACCACCGCGCACTCGCTCACCGGCGACAGCGCCAAGAATGCCGCGGTGTACTTCCCTAACATCAAGTTCTCCAATCCGTTGAAAGAGGGTGCGGTCGAAGCGTTTCCGCCGTGTGGGGCGGTGGCAGGCGTGTGGGCCCGTACCGATGTGCAACGGGGTGTGTGGAAGGCACCGGCCGGCACCGACGCGTCGCTCAACGGCGCCGACAGTCTCGACGTGAAGATGACCGACGGCGACAACGGCCGGCTCAACCCGCTCGGCATCAACTGCCTGCGCACCTTCCCGGTGGTGGGCCACGTGTCGTGGGGCGCCCGTACGATGCGCGGCGCCGACCGGCTCGCCGACCAGTGGAAGTACGTCCCGGTGCGCCGGCTGGCATTGTTCATCGAGGAGAGCCTGTACCGGGGCACGCAGTGGGTGGTGTTCGAGCCCAACGACGAACCGCTGTGGTCGTCGATCCGGCTGAACGTCGGTGCCTTCATGAACACCCTGTTCCGCCAGGGAGCATTCCAGGGGCAAACACCGCAAGAGGCCTACCTGGTCAAGTGCGACAGCACCAATAACCCGCAGAACAGCATCGACCGCGGCATCGTCAACATCCTGGTCGGCTTCGCACCGCTCAAGCCCGCCGAGTTCGTGATCATCCAGATCCAGCAGCTCGCCGGCCAGATTCAGGTCTAGGTACGAGAAAGGCACGGCTATGGCCGATAGCAAGACCAAGAGACGTGATCCGTTCAAGAACTTCCGATTTCGGGTGAAATTCGCTGGCGGCAACGAGTACATGCTCGGTGTCAGCAAGGTCACCGGCTTCAAGCGGAGCACCGAGGTGATCAAGCACCGCAACGGTGGGGATCCCGCCACCAGCACCAAACTGCCGGGGCGTACTGAATACGACCCGATCAGCCTCGAACGCGGAGTCACCACCGACAAGGTGTTCGAACAGTGGGCCAACGGAGTCTGGAGCTTCACCAACGCCTCAGGCGGTCTGGAGACGTCGCTGAAAGACTTCCGCCGCGACCTCATCGTCGACGTCTACAACGAGGCGGGCCAAAAGGTGTTGTCCTACCAGGTCTTCAACTGCTGGGTGTCCGAATGGCAGCCGGTGTCGGATCTGGACGCCAACGCCAATGCCGTTGCCATTCAACACATCAAGCTGGAGAACGAAGGTTGGGTCCGGGAAGACCTGCCCGAACCGCCCGAGGTCAGCTTCACAGATCCGGCGTGATGCCATGCAAGGCCCACCCGAAGCCCGGGTACTCGCCCTGTGGGAAGCGGCAGCCGACACCTCGCCGTTGCTTCGCACGCTGACCCTCGCCGCCGCGGGCGGCGCACCCTCCGGCGGCGGCGCCGATCTGAGCATCGGACAACGTGACGGATATCTGTTGGCGATGCGGCAGGAGTGTTTCGGGTCGACGTTCGCCTGCATCGTGAACTGTCCCGAGTGTGGTGCAGAGCTGGAACTGGAGTTGACTGCCGCCGACCTCGCCGTGCGGGGTGGCGATCGTGACCGCGCGACATTGACCGTCGATGGCGCGGTGATCGAATTCCGCGCGATCACTTCTCGCGATCTGCTCGCGGTGGCTGGCCGGCCCGCCGCGCGCCGCGACCTCATCCACCGCTGTATCACCGCCGGTGGTGCGGGCCCGTTGCCTGATTCGACGCTCGACCAGCTCTCGGCTGCCATGGCGGCACTGGATCCGCAGGCCGATGTGAGCGTCGAGATCGACTGTGCGGTTTGCGAACACCGCTGGGCGGCACCGTTCGACATCGCCGGCTACCTGTGGGCGGAGCTCAACACTCACGCCCTGCGGATTCTCCGAGAGGTCCACGAACTGGCGTCGCTGTACGGCTGGTCGGAGGCCGAGGTGTTGGCCGTCAGTCCGGCCCGGCGTCGCCGCTACCTGGAAATGGCCACGTCATGACCGATTTCGTGGACAGGGTGCTCGGCCGATCCGCAGGTGCGGTGATCCGGCCGTTGTTGCCGACGCTCTACGAACCGATGATCCGTAGCCGCGTTGAGGAACCACTGCCGATGGGAACCTTCACCGACGCCGTCGATCATCGGACTGACACCGAATCATCTGTAGTGCAAGGACTCCCGGAGATTGCGCCTCCGGTGACGGTGCCCGCAGCACCCCATGCGGCGCCGCCGCAGCCCGCCGTGGCCATCCCACTGACGCCACCAGGCCAGGCCGAACCGCTGCCGACCGCCGCGCCGCACCAGAGCACCTCGGTGGTGTCGGTCTCACCGGCGTCACCGCACCTGCGCAGGTCGGCGGTTCCGGTCGACCGCCGGGCTCCCCATGAGGATTCCCGCGCCGCGGGTCCGGTACCCGGGCCATCAGCGGTCGCGGAGTCGTCGTCCGTGCAGCCGGCCCAGCCGGCGAGACCGGCGGTCCCAGCGGCTCCCGAAGGCCGTTTCCGCGAGCGTCCCAACGCGTTTCAGCAGACCTTCGTGCACGAACGTGACCGCGTCCGTGAGCCCGATGTGCACATCAGCATCGGGCGCGTGGAGATCAAGGCCGCCATGCCCGCCGCGCAGCCCCAACGCCGCGTCGAGCCGGGCCGGCGACCGCAGCTGACTCTGGACGACTACCTCAAGAGCCGGGGGAGTTGATCGGCGATGAGCGACGCGCGTGCCATTGAAGGGGTGACCCAGACGCTGCTGCAGGTGATCGACGACGCCGTGAACAAAGGGCCGCAGTCCTACGGGGGTGGGGTCAAAGTGATCGCACAGCCGCCGCACGAGGTGCAGACCGACATCGAACCACTGCAGGTCAATCTCTTTCTCTACCGCACCGAAATCGCCCCGGGGCTTCGCAACGAGGATCCCCTCGACATCACCCCCGGCGAGACCGGGCAACCACCGCTCCCGCTCGCCCTGCACTATCTCATCACCCCATATGTCCAGGGCGGCAAGGATCTCGACGCGCACCGGCTGCTCGGTCTGGCGTCCCGGGCGGTGCAGGAACAGAGCCAACTGAGCCAAACCCAGCTGCACGACTCGGCCGCGTTCAGCAACGTGTCCACCCAGCTCGACCGGATCCGCATCACCTGGCAGGCGCTGGCCGAGAACGACATCTACTCGCTGTGGTCGGCCTTCCAGACGCCCTACCGGCTGTCGGCCGCCTTCGAAGTGCGCGTCGTCTTCATCGACAACCGCCGGCCCCCGCGGACACCGGTTCCGGTGATCCGCCGCGGCCAGGACGACCAGGGACCGACCGCGCTCGCCGACACCGCATCGCCGTTCCCCGAACTCGACGCCGCGGTGGCCGCGAACGGACAGACCGCGGCTCAGATCGGCGAATCCGTGGAACTGCAGGGCATCAACCTGTCCGCGGCCACCGTCAGCGTCAGCGTCGGCCACCCGCTGCTGCCCGCCCCGATACTCCTGGCGCCCACCGCGGTCACCGCCACTGCCGTGACCGTCGACCTGGCCGCCGCATCGGGTGTGCCGGCCGGTGTGTCCTCGGCCAGCGTGAGCCTGACGGACACCGTTGCCGCAGAACAGGTCACGACCATCACCAACGCCGTTCCGCTCGCGGTGGCCCCGCGTATCACGAGCGCCGTGCCGATGACCGTCCATCCCGATGCGCAAGGCTCGGTGCAGATCGCCCTGAGCTGCGCACCACCCGTGGTCGACGGGCAGCCGGTATTCCTCCTCGTCGGTGACCGGGCCGTCCCCGAGGACCGAGCACGGATCGGCACTGCTGTCGTCGGCGAGAACCTGTCGTTCACCGTCGACCACGCGGTTGCCGGCCGACACATCATGCGACTACGTGTCGCCGGCGTCGACAGCCGGCTGGTCGACCGGTCGGGCGCCAAGCCGCGGTTCGACGACTCGCAGGCCGTGACGGTGACCCCATGACACACCCCGCAGACGACCGCGCTCGATGGGAGACCGGCAACGGCGAATTCCTTGCCGCGTCGCTGGCATGGCTGCGGCTGGTCCTGCAACGGCACGACGGGCTGTCCGATGATGTGCCGACCGCGACGGCCACGCCCCAGCGCAACGGCGGCCTGTCCCGCTTCCTCGGCCGGGACCACGCGGCGCACGAATCGGCCGGAGCGCCGGCTCGCCAGTCCGTGTCCGACGAGGCCATCGCGAACGCCGCCGCGCGGGTGGCCGACACCGAGCAGCTGGCCCCGCGGCCGGCGTTGGTGGAGTTGGCTGTGCGCCTGGGACTCTCGCGCTTCGAACGGGACATGCTGCTGTTGTGTGCCGCCCTGGAACTGGCTCCATCGGTGGCCTATCTGTGTGCACGGGCGCACGGCAACAGCCAGATGCGCTACCCGACCTTCGGCCTCGCACTGGAGATCTTCGCGGATCCGGCCTGGGATGCCGTCTCGCCACAGGGTGGTCTGCGGTTCTGGAAGCTGGTCGAGGTCACGCCGCGTTCCGGTGAAGGGCTGATCTCCGCGGCACTGCGCGCCGACGAGCGCATCGTCAACTACATCAAGGGCCTCAACTGTCTCGACGACCGGCTCGCCCCGTTGATGACATGCCTCGAGTCGCCTGGTGCGCAGGATCTTCCGCCGTCGCAGCGGCTGGTGGCCGAAAGGATCGGACGGGAATGGTTGCTCGCGGCGACCGGCACGCCGACCGTGCAGCTGGCCGGTGTCGACCAGGCGGGCAAGCGACTGATCGCCACCGCTGCGGCCCGGCAGTGCGGCCTGCTGGCCTACCGTCTGCCGGCCGATCTCATTCCGTCGCAGCCGACCGACCTGGACAACCTGGCGAGACTGTGGCAGCGCGAAAGCGCACTGCTGCCACTTGCGTTGTACATCGACGCCGAAGAAGTCGACGACGAACACAACCTCACCCGCCTTGCCATCGGGCGGCTGCTGGCCCGGATCGGCGGAGCGAGCGCGCTGGCGGTGCGGGAGAGCTGGTCCGATGTCGGTCGTCAATCCGTCGTCGTCGATGTCGAGGCGCCGACGCCGGCCGAGCGTGCCGACGCGTGGCGCGCCTGCCTGCCCGGCGACACCGACCGAGCCGCCGGCGACGCGCTGTCGGCGCAGTTCGCGTTGGAGATCTGTGACATCAGCGAGATCGCCGCGATGGCAACCGATTCCGCCGACGCGTGGCGTGAGTGCCGCGCGCGTACCCGGCCCCGACTGGACGCCCTGGCCCAGCGCCTGGAGCCACGCGTCGACTGGGACGACATCGTGCTGCCCGACGCCGCGCGCACCCTGCTCGAGCGGGTGGCCGACCAGGTCTCGTACCGCAACGTTGTCTATGACGACTGGGGATTCGGCGAGCGCATCAACCGCGGCCTGGGGGTCAGCGTGCTATTCGCAGGCCCGAGCGGTACCGGCAAGACGATGGCCGCGGAGGTGCTGGCGGCCCGCCTGCACCTGGATCTGTACCGCATCGACCTCTCCGCGGTCGTCAGCAAGTACATCGGTGAGACGGAGAAGAACCTGCGCAAGCTGTTCGACGCCGGGGAAAGCGGCGGCGCGATCCTGCTTTTCGACGAAGCCGACTCGATATTCGGCAAACGTAGCCAGGTCAAGGACGCTCATGATCGCTACGCCAACATCGAGATCAATTACCTGCTGCAGCGGATGGAGCAGTACCACGGCCTGGCGATCCTGGCCACCAACATGCGCGCCGCGCTCGACCCCGCGTTCCTGCGGCGGCTGCGGTTCGTCATCGAGTTCACCTTCCCCGATGTCGCCGAACGCCGGTTGATCTGGCAGAAGTCGTTTCCCGCGAACTCGCCCGCGGCGACGCTGGACTTCGACCGCCTGGCCCAACTGCCGGCGAGCGGCGGGGTGATCCGCAACATCGCTCTCAACGCGGCATTCCTGGCGGCAGCCGCCGGCACGAAGATTTCCATGGAGACCGTATTGAGTTCTGCACGCATGGAATTCGAGAAGCTCGAGCTGCCGATCCGCGAACGTGAGTTCACCTTGAGTCCGGTAGGTGCGCGATGAGAATCGAGATCCACATCGACCGCATCGTGCTCGACTGCCTGGGCGCCGACGCGCCGAGCGCCGACGAGATCGGTCGCGCCATCCAGGCGGAGCTCGCCAAACAGATTGCCGCCACGCCACGTTCGGCATGGCGGCACTCGCGCACAGTTGCCCGGGTCCGCGGCCGGTCGCTGCCGGTGACCACACCGAACCAGATCGGCCGGGTGGCCGCCGTGGCCTTGCACCGCGCAGTGACGCACGAGGTGCGGCAGCCATGAGCACCTTCCCGCAGTCCGCCAACCCCGTTCGGGGTGGCTTCGTGCTGGTCGATCCCGACACCGGCCGTCCGGTCAAAACGATAGCGTTCCAATACAACCCCGACACGCTGACCAGGACCCTGCAGCCGCAGGGTATCGGTGGTGAGCCCGGCGACCGACTCGAAGCGTTACGGCTCAAGGGGCCTCCGCACGAGTCGCTCAAGTTCGACGCCGAATTCGATGCGACGGACGCTCCCGAGAAGTACCCGGACGGTCTCTACCCGGTGCTCTCGGCGCTGGAGCTGTCGATCTACCCGACGACAGCGCAACTGCGCGCGGAAGATCAGCTCGTATCCGGGGGACAGCTCGAGATCGCCCCGGCGGAGTCCGCCCTGATGGTGCTGGTGCTGGGCCCCAAACGGGTCCTGCCGGTGCGGCTCACCGACGTCAGCATCGCCGAGGAGGCGTTCGACCAGGCGCTGAACCCGATCCGCGCGAAAGTCAGCATCGGGGTACGCGTGCTCACCGTCGACGACCTCGGCTTCCGCCACAAGGGCGGGCTGCTGTACCTGAGCTACCAGGACCAGAAGCAACGGTTCGCCGCCACTGTCAACGACCCCATCACCGCCGTCGGTGTGAACACCATCTAAGGACGTGTGCCGATGTTCGCCATCACCAGCCGCTACCAAGGGATCCCCACCTCGGTCTACGAACTGCCCGACGGCAGGAAGGTGACCTACGTCCGGCGACGGTTTCTGCCGCGGCCCGCGGACCTGACCCAGATCGGCACACACGAGGTCCGCGTCGGGGAGCGTCTCGACACTGTCGCGTTCGCGGTCTTCGGGGATCCCGAACAGTTCTGGATGATCGCCGACGGCAACCCCACGCTGGACCTCACCGACCTCACCGCTGTCGGTGTGCGGCTTCGGATCACCTTGGCGGGCATTCCCCAGGGTGGCCTGCTCCAGGCCGCGGGAGTCACGCCATGACCGCGCGCGCGAAAGCGCGGTCGTGATGGCCAAGAGCTTTCAGCTGTTGTTGATGATCGGGTCCGCGCTGGCGGTCCCGGCGCCCGCCGCGCTCATCGACTCGCTGCAGTCGGTGCAGGTCACCACGAGCGCGGGCCAGCGCAGCGGGTTCCAGTTGTCGTTCGCGATCAGCAAGAAGTCCGTCATCACCACCACATTGCTCCCCGCCGGACTGCTCGACCCGCCCGCGCGGGTGATCGTCGTCGCGCTGCTCGGAGGCCTGCCCAAGGTGTTGATGGACGGGGTCATCACCAGGCACGAACTTAGTCCCAGTGACACACCGGGCGGTTCGACGCTGACCGTGACCGGGGAAGACCTCACCGCGCTGATGGACATGGCCCATGAGCGGATGTGTTTCCCCGCAATGCCACTGAACCTGCGGGTGATGGCGATCGTCGCCAAATACGCGCTGTACGGCATCATTCCGGCGGCGGTCCCCGCCGTCATCTTCAATGTGCCCAACCCGTTGAAAACCATCCCCGTGCAATCGAGTACCGATTTGGATTACATCCAGGCCCTTGCGTTGGAGGCGGGCTACTCGTTCTTCCTGATCCCCGGGCCCACTCCGGGGGTCAGCGTCGCCTATTGGGGCCCCGAGGCCCGGGCCGGGATGCCGCAGCCCGCACTCACCGTAAACTCGGGCGCCGCAACCAATGTGGAGTCGTTGTCGTTCAGTTTCGACGGGCTGTCGCGCACCCAATACACCATCACCCTGACCGAGCCGAACACGAAGATCGGCATCCCGATCCCGGTTCCCGACGTGTCGCTGCTGCGCCCGCCGTTGGCCTCGCGCCCGGCCGTCGCGTTGCGCCAAGAACCGCTGCCCAATCTGGCGGGTCGCGATCCGCTGGACATCGCGCTGCGCGGGCTGAGCAAGACCACGCATGCCGCCGATGCGGTCACCGGGCAGGGCAAGCTCGACGTCCTGCGCTACGGCCACGTCCTCGAGGCGCGCAGCATCGTCGGGGTGCGTGGCGCCGGTCTGACCTACGACGGCACCTACTACGTCAAAAGTGTCACCCACGACATCAAACGCGGCGAATACAAGCAGAGCTTCACGCTCACGCGCGACGGCTTCCTCCCACTGATCCCGGCGGTGCTCCCATGACAACCGATGCCAAGAAGTTCCATGGCGCCTACAAGGGCGTCGTGGTGTCGAACGTCGACGCCACCGGCGGCAACCGGGTGATGGTGCGCGTCGAAGACGTGCTGGGAAACGACCCGTGCATCTGGGCCGACCCCGGCTACGCCACGCCCGGCATGAACGTTGTGCCCATGGTGAATTCGGGAGTCTGGGTGCAGTTCCAGGACGGCGACCCCGACCGCGCCACCTACACCGGCTTCTGGCGGGGCGGCCTCGTCGACGCGCCACCGGTCGCGCAGACGTTGCCCCCCGGCGTTCCCCAGATCGTGATGGGAACTCCGGGCCAGAACTACCTTCTCATCACCGATGCGCCGGGGCCCGTCGGCGGGATCCAGATACAGATCCGAGGCCCGGCGGGACCGTCGATCAAGATGACCGAAGCCTCCATCGAACTGTCCTGCGGGCCCGGGCTGGCCTCCATCAGGCTGACCGGCACCGCCGTGATGATCAACAACAAGTCCCTCGTGATCCCGCAGTAAAAAGGGGTGGAACATGCCAGGTTTCGTCGTCGACAGCGCAACCACGATGACCTGCCCGCACGGCGGCAAGGTCACCTTCATCCCGGTCGGACCGCCGACCGTATTCGTCAACGGGCAGCCCGTCATGACCGCGGCGGACCAGATCACGGTCGTCGGGTGCACGCAGCCCGCTCCCTGTGTGAAAGTGCAGTGGGCCAACGTCGGACAGGCACTGATCAACGGCACGCCGGTGCTGCTGCAGGCCCCGTCGATCCCGCCGGGCCCGGGCAACGGGATGTGCGCTCCCACACCGGCGCCGCCCGTCCTGGTGGCGATGCAACAGGCCGCGCTGGGGACGTGACCGCCATGAACATCGACTTTCCTTACCACATCGGCGCCACCGGGCGCACCGCCGACACCACCTATCCCGATCACGTCCGGGACATGATCGAGCAATTGCTGTTCACCCGGCCGGGGGAGCGGGTGAACCGCCCGGATTTCGGCTGCGGGCTGCTGGACCTGGTCTTCGAACCCAACTGCCCGGAACTTGCTGCTGCACTGCAGGTTTCCGCTGAGGGTGCATTGAACCGCTGGCTCGGCGATCTGATCGACGTCGACTCGCTGACCATCAGCGCCGACGACGCCACCTTGCGGATCTACCTGAAATACAGGCTGTCGGCGACCGGTGAACAGGTCCAGACATCCATCGACGGGAGCCCGGCATGACATGTGCGGACGAACGCCGACGCGGCACGGCGCGGGCGAAAGGGCGCAACGGCATCGATGCCGTCAGTGTCGGTGAGGACCGGCACGAACTCACCGTGATGTTCTTCGGCGACGCGCCCGAAGGATTGCAGCCGGCCAACTTCCGCATCGAGGGCGGCACCCGGATCACCGGCATCGCCGTTACCGCGGTCACGCCGTGCCCCACAGAGGATCCCGAGCTCGAGGGTGGTGTGCGGTTGACCGTCGATCGGGTCGGGGACCTGTCCACCTACCGCCTGTGCGTGGTCGATGTCGAGGGCTTCGATCCGCGCTATCGCTGCATCGACTTCGCGTTCATCACCGGCTGCGACGACATCGACTGTGCACCGCTCTGCCAATGCCCGGACGAGATCAGCTCCGGCGTCGAAATCGACTATCTGGCCAAAGATTACGCCAGCTTCCGGCAGCTCATGCTGGAACGGCTGAGCCTCAGCATGCCCGCGTGGACCGAACGGCACATCCCCGACATCGGCATCACCCTTGTCGAACTGCTCGCCTACGAGGCCGACCGGCTCAGCTATCAGCAGGACGCGGCCGCAACGGAGGCCTACCTCGACACTGCCCGGCTGCGCACATCGGTGCGCCGGCACGCCCGGCTGGTCGACTACCCGTTGCACGACGGTTGTGCGGCCAGGGCCTGGGTGTGCGTGGCGGTGGACGGCGACCTCGTCCTCAACACCGACGCCGTGCAGTTCAGCAGCGGCGAGCAGATCTTCGAACCCGTTCGTCAGGAACCTGTGTCGCTGTACCCCTCACACAACAGGATCGGCATCTGGACCTGGGGCGATCACGACTGCTGCCTGCCCATCGGAGCTACCGCGGCCACTCTCGTCGACGGCGAACCGGGCACGCAACGGACACTGGCGCTCAAGCCCGGCGACGTGCTGATCCTCGAAGAGGTCATCGGGCCGAAGACCGGGGCCGCAGCCGACCGTGACGTCACCCACCGGCAGGCGGTGCGCCTGACCACGGTCGTACCCGGTCTCGACCCGTTGTTCGATCAGCCGGTCATGGAGGTGACGTGGGCGCCCGACGACGCGTTGCGTTTCCCGTTGTGCGTCAACGCCCGCGGAGGTCCCGACTGCTGCGACCAGGTGGTCGGTGTCGCCAGTGGCAACGTGGTGCTCGTCGAACACGGAGGCGGCGCGCCCGACGAACGGCTACCCGTCCCCGCTCAGGACCCGACCGACCCGGGTTGCCCCGATCCGGTCTGCTTCGGCTGCCAGGACGCAGCGGCCCCGGCACGCGTCGTGCACTACCCGCCGATCCCGAAACGATTCCGGCCCAGTATTTCCCGGGTCCCGGTGACACAGACCTCGGCGTTCCCGCCGCCGGACGTCGCCGCCCGAACGCAGGCGCAATGGTTGCGCGAGCTACCCGACCGCGCGCGGGCGCACGTGACGGCCCTGCGCGCCAAGACCGCCGACCAACCGCTGTCGCAGGACGACATCGACTACCTCACAACGCTGTTCGGCCGGCGCACGCTGGACGCGGTGAACCTGTCGGGGGACCCGAGCACCGCACTCGGCGTTCTCCTCGTACGGTTCGACGAACTGCTGGTCACCAAGCTGGAGCGGCTCGACGAACTTCTCACCCGCGCCCTCGGTGGCTGCCTGCTGAGCGCCGACGGTGAAGGCTGGGAGATCGCGCAGACCTGGGGGGTGAACGCCGGCGATCTCGATCCCGGAGATCCTCGATTTTTCGGGCCCGCCACCGCGGCCACCCAGACCGATCCGCGGGACGCCCTGCCCGCGATCACTGTCTTCGACCGCTGGAACGATGACTGGCAGCCGCGACGCGACCTGCTCGACAGCGGCCCCGACGACCGGCACTTCGTCGGCGAGACCGACGACAACGGGGTGCTGCACCTGCGCTTCGGTGACGGCAGCAACGGCGCGGACTTCCCACTGCCCGAGCCTGACTCGCCGGCAGCTGACCGCACTGCGCGAGCGCATTACCGCATCGGCAACGGGACCGCAGGCAACGTGGGTGCCGAGACGATCAACCGGATCACCATCGCCGATACCAGCGGAGCCCCGATCAGCTCGGTCCGTAATCCGATAGCCGCCGCTGGCGGGACCGATCCCGAAGACGTTGCCGCGGCACGGATCCGGGCGCCCTACGAAGCCCGGCTCCGGCAATTACGGGCGATCACCGCACAGGACTACGTGGACTTGGCTGCCCGCCTGCCCGGCGTGCAGCGGGCCGCGGCGACACTCGCGTGGACCGGCAGTTGGTATGAGGCCGAGGTGGCGATCGACGCGCTCGGCACGCCCGTCGCCCCGGACCGGCTGCTCGACGACGTCCGGTGCTCACTGCATCGCTACCGCAAGATCGGTCACGATCTGTCGGTGTCCGCGGCCGTCCTCGTGCCGCTTGCGCTGGCCCTGTGCATCGAGGTCAAACCCGACTACCTGGCCGGCCACGTCCGGGCGGCGCTGCTCAAAACCTTTGGGTCGGGTCCCGGCGGCTACTTCAATCCCGACCGCCTCACCTTCGGCACCCCGATCAGGGTCAGTTCCATCGTGGCGGCCGCCGCGTCGGTGCCCGGAGTGCTCAGCGCGGACGTCACCGCACTCGAGCGCCTCTTCGGGCCGCCCGGCGATGCGCTCGACACCGGGGTACTGGCGATCAGGCCGTTGGAAGTCGCGCAACTTGACGCCGATCCGACCCGGCCCGAAAACGGTCGACTCGATCTCACACTGGTAGGTGGACGATGAGCTGCTGCACCTGTGGCTGCTGCGACGGCGTACATGCGATCACGCCCGCCGACACCTACAACCCGCCCCAGCGCGACGCAATCGACTATCGCATCGGGACATACGCCGCTTTCCGCGAATCGATGCAAGCCCGGCTGTCCGCGTACCCGGCATTGAGCTCACTGGCCACTCGCGATTCCGACGACCCGAGCATTGCCCTGCTCGACTGTTTTGCCGTCGTGGCCGACATCCTGACGTTCTATCAGGAACGGATCGCCAACGAGGGATACCTGCGAACAGCGACGGAGCCGCGCTCGCTGGCCGAACTCGGCAAACTCGTCGGCTACCGCGCCAGGCCCGCGCTCGGCGCTACCACCTACCTGGCGTATACCCTCGACCCCGGCGCCAAGACCCTCATCCTGGCGGGCTCGGGAGCGAAAAGCGTTCCGCGGCAGAACGAACTGCCACAGACCTTCGAAACCTCCGAGGATCTCGCGGCTCGCGAGGAATGGAACAACCTCACTCCGGCTGTCAGCAGGCCGCCCGCGATCAGATACTACGGTCCACCCAAGGGGCACACGGGTGAACCCGACGACGTCAACGAGTTCGCCACGCTGAACATTGCAGGCACCACCGCGAATCTCAGGGCGGGCGATCGCCTGCTGTTCCTGTTCGACCCAGACCCCACGCCCGCCGCCGACAATCCCGGCCCACGCTCGGGCGCAGCCGTGCGGATCGTGAACGTTGCCAAGCCGGACTTCGCGTCGGGTATGACCGCAGTCTCGCTGGTGTCGAAACGAACCGCGTTCGCCGATGCGCTCGCAGCGTTGGACGCCACGGTCAACGCGGCGATCCGTGCGGCCGACGATCTTCCCGCAGCCGCGTCGATCATCCGGCTGTCGAGCGACTACCTGGAGAAGCTGGCGAAGACGCTGGAAGCCGAGACGGCGCCGACGGTGAACTCGATCTTCTCCAACGTCCTGGACGACCAATCGGCGATGTCCCTGCCCGACGTGCTCGACCACCTCATCGAAACGAGTGCCCTGGCGTCGGTGCACGAATCGCCGGCCGTGGTGCAGTGGTACACCACCTACCTCCCGCCGCTGCTCGCCGCCGCGCGACATGTCATTGCCCTCGCCGAGGCCGCCACCGGGCGCACGCCCGGAGAGATCGATGCCATCCGCTGGCGCGCACACGACATCCTCTGCCCCGACGAGAAGGGCGGATTCGTCGCGGGATTCGCCGATGTGTCCTGTGACGACGGCGCGGCGTTGGTGGGGCTCACCCCGATGCTGCCGTGGCTGCGGCGTCCACCCTCGCAACCGCCGCGCAGGGCGCGGGAGGCCGACACCGCGACCCGCGAGCTGTTCCGGCCCGACTCCGACGTCCACGCCAAGCTGCTGGCCGCCGCCGATCCGCGCATCGCACCCTCGCTGCACCTGGCCTGGCGCAACGAACACCTCACGCCCGCACCAGCATTGTCCAACGTCCAGGTGATGCGGATCAAAGCGACCCTGGCCGCCGGAGCGGACGTCAACACCGTCGTTCTGGACACCGTCTACGACGGCATCGCTGTCGGCAGTTGGATCATCCTCGGGGCCGACCAGGTGTGCCGGGTGGTCTCGGCAGAGCAGACGGTGCGCAGTGTCGCCGTCGCCGCTGCCGCGCCCGCGCTGAGCGTGCCGGCGACAGTTCTGACGCTGGATATGAAAATCACTGCGCAGCAGGGCGATGCCCTGTATGCGCAGGGTGAAAGCCTCACTCCCGTCGGTGATCCCATCACCGACGACATCGCCGGTGACACGCTCGAACTCGACCGGGTCCACGACGGGCTGACGCCGGGCCGCTGGCTGGTCGTCAGCGGTGAACGCACCGACGTGCCCTACACCACCGGCGTCCACGCCGCCGAACTGACGATGGTCGCCGGTGTGCGACAACATGTCGACCCCGACCAGCCGGCAGCGTCGGTTCGGACGATCCTGACATTGACCGGTGAACTGTCCTACCGCTACCGGCGCGACAGCGTCACCGTGTACGGCAACGTCGTGGCGGCCGACCAGGGCGAGACGCGCAACGAGGTGCTCGGTAGCGCCGATGCGAGTCTTGCCAACCAATCCTTCGCCATTCGCCAGGTCAACGGCGACAATCCGTTGACCGCGCTGCCCGCGAGCAACCCCACCGGGTTCGACGACGCGTTGCGCGTCACGGTCGGAGGGGTGCGGTGGCAGCCCGCCGAGATCCTGGCCGACGCGTCGGCGACCGACCATGTGTACCGGCCTGCGTTCGGCACCGACAAGACCGTCGCCGTCCAGTTCGGGGACGGGGTCCACGGCGCCCGCCCGCCCAGCGGCAATCAGAACATCGCTGCGACACTGCGGCTAGGCGCCGGGCGCGGAGGCAACGTGGTGGCCGGCCAGATCTCAGAACTGTCCGGTCGGCCCCTCGGCGTCAATGCGGTGACGAATCCGTTGCCGGCCACCGGCGGTGCGGACGGTGACGGTCCCGACGATGCCCGCGTGGTCACCCCGCTGCGCATGCTCGCGTTGGACCGGCTGCTGTCGGTGGGCGACTACGAGGACTACACCCGGGCCAGGGCCGGTATCGGAAAAGCTAGTGCCCGCAGGTTGTTCGACGGCCGGCAGGAGGTAGTGCACGTGACCGTCGCGGGTGTCGGAGATGTTCCAATCGACCCGGAATCGGGTCTGCTGACCGCTCTCGCGGACTCTTTGACGCAATTCGGTGACCCGGGGGTGACCGCGCGGGTGGCTGTGCGCGCCATGCTGCTGCTGGTGCTGCGGGCCGGCGTCAAAGTCAAACCCGACTACTCCTGGGACCTGGTCGAACCCGCAGTACGCGCGGCCCTCCTCGACGCCTTCTCCTTCGCACGTCGCGACCTGGCCCAGGACGCCTATCTCAGTGAGGCATTCGCCGCAGCCCAGGCGGTGCCCGGTGTCGACTATGTCGACATCGACGTCTTCCATGGCATACCCGCGACGGTCACGCCGCTCGAATTGATCAGTCTCGCTGATCAACTCGGACCCGATCGCGTTGTGCACACCCGGCACGCGGAGTTCCAAGTGGAGCAGTTCTCGGCTCAGCACGATCTGACACTCAGCCAGATCGCCGTGCGCACCGGGCTGACCGTCGAGGAGCTGTGTCAGCTCAATCCCACTCTCACTGTGGCGACCGTCCCGGCGAACACCAACGTGACGACGTTCCGCGGCATCCGGCCCGCCGAGATCGTGGTGTTGCCCCCCGACGTTCCCGAAGCCCTCATGCTGCGGAGGATCCCATGACCGACAACGCCGATCGGCTGTTCTCCCTGCTGCCCCGCGTCCACCAAAGGCGCGACGAGGAACTCGGCGGGCCCCTGCAAGCGTTGCTGGCCGCGATCACCGAGCAGGCCGACCTGCTGGACGCCGACATCAGGGCGCTGTACGAGGACTGGTTCATCGAGACCTGCCAGGACTGGGTCGTGCCCTATCTCGGCGACCTCGTCGGCTACCGCATGCTGCCGGGCGGGCAGGAATCACTCACGGCTGACACAACCGAGGCCCGTAAATTGCTGGCGGCGGTGGCGTCTCGGCGCGACGTCGCTCACACCGTCGCCAACCGCCGCCGTAAAGGCACCCTGGCGCTGCTCGAACAGCTCGCACTCGACGTGGCTTCGTGGCCGTCGCGGGCAGTGGAATTCCGCCGATTGCTCACCGTGACGCCGGCGATCCGGCTCTACGGCCACGACCCGCGGGCCGACGCCCGCCGCCTGGACCGCGGCAATCTCGTCGACCTTCGCGACGGCGACGCACTCGACCGACTCGACGGCCCGTTCGAGCACCTCGCGCACCTGGTGGACGTGCGACGGATCACCTCGCCACGCGGTGTGGGCAAGTTCAACATCCCCGAAATCGGGCTCTACGTATGGAGACTGCGGCCCTATTCGGTCACCTATGGTCCCGCCTATTGCGAGGACCGGGCGCGGGCCCAGTTCACCTTCAGCATCCTGGGTAACGACGCGCCCTTGATCACCAAACCCCAGCCCGAGCCGTCACCGACCCATATCGCCGACGAGACCAATGTGCCCGCGTTCATCCGCCGGCGCGCCTTTGCCGAACATCCGGCTCGCTACTACGGGCCCGGCAAGAGCTTCTGTGTCTACACCGGTCCGGATCAGCCGGTGCCGCTCAACGCGATTGTCGCCGCGGATCTTTCGGGTTGGCGCTATCTGCCCGCGCGCGGCCAGGTTGCGATCGACCCGGTGCTGGGCAGGATCGCGTTCCCCAGCCGCAACGCCCCCGACGGTGGGGTGTGGGTGGACTATCACTACGGGTTCTCCGACGATCTCGGCGGTGGCGAATACACCCGGCCGGTCTCGCCCCGGGTCGCCGATTATGTCGTCGGCGCGGGTCACTTCGACACGATCATGGCCGCGGTGCGCAAGTGGCAGGAGGACAAGCAGACGAACCCGGCAGCGTCGCATCAGGCGGTGATCGAGCTGGCCGACAGCGGGTCCTATCAGGAGCAGATCGACATCAAACTTGACCATGGCGACCGCCTCACTCTGCGTGCCGGACAACACAAGCGACCGGTGATCCGCCTGCTGGACTGGTACAGCAATCGGCCCGACGCGTTGCGCATCACCGGACCGGAAGACGGCGACGACCACCTGCCGACCGTGATCCTCGACGGATTGCTCATCACCGGCCGCGGCGTCCGGGTGCAGGGCCGGGTCGGCACCGTCGTGATCCGGCACTCGACTCTGGTACCGGGCTGGAGCCTGGACTGCGACTGCAACCCCGAGCACTCCGAGGAAGCCAGCGTCGAATTATTCGACACCCCAGCGTGTTTACAGGTCGAACGCAGCATCCTGGGTACCATCCTCGTCGACGTCGACGAAGTGCACAACGAGCCGAATCACGTGTGGCTGTCCGACAGCATTCTCGACTCGGCAGGCTGGTGTCTGCCTGCGATCACCGCGCCCAACGATCGCCACGCCCACGCGGTGTTCAGCGCCCGGCGGGTGACCGTCTTCGGCGCGGTACGAACCCATGCCGTGAACCTGGTCGAGAACTCCATCGTGATGGGGGAGGTCTGCGTTGCCCGCAGGCAGCAAGGCTGCATCCGCTTCTGCTGGCTGCTTCCCGGCTCGCACGTGCCCGGTCAGTTCCATTGTGAACCAGCGCATTCCCATGACCCCGCGCACGTGATCCCTCGATTCACGAGTACCCGCTACGGAATGCCCGGGTACGGCCAGCTCGCACCGTGGTGTCCTGACGAGATCAGGCGCGGCGCCGAGGACGGCTCCGAAATGGGCGCCTTCCACGACCTGTTCCAACCGCAACGCGAGGACAACCTGCGTGCCCGCCTCGACGAATACAGCCCGGCGGGTACCGATGCCGCCATCCTGATCGCCACCTAGGAGGACCTCTCATGTATCTCGACACGTCACGACCCACCTTCGATGCGACCAAACACTTCGCTGCGCTGCTGCACCAACAGGGACGGCTGCCGCTGGACGCCGACCTCAACGAACAGGCGCTGATTCTCCTGCATCAGTTGCGCACCATGATGATCGACCTTGTCGGCCCCACCGCAATACCCAAAGAGCACCCCGGATTTCAGATCACGGCGGTCAACAACAACGGCAAGCTCGATCTGACGATCTCGGCCGGTCGCGCGTACGTGGACGGGATCCTGGTCGAAAACGAGTCGAACGTCGACTACACCGGTCAACCCGACGGCTATCTCGATCCGGACAACCCGGCCGACGCGGTGCCCGCCAAGACCCCGTTCGCCGTCTATCTGCGGGTGTGGGAACGGTTGATCACCGCGTTGCAGGACCCGACGATCCGCGAAATCGCCCTGGGTGACCCGGGGCCCGACACAGCTGCACGCGCCAAGACCGTCTGGCAGGTGGCCTTGCTGCCGCTGTCCGCCGAGGGGACCGCGGCCCAGCAATTGAAGGAATTCACCGACGCCGTCAAGGGATTCAACGCCAACCCCGGGCTTCTTGCCGCCCGCGCGAAACGTCCCCAAGACTTCGACAAAGACCCGTGCCACACCCCGCCGGAGGCCAAGTACCGCGGACCCGAGAACCAGCTTTATCGCGTCGAAATTCACAGCGGGGGACCGGCATGGAACCCCGATGCGCCGACGAACAAGAACAACGACCCCGGCGGAGCCACCTTCAAATGGTCGCGGGAGAACGGATCGGTGGCGCTGCCGATCCAATCCCTCAAGGGCACCAAGGTCTTTCTGGGCTCCCTCGGCCGCGACGGCAAACTCGGGCTCGAAGTCGGCGACTGGGTCGAAATCTCCGACGACGCCGCCGCCAGTCGCATCGCCGACGACCGCCCACTGACCCAGGCACACTGGGCCCGCCCGCTGCTCCAGATCGCCTCGATCGACTATGAGGGTCGTTCGGTGACGCTGTCAGACGCCGTCCCGGATGCCACCGGCTCGCAAGTCGCCCTGCACCCGATCCTGCGACTCTGGGACCACGCCTCGTCCACCAGCTACGATTCCACGCGTCGCTCCGTGGAATCCGACGGCGCGCTTCCCGTGATCGAGGGCGAATGGATCACCTTGGAAGACGGCGTTCAAATCCAATTCACGGGCCCGAACCAGGACGGCCCGGCCGGCACCTACCGCAGCGGGAACTACTGGACGATCCCGGCCCGCACGGTGACCGGTGACGTCGAGTGGTCGCAAGGCGCGAACGGTCCGCAGCCCGAGCCGCCGCGCGGTGTGCACTACCACTACGCGCTGCTCGGGACGCTGAAGCCGCCCAACGTCACCGTGGCGAACCAGCCGAAGACGTTCAAGCTGACCTGAAACCATGAAAGCCCGAGTGCTGCAGCGTAAGTGCCAATGCGACGACCACACGGCCGCGGAGGACAAATGCGATGCCTGCAGTGAGCAACACAGCCCGATACAACGCAGCTGTACCTCACAGCGGGACATTGACGCGATTCCGCCGATCGTCGAGGAGACGCTCAGCCGGCCGGGGCAGCCGCTGGGCGCAGCGACGCAGTCGTTCTTCGAGCGGCGGTTCGGGCGCGACTTCAGCAGTGTGCGCATCCATACGGATCCCGCCGCAGCCGCCTCCGCGCGGGCGGTCGATGCCGATGCCTATACCGTATCGCGACACATCGTGGTGGGCACCAACGGCTTTGACGCGGAGAATGCGGCGGGTCGAGCGCTCCTGGCACACGAGCTCACGCACGTCATGCAGCAGGAATCAGGCGTCGCGGCGCACGCGGGCCGAACCACCATAGATCCCGACCCGGGGTTGGAAGCGCACGCCCAGCTGGCCGCCCGGGACATCTCCGTCCAGCAGCCCGGGGCCCATGCCGCGGTCGGGTCGTCCCCGACGGCGCTGCAACGTCAACCCAAGGGCAGCGGCAAGAGCAAACCCGCGCCCCATATCACACAGGTGAATGTCGACCAGCAGGCACAACGGGTCAAAGCGACCTTCAGCGACGGGACGACGCTCGGCGACCACTGTTCAACCGGCAAGGGGCACTGCTGTTTCGACGCCGCGAGTGGCATGGCCGAGGGCGGTGCGTGTTCGCCGGCCAACTCGGCGGAGGTCGGCAACAACTGCACCCCCGTCGGATCCTGGACGGTGACAAAGAAGTACGCCCACAACTCAGCGCTCCCGGACTGGTGGACGCAGTTCCACGATGCGAAGAGCGTCGCACTGCATCAGTACTCGCCGGTCGACGGCACGCCACTGTCACACGGGTGTGTGCGGCTCGACGAGGACACGGCGCACACGATCTTCGACGGCGCCCGCGAAGGGGTGACCAAAGTAGTGGTGACCGGTACCGCGCAACCCCGGTGCGATCACGCCAACCTGCAGAAAGAGTGGGAGAAGGACTTCCGCGACGCCGGAGCGAAGCCACCCGACGGGGAGCGGGCAAAGCTGTACACGAAGGCCGAGCTCGAGAATCTGCGGAAGCACACCGCCGAGACCCGCAAAGAGCTGCGCAGCGCACTGGGCGTCAACGACACGCAACTCGATGCCGAGATCGCAGACGTGAAAGGCGGCACGTCCGTTGTCTCGAAGATTCCCCGCTGTGTGCCGTCGCTGACCACCGCGGAGCAGAAGGTACCGGCGGCTCAAAAGGCCGGCGTGGTTGCCGAATCCACCACTGCCGACGCGGCGAAATTCAGCAAGACGCTGGCCCGAGCAGCGACAGCTGCAGCGGCCGAGAAGGCGGTTCGTGCTGCCGGGTCGGAACTGGGGCAGAAGGCAACCGCGGCTGCCAAAGGCGGAACGACCGACGACAAGCAGCTCCGCTGGGCGCGTTTGATGCTCAGCACCGCCATCCGCCAGTGGAAGCCCGCCTTCACGATCGACACCGATTCCGAGCGGCGGTTGCGCGCCAAACTGCTGGAATTGCTGGAGCAGACGTCCCGCGGACAAACCGCCGCGGTCCCGCCCGCCAAGCCCGACACCAAACGGCAGCAATGACACCCGGCGAAGGAACCCGGGACACACCCGCGCGGCGATGGAAGGTCGCCCCCGCCGTCGCGATGCCGGTAACCGAGCATTTTCGTACACCGGTCACCGACGCGTTGAACTCGACCGGGCAGGCACTGGACGCGTCTGTGCGCGCCCTCATGGAAGCGACGTTTCGGTCGGACTTCAGCCACGTGCGCGTCCACACCGACGCAACCGCATCGCAATCTGCCCTCATACACAACGCGCACGCCTACACCGTGGGGACCGACATCGTGTTCGGAGCGGGAGAATACGAGCCCCACACGGCGGATGGGCGAAAGTTACTGGCCCATGAGCTGTCTCATGTCGTCCAACAGTCTGATCGGGGGCACGTCAACACCACGGCATCGCCGGCGACCGCCGAACGCGAGGCGCGCCGGCTCAGCGACACGATCGACGCGAACGGCGCGGCCCGCGTGTCGACCCGTGCGCCGGTAGGAGCGATACAACGTCAGGAGAACAAGAACCCGAAGGACGACACGGCAAAGGCGATCATCGCGCGAGCCAAGGACAGCAAGACCCCTGCCGCCGACCGTGCGGTGCATCTCATCAAAGACATTGTGACCGCTTACTATCCGGGCGATGCGGCCAAGCTGGACGCCGTGGTCTATGACAACGCAGCCGCCGGAACCGGTCTGCAGACCGAGAGCGTCGGCTCGGGCTCGAATGCTAAGGGCAAAGTCTCTGTCGGAGACACCTTTCTGAACAGCGTCGACAACTTCGCCCGGCGGGTGCTGCAGGTCGGCCATGAATTGCAGCACATCGAGCAGTACCGCACCGGACTCGCCGGCGGGCAGCACAAGAATCTCCGCGAGTTTCTGGCATTTCACGACGAGGCCCTGGCGGCCGAGAAATCAGGCACCGGACGGATGAGCTACGCGACGCGCCGCGATCTGATCGACGGCGCCCTGGGCTATTTCCACTGCCTCACCGCCGACGAACAAAAGGAGAACACCACCAAGAAGGATGCCCTGATGAAGCGCCGGGCCGAGGTCGACGGCAAAGCCGGCAACGACCCCACCAGCCCACCGACATCATGCAAGAAGTGAGACATGTTCGCCCGAGCAGCCGAATCCGGCAACAGCCCACAGCAGGTGCGACCCAGCGCCGCGGAGGCCGAGGCGGACCGGGTCGCCGACGACATCATGACAACCTCTACCCGTGGCCTGGCCCAACACATCCGGCCGGCGCACACTGACGAAGGGCCGAGCGATCATGCGAGCCGGGCTGCGGCGCGAGCCGGCGCACCGCTACCCGCGGAGATCCAGGAATCGATGGAATCGCGGTTCGGCGAGGACTTCTCGCGGGTGCGGGTCCACACCGATGCTGCCGCAGCCCGTTCCGCACGCGCACTGAACGCGGCCGCCTGCACGCTCGGGCATGACATCACCTTCAGCGCGGGCCGGTACGCGCCGGGAACGGAAACGGGTACGCGACTGATAGCCCATGAACTGGCTCATGTGGTGCAGCAGTCGAGGTCGGGCACACGGTTGCAGGCCAAGCCCGATACCGAGAACGCCACACCACTGCTGCGCGCACCGACGGCGGCGACCTTGGCCGGCTTCGCCCATAGCGGATCACAATTGACCGCCGAGCACGCTCCGCTGGTCCAGTCGCTCGCCCAGTTGTACTTCCGGATGGCGACCGCATCGCCGGGCGTGGTACTCCTGCTGACCGGGCACACCGATCTGACGGGTGAGGAACGGCAGAACGTCGAGTTGGGCCGCCAACGTGCCGCTGCGGTCGCCGCGAGTCTTGTGGCTGCGGGCGTGCCGATCGACTTCATCCGCATCGAATCGGCTGGGGAGAATGAGCCGGTGGTGCAGACCCCGGGCCGGGAACCCCGAAATCGCCGCGTCGAAGCCCGATTCGAACAGGTTCCGTCAAAGTTCGAGAAGCCGCCGAACACATGGACTTTCAGTCCCATCGACCCCAGCAAGGTGCCGCCGGACGCCGGCAAGCTGCCGCCCCGCCCCAACCCGATCTTTCTGCCACCGGCAGGGCAGGGATCCACTCCCGCTCCCGGCGGCGGGACGACGCCCCAAACCGTCCCGCCGTCGCGAGACGATCGTGCCCCCGCGACCGTACCCCGGTCGGGCAGCGCGGGCGACCTTGCTGAAGCCGTCATCAAGTATCCGGAGATTGCCCGCATGATCGATGACGCGGTGGCGCGGGCCCAACGTGACTGGAAGAACTTGAAACCCGGCGAGAAAGCAGCCGTCGTCGTAGTGGGAAGCGCAATGGCGGCCGCTGCTGTGGTCGCCGTCGCATCGGATCCCGGCCTGCGCGCGGGCGCGCTCGATCAGATCGATGGCAAGTCCGTCGCAGTACCGGGTGCGCCATGGCTCAAGGTTCAGGTCAAGACGAAGGGGCTCGGGGGCGGGCTCACGATCGACCTCATGAAACTGTTCTGACCGAGTCCCTGCCTGAGGATCGTCACTGCGACACGGGAATCTCGATTTCCACGGTCATCGCGTCGACCTGACGGAACGTGCCGCCCATCTTCTCGACGACGGGACCCATCTCCAGGATGTTCTCGTTGACGACCACCCTGCCGGTGATCCGCAAC
This sequence comes from Mycobacterium sp. 852013-50091_SCH5140682, assembly GCF_001665685.1. Taxonomy (GTDB): domain Bacteria; phylum Actinomycetota; class Actinomycetes; order Mycobacteriales; family Mycobacteriaceae; genus Mycobacterium. The sequence goes on from NZ_LZTB01000130.1 coordinate 40,644, forward strand.
TTGGTCGCGCCTGCCGCTCGGGCCTCACCCAGCAGGCTCTTGAACAACTTCAGCAGCGGGCCGACACCCCTTGCCGTGGTCGGCTTCTCGATGCTCTTCAACCCATAGATGTCACGTTCGAAAGTGTTGCCCTTCAATCGCTTTTCCCCGTAGATCCGGAAGTCGCCCATCTTCTCGCCGCCAGTCGGGTCTCCTTGGCGGATGGGGTTGGTGGGTTCGTCGACGACCGTCTCGGGAACAGCCGTGTCACCGACGGGACCGCCTTTGGTCCCGCCCGACTTCGATCCGGTCGTCAACATCGGGTCCGGTGCCGGCGGTGCCGACGTCTTGCCCCCGCCCGCTGTGGCGCCCTCGGGCAGCAGCGTGGGGCCTTCAGGGAGGGTGAATTGCGGTGTCGGGGGCTGGCTTCCGGGTCCGAGCGCGATGGGTCCCCGCGGGCCGGGCGTGGGCAAAGCCATGGTTTCCACATTCACTGCGAGCCGGGCCATGCCGCGGTTGAGTGCCTCGCCCCGGCTCATGCCTCCCTCGCGGTCCTTGCGGAACTGCTCGAGGTTGCTCGCGCACGGTTCGGTGTGCTCGCACACCCAGTGCACGCCGCGGGTGAACCGCGACGGCGTCTCCTGCTTGTTCTCCGTCAGGTCCCACAGTCGGCTGCTGTAGAGGCTGCGGGCCTCCGGATCGTCGAGTACGGCCTTTTCCGTCTGGCTCACGTAGGGCTGCCGAATATAGCCCTCCTCCTTGGGATCCCAATACAGATCCAGGGCGAATGCCTCCTTGAGATCGGCGTCGTTGTAGGACGGATTGCCGTCCCAGAACTCACGCCTGCGCGCCTGCCGCTCGGCCAGGGTCAACGCCATCGACAACAGCTTGTTGTGGCTCTCGTACTTTTGCAGCAGCGCGGCGGCTACCGCGTCGGTGAAGCCGCCAGGGGAGAACATCGAAGGCACCGCGCCGGCCTTCGCGATCGGCGCATCCTCGGCCTCGTCGTCGTTCCGCGCGACCGCCTCGGCCTCGGCGACCGCCTTGGCGCGTTCGTCGTCGGCCGGCGCGCAGGCCAACCCGAGTCCCGATGTCGGCAGCGTCGCCGCCACTCGGCGTCCCGCGACGGCATCGCCGGCCGCCACGTCGGCACTCGTCTCGAGTTGTCCGCCGGTGGCCGGTGGGCCGTCGGTAGCAGACCTCGGGTCCTGTTGGATCGTGTGCGCCAGTTCGTGCGCCAGTAGTTCGAGCCCACGCTCGGTGCCCGGACCGTACTGGCCGGCGGCGAACACGACATCCGGGCCCACCGTGTAGGCGCGGGCCGCAACGGCCTCGGCCGAGGCGGCCGCGCGCGGATCGGTGTGGACGCGCACCCTGCTGAAGTCCCGACCGAAACGGCTCTCCATCAGACGCCGGGTGTTGATGTCCAACGGTTGTCCCGGCGTTTGCACGACTGCCCGCACGCCAGGCGGAACTGGGCCGGGTGTCGCGGTTCGCCTCGTGACGCTGTGTGATCGGAGCATGGTGACCCACCCGCATCGTGGTAGCGCCCGGCGCCCGCGCGTGCCGGTGGACGCCGAATCGAACCCCGGCGCTGCCGCGTCGGGGCCGGTCATTGTGGACTTTAGCGCTGATCAGTCGCTGCGGGGAGAGTCAGTGCTCAGGTGGCGCTGCGCTCGTCGGCGCCCATCGCATCGAGCACCGCGACCTGGGTGTCCAACGGCCCGGAGATGTTGGCCTCGCTGATCCCGGCACGCAGCAGGTTTCGCAACATCTCCTGGTCGTAGACCGCAGGCTCGGTCGAATCGATGAACCGTTCGACGACCTCGACGAAGCGGTCGGGATCGTCGTGGAACGGAAAATGCCCGGACCCCTCGAAAATCTCGAGCTGGGAGCCGGGCATTGCCGCGTGTGCCATGAGCGCATGACTGACCGGGATCACCGAGTCCGCAGCGCCCCAGATAAGTTGCACGGGAACGGATTCGGTCAGATAACAGCGGTCCAGCATGGTGACGACCTGGCCGCGCCAGTCCACCACGGCACGCAGAGTGCGGGCGAACGCCGATGACGCAGTGGGCTCGGGCAGATCGGCCAGGATGCGCAGCATGTCCGGGATGTCCCGGCCCATGCCGGTGGAACCGAACAACGCCCCCGCGGCCCGGCCGATGATCTGCAGCGCGGGCAGTACCAGGGGGACCCGCAGCAGGGCGAGCGCTTCGCTGCCCATGGGCAGTGAAGCGATGCGCAGCGCGACGTTGACGTCTTTGGTCACCCCGCCGGCACCGACGAGAACCAGTCGGTCGACCAACTGCGGGAATTGATAGGCGAACTGCATGGCCACGCCACCGCCCAGGGAGTGCCCGACGACGGTGACCCGGTCGATGTCGAGGACGCTGAGCAAATCCCGCATGCCGTTGGCGTACGCCGCGACGGAGTAGTCCGCCCGCGGCTTGTCCGATCGGCCGTGGCCGAGCAGATCGGGGGCGATCACGGTGAATCGCTGCGCGAGCGCGGTCTGCACGGTCAGCCAGGTGGTCGAGTTGTCACCGATGCCGTGGATCAACAGGATCGCCGGCCCGGATCCGGCCACGCGGTACGCACGCCGGTACCCGTGCACGGTGCGGAACTCCAGTGCCGGTGTGACCTCCCTGACCGACCGCAAATTGGGCTTTCGCTCCGTCATGTTCGCCAACCTCGCTGTCGGCCCTGGTGCGGGCTCCTATGGGTGGTCAGGGTCTGTGTCGTCGGGGTCGTCCGGGTGTCTGTCGTCGCGGTACAGGTCGTCTCGATACCTGTCGTCTTTGTACTTGTCGTCTTTGAATTTGTCACCGGTCTGCTGGGCGAGGAATCGTTCGAACTCGGCGCCCAGTTCGTCGCCGCTGGGCAGTTCGTCGTCCCGTGCCAGCAGAGACCGATTCTCTTGTGCGGCAACGAACGCATCGTACTGTTGCTCCAGCGCCGCCACCACTTGGGCCACCTCGGTGCTGGCCTCTACCTGCTCGTTGATCTTTCCGTACACCTCGGCGCCTGCCTCGGACAGTGCGGCCAGCGGCAACTGTAGCGAACCCGTCCTCGCCACCTCGGCCAGCAGCGCCTCCGCCGCGGGCGGGTATGCGGTCTGGGCCAGGTAGTGCGGAACATGAACGGTGAAGCCAACCACCTCGTGACCGTGCTGAGCCATCCGGAACTCCAGCAGGTTGGACACGCTGGCAGGCACCTGCACCTCGCCGACCCACGGGGTGTGCTCGGCGATCAACTCCTTGTTGTTGGCGTGCGCGGTGAGGGTGACCGGGCGGGTATGCGGTACCGCCATCGGGATGGTGCCGAGTCCGATGGTCTGCCGCACACCGAGCCGCTCGGCGAGCAGCCGGACGGCAGTGATGAAGCGTTCCCAGCGCAAGTCCGGTTCCATGCCTGCGAGCAGCAGGAACGGTGTGCCGACGCTGTCATGCAGGGCGTACAGATTGAGCTCGGGGTCTTCGTAGCCCGTGAAGTGGTCGGTCTTGAACGTCATCAGGGGCCGCCGCGACCGGTAGTCGAGGAGTTCGTCGATGGCGAACGACGCGACCAGTTCGGTGTCGAGGCTGTTCTTGAGGTGCTCGGCCGCCAGCCGGATCGCGTGGCCAGCGTCGGAGAACCCTTCGAGCGCGTGGATCAGCACCGGTCCGCGCCCGTCGGACGCCGACAACTGCGGCGCGGGAAACTCCAGCTCGTACATCCCGCTCTGATCGGGCTGGTAGTGGTGCTCAGGGTGGTCGCTACTGTCGGCCATCACTCCGTCTCCTTGTCACTGCACGCCCTGGTCCAGATCGTGCCGAACCCTCGTGCTGTGCCATATAGTGTCGCGCATTCCCATCATGCGGCGCGCTATGCCCCGCATGTGGAATCGAACAGGCAGCGCCCACCCGGCATTCCAGCCTGAGCGACGGTTTCGGGCAGGATCGGTGGTCATGCAGGTGGCGAGGGTTCGGACGGTCGCGGCAGCGGCGGCCATCGCGTCCGTGGTCGCGTCATGTGCGACGCCCGCGCCTGTGCGGCACACCGGGTCTGCGGCAACCCCCCCGACCACCTCGGCGGCGTCGGCCCCCCAGGTCGACCCGGAGGCCAATGCCGTCTCGGGCGTCGCGCCCGTCGCGCCGGACCCTCGCGTGGGGGCGGTGTTTCTCGGCGGCGGATCCGGCGAGTCGGTGCACACGTGCAGCGCTGCGGTCCTCGACAGCAGCACCGGCGATCTGATCCTGACCGCCGCGCACTGTGTGGCCGACGGCATCGGCACCACATTCATCCCTGGCTTCCACGACGGTGATGACGACATCTGGCGGATCACGACGATCTATCTGGACCCGCGGTGGGTCGCATCGCAGGATCCGCACGCCGATTTCGCCATCGCGCGCGTGCATCACGAGTCCGAAGAGGGAGCGGTCCAGTCGTTCGCGGGCGGCCTCACGCTCGGCTCGGCACCGCCGGCGGGCACATCCGTCGCGGTCACCGGCTACCCGATGGGGTCCGGCGGCGATCCGCTGCGGTGTCAGGGGGTGACGGGGCTCTCGCACGACGGATATCCGTCGCTGCCGTGTATCGGTCTCACCGACGGCTTCAGCGGCGCGCCATGGATCGTGGGTTCTACGGTGATCGGTTTGATCGGCGGGCCCGACGGCGGCGGGTGCGACGACGACCTGTCCTTCTCGCCCCGATTCGACGAATCGATCGTGGGACTGCTTGCGCGCGCAGAGGCCGGCGGGGCTGGTGACTCCGCCCCCTCCGCCTACAGCAGCGACTGCTAAGCGCGGAACTGGTTGAGCGCGCGCAGCTTGTTCATCACGTCGAGCGCAGCCACCTTGTAGGCCTCGGAGAACGTCGGGTAGTTGAACACCGCGTCGACGAGGTACTCGACGGTGCCGCCGCAACCCATGACCGCTTGACCGATGTGGACCATCTCGGTGGCGCTGGTGCCGAAGATGTGTACCCCGAGCACGCGCAGGTCCTCGGTGGACACCAGCAGTTTGAGCATGCCGTAGGAGTCGCCGGCGATCTGACCGCGGGCCAGCTCACGGTAGCGGGACACACCGACCTCGTAGGGGATCGAGTCCTTGGTGAGGTCCACCTCGGTGGCACCGACGTAGGACACCTCGGGAATCGAATAGATGCCGATGGGTTGCAGCTGCATCATGCCTTTGGTGGGCTCGCCGAACGCGTGGTAGGCCGCCAGGCGGCCCTGCTCCATCGAGGTCGCGGCCAGGGCCGGGAAGCCGATGACGTCGCCGACGGCGTAGATGTGATCGACCTTGGTGCAGAAGTTGTCGTCGACGAAGATCCGACCGCGGTTGTCACACTCCAGGCCGGCGTTGGTCAGGTCGAGGTGGTCGGTCTGGCCTTGGCGGCCAGCCGAATACATGACTGTCTCGGCGGGGATCTGCTTGCCGCTGGCCAGGGTGGTGACGGTTCCGGCGGAGCCGACGTCGACAGCGGTCACCTCCTCGCCGAACCGGAAGGTCACCGCGAGGTCGCGCAGGTGGAACTTGAGTGCCTCCACGATCTCCGGGTCGCAGAAATCGAGCATGGAGTCGCGCTTTTCGACCACGGTCACCTTGGTTCCGAGCGCGGCGAACATCGAGGCGTACTCGATGCCGATGACGCCGGCGCCGACGACCACCATCGAGGTGGGCAGCGACTTGAGGTCGAGAATGCCGTCGGAGTCCAGCACGCGCTCTTCATCGAACTCGACGCCTGCGGGGCGGGCGGGTTTGGTGCCCGTGGCCAGCACGATGTAGCGGCCCCGCACCGTGACGAGCTCGGCGCGGTTGGGATCTTCGACCAGGATGGTGTGCTCGTCGGCGAAGCGGCCGTGCCCGGTGTAGAGCTCGATGCGGTTGCGCATGAGCTGTGACCGCACCACGTCGATCTCTTTGCCGATGACGTGCTGTGTTCGCGCCAGCAGATCGGCCGGGGTGATCTTCTCCTTGACGCGGTAGCTGGCGCCGTAGAGCTCGCGCTGGCTCATGCCGGTCAGATAGACGACCGCTTCGCGCAGCGTTTTGGACGGGATGGTGCCGGTGTTGACGCACACGCCGCCGAGCATCCGTCCGCGTTCGATGACGGCGACCGACTTGCCCAGTTTTGCGGCGGCGATGGCTGCACGCTGGCCGCCGGGACCTGAACCGATGACGACGAGGTCGTACTCCTGCATCGAACCCATGTGAGAGTGTTTACGCCGGTTGCTCGGATCTCGCACGCCGACCGCGTCAAATTGCGCATGAACACTTGCTCCGGACCGTTATCCCCAAAACGAGTTTCATCCACAGGTGGCCGTGATCGGGCGGCGCGGAGAATCGCGTTGACGGTGCCTGCTGCGACGGTCAAGCCATGACATATTCATCGGATTCACCGGACACCGAGCAGTTCAGCCTCGACCGGCCCGGCACCCTGATCGCCGCATTGCCCGCGGTCCTCGGTTTCGTACCCATGCACTCCCTGGTGCTGGTCACCGTCGACGACGGCGCGCTGGGATGCGTTATGCGCGTTGATCTTTCACCAGACATAGCGGCGCGGATCGACCATCTGGCCGAGGTGGCCTCAGCTGCCGAGCCGCAGACCGCCGTCGCGGTGTTCGTCGACGAGAAGGGTGCGGACTGTCAGCAGTGCAACGACGAGTTCCGGGCACTGGCGGGCATCCTGGCCGAGCGGCTTGCGGCCGGCGGTATCGAACTGCTTGGCGCTCACGTCGTCGACCGGGTGGAGGCCGGCGGCATCTGGCACTGCGCCGACGGTTGCGGCAGCCACGGCATAGTCGAGGATCCGTCTGCGTCGCCGTTAGCTGTTGCCGCGGTGCTCGACGGACGCCGGCTCTACCGGCGGCGCGAGGAACTGCAACAGATTGTCGAGGCCGACTCCGTGCGCGGTGCGCGGCTGGCTCGGGCGATCGATGAGCTGCCGGCTGCGCCACCCACCCGCGGCCGGGCTCGCGTCCGCGCGGACATCGAAGCCGCGATAGCCGCTGCGGACCGGTTCGCAGACGGGCGCCCGCCCACCGACGGTGAGATTGCCCGGATCGCCGTGGCGTTGACCGATCCTCAGGTCCGCGACACGCTGTACGCGCTGGCAGTGGGGGACAGCGCGGGCCCGGCGGAGTCACTGTGGGCCGAATTGGCCCGCGCGTTGCCACCACCATGGCGGGCGGAGGCCCTTGTGCTGCTGGCATTCTCGGCCTACGTCCGGGGTGACGGACCGCTGACCGGGGTGTCGCTGGACGCCGCACTCGACTGCGATCCCGAGCACCGCATGGCGGGCATGCTCGACACCGCGCTGCAGTCGGGGATGCGTCCCGAGCAGGTCCGTGAACTGGCGCTCAGCGGCTACCGGCAGGCCGATCGTCTCGGCGTGCGGTTGCCGCCGCGTCGAACCTTCGGAGGTGTCAGACCTTCTCGACCTTGACGGCGTGGGCCATCTGGTGGGGCAGCTCGACCTGTTGGTGGCCGGGGATCAGGATCATCACGCCGCCGTGGTCGTTGGCCTCGACGGTTACACGGGCGTTGGGCACGACACCGGCTTCCTTGAGCCGTCCGATCAGCTCGGTGTCGCCTTGGACGTGTTCGGTCAGCTGACGCACCACGACCGCGACCGGCAGTCCGACCGGCAGCTCGGTCAGCCGGACCAGGCTCACATCGTCGGAGAAACCGGGGGTTCCGACCCCGAGTTCGGAAAGACCCGGGATCGGGTTGCCGAAGGGGGAGGTGGTCGGGTTGTTCAGCACATGCATCAGGCGTCGCTCGACGTCTTCACTCATGACGTGTTCCCACCGGCACGCCTCGGCGTGCACGTCTTCCCACGGGAGTCCGATGACATCGACGAGAAGCCGCTCGGCGAGCCGGTGCTTGCGCATCACCGCGATTGCCAGCGAGCGCCCCTTGTCGGTCAACTCCAGGTGCCGATCACCGGCGACGTGCAGCAGCCCGTCGCGCTCCATCCGCGACACCGTCTGGCTGACGGTGGGACCACTCTGGTCGAGCCGCTCGGCAATTCGGGCACGCAGAGGCACCACGCCCTCTTCTTCGAGGTCGTAGATGGTCCGCAGATACATCTCGGTGGTATCGACAAGATCGTTCATTCGCGCCTTCCAAGCCCAAACGTCACACGACAGTCTACCGTTCGGGAGCCGTCAACTGGCGGCCAACGTAGTCGTGCCGCGCGTCCCTGCGGCAGCGCCGCTCAACGCGGCAAAACCGGCGCAAATGCGATGTGCCCCGCCGGATATCCGGCGGGGCACATCCAGGGGCACGTCTAGCTTGCGTACGACCGGAGCCGGTCGGCGCGATCGCCGTTGCGGAGCTTGGCCATCACTTCGCGTTCGATCTGGCGCACCCGCTCGCGGGAGAGCCCGAACAGCTTGCCGATCTGGTCGAGCGTGCGCGGCTGACCGTCGTCGAGACCGAACCGCAGCCGGATCACCTGCTGCTCGCGTTCATCGAGCGTGGCGAGCACGTAGCGGATGTCGGTGTGCAGCAGCTCGGAGATCACCGCGTTCTCCGCCGACATGGCTTCGGAGTCCTCGATGAAGTCGCCCAGCGGCGCCTCCTCGTCGGTGCCCACCGGCATGTCGAGGCTCACCGGATCCCGGCTGTGCTCCAGCAGGTCGTTGATCTTCTCCACCGGGATGCCCGACTCCTCGGCGAGTTCCTCGTCGGTGGCTTCCCGGCCGAGGTTCTGGTGCATCTCGCGCTTGATCCGCGCCAGCTTGTTCACCTGCTCGACGAGGTGGACGGGGAGCCGGATGGTGCGGCTCTGGTCGGCCATGCCGCGGGTGATGGCCTGGCGGATCCACCACGTGGCGTACGTGGAGAACTTGAAACCCTTGGTGTAGTCGAACTTCTCCATCGCGCGGATCAGTCCCAGGTTCCCCTCCTGGATCAGATCCAGCAGCGGCATGCCGCGGCCGGTGTAGCGCTTCGCCAACGACACCACCAGGCGCAGGTTGGCTTCGAGTAGATGGCGTCGGGCGGCCTCGCCGTCCCGGACTACGGTCGCAAGCTCGCGTTTGCGGGTTTCACCGAGGCGCTTCTTGGTGTCCAGCAAGTGCTGGGCGTACAACCCGGCCTCGATGCGTTTCGCGAGCTCTACTTCATCGGCAGCATTGAGCAACGCCGTTTTGCCGATGCCGTTCAAGTACACGCGCACGAGGTCTGCAGCCGGGCTCTGGGCGTCCAGATCGGTGTCAACGCGGCTTGTGGTGGCATTTGCCATGACGGCCTCCTGATCGGCTCGAACTGTCACCACTTATAACGCAGTGGACCCAGTAAGAGTTCCCACCAGTTGCCGATTTCATGCCGCTTGACCTGCAGTTTTTCGGCGACGACCTGAGATTATCCTGAGAATAGCTAAAGAAGCCCCTCAGCCTGGAACGTCGCCCCCGTGCCGGTCCTCATCCGGTTGCGGCGCGACGTGTTGGTCAGGCGCCAGTGCCGGCCTTTGCGCGGTCGGGAAAAGGGGTACCCGCTGCCCGCCGTGCTGATACCGCCGGGGCTCCTCGGCCTTGCGGGGAGGACGGTCGTTGGCGATGAGCACGGCCATCCAGGGCAGTGGTACCGAGACCAAGATGATCGCCAACGAGATCAGGCCGTTGCCCCAGAGGTTGTAGGCAAGTGCCGCCAGAAGCAACGCCGGGATGCGGAACGCCATCAACGTCAGGTACTTGCGTACCCGGGCGCGGTGCTGTTCTTCATAGGCCGGCGCGGCGCGAGTGATGAGAACCGGGCGACCTTCGCCGTCGAAGTCGTCGTCGAAACTCAGCTCGTGGCTTTGTTTCATACCTCTACTGTTCCACACCTGAGTGGCGTCGGCGCAGGCGGATTTCGGTTGGCAGCGTCGGCGGGCACAATAAAGGACCGCGGACGCGAGGAGCACAATAAAACCATGCAGACCCAGACGATCGAGCGCACCGACGCAGACGAACGCGTCGACGACGGGACAGACAGCGACACCCCGAAGTACTTCCACTACGTCAAGAAGGACAAGATCGCCGAGAGTGCCGTGATGGGCACCCACGTGGTCGCGCTGTGCGGCGAGGTGTTCCCGGTGACCAAGGCCGCCAAGCCCGGCTCTCCGGTCTGCCCCGACTGCAAGCGCATCTACGAATCGCTCAAGAAGTAGTCGGCTCGTCGGTGGCGTCGGCGGCCGAGTCCTTGGCCGCCGCGCCGTTGCCGTTGAGGGCCTTGTCCTCAAACCAATCCCGCAGACGCTGGGTGTGTGTGTCCGCCGCGGGCCATTCCTCCTGGATGGCGGCGTTGAGTTCGGCCCCCAGCATCACCGCGAAGCCCAGAAAGAACGCGAACAGCAGAAACGCGATGGGTGTCGCGAGCGCGCCGTAGGTGTAGCCGGTGCGCGTGATCCAGTTCAGGTAGAACCGCAGGCCCACTGTCGCCACCAGGAACACGACGGTGGCCAGCACCGAGCCCAGCAGCAGCCGGTGTGACGGCAGTGGCTTGGGCAACGACACCCGGTACAGCAGTGTCACCCCGGCCACCCCGGCCAGGAACAGGGCGGGGAAGTAGGCGTAGCGCAGGACGTTGTCCCAGCTGTCGGGGATGTGCTCGCTGATGGTGCGCGGCCCGAGCGCGATGAACGGCGCCGTGGCGATGACGCCGATCAGCATCATCACGTAGAGCCCCAAGGCGTAGAACCTCTGGCGGACGGGGTGTCGCAGCGGCGTCTGGTCGTGGGCCTCCACAACCGAGTCGACGAATGCCGAGACCGCCGAGGACCCCGCCCACAACGAGATCACGAACCCCAGTGACACCACCTCGCCGCGGGCGCTGGAAGCGATGTCACGAATTGTGGGTTCGATGATCTCGTTGACGACGTTCTTCGAGAAGAAGCTGTTCGCCGCGTTGATCAGTTGGCTGATGATCGCCGACAGCGTGTCCGGTCCGAACAGCGGGGCGATGTACGCCAAGCTGCCCAGTACCCCCAACAGCAGCGGCGGTAACGACAGCGCACACCAGAAAGCAGCCTGGGCCGATTCCGAGAAGATGGAGTCGTCCCAACTCTTGGAGAGTGTGCGCCGTGCGATATGCCAGATGTGATGGCGTGATGGGGGTAGTGGAAGCGGCTGGCCGGTCATGTTCAGACCAGCATTACGGACGAAGCGTGCTCCTGCCCAGTCGGGTGGTGCGCAGAGGCGTTTATGCCTCGACCGGGCTGACTTCGATCACGGCTGCCAGTTCGATCAGCTTGGCCTCGTGCTCGTTGGCGTGGTGCTGGCAGAAGAGGAGCTCGCTGCCTGACGGCAGGGTCGCGCGCACGCGTGCGGCGGCACCGCAGCGGTCGCAACGATCGGCTCTGGTTAGCTCCGGGGTGGTCAGAGTTGCGTTCATGGCTCCTCCGTCTTCTGCTCTGCGCCTCCCGGCAATGGCGCCGGGTTTGCGTATGTCTACTCTCTCAGACGTTTTCGGTTCCGGCCTTGTTCCCTAGGGGTTTACCGGTGTGTCGTGTCTCACTTGTCTGCCGAGTTGCTTGACCGGCAAGCTGGCATTATGCGTCCGTCGCCGCCCGTGCTGGTTCACCTGTGCAGTGCCGATGAGTGGCGGGCCGCTCAGGCGTCCGGTGAGCACCGCCCCTCCTCGTTGGGCGCTCAGGGCTTCGTCCATCTGTCGGCTCCTGAGCAGGTCCACCTGCCTGCCAACCGGCTCTACGCGGGCCGGACCGACCTGGTGCTGCTCTACATCGACGCGGCAGCGCTGACTGCGCCGGTGCGGTGGGAGCCGGGCGTGCCGTCCGATCCCGAGGCCATGCTCTTCCCGCATCTGTACGGGCCGCTGCCTGCCGCGGCGGTGACGGCCGCTGCTGCCTACCTGCCTGCCTCCGACGGCACGTTCTCGCCGCTCCCGGTGACGTAGGCGTCGGTCTCGATCTCGACCAGCAGCTCGGGGGCGATCAGCGCCGAAACCTCGACCATCGTCGTCACGGGACGGATGCTTCCGAATACCTCGGCGTGGGCAGCCGCGACATCTTTCCATCGGCTGATGTCGGTGACGAACACTCGGGTGCGTACCACATCGGCGAGGCTGGCGCCCGCGTCGTGCAAGGCCTTCTCGATGCGGGCCAGCGCATCGCGGGTCTGAGCGGCGACGTCCGCTCCGGCGCCGGTGGTGCCGGAGACCGCGACGTGATCGCCGATCCGGACAGCGCGGGAGTACCCGACGATGTCCTCGAACTCGGATCCGGAGCTGATGTTGATACGCGGCTGCGACATGCGGTCAGCGTAGTGGGCACGCGCTCGGCTGCCCTGGGGCGGGACACGCTCGTCGATGTGCGGTCGCGGGTCTCAGGAGCACCCTCGGCCCAGCGCGTCGCGCATGCGGGCGGCCAGCACACCCCGGGCGGCTCGCGACCACGTGAAGCCGACATGCCCGGTGTTGAACCACTGCATATGTCCGCCCCGCCAGGCCTGTGCCAGGGCGCGGGACTGCTCGATCGGGATCAGCCGGTCGGCCCGCGCCGCGAACAGAGTCAGCTCCTGCGGTGCGACCACCGGCGGTAGCTCCAGCGGCGACGTGACGCGGAAGGTGTCCCTGGCCTCCGAACTTCCGATCACCTCCCGGTACGCGTCCGGTGGTCCGTGATGTTGCAGCAGTCCCAGCACGTCGGTGAACGGCAATGCTGCCGCGACCGCGTCGAGTGGTTCGAGACCGGCCAGCAGGGTGGCCAGGAATCCACCCAGTGACACCCCGTAGACCCCCACCGGCGCGTCGGTGTTGCCGCGGATCCAGCTCACCAAACGCCTGACGTCCCACACCGATTGGGTGATGCCATGGAGCATCCCCGTGAGATCCAGGGACAGCAACTGTCCGTCACCGGCCGCCTTGCGTGCTCCGTGTAGAGGTGAAACGGGAAGTGCCACATTGAAACCCAGTTCGGCGTGCAGGTAGTTGGCCCACGGTACGGCGAGGTCCAAACGTGACGCGCCCATTCCGAAACCGTGCAGGCAGATCACCCACGGAGCGCGGGGCTCGCTACGGCGCAACACTCGCACCGAGACGGTGTCGTTGCGGTCGTTGTTCGGCCACCGCGCCGCACCCGGTTCGATGGCACGGGGCCGGAATCCCGATGAGAACGACATGGTCTCGTGGCTGAGGGTTTGGAGTGCGCGCGCCGGCCCCGTATCTCGGAATCGATCAGCGGCGGGGGAGTGCGGTGATATTGTGCCGGCTTCGCCAACCAGCCGCGCTCGGCGAAAAGCTGTGCCGCAGTGGTCATGTCCGCAGCGGTCTGTTCGGCCGCAGCGGTGTTCGGCGGCCTGCTGCGGCGCATGACGGCCAGCACCGCCTCGTCGAGCGCGATGTGGGGTGTGATGGTCGCACGCTGCGCCAGAGTCACGCAGTCCGAACGGGTGCGGGTGGACAGCCCGACGCCTTCGCGGCGTGCCGACAACGGAACCTCCTTGTTCGGTGGTCGTATCGCAGTTCGGTCAGCCGGAATGCGCTGGGGTGATCGGGATCCGGCCTGCGCTGGCACCGCCGTCGACGGTGAGGTCGGCCCCGGTGATGTAGGACGACGCGTCGGACGCCAGGAACGCCACCACCTCGGCCACCTCTTCGGGCGTCCCGACCCGGGTCAGTGGTGCGCCGGGATGCCCGCCCGGACCGCGTTCGACCCCGAGGTGCGCGATCATCGGTGTGTCGATCATCCCGGGGTAGACAGTGTTCACTCGAATACCCAACGGTCCCAATTCGATTGCCGCCACTTTCGACATGCCGCGCAGGCCCCATTTGGACGCGCCATAGGCGGTGTAGCCGGCGAGTCCTTGCATACCGGCCTGCGACGAGATGTTGACGATGGAACCGCCGCCGGCCGCCTTCATCGGCTCCACGACAGCCTTGATGCCCAGAAACGCGCCGATGAGGTTGACCCGCAACATCTGGTCGAAACCGTCGGCCGTCTGCTCGGTCAACGGCACCACCTTGCAGATGGCGGCGTTGTTCACCAGCACGTCGAGGCGACCGAATTCGCTCACGGCGGTGTCCACCGCTGCGGCCCAACCGCTTTCGTCGGATACGTCATGGTGCAGGAACCGCGCCGCGGCACCGATCGATGCAGCGACCTGTGTGCCTTTGTCGTCCAGGACGTCGGTCAGCACCACCCGGGCACCCAGATCGGCGAACAGGCGGGCTTCTGCTGCGCCCTGCCCTTGCGCCGCACCGGTGATGATCGCGACCTTGTCGGCCAGGTCGACGCCCGCCATCAGTCGCTGTCCTGGTCGATGCCGGTCAGCATGAGCTCGGAGACCCGGCGCGGGAACTCGGTGAACTTCGCCATGGCCACGATGCTGCGCGGCAGGATGACGTGCCGACGGTTGCGTTCGATCGCATCGGCGATGGCCTCGGAAACCGTTGCCGGGTCCAGTGATTCACGGGGGATCATCCGCCACCGGATAGACCGCTCGATGGTGCGTCGGGCCGGGCCGAATTCGCGGATGTTGTCGATCATGTCGGTCTTGACCTCGCCGATCTGAACGAGGGTCGTGCCGACGGGCTTGCCGCGCAGTTCCATGCGAATCCCGGCCGTGAAGTGGCTCAGCCCGGCCTTCGATGTGCCGTACAGGGTCAGCCCTGGTCCTTGGGATATGGCCCCCATCGACGACACGTTGACGATGTGGCCGCGGCGGCGCGACACCATGCGCGGCATCGCCTGGCGGCAGATCTCCATCGGCGCGGCGAGGTTGACCTGCAGCAGATCGCGGACCTGCTCGGGGCTGATCTGATGGAACCGGCCGACGTGGTCGATACCGGCGTTGTTGACCACGATGTCCACCGCACCGTCTGCCTCGACGCGGTCGATGAGGCTCTCGACAGCCGCCGGATCGCCAAGATCGGTCGGGTAGGCCTTGCCGTCCAGTTCTCGTGCCAGTGCCTCAAGGGCTGCGCCGTTGCGCGCGACCAGCGCGACCTCGGCGCCCCAGCGTCTCGGCGATACTCTTGCCGAGACCGCGGCTGGCGCCGGTGACGAGCACCCGCGCGTTGCGTAGTTCCATGGGCGTGCCTTTCACGATTTCGATGTGGGGCTTGGTGTTCAGGGCTCGATGCCCAGCGCATCGCGGACGACGGCGCAGACGTCGTCGGTGGCCTGCGCTGCATCCGGCAGATGGTCGGCGAGGTTGAAGAATCCGTGGAAACCACGGTCATAACGTCGGACGCTGACCTTCGCGCCGCCCGCGGTGAGCTTGCGCGCGTACTCCTCGCCCTCCTCGCACAGCGGGTCGAGCGCGCCGGTGAGCACGTGAGCGTTCGGAAGTCCGGACAGGTCACCGAGAATCGGCGATACCTGCGCGCTGCTTCGGTTCCCGCCTGTGCCGAGGTACTGCTCGGTGAACCACTGCATGTGCGCCGCGGTGAGCACACCGCTTTTGGTGTGCGGGCTCGACAGCGAGGATTTGCGGCGCTGGTCGACGACGGGATAGATCAGCACTTGGAACGCGACGGCCGGGGCGCCGCGGTCGCGGGCCGTCATCGCCATCACGGCGGCGAGGTTGCCGCCTGCGCTGTCACCGGCGAGCACCAGCCGGGCCGGGTCACCGCCGAGTTCGTCGAGATGGCCGGCCACCCACTCGGTGGCCGCCCACGCGTCGTCTACGGCGGCCGGGTACGGGTGTTCGGGGGCGAGCCGATACTCGACCGAAACCACCACGGCGCCAATGCCGTTGGACAGCCTGCGGCAGCACGAGTCGTGCGAATCGAGGTCGCACAGCACGAATCCGCCGCCGTGGAAGTAGATCACCACGGGCAGACCGGCGTCGTCTGCGCCGAACGGGTGGTAGATGCGTACCGGTATCTGGCCGGCGGGGCCGGGGATGGTCCGGTCTTCGATGGTGCCGACCTCAACGGGCTTGGCGGGCCGGCGGCTGGCCTTGAGCCGCGCCCGTACCTCGGCCGCCGCGGCGATGGGATCCATGCCGCCTTCGGCGATCGGGGCGAAGGCGTCGCCCATGCGGCCGGCGACCTCGCGCTTCATGGTGTCGGAGTCAGTCATTTGGCGCCTCCGATGAGTTCGCCGCGCAGCACCTTCCCGGTCGCGTTGCGGGGCAGCCTGGTGAGGAACTCGACGTCGCGAGGCACCTTGTAGCGCGCCAGGTTTGCCTTCACGAACTCCTTGACACCCTCGGCGTCGAGCGTGGCCCCGTCGTTGAGCACCACGTAGGCGTTGAGTCGCTGGCCGAAATCGGCGTCGCCGACCCCGATCACGGCGACCTCGTCCACATCGGGGTGGCCCGTGATGAGGTTCTCGACCTCCAGCGGGTAGACGTTCTCGCCGCCGCAGATCACCATGTCGTCGTCGCGGCCGTCGACATAGAGCCGACCGGTCTCGTCGAAATGGCCGACGTCACCGCTGCTTTGGAGGCCACCGATGGATTGCTTGGTGCGGCCGTCGGTGTAGCCGCCGAAGCTCACGTCGCTGCCGGCGAATATCCTGCCGATCACACCCGGCTCGGTGATCTCGTTGTCGGCCGAATCGTAGAGCCGCACAGCACAACCCACCGGGGGCCGGCCTGCGGTGCGCGGATCGTGGCGCAGATCCTCGGGCATGGCGACGGTCATCACCGCAAGCTCGGTCGAACCGTAGAGGTTGTAGAGCACGGGGCCGAATTCGGCGAGCGTACGTTCGACCAGGGCGGGTGGCATGGCCGAGCCCGACGCGAAGATGATCTTGAGGGACGACGTGTCATAGCTGTCGCGAACCTCGTTCGGCAGCGCCAGAATTCGCTGCAGCATCGTCGGCACCACGACGAGCACGTCGCACTTGTAGGTCTGCACCGCGTGCAGCGTGGCCTCGGGGTCGAACCTGCGGCGCAGCACCAACCGGTTACCGAGAGCCAGCGACAGCACGGCCTGGCCCAGCCCGGTGCCGTGGAACATCGGGGCGGCGAGCATGCAGGTCTGGTCGCGTCGGCGCGGCACACGGTCGAGCAGCTGCGCGGAAAACAGCGGCGAGGTCTTGCCGCGCGGGGCGCCCTTGGGCGTACCGGTGGTACCGCTGGTCAGCAGTGTCATGCCGCCCGGCTTGGCAGGTGCGGCCACCGGCGCCGGTGAGGTCGCCGCGATCAGGCCCTCCAGGGTGCCTTCGATGTCGGTGGCCGACCGGTCGTCGGTCCAGGCCAGGAATCGCCGAATGTCCGGATCGATCGCGCCGACCAGATCGGTGAACTCCTCGTCATAGACGAGCACGTTGACCTTCTCGCGGGCGGCGACGTCGGCGAGCTGTGGTTTGGCGAATCCGGTGTTCATCAGTAGCAGCTGGGCGCCGACCTTTCCCGTGGCAGCCAGCACCGTGAGGAGCCCGCGGTGGTCGCGGCACAGCGCGGCGATCACCGAGCCCTGACCGATACCGCGCGAATTCCACGCTCGCGCCAGGGCGTTGACCCGGGCGCCCAGTTGCGCGAACGTGATGTCGCCGATCTCGTCGGTGAGCGCGATCGCGTCGGGATTGCGCAGGGCGGCACTTTCGATGACGGCCGCGAAACCACCGAACTGACGAACGAGCCGGGCCTGCCGGATGCCGTCGGCGGCCCCTGCGGACAGCCCGGATTCGCGCAGTACCGCGACGCTGCGGGCGATGACCCGCATCCGGTTGATCTTGGCGGCGACGGCCTCGCTTCCTGGAATAGCTCGCTTCATGGCACGAAACCGTACGGCGCGTCGCACCGCCGGTGGATCGTCAAATCCCGCTGGCCGGGACAGGTTGTCTCGTGGGACACACAAATGGAGAAGAGTGACCACAGCCACATACGCCGCCGCGTTCGGCGGCCGAACAAGCGAGGTGAACATGCGCCGTTTGACGGGTGAGGACAACAGCTTCCTGGCATGGGAGAGCTCGGTGCAACCGCAGCACACCATCAAGGCGGTTGTGCTCGATCCTGCCCGGATTTCCGAACCGCTCAGCTTCGATCGGCTCAAGAGTGTGGTCCAGGGTTGGGTGGACCGCGCCGAGCCGCTGCAGTGGCAGTTGCTCACACCGCGTGTCGGTGTCGGGCGCCCGTGGTGGGTGTCGCGGCCGCAGATCGATCTCGACCATCACGTCCAGCGGACCACCGCGCCGGCCCCCGGCGGCGATGCGGAACTCGCGGCCACCATCGGAGATATCTTCGAGGTCGCACTCGACCGGGACCGGCCCGCCTGGCAGCTGTGGTACGTCGACGGCCTGGCCGACGGCCGGATTGCACTGGTACTCAAGATCCATCATGCGGTCGCCGATGGCAGCGCCTCGCTGCGGCTGCTGGAAATGCTCTACAGCACCGACCCCGAGATGCCGCTCCCGCGACCGCGCAAGGTTCCGCTGCCCAACGAGAAGCGGCCGGCCGCCGTGCTCTGGTGGCCGTTGGTGCTGCGGCATCAGGTCGCCGCGCTCAGCCGATTCCCGCGCATCGTCGGGCGCACGGCCAAGGTCACCGGCGTCATCCGGCGGCGGCAGAAGGCCGGAAAGCCCGGCTATGCCGAGGCGTTCACAGCGCCCGCGATGACCTTCAACGAACCGCTGTCGGCCCGCCGCCGGTTCGCCTACCGCTGTTGTGACGCCGCTGAGATCAAACGGGTCGCCAAGGCCTTCGGGGCCACGGTCAACGATGTGTTCCTGACGATGTGCGGGGGAGCGCTACAGGGCTATCTGCAGGAGCGCGACCAACTCAGCGACGAGCCGCTGACTGCCGTGGTGCCGGTGTCGATGCGGCCGGCCGGCAGCGAAGCGCAGTGGGGTAATCAGGTCGCCCGCTGGAACATCGATCTCGCGACCCACATCGCCGATCCGGTGGCGCGTCTGGCAGCCGTCGCGGCGGCCACCCGCACGGCTCGTGAGGTTCAGGGTGAGCGCGACGCGTGGCTGCAGCACGACTGGATGGAGTACTGGCCGCTGTTCTGGCTGTATTCGCGGGTGCTGCCGATCCTGGGTGCTCGGATCAAGCAGCGTCCGATGTTCAGCCTGATCGCCTCGAACATGCGCGGGCCGCAGCAGACGCTGTATTTCGGCGGCGCCCCGATTGAGCAGCTCATCTCGTCCGGGCCGGTGGTGTTCCCGATGGGCCTCAACTTCACCGGCTGGAGCTATCGCGATGACATGACGATCTGTGTGCTGACCTGCGGAGATCATGTCCCGGACCCGTACGGCATCGCCGAGGGGCTGCCGGGTGTGCTCGCCGAGCTGGCCGAGCGGGCGGGCTCAGCCGGCGCCGGGATCGTCGAGGATGCGCAGCGCCAGGCGGTATCCGGCTGACACGTCCAGCCACAGCCTGGTGACCGGGTCGGTGGCGTCCAGAGCGTGGCGGCTGCCGCTGGCCAAGAGCCGGTCGGCGGCGTCGCGGGCCCGGGCAACGGCTTGCAGTTGCGCGCGGGCTGCCGGTGCTGCCGGAAAGTGCAGTGATTCCTCGAGTTGCAACGTGGCGGCATCGATTGCCGACGCGGTTTCGGCCACCGCGACGGCCGATGCCGTGCGCTCGGCGGTGTCCTCGCTGCCGTACGAGGTGGCCAGCCGATCGCGTACCTGGTCGACGTGTGCCTGCCAGACGCCCGCGGCGGCACCGAGAACCGCGGCCGCGGCGCCAGCGCCGGTGACGACCGCCGGGCCGACGTCGAATTCGGCATCCGCAGAGCTGTTTTCGTCGGCACAGAGGTACACGGCCGACCCGTCGACGACGGTATCGGCCATTGTCACGTCGCAGATGCCGGTGGTGCGCAGGCCGACGATGTCGTTGCGGGCTACCAGGTCTGCGGCATCGCGCGCCAGCAGCACCCAGCGGGCGGTGCCGTCGAGATCGGCGCGCAACAGCAGCCAGTCCGCGAATGCGGCGCCGGTGACCGTGTCCCACCGGCCGGTCAACCGAAAGTCGGGGCCCTGCTGGATCAATCGACCGTCGGCGCGGGTCGCGATGGTCACCAGCGCGCTCGGGTCGCGACCCCAGACGCGGTCTGCGGCATCGGCGCCGATGGCGGCCACCTGGTTGGCGGCAGCGTTGAGAATGGCCGTGAGCCAACCTGCGGACCCGTCGCGCCCGGCGAGTTCGGATACCGCCGAGACGAATTCGGTGACAGGGACCGCCCGACCGCCGTGGCCTGCCGGCTGCAGCAGCCGCGTCGTGGACGAATCGTCCAGCACGGCAATTGATTCACCGGGCGGCTGGGCCATATGACCTCCTGGGCGGGGTGACGAATGGTATCCACGATGGTGACACACCGGACACGCCGCGCAGGCGGGATAGGCGGCAGGCGATGACACAGAGCGTGCGCAGCGCGATCGGTCGGTTGCTGCCGGTGATCGAGGCCGCCGCGTCGGACGTGGACCGCGGCGGTGCGGTCGACGCGTCGGTGATCGCACGTCTGCATGATGCCGGGTTCTTCGCCATGCTGCGCCCGAGGGCCTTCGGCGGGCTTGAAGCCGACCCGGTCGAGTATCTGGCGGTGGTTCGGGAGTTGTCGGCGGCCTGTATGTCCACCGGGTGGATGGCGGGCTGGCTCGGGGTCAACACCTGGCATCTCTCGCTATTCGACGAACAGGCCCAGAGCGACGTCTGGGGTGCCGACCCGAACACGCTCGTGTGTGAGTCGTATGCCCCGACGGGGCGACTAGAACGGGTCGGTGACGGGTTCCGGCTGTCGGGCCGGTGGAGTCGATGTACCGGGATCGGGCACGCGTCGTGGTTGATGGCGGCGGCCGTTCTCGTCGGTGACGACGGAGCTGCCCAGGATTTCGTGGTGGCGCTGGTGCCCCGTGACGACTACACCGTCGAATCAAGCTGGAACAGCGTGGGTTTGCGGGGCATCGGCGCGCACGATGTCGTCGTGTCGGGCGCACCGGTGCCTCGCTACCGCACTTTCGGCTGGGTCAGTGGTGAGCAGCGGGAGGTTCCGGGGCCGCTGTATCGGCTGCCGCAGCCGACGATGTACATCCACACCGGCACAGTGCCATTGATCGGCGCGGCGGACCGGGTGCTCGCGGCGCTGCGGCCGGATGCTTCCTCGCCGCTGAGTCCGGTCGCGATGGCGAGCTCCGACGTCGAGCTGTCGATGCGGCAGATCGACGGCAACATCCGCGCCCTGATGGACTGCGCCCGCGCCGACGCGGCGCCGGACACCGGGCTGGTGTTGCGCTCGCGGCGCGACCAGGTGCTGGCATCGGATCGTGCCTACGGCGCGATCCAGACGTTCATGCGGCACGCACCCGGCCGCGCCACCGATGATGCTGCGGTGGAACGGGTCTGGCGCGATGTGCAGACCGCGCGCACCCACGTCGCGAGCAATGTCGAGCAGGTGCTTGCCGTCGTCGGGCGCTACTCGTTCGGCATGGAGGTCGATGACATCCTCTGGTGAGTGTCAGACCCACGCATCGGAGGTGATGGTCCGTAGCACCCGGGACAGCAGGTTGTCGGTGGCCAGGGCCGGGGCACTCGACGGTGCCGCCTCGGCGCCGAGCTGCTGGGAGATGTGCCGCGCGGCGCGGATGACGAACGGGGCCGTGCGCTGCAACCGGTGCAGTGGAACGGTACCGCTCAGCGACAGGCCGGCCACCTCGCCGTCGACCGAGCGCAGCGGGGCCGCCACGCTTGTCAGGCCGATGGCGAGTTCTTCGTTGTCGTAGGCCAGCCCATGGCGCGAGCGGATGCGGGCCAGTTCCCGGTGCAGCGTGGGCAGATCACCGATGGTGGCCCGGGTGCAGCGCACGAGCCGTTGCCCGACGATGGCGTCGACGTCTTCGGCGGGAAGCTGCGCCAGCATCGTCTTGCCCAGTGCGCTGGCATGTGCGGGGGTGTGACCGGCGACGCGAGTCGGCACAACGGCGCTGTTGCGGCCCGCCACCTTGTCGAGGTACACGACGTCGCCTCCGAAAAGGACCCCGAGGTGCACCACGAGCCCCGTGTCGGCGTGCAGCCGCGACAGGGTCGGCGAGGCCACGCCACGCAGTTGCGAGTGGTCGACCATCCTGGTCACGGGCAGGGGTGAGGCGGCAAGCGCATAGCCGTCGCGGCGGTGCTGCAGCAGGCCGGCCTTGTGCAGCTGTTTGAGGATGCGGTGCACCGACGAGCGCGGCAGCTCGGTGCGGCCGGCGATCTGATCCAGCCGCAGGTGCTTGCCCGGTTCGTCGAACGTGTTGAGGATCAGCGCGACTCGATCCACCATCGACACCGCGGTGCCATTTTGGTGCTCCTCGCGTGCGCGGTTGTTTTGGACGGGCCGCGGCTGCGCCGGTTCACGGCTTGTGTAACTCGGCATCTGCGCCGTCCCTTCTGCGTGGACGTCGGATCCTCGGCCCACCACGATCCCATTGAGTGAGATTGCGGCGCAACCCCGCGATCACTTCCCCCACGATGGTCGACAGCGCGCAATGCGGGCGACAAGGGAGTTGTGGATGCGTGGTGTTGACATGACCAGAGACGTTCTGGAAGGCATCGACGAGCAGGCCGCGGTGTTGCGGGCCCTCGGACCCGTCAACGAGGCACTCGGTCGGTTGGACGACCGCTGCGCCGAAGCGCTGCGCCGCTGCGGGGTGATGCACATGCTGCAGCCCGAAGAGTTCGGCGGCGTAGAAACGCATCCGGCGGATTTCGCGGACGCCGTGTACGAGATCGCCCGCCTGGACGGTTCGGCGGGCTGGGTAGCGGGATCGGTCGGCGTTCCCCCGTGGATCGTGGCCACCGCCGACCGGCGCCCCCGTGACGAGGTGTGGGAAGCTGACCCGGGTAGCTGGATCACATCGGCGTATTCCGTTGCGGGACTGCTGCTTCCGGTCGCCGACGGCTATCGGCTGTCGGGTGAGTGGCACTTTGTGGCGGGCGTCGATCATTGTGACTGGATCGTTCTGGGCGCCCGCGTGGTCGACACCGCCGACGCCGCGGGGCCCGTATATGTCCTGGCACCGACCGCCGAGCTGCTGATCGTCGAGGATTCGTGGAACGGCGTCGGGCTGGCGGGGGCCGGCAGCAAGACCATCGCTGCCGACGACGTATTCGTGCCCACCCACCGGGTGCATCGCGGCGTCGCCGACGGGACCGCGGCTGAACAGGCCGGCCTGCGTAATCCCGTCTACCACTTGCCGTTCGGCATGGTCGTGCCGCTGGGCATCACGGCTGCGGTGATCGGGATGGCCGACGGTGCGCTGGCTCATCACGACGCGGCGGGGGAATTCGACGGTGTGGTCGTCGAGCAGGCTGCTGCGGAAATCCGGGCTTCGCGGCTGGCGCTGCTCGACACCGTCAGCGCGTCGTTCCATCTTGTCCTCGACGGGCCGATCGATGCGGGTGTGCGGGAACGGGCACGGCGCGATCAGGTGGCGGCGGCGCGCCGTGCGGTGCGTGCGGTCGACGACATCGTGTCGCGGTCGAGCATCGACGCACTGCGTCGTGACCACCCGCTGCAGAGGTTCTGGCGGGATGCCCATGTCGGGCTCGCCGGGGTGGTTGCCGCGTCGGGGCTGATGGGCTGAACGCCCCGACGCGCCCCGCCCGATCAGGCGTGGGTGCCACCGTCGATGCGGATCTCGGTGCCACTGATGAACACGCCGTCGTCGGACACCAACATCGCGATCACACCCGCGACCGCACTGGGATCGCCCATGGCCGCGGTGCCGGAGGTGAGCGTCGTCGGCATGATCGGCGATAGCTTGGCGAACAGCGACCAGTCGGCGTCGGAAGGAATGAATCCCGCTGTCGCATCGGTGATCCCGGACTTGATGCTGCCCGGCGCGACGCTCACGGCGCGCAGCCCCTGCTTGCCGTACTCCAGTGCCAGCGCGTGTGTCATCGCCTGGATTCCGCCCTTGCTGGCCGCATACGCCGCCATGTAGGGATGGGCGAACGCCGCGGAGGTCGAACTGAAGTTGACGATCGCGCTGCGCGGATTGGCCAGCAGCGCGGGCAGGGCCTCGCGGATCACCAAGAAGGTGCCGGTCAGGTTGACCGCGATGATCTGGTTCCACGCCGCCAGGCTCATCTCGTGGGTGTGTACTGCGCGCAGCATGCCGGCCGCGTTGACCACCGCATCGAGACCGCCGAGCGCCTCGATCGCGGCCTTGACCCCCTCGACGACCGAGGTCTCGTCCCCGATGTCCATGGTCAGAGCGGTGAACCGGGAGTCGGTGCCTGCCTGCTGGGCGAGTTCGCCCGTGTGGACCAGTCCATCGGTGGAGATGTCGGCGGCGACCACAGTCGCGCCTTCGTCGAGCAGGCGCAGGGCGGTGGCCTGCCCGATACCTGATGCTGCGCCAGTCACCAGGATGCGGTGGTGGTCGAGTCGCTTCATGCTGTGTTGCTCCTGTCTCAGATGATCTGGGCGCCGGATGTCATTGGCCCATCACATATTTCACGGTGGGGCCTGCGGTCCAGCCGCCGTCGACGGCGATCTCCGCGCCGGTGACGTAGGAGGCGGCAGAGGACAGCAGATAGGTGACCGCACCGGCGATCTCGTCGGCGTCACCGACGCGGCCCATCGGGGTATTGGGATAGTTGCCCTCACCCGGCACGATGCCGACCTGCGCCGTCATCGGTGTGTAGGTCATGCCCGGATGCACCGAGTTGACCCGGATACGGTCGCCGCCGAGCTCTACGGCGGCGATCTTCGTCAGACCGCGCACACCCCACTTCGAGGCGCCGTAGCCGGCGGTCAGCGCCAGGCCCATCAGGCCTGCCGCCGACGAGATGTTGACGATCGAACCGCCCCCGGCCGCGCGCATCTGCGCGATGACCGCCTGCAGGCCGTTGAATACCCCGACGAGGTTGACCTCGAGCACGGTGCGGAAGTGGTCGAGCGGTTCGTGCTCGATGAACTGCCCGGTCGAGATGCCCGCGTTGTTCACCAGACCGGTGAGGGTGCCGAACTCGGCAAGGGTGAGCTCGACCGCCGAAGCCCAGTGCGCCGGATCGGTCACGTCGAGGTGGACGTAGCGCGCGCTGGACCCGAGGTCGGCCGCCAGTCGGCCACCCTCGTCGTCCAACACGTCGGCGATGACGACCTTGCCGCCACCGGCGACGATGTGTCGCGCGAACGACGCGCCGAGCCCCCGGGCGCCGCCGGTGACGATGGCCACGACGTCCGACAAGCCTTGTGAATCCGCCTGCATCCCAGCAACTTCCTTTCAGCATCGGCTGGGCAGAGACCTCGGCCGGGTCCGCCCGCGCATTGACGCAATCACATCGCGGGACGCTGCGCGGGGTTTAGTCCTACTCAGTGGGAATTCGGGTGTCGGGCCGTCTCGGTGGGCGGAACCGGTAACCCGGCGGCAGCCATCAGTTTCTCGAGTTCGGCCTTGGCGCCCTCGGCCGACAGTCGCTCGACGGGGTCCGCCACGTCGGTACAGATCGACGCGACCATCGCGTGCACGAAGTTGCCCAGTTCGTCGTCTCCTGCGTCGCGCGTCGACATCGGGACGGTGGCCAGCACCGAGTTCTGCGGCAGCTCATCGCGTTTCAGCAGATAACTGCGCAGTGCGCCCGCGACGACGCACAGGATCACGTCGTTGACCTTGACGCCGAGGCTGTTCTTGACGTGCTTGATGTCGGCCATCGGCAGCGACGTGTAGGCGAAGCTGCGGTGGGAACTCAGCGCGCCGTCGAAACTCGTCTTCGGGGCGCTCATCGGCCGTGGCGGCGGGTTGTCGCGCCGCAGGTGGCAGCCGTATAGCGCCCGGGCGGCGCGGAGGGGTTGTGCCGGTCAGTGAGACAACGGCTGTGCCGCCCGGATTCGATTCGTAGCGTGGCATTTCCGAACACCACGTGAAAGGCGACCATAGTGGCAGTCCAAGCACCATCGGCAGAGAACGCGGAAGTTGCGGCCACGGTGGATGTCGTGGTGGTCGGCGCCGGTTTCGCCGGGCTCTACGCGTTGCATCGCCTGCGCGGTCAGGGGCTTTCGGTGCGGGTGTTCGAGGCGGCCGACGGCGTGGGCGGCGTGTGGTACTGGAACCGGTACCCGGGCGCCCGCTGCGACGTCGAGAGCGTCGACTACTCGTATTCGTTCGACGAGGCCCTGCAGCAGGAGTGGGACTGGAGCGAGAAGTACGCGACCCAACCGGAGACCCTGCGCTACCTCAACCACGTGGCCGACAGGTTCGACCTGCGCCGGGACATCACGTTCGGGGCCAGGGTGACCGACATGGTGCTCGACGAGCAGACGCTGCGCTGGGAGGTTCGCACGGACCGCGGCGACGTGGTCTCGACACGCTTCTGCATCCTGGCGGTGGGCCCGCTGTCGAACGCGAACATCCCGGCGATCGACGGTCTCGACTCGTTCGCCGGCGAGGTTTACCATACCGCCCACTGGCCGCACGGAGGCGTGGATTTCACGGGCAAGCGGGTCGGCGTCATCGGTACCGGATCCTCTGGCATACAAGCGATTCCGTGCATCGCCGAGCAGGCCGCGCAGCTGTACGTCTTCCAGCGGACCCCGAATTACAGCGTGCCGGCAGGCAATGTGCCGCTCGATGACGAGACTCGCGCCCGGCAGAAGGCGAACTACGCGCAGCGGCGGCGGCTGTCACGCGCCAGCGGTGGTGGCTCCCCGCACCAGCCGCATCCCAAATCGGCACTCGAGGTTTCCGACGACGAGCTTCGGGAGACCTACGAACGTCGCTGGGAACTGGGCGGCGTGCTGTTCTCCAAGGCGTTTCCCGATCAGCTGATCACCATCGAGGCCAATGACACCGCACGCCGGTTCTGGGAGCAGAAGGTCCGCGATGTCATCGACGATCCCGCGACGGCGGAGCTGCTGATCCCCAAGGATCATCCGATCGGCGCCAAGCGGATCTGCACCGACGACAACTACTTTCAGACTTTCAACCGCGACCACGTGCACCTGGTGAACCTGCGGGCGACACCGATCGATCGGATCGATGCCACCGGTGTCGACACCTCCGACACCCATTACGCACTGGACGCCTTGGTGTTGGCCACCGGGTTCGACGCGATGACCGGGTCGGTGCAGAAACTCAATGTGGTCGGTCGCGGTGGACGCACCCTCAACGAGGCGTGGGCGCACGGGCCGGTCACCTACCTGG
This sequence comes from Mycobacterium sp. 852013-50091_SCH5140682, assembly GCF_001665685.1. GTDB lineage: Bacteria > Actinomycetota > Actinomycetes > Mycobacteriales > Mycobacteriaceae > Mycobacterium. The sequence goes on from NZ_LZTB01000130.1 coordinate 67,635, forward strand.
GTCTCGGGGTCGCGGGCTTCCCGAACATGTTCAACATCGCCGGACCGGGCAGCCCGTCGGTGCTGGCGAACATGGTGCTGCATTCGGAGTTGCACGTGGACTGGGTGGCCGACGCGATCGCCCACCTGGACGAGCGCGATGCACGAGCCCTGGAGGCACGCGCGGACGCCGCTGCCGAGTGGGTGCAGGAGTGCAGCCGTCGGGCCGCGGCAACCTTGATGCCGCAGGCCAATTCGTGGTACCTCGGCGCGAACATCCCGGGCAAGCCGCGAGTGTTCATGCCGTTCGTCGGTGGCTTCGGCGTATACGGCCAGATCATCGCCGATGTGGCCGCAGCCGGCTACAAGGGGTTCGACATTCACCAGGACTGACGGCCCGGCGCCGCCGCGAGTGTGCAGCCTCTGCGATGTCCGGGCCCGTTTTTCGCAGACGATTCACGCTCGCGACGGCAGTGGCCGATTGCCAGTCAACTGCTCAGCGGGCCAGCAGTGAGGTGATATCGGCGGCCACCTGGCGTCGGGCCTCGCCGGCCACGGTGAGCACCGGCATCGTCATAAATCCGTGGATGGCGCCGGAGTAGCGTCGATGCGTCACCGGAACACCTGCGGCCGCGAGGGCTGACATAGGGATGGGTGCGGTCCGATATGCCGGGAACGTATTGATCCCAGTACCACGCCATGGCGGCAGCGGTGTTGTAGTAGCCGGTCGCGAACCGGCGGTAGGACTCCGTGGTGAAATCGGCGGCAATCACCGGGTATAGCAGGACCTGACCTGCGATGTGGGGACCACCGCGATCGCGCGCCAAGACCGCCGTCACCGCAGCCAGGTTGCCGCCGGCGCTGTCGCCGGCGACCACCAACCGGGCCGCGTCGCCCCCGAGCGCTCCGGCATGCGCAACAGCCCAGCACAGCGCGGCATATACATCCTCGGCGGCCGTGGGCCACCGCGCTTCCGGGGCCAGCCGGTAGTCCACCGAAACCACGACCGCCCCGACGTCGTTGGTGAGTAACCGGCACAGGTCATCATGGGTGTCCAGGTCGCAGAACACGAACCCACCCCCGTGGGCGAACACCACCAGCGGCAGTGTTGCCATGGAAGGCATTGCGGGCCAATAGATCCGTAGCGGTATGCCCTCGGGTGTCACGCTGTCGCGTACTGCGCCGACGGGTCGTGGTCGGGCGGGCCGCCGGAACCGTGCCCGGACGGCGGCGCGGGCCTGCGCGCCCGTCATGGTCTCGACGGCGGGGAAGCCGGTGTTGAGTACCCGCAGCAACTCGGCGATTTCGGGATCGAGTCGCATCTGCTCGGGTTGTCTGTCGAGACCTACCACTGGCGCCGAGTACGTCATGACCGACGATCGTCATCGCGGGGGCCGAAATATTGCACAACCTGTACCGCTGAGCGGGACAACGGCCCACTGAAAGGTCCCGCGCGCTGCACCATCACAATGCCCGGCACAAAACCAACCCAGGTGCCGGAGGCGATTTCATGATCAAGCAGATGAGGAGACAGTCATGGTGCCGGCCGTCAAGGACAGCCCCGATACCCCGCCGATCGCTGCGATCGGGCGGGTGTCAGCGCTGCTGGATGCCTTCGACGGCGGCAATCGACTGACGTTGGCCCAGATTGCCCGCCGGACCGGCCTGCCGCGGTCCTCGACACACCGCATGCTCGACCAGTTGGTGCGGCTGCAGTGGCTGCTCCGCACCGGCCACGAGTACGAGCTCGGGACCAAACTCATCGAACTGGGCCACCGTGCCGTGCACCAGAATCGTGTGTACCGGGCCGCGGCACCGTACCTGTGGGATCTGCATCGTGCGACGGGCATGGTGGTGCATCTGGCGATACTCGACGGTGCCGATGTCGTCTACCTCGAAAAGGTAGGCGGCCGCATGGGCCTGTCGATTCCGACGCAGATCGGCTCGCGCCAACCGGCGCATTGCACGGGTGTCGGCAAAGCGATTCTGGCCTACAGCCCCCTGGCCCGGCTCGAGCGCCTCGAGGAGGCCGAGCTGACCCGTAAAACCAACTACTCGATCACGGATGCGGCAGAGCTTCGGGTCGCCTTGAGCGAGATCAGGACTCGTGGCGTCGCATTCGACCGCGAGGAGTGCACCCCGGGATTCGGGTGTGTGGCGGCCCCGGTCGGGCCGGTCGACGAGCCCGTTGCCGCGGTGTCGGTGTGCGGCCCGGTCGACCGGTTGCCGTTCGACAACCGGCTTGCCGCACCGGTGCGCATCACGGCCCTGCAGATTTGGCGCAATCTGGACGATGCCGCACTCGGCCGCTCAGGCTCGCGGCAGCGGTCCCGAAAGCGCACCACCGGACCGAATGCCGCCGACCATCTGCTGCCGGCCTGCCACAAGCCGACCCTCTGAACCGATCGGGCGATTACCCGCCGCCCTGCGCCGAAAATTCGAGTAGTGCATTACTCGATCCCGCATGCCGACCCCGGCCATATGCTCGCCACAAGGTATTGCACAGGAAACGCGAGCAAGGATCACTGGCAAAGATGAAGCGCGATCCGGCGGGAAGCGTCGATTGTTCGGACAGGTGGACGAACAACCATGATTGAACGCGTTGTGCTGCAGGAAAAGCTGCGGGTGCCCGAGGTTTCTGGTCTCTCCCGGGCTCGGCTGGAAGGGCCGCTGCTGTCGGGCTCGCAAACCAATGTCGACCTCGTGGTGGCGCCCGCGGGCTGCGGCAAGACCACTCTGCTGGCCCACGTCGCGACCGCGTCGGCCCGGCCCGTGGGGTGGTATCGGATCACCTCCGACGATTCGACCGAACCTCGGATGGTCGCGCACCTGGCAGCGGCCCTGTCGGTGGTGACCGATACCGACGATGCGGGTTCGATGGATGATCTGCTTTCTGCTCTAGATCGCAGGAGGAGCGTGTGTGGCGTCCTGATCCTCGATGATGTGCACGAGATCGCGGAGACCCCGGCCGAGCGGGCGTTGGAGCAGTTCATCTCGCTGCGGCCGCGGGGCCTTCAACTGATCTGCGGGTCGCGCCGAATGCCCGATTTCAACATCTCCCGCATCCGGGTGTCGGGGTCGATCTCCGAAACGGGAAGTGACGACTTGCGTTTCCGGTCGTGGGAGGTCGAAGAGTTGTTCGCCTCGGTCTACCGCGAGCCGTTGCGCCCGGAGGCCGCCGCGGCGTTGACGCGTCGCACCGGCGGCTGGGCCGCGGGCCTGCAGCTGTTCCACCTGGCCACCGTGGGGCGCACAGCGGTCGAGCGTCATCAGGCTGTCGCCGGCCTCGGCGGCCGTTCCAAACTGGTGCGTTCCTATCTGACCCGCAATGTGCTCGCTGAACTGCCCGCTGATCGTCGCGAGTTCCTGTTGCGCACCTGCGCGCTCGGACGGCTCTCCGGTACGGCCTGCGACGCGCTGCTGGGGATCACCGGTAGCCACCGCATCCTGGAAGACCTGGAAAGTGCCCAGTTGTTCACCTTCACCGACGACGGCGGGGTTTACTTCCGCTATCACGAGGTGCTGCAGTCGCATCTGGAGCTGGCGCTGGTCGAGCAGTACGGCCCGGCAGCTGCCCGGGAGTGCTACCGCAAGAGTGCAGCCGTCCTCGAATCGCTCGGTGAGACTCGGTCGGCGGCAAGGGCTTTCGCGAAGGCCGGCGACTGGTCCTCGGTGTCGCGCCTGGTCCAGGACACCGGTGGGCCGCGCATCGATGCGACAGCGCTCGACGACGCCCATCTCCTGCCTGCCAGCACCTGGCAGCACGATCCGTGGTTGGCGCTGGCCCATGCGCGGCGATTGGTCCGCGAAGGCGCATTGACGCGTGCCGTCGAGGCGTACCGGCACGCCCGCACGCTTTACGACGAGCCCAACTATCAACAGATGTGCCGCGCCGAATCCGGCGTGGCGGCGGCTTGGCTGTCCGCCGACCACGCCAGGCGGTCGCCGGGATCGGGGACTCTGGCCCAGCACTGGAGCGGGCCGCTGCGGCAGGCCCTGGTCCGCTCACCCGACCCCACCGGCGGGCACCGGTGCGCGGATGCTCGCGAACAATTGACCTGTGGGCTGGCAGCGATCGCTGCGGGCGAGCTCAGATCAGCCCGGGCGCTGCTCGAATCGATCGCCGGGACGGTGCAGGCCGAGGGGCCCGTCGACGCATTGGCGGCGGTCGGTGCCGACCTCGCGCTGGCCACGCTCGATCTGTTCGACGGCGCCGCTGCCGATCCGTCCGCGCGGTTCAGCACCATCGCGGTGGCGGCCGAAAACGAGGGCTTGCCGTGGGTTGCGCGACTCTGCCATGGGTTGGAGCAAGTCTCGCTGATCGTGTCGCGGGATGCGCTGTGGCGCCTGGACAGTTGCTCGGACATCATCGACGCTGCCGAGCGGGTGGGGGATCGTTGGGGCGCCGGCCTGCTGCTGTTTGCGGCGGGTCTTGCGAAGAAGCGGGTGGGTCAGGACGGCAGTGGCGAACTGGTCAGTGCCAACACGATATTCGGTGAACTCGGTGCGCCGGTGCTGCAGTTGTGGTGCCGGTTGGTGGCGACGGATCTGGACGCCACCGAGCCTGTGATCCGGGAACTGGTGGCAACCGGCCAGGCATTGCGATCACGCGGTGCACAGGCTGTGGCGCTCGGCCTGCTGGCGTCGATGGGCACCGGTGCGGAGCTGACCGAAGCTGCCCGGATGGCCGAGACCTGCGGCGTACCGCTGCTGGGCCGTGGTGACGCCGACGCGCCACGCGGTGCGGTCGCCACGGCGACGGAGGTGGTCGAGGCCAGCCTGCCACCGGTGGCGATCACGTGCTTCGGCGAATACCGCATCGCGATCGACGGCGAGGTCGTTGGACTGAATCAACTTCGGCCTCAAGCACGTTGGGTCCTGCAGATCCTCTCGGCAGCGCCGGGGCGCGACCACCACCGCGAGCTGCTGGAGGACATCCTGTGGCCGGGTGTGGACCACACGGTTGCGTGTCACCGACTACAGGTGGCGGTGTCGAGTGTGCGGACCATGTTCGCTCAGGCTGATCTGGTCATCGGTCGCCGCGGCGAGTCCTACCGCTTGGAATTGGGTGAGCGGTCCACTGTCGACGTCCGGGACTTTACCGATGCCCTGGCCCGGGCTGCCGCGGCGTCGGCGCGCGGAGATCTGCACGGCCGGATGACCGCGCGACAGGAGGCGATGAACCTGTACACCGGCGAACTTCTGCCCGAGATCTCGGGATCGTCCTACCTTGACGCGGAACGTGATCGGCTACAGCGTGCGGCCGCAGCGGCCGCCGCGGCGCTCGCGGCGGATCACCGCAGCCTCGGCGAGTTCGAGCACGCGCTCGTCATGGCGCAACGCTCAGTGCAGCTGGAGCCGTACCAGGACACCGCGTGGGCGGTACTGGCCGAACTGCACGAGGCACTGGGCGACCACAGCTCCGCCGAATTGGTGCGCCACGAGTACGCGCGGATGCAGGCCGACCTGGAACCATCACATACGTGATTTGGCCGGTACGCGCGGTGGCGGCAGTCGCGGCGTGAGTCAGACGACGACTGGGTGGGAATGCGGAAACAGGTGTGCGATAAGGGGTTCGGCGCGGAAGGGCTGCCAGTCGTGCACTGACACTGCGAGCCGGTCGAGGACGACGTGGACGACGGTGGGGTTGGCGCCGAGCCCGAAATGGGATCCGTAGACCTCGATGTTTTCGGCGCGTGGTCCGTCGTGCACGCGGGCGGCCTTCCAGTGCACGATGCCGTCCGACTTCGAAAATATCGAAGTGGTCGGCTGGACCGGGTTTGCGTGGTGGGTGGGCCACTGGTCCAACGAGTATGCGGCAGGTGCTTGATCGGTGACCCCATGGTGATCACTCGGTCGACCAGCTGCGGTCGCAGTGTGGCGAGTCCACGCGCGAACAAACCACCCAGGCTCCAGCCGATCACCGGTATCGGTCCGTGCTGCCGCGTGGCGAGATCTTCCAGTCTGGTGACCACACCCTCGATCGCCGTACGGGTCGGGCCGATGTTTCGGCCCAATCGCCAGCCATGAGACCGGTAGCCGGCCAGATCAATCGTCTTGCGCATCAACCGCGTTGACAGATCGTCCGACATCAGGCCGGGAATCACGAGCACATGTCGGCCGTGCCCTTCGCCGGCATGCGCCATGCCCAACGCCGGGATGGCACCGACGAACGCCATGTGGCCGGCCACGGCTCGGTAGGGCTCGGCCAGATAGTGGTACAGGCTCGGCGCCTCGACTGCGCCTCGATCGCTCATGGTCGGCTTCCGTCCTTCGAGTCGGTGGCGGGCCGCACGGCGGTGACGTGAACGGCAGCCGAGTCGACAGTAGATGCGGACCGACGCGTTCGGGTGGGGTTTGCTGATGTCGCGAAGGCCCCGACCGCTTGCAGTGTGGAAGGACCCGCCACCTGAGAGTGGTGGCGGGTCCTGGTCGGCCAATGAGTGGCCGGCGGCCTCAGTGCCGCGTTGCTACTTGGCCTCGGCCGGAGTGGACTTCTCGATCACGGCCAGGGTGAAGTCGCGCTGCGCTTCGAGCAGGCGCTGGGCGATCGCGTAATTGGCCTCCACGACCGTCTCTTGCGAGATACTTTGCTGGACGGCAGGTTTCGCGAATCGCGGGCCAAGCCTTCGGAGTCGTCAGGCGTCGGCGGGCGCCGCGCACAGGCCGCCTTGTCCGTTCGTGACGTCAGTGGCCGGTGACGGCGCGGGGAACCCGTGATCTTTCTCACGGCCAGGCATCGGGAAGAGGGTCTTTGTGGCGGCGGCCACGGTAACGAAGCCAACACTGGCCCAGATGACGTTCGACACAGCGCTCGGCCACGCGCCGTACAGCCCCGCGGCGATGGCGCCGGAGGTGCCACCGAGTGCGTTCAGGAGCCCGTAGCGCCAGGAATCGGCGATCAGCCGACCGCGGACGACCAGTACATATGCAACGAAAGTCCCTACCGTTCCAAGCCAGCCGAGGATCGCTGCCAACATCGCCAAGACTCCGTTTCTCTCAACAATGCAATGTCTGCGCCAGTATTGCCCGCGGGTTTCATTCATGACAATTGAATTGATCTTGATGTCCTGTTTAGCATTACTGAATGCCGATCGACCCGCGTAGACTGCGCTTTCTGCTGGCCGTCGCCCGCGCCGGGGGAGTCCTCGCGGCCGCGGATGTGCTGCACATGACCCCTTCGGCGGTGTCGCAGCAGATCGCCCACCTTGAGCGTGAAACCGGTTGCACGCTCATGACAAGAACCTCGCAAGGTTCGGCGCTCACGGCCGAGGGGCTCGTGCTGGCCGAGGCGGCCCAGGAAATCGAACGGACACTTCTCGAGGCCAGGACGAGGCTCGACCGAGGCGCCGTCGAGCTGCAGGGAGCCGTGCGGATCGGCGGCTTCCAGAGTTTTCTCTCGGTGGTGATCGCCCCGGCGTTGGCGGAGTGGAAGCGCGATCTGCCCGGTATCCACTTCGAGGTGGTCGAAGCCGACCGCGACGTGCTGCTGAGGTCTCTCAAGGCCGGCGAACTCGATGCTGCGGTCATCGAATTCGACGCGGGTGAACCACCCAAGCCGCTGCCGAGCGGTGTCACGGAAATCCCGTTGACCGACGAACCGTGGAAGCTGGTTGTCCCGTCGGGCACCCTGCTGACCGATACGGCGGATTTGGGTCGCATCAAGCTCCCGTGGCTCGGGGTGGGTCCGAGTGATGCCAGTGCGCAGGCGCTCCTGCGGTTGCGGCGGGTGGCCGGAATCGATCAGCCGACAATCCACCGCTACTTTGCGACCCAGACTGCGCTCGCGCTGGTCGCCGCAGGTGAGGGCATGGCGGTCATCCCGACGCTGGCGCTACACGGTCTGTCACTGGAAGGTGTTGAGACGCTGGATGTTCCAGGTCTTGGCGCCCGTCGAATCGTGCTGAGGAGCTACTTCCGGGGTAAACAAGCGCACCGATTGTTGGCCCCGGTGACGGCCTTGATACGCGATGCGCTGTCGAAGATCGACGTCGGCCAGGCGTAAACCGCGCGTGTCGGGTGCCTTCGCGGCGCTCGCGCCGCCTCAGGGCGTCAGGGTGTCCTTGACGGATGGACGCTCGTCAAGTAAACCTTGACGCATGGTGTTCCAATCGATCAGCCTGCACGCATTCCGCGAAGACCTGCCGGGCCCGCGGTGGCGTGCGCTCTACGACGCGACGTGGCCCGGTTACCGCGCCTGGTATCTACGGCCAGGCTCCGGTCGGCGTCCGACCGCCGCCCAGGCCGAAGCTGCGCTGCTGCGGTACATGCCCGAGCTACATCCGGCGTGGCAGCGCCTCGTGGCACTGACCGATCGCGATCCAACCGCGGCCGCGATGCTCACGCACTGGAACATGCCCGCGTTCGCACCGGCTTGCTCGCAAGTCGTCGTCGACACCCGCACGCGAGGAGGACAAACAGGGCCCGGAAGCCGGGCCCTGATCCGCAATTACGACTACCACCCGGATCTGTTCGAGCAGGTCGTGCTGACGACGCGGCTGGGGGAGCGGGTGGTGACCGGCACCAGTGATTGTCTGTGGGGCCTGCTGGACGGCATGAATTCCGACGGGCTCGCGGTGTCGCTGACGTTCGGCGGCGCGAAAGGGTCCGGTCCTGGCTTCGGGATCCCACTTGTGGTGCGGTATCTGCTCGAGATCGCGGGCACCGTGCCCGACGCCTTGTCTGCACTGTCCGGCGTGCCGGTCGCCATGTCGTACAACCTGACGTTGACCGATAAGACCGGGTGCCATCGCACGGCTTACGTCGCTCCCGGCCGACCGATGGAAGTACGCGCTGTGCCGTTGGCCACCAACCACAGGTTCGATCGGCCTGCCGATCCGTTGCACGCCAAGCGCTTCCGTAGCGTGGAACGTCAGACACACCTCATCGAGGTGCTGCGCGACCACCCGGACCCGGATGCCGTGGCTCGCGAGTTCCTTCGGACCCCACTGCGCAGCACCGACTACAGAGGCGGCTTCGGAACGTTGTACACCGCGGACTACCGTCCTGACTCCGGGATCGTTCACTACCGATGGCCGGGAACCACTTGGACGAGGTCATTCGATTCGACCGATGCCGAATTGCGTCTCGACGTGGGGGCAGCGTTGCCACCGTAGAATGCCCGCATGCCGGCAGACCCAGACACTCCCGTGGACGCCTTGACCGACAGTGAATTGGCGGCGCTCATCCGCCGGGGCATCGACGAGTTGAGCGCTCGGGGCAGCCGCGAGGCATTCGCCGAACTGCTGCATGTGGTGGCGTACACCGGCGAAAAGGTCGGCGAAGCGGCGCGGTTGTTGGCGACGTCGAACTCGTGGGCGCAGGTCGCCGAGGTGTCCGGTACTTCCAAGCAGGCCGCTTGGGAGCGCTGGCGGTCGTAGCTCAGGCACCCGCCGCGGCGGGAGGCTCGGTTGCCGCATCGTCGGCCGGGGGAGGCACAGGTGGTGCCGCGCGGGTGACGAGTTCGATCCGATGCGGTATGTGAGCCGGTTTGATCGCGTCGACCAGTGCGTCGACACTGCGCGCATCCACCTCATCGTCGACGTTCACAGTGACCCGAACCAGCAGGCCCGGAGTCGATTGGCCGCCGGGGCGCGAGTCCGGCGTGAGAGACCATGTGGCCGAGCCTGATTCGATGACCTCGGTGTCCCGGTTGAACGCGGCGACGACGGAGTCATGGATGCTCTGCGTGGTGCCCTGCCAACCCAACAGCGCCGCACCCGCCGTGATCAGCTGTCGTTTGTGTGCCGGCTCCCGACCTGCCACAGTCAGACCTATCCAGCCCGCGAGCCAGTCGAGCATGTCGGCCGGGGTGGTCCCGGGATCGAGATACGCAGGCAGGCAGTCCAGCGTCGCGAACACCGGTGCGAGCACCTCATCGAACGCCGCACACAGTTCCGCGGCCAGCCAGTCGTCCCAGTACACCGACGGCATCGTGTCGATGAAAGGCATTGGCGTGCCGAGGTTGTCGATTCCCGCTCTCATCGGTCGGCCATCCGGACACTGTGTTTACCGAAGGCGTAGGCCAACTCGTTGCGCGCCAGCGGGATCACCTCCGCGGGCTCGGTGGAGCGCTCCCCGGTGATGGGGTCGAACGCGAACAGTTGCACCGTCACCTTGCGGCCCATGTCGACCCCGGGGACCGGGGCGAGCGCCGCGGCCACCTCGTGCACCTGCACGGCGCGTCCCATGGGCCACCCTGTGCCGTTGGGGCCACCGGTCAGCGGATGCAGCAAGCTGTTGAGTGCCCGCTGCACATCGGTTTTCACCTGGGTGCGGGAGTAGCCAGGCAGCACCGCGAGCGCCACGACGACGGTGACCCCGCGGTAGCGCGGTGGTTCCACCACCACGCGGGTGCCGACCAGGCGCCGCCGGTTCAGATGGTTCTTGATCCGCTGGATGGTCTCGGGTTCGGGGATCAGATCTTCGCGGCGCACCAGGTCCATCTCATCGCTGGCCACGTGCGGCACGATCAGTACCCGTACCGTCCCTGCTTCCCGGGCGTCGACGGCCGTCAGACAATGGGCCCGGGCCACCTCGGGTGCCACGTCGAGGGTCAGCTGTTCGAAGTCCTGGGCGGTGACGGCCTTACCGCGGCTCCGCAGCAGCATCGGACCACGTACCTTCACCTCGTCAACCGTTTCGGCCTCGGCGCCGCCGACAGCCGCGCGGCGGTTCTCCACCCGCGCCACGTAGGGAACGCTGGTCTTGAGCACCCGGATGCGGCCCACCCCGACGTTGCCCTTGCGGCCGCCGCCGGTGCGGTAAGCGGCCATCACCAGCGCTGAGGAACGTGGCGGGATCTTGCCGTACTGTCGGACCGCGCCGTCCGCTTCACGCACCATCGGGCCGAACACGATCTCACCCGCGACCGGGTCGATGTGGAACGACCGGCTCGAATCATCCTGTTCGCCAAAGTGTTCCACGGCTTGCCAGGTCTCGCTCTCGCCCGAGACAGTCAACGCAGTGCCGTTCCATGGCAGCACTGGTCGATGCTGCAGTCCGAAGCGTTGCCCGGCAGTGCCGTCGGACGTCCCCAGCGGCTCGTCACGCACCACCCTGGCATGAATGATCCGTGCGGTGCCGCCGACGGTGCACGCGGAAATCGATGTGATGAACGGTGATTCGCTGTAGGTCGACTGACCGGGGGTGGTATCCACCAGTCGGCACCGCAGCCAGCCTCTCGCTTCGCCGCCGACCCGAGGCGGAGAGTCGAGGACATGTCCGCGCGGCACGTGCAGGATCACATCGCCCGGCTTGTTGAAGGCCTTGGTCTCGTCGCGTCCCGGTTCGCACGGCACCCAGTCGGGACCGCCGGTCCAGGCTTCCCACACATATGGGGGATTGGTCGGGTCGACGCCGACGCCGGACACCCGGCAGTCCACCCTCAGCAGCACCGCACACGACGGCACCGCGCAGTCCAGCCCGATCAGCAGAGCGTCACCGGGCTCGGGGCGCTCTGAGAAACAGCGAAACTCGGTGCCACCGGGCTCGTTGCGCTGCGCCACGGGCTCGCCGCCACCGGACTGGGTCGCGACGCGTCCGCCGTCCAGCGAGCAGGGAACGATGTCGAGTTTCTCCGTGGTGGAAAACACGATCGGTTCGTCGAGGTCGGTGCGATCGGTGCTGACCTCGATCTCCTCACGCACCGTGATGGTTTGCGGCTGCGGTGCGGACAGCCAGAACGTCGCCTCGCCCTGAGCCGCGCCGGGCGGACGGAGCTCCATCCCCAGTAGTTCCAGAAATTTGATGTAGTTGCGATCGGGCACCCGGTTGAGCCGGTAGATGAGCTGGTCGACCATCATCGCGAAGGTCTCGATCAATGTGATGCCGGGATCGGAGATGTTGTGATCGGACCATTCCGGGCAGCGCTGCCGGACCCGGCGGCGGGCTTCGTCGACCAGGTTCTGAAATGTCCGGTCGTCGAGATTCGGTGCGGGAAGCATCCTCAGACCTCATTCCACCGGTACATAGGGGACAGCTCGGCCGGCGCCGGTGCGCCTGGCTCGTCGGGGATCACGTAGAACGGGAAGACAAGATTGCGTTCGTCGTTGTAGCCGCGGATCCGATACCCCACATCGATGTGGGCCATGCCCAGATCGTGACGGTTGAACAGCACCCGCACGTCCTCCACATCGATTCGGGGCTCCCACCTTTCGAGCGCCCGACGGACATCGTTGGCGATCGCCGCCAGCGTCGCGTCGTTCATCGGTGAGAACAGGTGATCCTGAATGCGGCAGCCGAATTCAGGTCTCATGGGCCGTTCACCCGGTGCGGTGCGGATGATGATCTCGATGGCCTGTTCGACGTCGCGCACGTCGGTGGCGAGCGCGATCGCATCCGTGGGGTCGACCTGAATGGGGAAGTTCCAACCGGCCCCGATGAATTCGTTGGTCATCTGCTCACCCTCCGATCAGCACGGTCGGGCAGCCGGGTCCGACGATGGGAGCGCCGCAGGCGGTCATGTCTCCGACGCGGGCCGCGGACATTCCACCGATGAGTACCGTCAAGCTTCCCGGCGGGATGATCGCATTCGGCGGATGAGGCACCACACCGGGAAACGCGCAGATGTGCGGAGTTCCGACCGTCGCCGCCGCGCTTCCGCCGATCAGCACGGTGGGTACGCCGGGCGGACCGATGGCGCCCGGGTGACCGGTCATATCCCCGACACGTGCTGCAGGAGGCATGCTCTGGACCCTCTCAGTTGATCTTGACCGGAGTGCCGGTGATGACGTTGGGGCCGCCGGCCTTGAACTCACCGGCGGCTTTCGCCGCGACCTTGACGGTGGCGCCCTGTAGCGAAAGAGCGGTCTGGGTTTCCACGTTCACCGCACCCGAACCGCCGGACACCGAGACGCCGTTGGTGGCGGTGACGGAGATCTTCTTGCCTTTCAGCTCGAGGTCGCTGTTGCCGGCATCGACGACGATGCCCTTGCGGCCCTCGATGAGCACTGTGCCGTCGCTGTGCACGATGATGCGGGTGCCGACGGAATCCAGTGTCAGCTTGAGTTTCCCGTCGCCGGTTTCGGCCGTGATGCCTTCGGTCTTGCCGTTTTCGTCGAGCAGGTCGATACGGTGGCCGTTGCGCGAGATGAGCGACCGGCGGTTGACCGCTCCGGAGCCGGTGTCGATGAGCGTGGTGCCCTTGGCATTTGCGGTGTCGACGCCGTTGAACAGTCCGCCCAGCACGTACGGCCGCTGGGGGTCCTGCTGCTCGAAGGCCACCAGCACCTCGTCGCCGACCTCGGGGATCATCATGGCGCCCCGGTTCTTCCCGGCTCCCGGCTGTACCGTGCGCGCCCAGTCGCTGACATAGTCGTCGGACAGCCACGGGAACGTCAGTTTCACGCGGCCCTGGTGCGTCGGATCGTTCGCATCGCTGACCTGTGCGATGACGACGCCTGCGCCGGCAGCGGGACGCCCACCACCCGCGGTCAGACCGTACAGGCTGCGTTCCTGGCGGCCCGTCACCGAGAACGCGGTGGTGTAACCACCGTTGGCCGGATCGTAGCGGTGCCGTGCCGCAGTGATGGTGTACTTACCGTCGAACGGCTTGCCCGCGTTGTCGACGGTGATCCCGACATTCGCCCGCAATTTCGGGTTTCCCCGTGCCACTGCGTCGATCTCGGCGAACGAGCTGCTGATCTGCTCGGTGAGCGCCGCAGCGGCGGTATCGGCCTCGGACTGGGTCCGGTAGGCGGTGTCGGAGGCCACGTACCGCGGATCACCGAAAGGCTTTGCCACATCGGCGGGTTTCACCGTGGGTAGGTCCACGCTCTTGGTCGCCGCCTGCGACGTGCTGACGATCTTGCGCTTCTGCGCCACATCCCACCCCCGAACCTCCACCTCGGTGACCTGCTCGGCGGCGGTGATGACCGACCGGAACCGCAGCAGATCGGTGCCGAGGCGCAACACCAGCGGGTCGGTCTTCTGGGCATCGTCGGACGGCGCGGTGTTGGCATCCTGGCGGGGGTGGAAGCTCAGCTTGTTGTCGCGGACCGTCAGCTCATAGCCGATGCGTCGGGCCATCCCGTCGAGGAACTCCCAGTCGGACTGACCGAACTGGCCGAGGTGGTCGAAAACCGTTTTGCTGGGCTCGATCTGGCCTGCCGGGATCTTGGCACGCTGGGCGACCTGGGTGACGGCGTCCGATGCGGTCGTCTGGGTGTAGGACTGGGTGTGCCTGCCGCGGAACAACCGGTGCGCCGGGTCGTACCCGCGGATGATGGTGAACGAACCGGGGCCACCGATCTCGGCTTCCAATGCGGTCACCTCACCCTCGATCAGCTTCTCGGGTGTGTCGGTCTGGGTGCTGCCGACGGTGATCTTCACCTTGGCGCCGATTGTCACCTTGGCCTTCTCGATGACGATCCGGTTCGGATCGCGGAAGCGCAGCATGAACGCGTCCGGCAGCCGCAGACTGGAGTCGACGTAGGCAGAGGTGAGCAGTGGGCTGATGTCGTCAGGTAACGGCGAGCCGTCGATGTCTATGAGAAAGCTTGCTGCGGTGGCCATCTCGATCAACCCACCGCCGCCGTCAGGGCTTCGAGCCTGGGCAGCTTGAGCCGGGTGCCGGTGGGGACCCGCATCGGATCGTCAATCCCGTTGTAGCGGGCCAACGATCGCCACAGTTGGGGGTCACCGTACTCCCGGTAGGCGACCAGTGCCAGCGAGTCGCCGCTTACCACGGTGTGAACGTCGTCGGCCGACAACGATCCTGACGTCGGATTCTGCTTGGGATCCGGCGTGACGTCGATCTCTTCCAGGTTGACTGTGCAGACCGCTCTGATCGGGATGCCGTTGGCGGCGAACCGGGTGTACTTAGCCTGCACCTGGCTGATGTAGGCGGCGAAACTCTTGACCTGGCCCCAGTTGAACACCACCAGGAACGGCATGGCCTGTTCGCCCTTCTTCACCTCCTTGCACGGCACGCAGCAGCCGAAGAGCTTGTCCACCGAAGCCACTACGTCGACGCCGTCCTTGGCGGTGGCATCGAAATACAGCTCGAGGCTGAGCTTGCACGGTTCGGCGCCCGAATACTCCGGGGGGCCGGCCTTCTTCTCCTTGGTCGGTTTACGTTCCCACTTCGCAGATTTGGTGATCGACACCTCTTTCGGATTGAACTGGAACGTGAGCTTGTCTTTCAGCGTCCCCAGTTCGGGCTTGCCGCCCTTGACGTGCTTGGGCTCCCACAGCTCCAAGAACGCGTACTGCGGCTGCGACCAGGTGTCGGGCGCGCTGCCGCCGGTCTTGTCCGGCGGCGGGGCCTTGAGTGCGACTGCGGTGTTAGCCATTGGGAGAGCCCTTCTCAGGGGTGAAGCCATGGTGGGCGATTTCCAGGGTCTCGGTGAACACCTTGGGGGAGTCCAGGTTCAGGCTGGGCCCGGTCCATCGGACCGGAACGACACCCTCCAACTGCCAGGTCATCACCGGATGGCCGGCCGCGTCCATCGCCTTGATCTCCCCGGTGGTCGGCGTCAAACCGTTGAGGGCCTTGACAATCCACTTCGTGAGCTTGGCGCTGTCGGGACCCACCGGCCGGGTCAGTTTGATGTTGCTGTACTTCATGCGGGTCGGCAGCTGCCAGACCAAGCCATTGTTGCCGCCCTCCTCACGCTGCTCCATCACCACTTCCAGGCCGAAACCCTCACAGCTGCTGAACTTCCCGATATCGATCTTGTCGAACTTGACGGCGAAACACACGCCGACGAACACCTCGTCGGCGTCCTCCGGGGGGAGTTGTGGCGTGCTCATCGGTCTCGTCTCTTCCTTATCGGCCCAAATCCATGAGGGCGCCCGCCCTCTCCCGATCCAGCCACAACTCAGCACGCAACCGCGCGGCCAGCGCGTCGTACACCCGGTTGACCAACTCGTCGACGTCAGTCGCCGCCGGTGCCGGGGCGCCTGAACCCGACGCGGCGGGCGCAGACGTCATAGCCGGTGCCGCGGCGATCGGGGCAGCCGGTTCTGCGGCAGGTGCAGGATCCTCGGTCGCCCGCTGGATGCTCGGCAGTCCCGGGGAGCCGAAGGTGATGGTGTTGGTGGCGGCGTCATACCCGTGGGCGCTCGCCGTGGATTGTGCTGTCTCCGTTGAGCTCCAGTGATCCGGCGGGGGCGGCGCCGGTGCTGACTCGACGGGGGTGCTGGGCACCGTGACCCGTTGCCCTATGCGCTGGGTGCCGGCATCGAACATGCGCTGCAGGCCGACGGGGCGGGGGCTGCTGAACACCTCGGCTCCGTCGGGCCCGTCCGCGGCAACCCCGGGAGACGAGCCAGGATCATCGGTGCTGCGTATCGGGGGCAGCACTACGAGGCGCCGGGGCGACCCGGTCGACCGCTGCACGGTGGGTGGCGTGGGCGGTATGGGTCTGCGAGTGGGCGGTGCAGCGGTCGGGGCAGGAGCGTTGTTCACCACGGGCAAGCTGATCCGTTGTGCGACTGGCAGATCGACCGCCGGTACTGGGTCCGGCGTGATCGGGGATCGGGCGGCAACGGGCACCGGTGCCGTCGGGGTCGGTGCGCCATGTGGGGCGTCACCAACAGTGCGCATCACGGTCGGTGCCTGTGGCTCGGCGAGAACAGAGACGGGTTGTACACGGGGCACGAGTACCGGGTGGGTGTCGGCTACAGTGAACGGCACCGTCTCCGATCGCTGCGCCACGGGTGGCTCGTAATCATCGGTCACCATGGGCAATTCGGGCATGACTGTCGGAAGGTCGGTGGCGACGACGGACTCGACCGCCGGTGTGGTGAGGTCCGGGCGGGGTGCCGCGGGGGAGTCGACGCGCGTCGACGGTGTCGAAGGTAAAGACGGCGTCGACGGTAAAGAAATCGGCGGAGTCGACGGAACTGACGCCGTGGGCCCCGGCATCGGACTCTGCTGCGGCATCAGGCGTTGCACGGCTGCCGGTGCGTGTGACGGGGTCTGGGCGATGGCCGATGGCGTGGCGGCAGCCGCAGTCTCAGTGCGCATCGGTCGCTCACTGTCAGGCGTGTCGACCACGGCCAAGTTGACCTCCGGCGCAGGCTGCGCCACGTTGTCGGCGACGTCGGCAGCGGCCTCGGCGGCGGCGTCGGGTATCCGCTGGATTGCGGTGGTCGGCGGCAGTTGCGGTGAATCCTGCTCGGAACGGGCGGTCCTCGGCGGCGACGTCACCTGGGGAAGCGGTGCCAGCGTCGGGATGGACGGTGCGTCGGTGCGCTGGACGGTGTGCAGGTGGCGCAGTGGTGTGGTCTCGGCCTCGGTGTGATGGGCGGTGAAGACCTCGGGCACGCTGGCGGCGGGAACTCCGGATGTCACGGCCGGCGCGGTGCTCGACGAGTCCGCCGGAAGCGGCGCCGCCGCCGGGACCCGTTGTACGACGGCCGGTAACAGGGGTGTGTCGGTGGTCAGGCGCTGGATCGCGGGCGGCGCCGGGCGCTCGATAGCCGTCGGCGCCATCGTGAATGGCTCACTCGTGGCTGGTGATGGAGCAGGTAGTGCGGCGGGTGTCGAATCGTCCGTCACCGCGTCGAGGGGTCGGCGTTCGTCGGGATCGGCGGCCTGGACCATGGCGCGCTCAGGCTCGGGTTCGCCGCCGGTGTCGATCACCGGCAACGTTGCGGCGGCAGGCTGGTCCGCAATGCTGTCGCGCTGCACCGGACTGCCGACATAGGCCCGCTGCACACTTGGCAACCGCGGTCCCCAGTTCCTGGACTGCGTCGCGGGTACCGGGGTTGGGGGCGGCTCTGCCGGTTGTGCCGATCCGGTGTCCAACACCGGCAGCCGATGGTGCTCGTCAACCGCCAGCAGTTGCACCGGTCTGGTGAGAGCGGGGTTCTGCGAGGTGGTCAGCGTCGCGGTGAAACCGTTGAGGTGTGCCGTCGGTTCGATGTTGCCGGCGGTGGGCGTGACGGCCGCAAGGCGCTGCCACACCGGTTCCTGGCGAGCCGCGGGCGCGGGCGGCGCCACCGGTTCCGGGCGCCGACCCCAGGGCCACCACTTCGGCATCACGAGCCTCCAGCTAGTTCTGTGCGGTCAGGTTTCGGGTGAGCTGCACGAACCGCCGCCGGTCCGCGTGCTCCAGGTCGAGAACGTCGTCGAGCGGCCAATGCAGGTGGTAGGCAAGGAAAGCCGCCTCCTGGTAGATGGCGTCGGCTCCGCAGGTCACGATTCCCCCAGGCGGCTCCCGGCAACGTCGACGGCGAAATCGTTGTTGCAGTGGGGGCAGGTGACCCGGGCATGCGTGTGGCCGTCCTGGTTCACCCGTCGGTAGAGATCCTGCAGAAACGCCAGATCCGAGGCGAACAGGTTCTCGATGATGCCACCGTGCACATCCTCGATGTCACCGATGCGGGTCACCACCCGGCCGATCAGCACCACCGCAAGGTAATTCGGGCTTTCCCGCACGCGGTCGTCGCGCTGGGACACGAGTTCGTCACGGGCCGTCGCCAGCCGCATCACTCCGTCACGGTGCACGGTGCCCGAAGCGTCGACGTAGCCGCGTGGCAGGACGAACGGAAACTCGGTGCGCAGTTCGCGCACCAGCTCATCGGAAGGCTTCTGCCCTGGCCCATCGGCCAGGGCAGAACTGCCGTGCACATTTGCTCGCCGCATCAGGCGGGTTCGCACTTCTCGTACGTCAGTACCAGCTTCTCCGTCATGACACTGGTGTCGCCTGCCTTCATCGAGCTGAGTTCCAGGCTCTTGGGCCACGCCGCGGTGAGGTTGTAGCGCTTGACTTCTTCACCCTCGTAGTCGAAGACGATGATGGAACCGCCCTTGCGGGCATCCTTCATCTTGCCCAGTTGAGAATCCTTCACCCATTTGTCGAAGCTGCCGTCCTTGGTCAACGGGCGGGTCAGAGTGCACTCACCGGCCTTCCAGCGGCCCGGCAGCTTCTTGATGTTGTACTTGCCGTCCTTGGCCACGTTCGACTTGTACTCGATGACGTCCTGCTCCATCTTCAAGCCCGTCACCTCGGTGATGGCCTTGATCTGGATTCCGTCGAATTCGAGTCCGAATGAGTGGCCTACCGAGCTGTCGTCGTCCTGCAGTGCCATGGTTGTCTCCTCGTGTCAGGTGGGCTATTCGGCGACGAGGCTGGTGCCGCCGGAGTACTGCGAGAGGCGGAAGATCACGAACTCCGCGGGTTTGACTGGGGCAACCCCGATTTCGCAGACCACTTCACCGGCGTCGATACCCTCGGCGGGATTGGTCTCGCTGTCGCACTTGACGTAGAAGGCCTCGTCGGGGGTCAGCCCGAACAGTGCTCCCTTACGCCACTCGTTGACCAGGAACGCACTGATGGTGCGGCGCAGCTTGGCCCACAGCGAGTAGTCGTTGGGTTCGAACACCACCCAGTCGGTGCTGGTGAGGATCGACTCCTCAAGGTAGTTGAACAGCCGCCGGATGTTGACGTAGCGCCAGGCCGGATCCGAGGACAGGGTGCGGGCACCCCATATCCTGATGCCGCGGCCCGGGAACGCCCGGATGCAGTTGATACCAACCGGATTGAGCAGATCGTGTTCACGCCGGGTGATCAAAGTCTCCACATCGATTGCACCACGGACGATTTCGTTGGCCGGCGCCTTGTGCACACCGCGGGTGTCGTCGTTGCGGCCCCAGATGCCTGCCACGAATCCCGACGGCGGCAGGTACTTCCCGCCCCCGGTGGTGACCCACGGCCAGTAGAGAGTCGCGTACTTGGAGTCGTAGCGGGCCTTGTCGACGCGCCACTCTTTGATCTGCTGTGCGTTGAATCCCGGCGGCGGATCCAGGATCGCCATCCGGTCGCCCATCAGCTCGCAGTGCGTGATCATTGCCTGCTGCACCGACTGCACGGTATCGATGTCGATGGCGCCGCGCTGATAGGCCGTCAGCAGATCAGGCATGCAGACCATGGTGATCTCATCGATGGTTTCCAGACCCGCGACACCGCTGCGTTCGTCGACGTTGCCCACGTAGTCGTCGGTGGTGAGTCGTTCCGGTGCCGTCGTCGTGGCGAGCTCAGCCGGTGCGGCGAGTGCGATCTGCATGCCGGCCTGCAGCTCCTCGGTCGGTTTCCCGGAGATCTGTTCGAGCTTGATCGTCTGCGAGGCCGCGTTGACAACGGTGGCGACGTTGTTCTTCCCCCGGGCAGTGGTGACATTGGGGAATTCCTCGACGGTCTGGCCGTCACGCCGCACGATCAGCTTGACCCCGCCGGGCTGCTGCTCCTCGCCGTCGCTGTGGAACGCCGCGACCTCGAGGCGTAACCGGTCCGGCGGCGTACTGGGGTCCAGCGCCACCACCCGATAGTTGGCCAGGACGCCTTGCGGCCCGGCGACCAGTTGCTGTTGTGCGCCGGCAGAGCCGTTTTCGCCCTCGCCGTCCCCGATGCGGACCACGTAGGAGTTGCCGCCGCCGTTCTGGAAGTACGCGGCGACCGATTCAGCAAGGCAGGCTCCGTCTATCGCGCCGCCGAAGGTCTTGCGGTATTGCGTCCAGTTGCTGATCAGTGTGGGCTTGTTGAACGGGCCTTTCTCGGCGAGGCCGATGAACGCCGCCACGGCGGTGCCCACTCCTTCGATTGGCCTTGAGCCGGAGTCGGTTTCCTCGACATAGACTCCCGGCGACAGATACGTCGGCATTGCGCCTCCTCGATGGTCTGATGGGCTGGCCATGATCGTGCTCGTGTTGAGGCGGTGCCGCGAGGCGCACCGGGACTGTCGTGCGGGCAACGGATCGTGCACTTTGAGGCACGCTCTGTAGGCGAGCCGTGGTCGACCCGGTGACGTGCCGGTGTTCGGACGGAATCGACTGCCCGCCAACAGGACTCAAGTGTCGACCGGCCGCCATGGTGCGGGGTGCGCGGCTCGACAGGCGATGTCGCTCAGATCGACGCGTAGTCGACCATGTCCTCGATCAACGCCTTGCCGCTGGGGGTGATGATGGTCAGCCTGTGCGGCCGTATTTGGTAGCGAGTACCGTCAGCCGGATTGGTGACGTCGAATCCGTCTGACGAGCGGACCGCATCGCCGAGTTCGATGCTCGCCCGGTCGCTGAGGCGCACGCCGCGGTAGTAGAAGTCCCCGGGTCCGGCCCGGCACACCACGAGCACAGACTTCGTGGTTCTTGCCAAGGCCGCCGGACTGCTACCCGGGTCGCAGCTTGCTTCCGGATAATCGATGAATCCCTGGGCGTTGGTTCCGGGCAGGCTCAGCGGCGGATCGGGCGTATCGGTTACGTCCGGCGTGCCGGACGGATCGGCCACGCCGATGTCGAGATGCGATGGCTTTGGCTCATGTGGGGCGGCCGCGGGATGTCTGGGCGGGTCAGGGGCCGTCGACACTGGTTGAGATCGCCATAGGACCCACCCCGTGCCGAGTGCGATAGCGGTGAGCCCCGTCGCGCCGGCGATCACTACCGCCCGCGCCCAATTCGACCCTTTGATCTGCTCGAGCGTTCCGGACGTTTCCACTTCTCGGCCGTTTTCCACGGCGACCACGCTGAACGGTCGCCGGATCTGCTGTGCGGTGATCGGCCCGGTCGCTGACACTCGAACCGGCACGTTGACGGCGGCTCCTGCCGGGATCACGTGACTGGGACGTTCGAACCAAAACCGCATGGTGCCCTCGGGATCGCGCCCTTCGAGGTTGACGAGCCGGTCTCGGCGGCCGTCGCGGTTGTCGATGACGAGGCGCAGTTGGACGTCGCGGCGCCCCTTGGTCCGAGCCACACTGGGCTCCAACCGCAAGTGCAGCGGCAGCACGGCCGAGCGCGCCTGATTCACGGTAAGGCTTGCTGTGGTGGTGTTCTGACCGTCGGTGGCGGTGATCGATGCCGTGCGCGTCTGCGTCGTGCCCTCTGCTATCTCCAGTGCGCGGAAGTGCACGTCGACCTCGCCGACCCGGCCCGCAGCGACCTCCAGCCGGGGCGCTGAGAACATGAACTCCAGTGCGGCCTCGTCATCGGATCCGGCAAGGGTGATCTCGCGTGGGTAGTTGCTTCGGGTGTTGTCGAGCAGGACTTGGACGCGCCCCTCGGTCTGATCCACCAACCGCACCACCGAGGGTTGTACCTTGACCGACACGGGTGGTCCGGAGGGCGGGATCTGCAGCGAGACGCTCGCCTCGGCGAATTGGTCCGTGTCGCGCAGCGAAGAGACCCGGATCACCACATCGACCGTCTGCGTGACGACTTGTGCGCCCGGCTGGATGGCGAAAGCCACAGGCAGTAAACCACTTTCGTCGGGCAGCACCCTGACTTCCGCGGGGGCGACCGTCAACCACCGAGGTGGAGCGATCAGGTCGGCCCGAAACGCGTCCACGATCGGAGACCGGTTGCGCACCTCGATGTCGATCTGGGCGCCGGAGTCTGCTTCCAGGGTCGCCATCGTGGTCAACAGCGTGAGCTGTGGGGGCCGGGCGGCACCGTCCGCACGCGGTGCAGGCGTGCGCTGGGTGTCGTCGGCCGCGGTCACCGGCACGTCGGGTTGGCGCTCGGGTATCTCAGTGGCCGGAGACTCCTGCGGCGTGTCGGGCCGCGCGTCGTCCTCCCAGGCGAGGTAGGCGTCGCAGCGTACGCAGAAGTGCGTGTCGGAGTCGTTTGCGGCCCCGCACTCCTTGCAAAGGATCTGCGCCATGGAGCCACCGTCCTCGCAACGTTGTCCAGCATGATCAGAGTCGTCTCGCGGCAGTGTTCCGTGGCAGCGGCCGCACGCATACGAGCGCCAGTCCCGTTGGAAAGGCACGGATGTGTGCCCAAGAGTGCAACGTTGGCCTGATGCGAGCCGTGAGATCGGGATATCGTCGTCGACCGCCCGTTCGGGCATGTGTCGCTGTCCGAACGGACACGCTTTCGCGTCTTCCGCCGTGCCGGCCGGCGCTGGATCGTTGCCTCATACCTTCAGGAGGTGAGGCGGCATGCGTACCCACGACAGCGAGCACGAACGCGCATCAGAGTTGCGCCCGAAGGCTTCTCGACTCGAGGATCCCGAATCTGCGGTCGCGATGCGAGCAGCCTTGTCGGGCCGGCTCGACGTGGCCGGGCCGGCCGGGATCTTGGGCGTGCAGCGCGCGGCAGGCAACTCCGGTACGGCGGCGCTGATGGACGAGGACCGCTCACCTGTCCACGATGTGGTGTCCTCAGCGGGCACACCGCTTCCCGCCGATCTGCGTACAGATATGGAAGGCCGGTTCGGACACGACTTCGGTGACGTCCGTGTGCACAATGACGCCGCCGCACATGCGTCGGCCAAATCGGTGAATGCGCAGGCTTATACGGTCGGCTCGAACATCGTGTTCGACAGCGGCAGATACGATCCCGGTTCGGATGCGGGCAAGCACATGATCGCCCACGAGCTCACGCACGTGGTGCAGCAGCGCAGCGGTCCGGTCGACGGTACCGACACCGGAGGCGGAGTGAAGGTCAGCCATCCGTCGGACCGGTTCGAGCGTGAGGCCGTCGCCAACGCCGATCATGTGATGTCCAGCCCGGCGCCCGCTGCGGCGGCACCGGCCGGGGTGCAACGGGTGGCCGAGGAGGCGCCCGAAGAGGAGGAGACGGCGCAGACCTTCGTGCAGCGCGAAGAAGAGCAGGCCGAAGAAGAATCGGCCTGAAACCAATCCACCGGGGGCACCATGAGCGAGCCGGCGCGGGCCGGGCGAGAGGTCACTGACGCGCTGGTGGCGGGGCGAGCGCAGACTCGGCGGCCGCGACCGCAGCCGGGGGTGACCGGGTTGGCCGCGCTGCAGCGGGCGGCGGGCAACGCCGCGGTCAACGCCCTGCTCCTGGGGAAACTCAGAGCGCCCGGCAAGGAAGAGATCGAATCTGCGCTGGGGGAGATGCGCCGCGACGAGCCTGCCGTCGACACGGTCGAGAAAGGGTTGAAGGCCGCGCAGGCTGTCGGTGTCCCTGTCGAGTTGGAGGGACCGAAGCCGCCTGCATCGGCATTGGCGGTGACCACCACCGGATTCGGGCCGGCTTCGGTTGCGCCGAAAAAGCCTGTGCCGCCACCCAAACCGGTGCCTGCCAAGAGTGCACTTGGCAAGGTCGCGGCCGCTCCGGCCAAGCGAGGAGCCGCGGCCGGTGGTGGTGGCCGGGCCGCCGCTCCGGCGCTACCGGCCGGTGCCGCCGCGCCCGGCCCCGCCGCGTTGAGTGCTGATCAACTGCTGCAGCCCCCGGTGGCGCCGCCGGGAGTCAAGCCTGCCCAGGATCCCGCGTTCGGTGCTGTCACCGGTGGTGTTCGGTCGGTGGCTCACGACAAGCGATCTCATCCTGCCGCCGGGTCGAAAGCCAAGGAGGCGCAGGACGCGGCGGTGGCACCGTCCGACGACATCGCAGGGCAGGCCAAAGCGGCCAAGGTCGACACGATGGACGCCCAGCAGGCCGGGACGTTCGACAAGAAAGCGTTCATCGCCGCGGTCAAGGCCGCGATCGAGGCGAAGTCACCCAAAACCCTCAAAGAAGCCGACTCGTATGCGGAGTCGGGCAAGGCCGGCGAGGTCAAGGACGAGATCAAGGGCATGGTGACCCAGGGCAAGGAGGGCGAGACCAAGGACATCGAGGCGGCCACGGACGCCCCACCGGACACCTCGAAGGCCGTCGCGAAGCCGGTGACGCCGATGGGGCCGGAGGAACAGGCGCCGGCCCCGGCCGTCCCCGCTGCCGGCGCAGTACCGAAGCCCGCGCCGGCCGAGCAACTCAATCTCGAAGCAGGCAAGCAAGAGGCCAACCAGGAGATGGCCAGTGCGGATGTCGACGAAAAGCAACTCGCCGAGTCCAATGAGCCGCAATTTCAGCAGGCGTTGGCCGACAAGAAAGAAGCGGCGGCCCACGCCGACACCGCGCCGGCCGAGTACCGCAAGCACGAAGCGGACACCATCGACCAGTCGAAGACCGAAGCCGCCGCGGCGACGACCGCCGGGATCACCGGCATGCAAGGTTCGAAGGCGGCGGCACTGGCTCACCTCGTCGCCGACAAGGGCAAGACCAAATCCAAGGATGAGGCGAAACGGGCCGAGGTCACGGCCAAGGTGCAAGCCATCTTCGCGGCGACCGAAGCCGACGTGAAGAAGATCCTCGACGGCATCGACCCCAAGGTGGAGAAGGCGTTCGACGAGGGGGAGGCGAGCGCTCGCAAATCGTTCGAGACGTTCGTCGCAGCCAAGATGGCGGCGTACAAGGCGGATCGTTACAGCGGCTGGCTCGGCGGGTTGCGTTGGGCCAAGGACAAATTGCTGGGCATGCCGGACGCGGTCAATCGGTTCTACGAGGCCGGCCGCGAACTGTACCTCAAGCAGATGGACACGGTGATCTCCCGGGTGGCCGACATCGTCGGCAACGATCTGACCGCAGCGAAGAAGCGAATCGCGGCCGGCCGCACCGAGATCGCCTCGTACGTCAAGAGTTTGCCTGCCAATCTGCAGAAGGTCGGCGCTGAGGCGTCGAAGGAGATCAACGACAAGTTCGAGCAGCTGGAAAGCGACGTCAACTCCAAGCAAGACGCCCTGGTCGACACGCTCGCCACCAAGTACGTCGAAGCCCGCAAGGGTCTCGACGACCGCATCGAGGAGCTGCAGGCCGAGAACAAGGGCTTGGTGGACAAGGCCATCGGAGCGATCAAGGCCGTCATCGAAACCATCCGCAAACTCACCTCGATGCTGATGAACACGCTGGCGCGGGTGGCCAGCGTCGTCGGCGACATCGTCAAGCACCCCGTGCGATTCCTCGGCAACCTGATCGACGGGGTCAAGGGCGGCATCATGCGCTTCAAGGACAACATCCTGGAGCACCTGCGAAAGGGCTTGATGACGTGGTTGTTCGGTGCGCTCGCCGAGGGCGGCGTCGAGCTGCCTGAAAAGTTCGACCTGCAGGGCATCATCAAACTGCTCTTGTCGCTGTTCGGCTTGACCTGGACCAACATTCGCAACCGGCTGGTCAAGCAGATCGGCGAGCCGGCGATGGCCGCGATCGAGAAAGGTGTCGAGATCTTCCGGACCATCGCCTCCACGGGTCTGGCGGGGCTCTGGCAGATGCTGATGGACAAGCTCGGCGACATCAAGGAGATGATCCTCGAGAAGGTCAAAGACTTCGTCATCACCCGGATCATCACCGCCGGCATCACCTGGCTGATCGGCCTGCTGAACCCCGCCGCGGCATTCATCAAGGCCTGCAAGCTGATCTACGACATCATCATGTTCTTCGTCGACAACGCTGAACGCATCCTCAAGTTCGTCAACACGGTGATCGACTCGGCCGTCGACATCGTCCGGGGCAACGTCGGCGGCGTCGTCGCCAAGATCGAGGATGTGCTCGGGCAGATGGTGCCGATCCTGATCGGCTTCTTGGCCAGTGCCATCGGCATCGGCGGCATCGGCGAGAAGATCCGAGAAATCATCGCCACCCTGCAGAAGCCTGTAAACAAAGCCATCGACTTCGTCATCAAGACCGGACTCAAACTCGCCGGGCCGATCATCCGCGGGCTCAAGGGCATCGGCAGCAAGGTCAAAGCCAAGGTGGCCGCAGGCAAGGCGTGGGTGAAGGGGAAGGTTGAAGCGGGTAAGGAGTGGGCGAAGGGGAAGATCGCTGCAATAACAGGGCGCCACCAGACTCCGTTCACGGTACGTCAACCTGAGGGTGGAACAGAGCGGCACACCGTGACCAGCACGATCGGTCAGGACGGCGGCGTCAAGACGATCGTCGCCAGCCAACCCACCGAACTCGGAGTCCTCCTTGGGTTGTATCGGGGCCGCTTGGCGGAGCTTCCAGAACAACAGGGCAAGCAGCATCCTCGCTCCGAAGCGGTCACCGCGATGAACAACATCGACAACGCGACGCGAGAGCTCGCGGCAGCAAAGACACCAAAAGATGTTGAGAAAGCGAACGACAAGCATGCCCGCAATCTGGCGAAATTGCTTAGCATCCAGGCGCAATTCGGCCAACCGAACCGCGCGCGCATGGCGGAGGAGCCACGCGGCGGACAGCAGATGACCGCCAGAATCACCGTGTGCGTTCCACCCCGAAACCTGCCCACTGAAACTCAGCCGGAACCACCCGCCCATACACCGTTGGAGATGGCCGGTGCCGTTCCGCGCGGTACAGGTGCAACGCCTCCTCGAGGTTCGGGTTATGAACTGTTCAATGCCGACGACCGACTACCCGCAGAGTCACGAAACAAGCCACGCGGCGGCGTTTACACAGGCACCAATGAACCGAATTTGACCGGACTTCCCCAGCAACGCGAAGTCGTGACACACGGTTGGGCATCTGGTGGCGCTGCGTTCTTCAGATCCAACACCGGCCACACCGAAAGCCAGTTCGACAACTTTCTGGAGCAGCAGGGCTCCGCCTTCCGCGAGCGGATTGTCGCGGTCGAGATCAAGAGCAACCTCAGCCCATGCACGGCTTGCACGGACATGTTGGTGGGCATTCGGCGGACCTTGGACAAGGAGCGCGCGCCCGCCGACCCGAGTATGCCGTCGGGACCGAAGATCCCAACTGCCGCTTTGACGTTTGCATATAGCGAGCTGTACCAGCCGCGAGAGAGTCACAACATGCCTGACCGGCAGGCTGCCCAGACCACGCCTACTGACCTCGCCAAGTTGCGCGGGGCCCGGTGGCTCATCAGCGGGGCGTAGGCACCTGCCCGTCATCGAGATTGACGTGAGGGCTGTTGTGACGGCGATTTCACGACCCTGGTGTCAAACTCGACGAGACCATGGCCGGCCCGCTGCGGGGCTGAGTAGTGCCCGCCGCCGAGTTTGACGTGGGGGTTGTTGTGGTGGGGATTTCACGACCGTGGTGTCAATCTCGGCGAGACCATGGCCGGCCCGCCGCGAGGCTGAGCCCTGCCCGTCATCGAGTTTGACGTGAGGTTTGTTGTGATGGCGATTTCACGACCCTGGTGTCAAACTCGACGAGACAACGGCTGGCCGCCGCGAGGCTGAGCTGTGCCCGTCACCGAGTTTGACGTGGGGGTTGTTGTGACGGGGAATTCACGACCCTGGTGTCAATCTCGGCGAGACTATGACCGGCCCGCAGCAGGAGGGCTGAGCCGTTCTCGATGCGCCGACGACATCAAGAACTCACGCCTCAGCGATACGACTGAGGAATTGAATGGTCCTGGGGTGTTGCGGGTTTCCGAAGAGCTCCTCGGGCACGCCCTGCTCGGCGATGACCCCGTCGGCCATGAAGACCACGCGGTCGGCGGTGCGTCGGGCGAAGCCCATCTCGTGGGTCACCACCACCATGGTCATACCGTCGGCGGCCAGGCTGCGCATGACGTTGGTGACCTCACCGACCAACTCGGGGTCGAGCGCCGAGGTGGCCTCGTCGAAAAAGATGATTCGCGGATTGACCGCAAGCGCGCGTGCGATCGCCACGCGTTGCTGCTGGCCTCCGGATAGCTGACTCGGATAGTGGTGTGCGCGTTCATCCATGCCGACGCGGGCCAACACTTCCATGCCCTTGGTGTTGGCCTGCTCCTTCGACATCTTGTACACCTTGCGCAGCGCCAGGGTGACATTGCCGAGCGCGTCGAGGTGCGGGAACAGGTTGAACTGCTGGAACACCATGCCGACGTGTCCGCGGATCTCCGGAGCGCGTTTGGGGTCGTGCATGGGTACTCCGCCGACCACGACCTCGCCGGTGGTCGCCGTTTCGAGCCCGCTCATGATGCGCAGCAGGGTGCTCTTGCCCGACCCGGATGCGCCGATGAGGACGACGACCTCGCCGTCGGCAACGTCGAGCGTGATGTCGCGCAGAACCTGCAGATCACCGAAACTCTTGGTGACACCGGACAACTGGATGTTGCGGCCGACCTTGTTGTCGGTCAGCGTCGAGGTTGTCATGACTAGATGGCCTTTCGTTGGGTCCGGGTGACCCACACCGACAGCGGGTAGCACACGATGAAGTAGAAGACGGCGACGGCGAGGTAGATCGACACTGGGTCGCTGGTGCGGTCGACGATGGACTGGCCGACTTTCATCATCTCCGCCAACCCGATGATGGATGCGATGGACGTGTCCTTGATCAGCGATATGTATTGGCCGACCATGGGCGGCAGCACGATCTTGACGGTCTGCGGTAGCACCACCCACCGGAATGTCTGGGCCGGTTTGAGCCCGAGAATCTGGGCGGCTTCGTGCTGGCCGACGGGCACGGCCTCGATCCCGGATCGGATGATCTCGGCGACGAATGCGCTGTGGTACACGCTCAGCCCGACCGCGGCGGCCACGAACAGGTTGACGCTGTACCCGAGATACAGTGCGGCCCCGAAGTATACGAACAGCAGGGTGATGGGGATCGGCGAGCCGCGGAAGATCTCGACGTAAGCGCGTGCGACGACGGGCAATACCGGCAGACGCGACGTCCGGACGGCCGCCACGGCCAGGCCCAGTAGCGTCGAGCCCGCAATGGATACCGCTGCGAGCGCCAGCGTGATGAGGAAGCCCGACCACAGGAACGGCAGGCTGTGCCAGATCAGGCCGAAGTTCATGGCCGTGCTCCGATCAGTCGCAGCGCACGCCGTTTACGTGCACCGCTGGGCGCGGGAGCCTTGAAGCCCAACCGCTCGATGAGCGTCGCCACCGCTGAAAGCCCATAGCTCAGCACTAGATACAGCGCCACTGCGATCCCGAATACCTGCACGAACAACAGGGTGCGGGCATTGACGACGGTCGCGACGCCGGTGATCTCCGGCACGGCGATGGTCGACAGCAGTGACGTGCCGAGCAGCACCTGGATGAGGTTGTTCACCAGCGCCGGGTACACGTTGCGGAGTGCTTGCGGGGCAACGATGTGCAGCAGCACGGTCGGCTTCGACAACCCGAGGATCTGCGCGGCCTCCAGCTGTCCCTTGCCTACTGAGGACATGCCGGCACGCAGCACCTCGGTCAGGTAGGCGCCCACGTTGATGCCCAGGGCAATCGTGCCTGCTGTCACTGCCGAGAGCCGGAGGCCGAAGCTCGGCATCGCAAAGTAGACGATGAAGATCTGCAGCAGCACCGGGGTGTTACGAATCGCCTCGACGTAGCAGGTGGCGATGAATCGCGGCAGCCTCGATGACGAATTGCGGGCCAGCGCTGCCGCCGCGGCGATCACAAACGCCAAGACGAAACCGGCGATGGTGATCTGCAAGGCGAGCACGGCAGCGTGCAGATAGTCGGGCCAGAAGGCCAGCACGGTTCGCCATTGATATTCGAACATGTTCTCGGACCGCCGATCTCAGAATGCCGGCTGCAGCGGGAAGCGTGGATCGGCGCCGAACCACTTGCGGTAGAGCTCGAGGTTCTTACCCGAGGTGTTCAGCTCGAACAAGAACAGGTTCAGATAGTCGATCCACACCTGATCGCCCTGCTTGACGCCAAAGGCGTTGTACTCCAGGGGAACCAACTTGCTGGTGACCACGGTCAGGCCAGGGTTCAGTTTGGCCTGGTACTGCAGGAAGTTGGAATCCTCAACCATCGCGTCGGCCTGGCCCTGCTTGACGGCCAGTACGGCGGCCTGGGAGCTGTCGAATTCGGCGACATTCACGTCGATGCCCCGCTCGCGTAGGACGTCGGCGTTGGTGCTGCCCTTGACCACGGCGATGGTGCGGCCCTTCATGTCCTCCAGGGAGTTGACGCCGCTACCGGTCCGCACCAGCAGGCCCTCGGTGGCCACCACATACGGATTGGTGAAGGAGATCTCCTTGGCCCGGTCGAGCGTCCGGGTGAAGTTGCAGAACACGACGTCCACCTTGTTGGTCTGCAGATTGGGGATGCGGTTCGACGATGTGGTGTCGACGACCTCGAGCTTGACGCCCATTTCCTTGGCCAGCTCGTTGGCGATGTCGACGTCGTAGCCGTCGGGCTTGCCGTCGGAGTTGGTGAAGCCGAAGGGAGTGAAGGACAGGCACGATGCCACCTTCAAGGTGCCCGCCGCCAGCACGTGTTTGAGCGTCGAGTCGGCGGCTGCCGCGCCACCGCCTGCCGGCATCGGGGTGCAGGCCGCCGCAGCGGGAATGACTGCCGCGGCAGCGCATAACGCGACGACCTTGCGCAGTGAACGTGAGAGCTTCATGGATGTCTTTCTGTGCAGGGGTGGAGGTGGGGAGCTATCGGCGAGGAGACGCCTCGGGGTGGTCAGGGGCTCCGGTCACCGCCGCGGTAGCCGAGTTGGGCCGATATTCGTTGTGCGCCGTCGACGACGAGGCCGGTATAGGCCGCGCGGTTGTTCCACACCGCCTCGGCAGGTCCCGACACGCTCACGGCGGCCGCGACCGCGCCCGTGTGGTTGAACACCGGCGCTGCGACGCAACGGATTCCGTCCTCGTTCTCCAGATCGTCGTAGGCGTAGCCCTGCTTGCGGACGACGGCAAGATGGTCGCGCAGCTGCTGGGCGTCGGTGATGGTCGACGGTGTCTTGGCGGGCATACCGAGTTCGATGACGCGTCGTACCTCGTCCTCGTCGAGGTAGGCCAGCATCGCTTTTCCGCTGGCCGTCGAGTAGGCCGTGCCGGTGTCGCCGATCCGCGAAGCCATCTGAATCGGGGACTTGCCGGTGACCTTGTCGACGTAGGTCACCCGGCCCTCGCTGTAGACGAGCAGATGGGCGGCGTGACCGGTGGCGTCGGCCAATTCGCGCAGCACGGGCTGGGCGGCGGTCCGGATGTCGAGATCGGCGAGATAGGCGCCGGCGAGGCTCAGGACGCCCATGCCGATCCGGTAGGTGCCGTCGGCCTCCTGCCGGACCAACTGGGTCTCGACCAGCGGAGCCAGCAGTCGCAGCACGGTGCTCTTCGTCGACTCGATGCCGGCGGCGAGCTCAGTGAGGCTGGCGCCCTGGTCGCGGCCCGCTGTGGCCGCCACCAGGGCGAGCAGGTTCAGCGCCCGTCGCAGTGACGATGAGTTGTTCCGCATCCGCAATCCGTTCTGCAATGCAAAATTATGTTCTGTATTGCAAAATGGTATGGCATTCACACTGCTGTGCGCTAGACCACATGCCGAACTTTTTCGGGCCAGGGCCACATCGGCATCTGGACACGGCATCGCAGGGAGCGTCCACTGGACCGATGAGGCGCAATCGCCGAATAGCCGCGGTGGGCCGGCAACGGGCGACCCGAGCGGTGGCAACCGGTCCCGACATCCAACCGTTGCGGATGGCGCCATCGCAGGCGCTTCTTATGCAGACACCGGCGCGTACCTGGGCCCGGCTGGTGACCGACCTACAGCGCATGGCCGGCAACGCCGCGGTGTGCCAACTGCTCACCGAGCCGCACCGGCCGAGCCCGAGCGTGCACGGTGGCGGGCCGAGTGTGTCGCTACACGGGGATACCACCGCCGACTACGACGGCGGCGTGTCGAAATGGGCGCCGAAGTCGATCAAGCGCGCCAAGAGTTGCACCGACTGCCCCGACGACGACCCATGCGTGCACGCCGTCGGGATGTTCAGCGTGGCCTACCACGCCAACGTGACGATCACGATGCCTGACATGCCCGACGGTCTGACCGAATGTCAGCAGCGCAGGGTCCGGGCGTTTCTGCGTGACGTGCTGACCCCGCACGAGCGCGAGCACGCCCGTCGCTTCCACACCTACGACGGAACCACCACGCACCGCGTCGACTTCACCGGCTGCGGCATGAGTGCACTACAGGAACACCTGCAGTCGATCCACGACAACGAGGAGGCCACGCGGCACGCCGCGGCCGATTCCCTTTCTGCCGCAATCGATCCCTTCAACCGCCCGATCGATCTCGACTGCCAGGACTGACTACCGCATCGGTCGAATCACGCACATCGTGAGCCCACCCGTCAGGCATGGATCTGGCCCTGTATCAGACTGAATGATCGGCCTCATGCGGACGTCGCGGCCGGGTGCGACGGCGGTCTTACCCCAGCCGCCGACGGTCGGCGCGAAATGCACGACCGGCCCCGGACCCGAGGGCACACACTTGCCATTCGAGCCGTCGTTGTTGCCCACGTAGTCCCAGCCCGAAGCGTTGCAGGAGCAGGATGGTCCGAGAATGCCGCCGCCGGGTGAACACGTGAATCCGGGTGCATTTGCCGGGCGTTCGATAACCACCGGCGGACACGTCTGACCGTTGGGCACCGTGGTGCCGTTCGGACAATTCACCGGCGGACACGTCTGGCCGTTGGGTACCGAGGTACCGTCGGGACATTTGACCGGCGCGCATGTCTGGCCGGCGGGCACTGTCGAACCATCCGCACATTTGACCGGCGGCGGCGGGCAAGTGGTGGGGGCGTAGACGGTGCTGCCGTCGCTGCATGAGGTCGGTGATGGGCAGGTGGTTGGTGGGTAGACCGTGCTGCCGTTGCCACAAGTGGTCGGTGACGGGCAGGTGGTCGGTGCGTAGACGGTGCTGCCGTTGCCGCACGTCGTAGGCGACGGGCAGGTGGTGGGCGAATAGACCGTGCTGCCGTCGCCGCACGTGGTTGGCGGCGGACAGGTTTCAGTACCCGTCACGGTCGTGCCACCAGGGCATTGCTTGGTGACCGGTGTCGGACACGTTTGATCAGCGGGAACCGTTGTGCCGTCAGGGCATTCCTTGGGTGGCTGCGACGTCGTGCCGGGATTGGTCGGGCAGGCTTGGTCGGCCGGAATCGTGCTGCCGTCGGGGCACTGGTGTGTCGTCTTCGTTGTCGTACCCGGGCCCGTCGGGTTGCCGGGCCCCGTGACCGGTGCAGGACAGGTCTGATCGGGCGGCACTGCGGTCCCGTCAGGACATTGGATGGGCGGCGGGGGATTGGGCGCGCACGGTCCGCTCGGCGCCGGCTGGTGAGACTGGCCCGGCGGGCAGTCTGGGGTGCGGAACTGGTTCGTCTTGAAGAAGTCGATGGTCTCGACGTGCCAGCCCTGTGGGTTCTTTTTGGCGACGACGCTTTCGATCAGCATCGGGTCGGTTTCGAGCACCTGGCCGTCCGGCGTTTTGACGGTCTGCGTTACCAGGACGGACCGTTCGACCGTATCGGGTTGGTCGGCGGGATGTTCGCCCGCGACCAGCAGGGCGGTGGCATTGACCTCGGCGCGCTTTTCCTTCCACTCCTGCCACCAGACGCTGTTGCCCCGTTCGATCGTGTTGTCTTTGCCGTCCTGCAACTTCTGGCCGAGATAGGGCAGCGCCCGGATGTAGGCGTCGCGCGGGGACGCGTCGCGGGCCGGGTACCAGGTGAACATCGTCTGCAGGCCCTTGACGATTGCGTCCTGCGCCTCAGGGGGTGCGGGCTCGTCGGAATCGGACCCGGTGGGTTTTCCACTACCCGACTGGCCGCAGCCGCCGACTACGAACATGATCGCAGCCAGCAGCGCTACGAGGGCGCCGACGACGCGTCGGTCTCCCATGCCTACTCCTCGAGCCGGGTATGCGTACGGCTCCTTCATTGTTCGTGGTGCGGGTGGCCGCCGCGACGGCCATCGGTGCGATGGTCTTGCGCCGGTGGGGCAGTTCTGGGGGACCGAACGGGCACACCGCCCGGCGGGGTCGTGACGAACCGCCGACAGTGGCGCGACACTGCACAGTGCGGGCACTCGCTTGCGCTGAACTCGTTGACGCGACGAAAGATTGACCATGACGGGCCTGTTCACGATCCCGAGGCGGGCGGTTCTGGTCGCGCTGTGCGTGAGTGTCGTCGCGGTGCTGGTCACGCCGGCCACCCCGGCGTGGGCGGCTGATGTGTGTGCGACGAGTGGCAAGCCGGTGGCTGACGGGACCTACACCGAGACATCAGGTTTCGGGCCACGTGGCAACAGCATCCACCGGGGAATCGACCTGGCAGGCACTGTCGGAACCAACATCTTCGCATCGATGGACGGCACCGTTTCCGCAGCTGGGCCGGCGAGCGGCTTCGGGCAGTGGATCGTGATCGACTCACAAACCCGCACCGGACTGGTGTCGACCGTCTACGGGCACATGTTCCCCGACGGCGTTCTGGTACGTCAGGGGCAGTCCGTTCGGGAAGGCGAGCACATCGCCAACATCGGCAACAACGGGGAATCCACCGGCCCACACCTGCATTTCGAGTACTGGGAAGGCGGCCGCCTCACCCACGGCCATGCCATCGACCCGTCGTTCATCCTGAACAGCCCTCCGCCGCCGACGAACCCGTCAACCGGTCAACAAGCCTCGGCCGCCGCCAATTGCCAGACCGGTGTCGTGCTCAAGCCCGGACTGGTGCCACCGGTGTTCGTGCCGTGGATCGTGAAGGCCGGCGCGATATGTGAGGGCATCAAGGCCCCGATCCTCGCTGCGCAGCTGGAGGCGGAGAACGGATTCCGGTACGGGGCCAGCGCCCCCGTGTCGTCGACAGGGGCCCAGGGGCCGGCGCAGTTCATGCCTGCGACGTGGCAGACGTGGGGCAAGGACTACGACAACAGCGGCCCGCCGCCCGACGTCAACAGCATCCCCGACGCCGTGATGTCGCAGGGCGCGCTGATGTGTGAGAACTACCGGGAGTGCGCCGCGGGGATCGCGAACGGATCCATCGCGGGCGATCCCGTCGCGTTGGCGCTGGCTTCCTACAACGCCGGGTTCGGGGCGGTGCAACGGGCCGGAGGAATGCCGTCGGGCGGGGATTACACGACGCAGACCCAGCCCTATGTGGCCAAGATCATGCAGCGCTCCAAGGCATTCGAAGCCACACCGGGTCTCGGTGGAATGCCCGCGCAAACTGTGGCGATCTCCGGCGGACCGACTACTACTGTCGATGCGGCCAGCCAGTTCAAGGGCAAGAAGTGGGTGTGGGGCGGCGGCAGTGTCGACGGGCCCACCAACGATGGATTCGACAGCAGTGGGCTGACGTACTATGCGGTGGCGCACGGCTCCGGCGGGAAGCAGGTGCTGCCCCGCACCGCCGATGAGCAGTGGAGCGTCGGAAACGAAATCCCGCTCGCGCAGGCGCAACCGGGCGATCTCATCTTCAGCGGATGGGATCAGCACGGCCGGCCGTCGCATGTCGGAATCGCGGTAGGCAACGGCCAGATGATCCACGCTGATCCGGCTCGCGGCGTCGTGGTGGCAGACTACTATCCCGAATCCAAGGCTCGGCGGTTGTCATGAGAACCGTGGTCTCCCTGGTGGTTTGCCTGGTGATCGTGGTCATGGCGCCAGTCACGGGGTGTAGGTCCGACGCAGTACCGATCAGCACTGCAGAGGAAGCTGACCTCAGTAATCCCGACACGGTCATCACCAACGCATTGACCACGATGTTCACCTGGGATCCCACCAAAGACGCCTCCCCGGACGTGGCCTATCAGCGCGCTGCGGTGTACATGTCCGGCGACCTTGCCGGGCAGGGCGGGCAGTCGGCGCCGGGCCCCGGTTCGCAGTGGAAGCAATGGGCTGCCGACGGCGCGGCGATCACGGCGAAGGTGTATTTTCTCGGCGACGAAACCCCGCCCAACTCCGACACTTCCATGCACCGTGTCGTCGTGGTCGCGCAGACCGTCGCGACGTCGGACAATCGGCTCATCGATCAGATCAGGCACACCGCGTGGGTTACCGCCACCAAGACCAACAACGAATGGCGCGTGACAGGTATCCAGTTCTGATGGAGGGTGACCCGTAATGTTCAGCGGTGGACGGATCGTGGTGGCAGCTGTCGGCGCCATCGTGCTCATTGTCGTGGCCGTCTACGCGGTCCGCTCGGTCTGGTGGGATCCGGCCAGCAAAACCACGTCACTGAACCAACTTCCGTCCGCAACGACGACGGTCAGCACCCCTGCCACCACGGCGATGAGCGCAGCCGACACATCCGGAGGCACCGGAGGCACACCAGCTGGCGGTGGCGGTGGGGGCGATGGCACTGACGGCGGATCGTCGGCAACGTCGAGCACGACCGCCACAACCACGACGACCTCCAGCGCGACTGCCACACCGTTCACCGCCAAGACAGACAAGGTCAACACCTTCCTCGGCACCACCTACGCCAACGTCTCGCTGCCGCAGGTGGACGGTGGTGATTCCGCCGTGGCCGGCGTGTTCAACGACGAGATGCACAAAGTGCTGCAGAGCCAAGCTGATTCGCTCACCGGGGGCCGGCTGGAAGACCGGCCCGGCAGCGGGGTGCGGATCGGTCAGCGAGTGCTCAGTGGGTTGTTGCGCACCGCAGCGGTCGACACCACCAAGGCCACATCTCGGCCGTTGGTCGGCACGGTCGTGGTCGACGCGCAGAGCGGCAGCGTCATCACATTGACATCGCTCTTCAACGATCTCAATGCGGGTCTCAAGCTTCTGGTGCAAGAGTCCAAGAAGCTCGGCCCGTCCAGTGCCGCGGGTGCCAATTTCGACGGGACCAAGCTGCAGGCGACCGAGCAGACGTTCAACCATTGGACCGCCGAGACTGCGGGCCTGCATGTGTTCTTCGATCAGGGCACGGTGGCGCCGAGTAGCTCAGGGATCGTCGACATCACCATCCCGTGGAGCGATCTCGACGGTGTCATGAAATCCGGTGTACAGCAGATCGTTTCCAGCTGATACCGGTCAGCCGGAGTTGCCCCGCCTGATGCAGAAGCCGCCGATGATCCCGATGATGGCCCCAGCTACCACCAGGATCACGCCGTATCCGGGCGACGCGTTTGCATCGATCTTGCTGTCGGTGAACACGATGTAGACCACAGCGGCCAGCACTGCGAGGATTCCGGCGAGGATCGTGTAACGGCCACGGGCACTGAGGATTCCGAGAAGCATGACCCCGGCGAGCACCAGTATGACGGCACGTAACACGGGTTGGCTGGCCTGCATCCAGGTAAGGTGGTTCGGCTCTGCACCTGACTCTATGGCGGTGAGCATCCTGTTCAAGTCGCCGTTCTTGTCCAGTGCGCCAAGCTCGGTCAGGTAGCTGGCGTAGAACGTCGGGCCGCCGAGGAACCATGGCCGGACTGCGCCGAGCACCATCAACAACCCACCGAGCAGAGTAGCCACCAGTCGGATCAGCGGCAGCCTGTCCGACATCGTCTGGGTGAACCGGCCGTGGTCCTCTACCGAACCCGTGCCGTCGTCGGCCCGTACGGTGAGTTCTCTGGCGATCTCTTTGCCCGCACCGGGCAGATTGGCCCACACCTGAAGCAGGGCAACGCCATTCTGGCCCGGTGCCACGTCGACACGCTGCGGGTTGAAGGCAAAACGTACCGCGCCCTCGGGGTCGGTGCCCGACAGCCAAGCGCTCAGCGGCAGTGCCCCCCGCGTGTTGTCCACGGTGACGCGGAACCGGCCGCGCCGCCGGTTGCGCACCGACACATGTTCGGGCTCCAAACGCAACTGTGCCGTCGTCATCGGCGAGGTGCTCGCGGCCTGCACGAGTGAACCGGTCGCCTCGCTCTCATCGGTGCCGTCGTTACACACCACCATGATGGGGCGTTCGACCTGCTGGCCGGGATGCGGCAGAGGAGCCTGCACGCTCGCCTGTATCCGGGCCTGTTCGCCGGCGCGGACATAGATCTGAGGCTGCGAGAAGGCGAACCGCACCACACCCTCGGGATCGCGTCCGGAGAACACCAGCCGCCGGTCGCGGCTCCCACGGCGGTTGTCGATGATGACGGCGATCTCCGCGGAGGTCGCGTCTTGCAGCCGGGTGACGGTCCGTTCCAGTCGCAGCCTCACCGGACTGTCCGCCGGCGCCTGTGAGCGTTCCTGCACCACGTTGACCAGCGCCTCCACCCGTACCTGGTCACTCGCTGCGGTGATCTTGAGGGGGCGGGGCGCTTGCTGGCCGTAATCGATCGGCGGGGTGTCGAATTGCACATCGGCGGCGATGACGCCTCGCGGCGGCACCTCCACCACCTGCGGCCGGATGGAGAAGCGGACGACGTTCTCCGGGTCCGCGCCGGACAGTGAATACCGTTGCGGATAGTTGCTTCCCGTGTTGTCCAACCGAACCCGGAACCGGCCCCTCGTCTGGTCACGCAGCCGCACCACCTGTGGTTCGGAGGTCATCGTGATCGGTCCGCCGACGCGGGGCACCGTGACGACCAGCTCGGCGTCAGTCCGCTTGGCGGGATCTTCGATCGAACACACCTGCACGCGCAGGCGGAACCGCTGCACGTAAACATCGAATCCGGGCCGGATCGTGAGGGTGACTGTGGTGGTCTCCTCTTCGTCGGTCAGCAGCCTGATTTGGGGGTGCTGCAGGTCCAGCCATTTCGGCGCCCCGGCGGCGATCACGGTATAGCCGTCGACGATTGCCGACTTGTTGCGGATCCGGATGTCCACGGACCCGCCAGTGGTCGGGTCGAGTTCGACCTCGGGGTGTTCGATGGTGACCGTCGGTGCGGAGGCGGGACCGGAGGCCGGCCCGGGGCGGGAGATGCGCGGTGGGTCGGGTCGTCTGGAACGATCCGCTGTTGGCGCCGCGAATCGCTGCGTATGGGTTTCCCGTACCACCGGCACCGCCGCCGTCAGCGGAGCGCCGCCCAGCGACCCGTCGCCGGTGTTCCAGCCCAGGTAGAAGTCGCACTTGGTGCAGAACTGGGCGTCCGGGGCGTTCTCGGCCCCGCATTGCTCGCAGTGGTGTTCACTCATCGTCGAATCTCCTGCCGCTCATCGGATTCGGGGGTGGGCAACAGCCGGCCCAACTTGCGGTACTCCTGTTGGATGGCGGCGCCGACGTGTCCGGCGGACACGGCGGTACCGGTATCGGCGGCGAGATATGCCGCCGTGATGGCGGCAGATCGAATGTTGCCGCCCGACAAGGGAAATGACTGGGCATATCCGGACAGTTCCAGATCACCCTTGGTGGGGACCGGCGGTGCCAGGCAGCGTTGCCACAGGGCGAGCCGAGCCGCCTCGTCCGGCAGCGGAAAGTCGACGACCATGTCGAGGCGACGGGTGAACGCGTCGTCGAGGTTGGCCCGGAGATTGGTGGCCAGCACCGCCAGGCCGTCGAACGTCTCCATCCGCTGCAGCAGATAGGCGCTTTCGATGTTCGCGTACCGGTCGTGTGCATCACGGACCTCGCTGCGCTTACCGAAGATCGCGTCGGCCTCGTCGAACAGCAGCACCGCGCTCACCCGCGACGCCTCGGTGAAGATCCGTTCCAGGTTCTTCTCGGTTTCGCCGATGTACTTGTCGACCACGGTCGCGAGGTTGACGGTGTAGAGGTCCAGGCCGAGATCACCGGCGATGACCTCGGCCGCCATGGTCTTGCCGGTACCCGAGTCGCCTGCGAACAACGCGGTGACGCCGGTGCCGCGGCCGCCTCCGGGACGCATCTGCCAGTCCGACAACACCACCTCGCGCTTGCGGGCCCGAATGGTCAAGTCCTGCAATTGCTTCAACGTCTTGGCGGGCAGCACCAAGTCGTCCCAGCCCACCGCGGGTTCGATCCGCCGAGCCAAGTGCTCGAGGCCTGCGGCGTTCTGGGAGCGGGCACCGCGGCGCAGATCGGCGCCTGTGGCAGCGCCGTTGCGGGTCCGTGCCAGTGCCTGCCCGGCGGTGATCGCGGCGGTGATCTGGCGAGGCCCGAACACGTATTGCGCGGCGATGTCATCGACATCGATACCGTCGATCAGCGAACCGAGTTCGCGTCGCCATACCTCGGCACGCTCCCCGACACTGAGGCGGGCGGCTTCGGCGATCAGTGGCACCTCGTCCGACCAGTCGGGGTTCCACGCGCCGGTGCCGGTCAACACCACCGGTACCGGCATGCGCGCCAACCGGAACACGATATCGGCGGTGGCGACGCCGAGCGCTTCCACCGGAGAGACCACGAGGCTGGCACCGGTGAGCAGCGCTTCTCGACCCAATACGACGACGGTGCTCTCGACCTCTGCGCACCGCGCCAATCGTGCGGCGTCGCAGCAGATCACGGTGTGGCCGGCCGATCGCAGCGCCGCAGCGGCGATGGCCACGCCGGCGTCGTTGACGGATTCCCTCACATAACACAGTTTCTGCTCAGCGGCGAAAGCCCGTGCCATATCGCGGGATTGCGGGCAGTGATGCTCATCGGGTTCGATGAGGAGATCCGTCAGCGCGGCGTCGGGAGTGTCGTCACCGAGGAGGTAGGCGGTCACGCGGTCCGGAACGCGCATCGCGCGGGTGAGAAACGGCCGGTCGGCATCGTCGACGATCACCAACGCCTGATCCACCAGCGCAGACCCCGGCGCCAGCATCGCGCGGGCGGCTGCGTTCATGGGGGACAGGCCCGAAAGCTCCAGTGCCAGACCGACGGTCGCGCGCCGGCGGGTCACGTCGTCGTTGAGGTAGCCGTAGAGACGTTCGAATCGGGCGTCGAGATCAGGTAGCAGACAGATGACGAGAAACTCGACCTCTTGCGAACCCAGGCCCGCTGAGCGGGCCAGGCGGCGTAGTCGCAATTCGGTGCCGGCGCGTTCCGCGGCGTCGGCGTGCTGCTCCAGGGTGTCCCGCGCGGGCTGCGGCACTTCCGGTGGCGCCGGGGTGTGAGCCAGCAGCGCGTCGACGACATCGTCACTGAGGTAGAGCCCCCGGAACGGGTCATCGGGTGCCGGGTCATGGCTGCGGCGGTGGGCGACCAGGGCTCGGATCCGCTCCTCCACCAGCATGGCGCGGCCGAGCAGGTATCGCGTACTGTCCATCGGCGCGGCTCCTACTGCTTGCGCTGGCGCTTGCGGATTCGCAGGCCCTCGCGGGCTTCGGCACCGAACGCGGGGTCGCCGATGGCGCGGCGCCGCACGGATTCGCGCGGCACCGAATTGTCGACGGCTTCGACATGCAACACCGGTGGCCGCTCGACCGGCGGCCCGGCGGCAAAACTGCGTCCCGTGTCGGTCGGGGCGGTGACGACGACGTCCAGCGACGGCTTCAACTCCCCGCCCAGCGCGGTCCAGACGTCGGCGAACGACCGGTCCTCCGGCGGCGGCAGCGCCACCGATACCGGGACCGGAAGTCCCAGTGCAGCAAGGGAACCGGTGAGAACGTCCGTCGGCAGTGCCTCGTGGCGCAGGAAGCAGCTGAGCAATGCGGACAGCAGTCGGTGCTCGTCCTCGGGACGCTGGGTCCAAGCGGCCACCAAGTAGGACAGTTTGAAGTGCCGCGGCGGCAGGTGTCGCGCGGTCACCCGGTTGCCGTCGTATTGGTTGAGCAGTCCCCGCTCGCGCCGGCGTAAGTCCTCCCTGATGTCGTAGAGGTAGACCCCTATGGTCGGAGCGTTACGCCGGCTGGCCCAGTCCTTGGTGGGCGCGTCGAATTCGACCTCGACCTCCGCAGGATCGACCGCCTCACGCTCGATGAGGGTGCGTAGCGCATGGTCGACTTCTGGTATCACTGGCCCATCGTTCCGTGTGATTCGGTTGTGGTGTACGAGCGTGAGTCCCGTTGTGGAGGCAGGGGATTCTGCCCGATCGGGCGGCGGTCAGTTGCCCCCGGGTGTTCGGACCGCAGGCGGGCAGTCGGCGGGCGACGGTGCGGTCGTTCCGTCGGGGCATTTCACGTCGGGCGGGGGATTGGTTGCCGGGCACGTCTGGCCGGGCGGCACTGTCGTGCCGTTCGGGCAATGCACCGGGTCGACCGCGCATGTCTGGCCGGCGGACACGGTGCTGCCACCCGGGCAGATGACATCCGATGTGCCGGGACAGGTCTGGCCGCTCGCCGGGGGACTCCCGTTGGGGCACTTTGCGGGAGCTTCGCACGTCGTCGGTGCGGTGACCGTCGTTCCGTCGCTGCATTCGGTGA
This sequence comes from Mycobacterium sp. 852013-50091_SCH5140682, assembly GCF_001665685.1. Taxonomy (GTDB): domain Bacteria; phylum Actinomycetota; class Actinomycetes; order Mycobacteriales; family Mycobacteriaceae; genus Mycobacterium. The sequence goes on from NZ_LZTB01000130.1 coordinate 110,219, forward strand.
CGGTCTTGCACTGCCCGCCGGAGTTCACGGTGCCTGTCGGGCAGGTTTTATCCGATGGACATGCCTGGCCTGCCGGCACGTCCTGGCCGTTGGGGCAATGTGTGTAGTCCGGCACCGACTGCCCGTTGCCGTTCGAGCCGTTGCCGTTCGAGCCGTTGCCGTTCGGATTTCCTTGGTTGACAGGCACTTCCACGATGGATGTGGACGTCTGGGTCTGGGTGACAGTACTTGGCACTGGTGTTCCGCCACCCTCGCTGGGCTGGAAGCTGACGTACAACGCCACCAGAGCGATCGCTGCGGCGATAGCGGCACCGGTGAACAGCACACCCGGTCGGCGGAACCAGGGGATGTCCGCCACCGGCGGGTCGGAGTAGGGGCCCGGCGCGCGGGCGACGTCGCGATCCAGGAACTCGCGATCATGATGTGGCGAGTATTGGGTCGGCTCCAGATCCGGTTCCGGGTCTTGCGACCATGCCTGCTCCGTGGGGAGTTGCGCACGGCCCAGCCGCCGAGTCGGGTCGTTCGGGTCACCAGTCATCGGTGTGCTCCTGGGCCTGGTTCAGATCAGCCCTTCGCGTACCGCGTAGGCGACCGCGTGCGAGCGGTTACGCAACTGCAGACGGGTGGTGACGTCGTGCAGGACGTTCTTCACGGTGCGCTGGCTGTAGCACAACTGGCGGGCGATCTCGTTGGTGTCGTGGCCGTCTGCGATCAACCGCAGCACCTGGACCTCGCGGTCGGACAGTCCGGTGAAGGTCAGGCCACGCGGTGACAGCACCTGCCGTTGCAGCCGGCCCACCTGTCCGAGCAGGTGGCCGAGCAGATCCGACGGGATGACCCCTTCGCCCGCGGCCACTTTCTGGATGGTGCGCACCAGCAGGTCAGGCGTGGCCTCGCTGCGGCGGAGCAACCCACTCACCCCGACCTCGGCGACGGTCACCACGGTGTTGTCGTCGATGGCGCTCATCACCAGGATGGTGTGTGAGACACCGGCCTTCTTCAGCGAGCGCAGGATGCGCACGGTCTCGTCGTCGAGAGTGTCGGCGACTGCGATGCCGACGTCGACGGCGGCGAGGTCGCCGGATTCGACGACGTCGATCTCCGGGCGCATCCGCAATTGACTGATCACGCCGGCCTGCAGGATCGGGTCGTCGGCGTATACGTAGGTGGACACTCGGCGCTGCATGACATTTCCCCTTTGGGCGGGCGGACTGTTGCCAATGAGTATCCGGACGGGCATCAACGGCGGCTCAACAGTGCAAACGCGTTGCTCAACAAACGCTCAACGCGCAGCTCAGAGCGCTGCCAGAAGGGCAGCGCCGTCAGCCCAGGGCCGCCAGTTCGGGCACCACTTCATCTCCGAGCCTGCGGACGAATCCGACCGGGTCGGGGTTGCCAGGGAGCACCGGGATGTTGACCATCTCGACGCCCAACTCCGCGTAGGTCTGCATGGCGCGCATGAACGTCGCCTGGTCGGCGAACGGATCGGTGTCCGGACCGAGGCCCAGGGTCTTGCGGATCTCGCGGTAATCGCGTCCGACGTCGTCGCAATGCCGCTGCAACACCTCGATCTTGTGTTTGAGCGCCGCGCCGTTCGTGCTGTTCCAGATGTCGGCATACTGCGCCACCAGGCGCAACGTCTTCTTCTCGCCGTCGCCGCCGATGAGTACCGGCGGGCGCCGGATCGGTTGCGGTTCGCAGATGGTCTCCGCCAGGGTGTAGTGCTTCCCGCGGTACGGGCCGTCGTTTTCGCTCCACATCTGTGCGCAGATCTGAAGGGTTTCCTCGACCATCTCGAACCGGTCCCGCAGTGGCGGGTACGGCACGCCCAGCGCATGGTGCTCGCGGTCGTACCACGCTGCGCCGATCGAGAGCGTCGTACGGCCTTGGGAGAGGATGTCGAGCGTCGTGATGGTTTTCGCGAGTATGCCGGGATACCGGTAGGTGACGCCCGTGACGAGCATGCTCAGCGTGATCGTCTTGGTATGGGCGGCAAGGAAACCCATCGAGGTGTAGCCCTCGAGGAACGGGTCGTGGGCGTCGCCGATTCGCTCCATCTGGAAGAAGTGGTCGGCGAGGGTGAACATGGTGGCGCCGGCCTGCTCGGCGGCGACGGCGGTCTGGGCCAGCGTCGGCCCGAGCTTCTCCGGTGCGCCCGGCAGGAAGTCGATGTAGTGAATTCCCAACTCCATGTGGATCGTGTCCTTTCTGGTTTGGTGTCTACTGACGCCCGAGGCGTCGGCCTCAGATGTGTTCGCCCAGTCGTTCGAGCAGCGGCAGCGCGGCCGCGAGGGTGTGCAGTTCGTCAGCGGAGAACTGCTCCTTGAGGATCTCGGCGAAATGGCGGACCCGGGCATCTCTCTTGTGCTGCAGGATTTCGGATCCCGCTGCGGTGATCGACATGATGTGCCGACGGGCGTCGCGCGGATCGCGCGTGCGTTGCACGAAACCGCGGGACTGCAACGTTGCGAGGGTGACGCCCATCGCCTGGGGGCTGATCTGTTCGATCCGTGCCAGATCAGCCGCCGACGTCGGCCCGCCCCGATCGAGGCGCTCGAGTGCGGCCCGCTCGGGGAGGGTCAAGTCACCGGGCGCCTGCAACTGCCGGACGCGCCGGGTGATCAGTGCGATACCACCGAACAGTGCGGCGGCGATGTGCTCAGGGGACGACGGCTCCGCCATATGGCCAACCTAGGTTTATCAACCTAGATTGTCAATCTGGGTTGATGATTAGGCGAAGGCCGGGGAGCGCCAAAGTGATTGAGCGAAACGCACCTGGAAAACGACAACGGCGGACCGGAACAATCCGGTCCGCCGTTGTATCGACGTTGCTAGTCCAGGTAGTCGCGCAACACCTGGGAGCGGCTGGGGTGACGCAGCTTGCTCATGGTCTTGGACTCGATCTGGCGGATGCGCTCACGCGTGACCCCGTAGACCTGACCGATCTCGTCGAGCGTGCGCGGCTGGCCGTCGGTGAGGCCGAACCGCAGCCGGACCACGCCGGCCTCGCGCTCGGACAGCGTCTCCAGCACCGACTGCAGCTGATCCTGCAACAGCGTGAACGAGACGGCGTCGACCGCCACCACGGCCTCGGAGTCCTCGATGAAATCGCCCAGCTGCGAATCACCTTCGTCACCGATGGTCTGGTCCAGGGAGATCGGCTCACGCGCGTACTGCTGGATCTCCAGCACCTTCTCCGGCGTGATGTCCATTTCCTTGGCCAGCTCCTCGGGCGTGGGCTCGCGGCCCAGGTCCTGCAGAAGCTCACGCTGGATACGGCCCAGCTTGTTGATGACCTCGACCATGTGCACCGGGATGCGGATGGTGCGGGCCTGGTCGGCCATGGCGCGGGTGATGGCCTGGCGGATCCACCACGTCGCGTAGGTGGAGAACTTGTAGCCCTTGGTGTAGTCGAACTTCTCGACGGCGCGGATCAGACCGAGGTTGCCCTCCTGGATCAGATCCAGGAATGCCATGCCACGGCCGGTGTAGCGCTTGGCCAGCGACACCACCAGACGCAGGTTCGCTTCCAGCAGATGGTTTTTCGCGCGGTCGCCGTCGCGGCAGATCCACTGGTAATCGCGCCGCACCTGCGTGGTGAGCTTCTCGCCCTTCTCGGCGAACTCGGCCATCTTCTGGGTCGCGAACAACCCGGCCTCGATGCGCTTGGCCAGCTCGACTTCCTCTTCGGCGTTGAGCAGTGCCACCTTGCCGATCTGCTTGAGGTAGGCGCGGACCGAGTCGGCCGATGCCGTCAGCTCGGCGTCCTTGCGGGCCTGCCGCAGTGCCTCGGATTCCTCTTCGTCCCAGACGAAGTCCCCGGAGGCCTTGTCCTTCTCCGAGGGCTCTTCGACCTCGTCCTCGGCGGCGGGCTTGGCGGCAGGCGCAGCCGGGGTCGCGGCGGCTCCTTCCGGGGTGGCCTCCTCGGCCTCCTCTTCTTCGTCCTCGTCGGACTCGTCCTCGACGGTGTCGTCGTCGGTATCGAGGTCGTCGTCGAGTTCCAGATCGGTGTCGTCGACGTCGAGATCGTCACCGGGCTCGGCCTCGAGATCGTCGGTGGCCTCGAGATCGTCATTGACGTCCTCGGGCTTGGTCGCGACACCCTTCGCCGCCCGCTTGGCCGGGGCCTTCTTGGCGGGGGCCTTGGCCGCAGTTGCTTTCGCCGCCCGCTTGGCCGGGGCCTTCTTGGCGGGGGTCTTGGTAGCGGTGCGCTTCACCGGCTCGTCGGTTGCCGGGCTTGCTTTTGTCGCTGCCACGTACACCCTTTCGGTCTTTCGTAGTTCGGTGGGCATGGGCATACACCACCGAAAGCGTCGGCTGTCGAATGTTGGCGTTGGTATCGGCTGGGATCTTCGCCGCTATTCGGTAGGCGGCCGCCGAGCACCATTGTAACGACAGTGTGTGCGTACACCGTGCCGAGCGGCAAATTTTGCGCCGTCGAGAAGCGGAGCGGATCGCGCACGGCCGTGGTGAACCGCCGGTATCCGACAGTCGAACGCGAAGCTACCGACCGGTAGCTGTGACATCCGCGACGGCGGCCATCGCGGCGCCGACGATGCCCGCGGTGTTCTGCAGCGTCGCAGCAACCACCGGGGTGCGGTTCTTCAGCAGCGGAATCCACTTGTCGGCCTTGCGGCTGATGCCCCCGCCTGCGATGAACAGATCGGGCCAGATGGCGTTCTCGATGACGGTCAGAACCTTGGTGACCTCTTCGGTCCAGCGCTCGTAGCTCCAGTCCTTGCGCTCCTTGACCGACGAGGCGGCTCGGTGCTCGGCTTCCTTGCCGCCGACCTCAAGGTGGCCAAACTCGGTGTTGGGCAACAGCACACCGTTGTGGATCACCGCGGAGCCGATCCCGGTGCCGAAGGTCAGCAAGACGATCACGCCGCTGTTGTCCTTGCCCGCGCCGAACTGCTCCTCGGCGAGTCCGGCCGCGTCGGCGTCGTTGAGCACCGTGACGTGCTGGCCGCCCAGCTCGGCGCTGATGACCTCTGCGGCGTTGACCCCGATCCAGCCCTTGTCGACGTTGGCGGCGGTGCGCACGACGCCGCTCGTGACCACGCCGGGGTAGGTGACCCCGAGGCTGCCGGTCCAGCCGAACTCCCGAACCACCGCGGCGACCGTCTTGGCTACCGCTTCCGGCGTCGAGGGTTGGGGCGTGTCGAGCTTGAACCGCTCGCCGATGAGCTGCCCGGTATCGAGATCGACGATGCCGCCCTTGACGCCGCTGCCACCCACGTCGACGCCGAAACCGCGCCGGGTAGAGCCGTCGACGGCAGATTCGGCTGCGGGGATATCGGGTGCGGTCATTGGGAGCTCCTCTGCGGGACAGACGGTTGCGGGGCCGATTGGCAGGAGGGCGAGCCGGCTAATGGCGCCGCGCCTCACCCTAATAGCTCGCCAACGCTCACGCGGGCGGTCTGCCATCCCGCGAGCGACTTTTCGGCAGAAAGATATGTTGCGATAGGAGGGTGACAGACAACAGCACCGACCCGGCCGTCCTGCGCGGAGTAGCCGAACAGTTGGCGACCGAAGCCGCCGCACTCGTCCGACGCCGTCGTATCGAGGTATTCGGCGAGGGGGAGTCGGACGACGCCGGCCAAGCACATGACGAAGTCCGTACCGTGCGGTCCAAGAGCACGCGGACCGACCCGGTGACCATCGTCGACACCGAGACCGAGCGATGGTTGCGCGAGCGGCTTGCCGTGCTGCGGCCCGACGACGAGATTCTCGGCGAGGAAGAGGGCGGCCGCAGCGGCAGCGACGGGCTGCGCTGGGTGATCGACCCCATCGACGGCACCGTCAACTTCGTCTATGGCATCCCGGCCTACGCCGTGTCGGTGGCCGTGCAGCTCGACGGCCGGTCGGTGGCCGGCGCCGTCGCCAATGTCGCCGCCGGATCGGTGTATTCAGCGGCAGTGGGCCAGGGGGCCGCCGTGCTGCATGACGGGGTCAGCACGCCGCTGCGGTGCACTGCGGTCGACGATCTGGGCATGGCCCTGGTGGGAACGGGGTTCGCCTACGTCCCCGAACAGCGGCGCCGACAGGCCGAAGTGCTCGCACAGCTGCTGCCCGCGGTCCGGGACATGCGTCGGCTCGGCTCGTGCGCACTGGATCTGTGCATGGTCGCCGCCGGCCAGCTCGACGCCTACTACGAGGAGGGCGTGCACGTGTGGGACTGGGCGGCAGGGGCGTTGATCGCCGCCGAGGCGGGGGCCACGGTGTGGTTGCCTGCCATCACGGGCTCCGGACGCGTGGGTGCTGCGGCACCCGGTGTCGCTACTGCGCTGCGCGACGCCCTAGCAGGCGCCGGTATGGATCTTTGACAGCAGCGCCGAATCGGCGGGGCCGGTGGCGTCGGGGCGCAGGCTGGCCAGCACGGCGTTGATGTCGTCGCTGCTGGCGAGTTCGCTGAATTCGGTGCCCAACGCCAGATCGACTGTGGCATCCGGCCTTTCGTCCTGGAACAGCTCGGTGCACGGCGCCACGAGCCAGACCGCCGCCGCCGCGGCTCGACCCGTCGGGCCGAACCGGATCTGGCCCTGGCATTCCAGCCGGGTGTGGGTGTAGATCGGATCGTTGGCGGCTTCGGGCTGGGCGAAACCCAGGTCGCGCAGTTCGCCGGCGATCTCGCCGGCTTGCCCGCCCTGTCCGCTGGCGTTGAGCACCCGGATCTTGGTGTCGCTGAGCGCCGCGGGCGTGGTGTCGGTCATCGCCGATCTGGCCACCTGTTCGCCCAGTTTGGGAGTCGCGGGGTCGGTGGCAGGTGGCGGCGGGTTGCACACCGTGGCCTCACGGACATCGGCGGGCCGATTGAGCGCGATGATCCACACCACCAGTGCAACCACCGCCAGGATGGCGAACAGCACGATGGCGGGGACGGTGTTACGCCGACGGAACGGCCGACCGTGTCGGTCGAACGCGGTGCCGTCGGTGATTTGTGCGACCACCCCTGCACTCTAAAGGCACGGTTGCCCTGCACAGCGGCAGAGTCCGGGCAAGGGTGTGATGTAAATCACACTGCAACATGTGGCAATAAGGGCACGAATCGTTTGGGTAATGCGTTCGACGCTGGTACAAACCTCTGCTGCAAGGTTTAGGGAGGGGACAGAGCTTATGGCTACCGATTACGACGCGCCGCGGCGAACCGAGACCGACGAGGTTTCCGAGGACTCACTTGAGGAGCTGAAGGCCCGACGTAACGAGGCGCAGTCGGCCGTCGTCGATGTCGACGAATCGGAATCCGCCGAATCGTTCGAGCTGCCGGGAGCGGATCTCTCCGGCGAAGAGCTTTCGGTGCGGGTGGTTCCGAAGCAGGCTGACGAGTTCACCTGCTCCAGCTGCTTCTTGGTGCACCACCGCAGCCGTCTCGCCAGTGAGAAGGACGGCGTGATGATCTGCACGGACTGCGCCGCCTGACCGGCGCGCTCAGTCCTGCAGGGCGGCGAGCACGCGGTCTGGATGACGGGTACTGATCAGCCAGTACGGGGTGGGGTCATCCGGATCGTCGAGTACTAGCAGCACCATCGGGCCGACCCAGGCTCGGTGCACCACATAGGCCGCCGGGTCGAGCTGACGACCCAGGGCGGCCGTTTTGGCCGAGCGTGGCACTTCGGCAGTTCGGGCGATGACACTGGTCGGCAGGTGCGCGCCGCCGATCCATAGTTCGGTGCCGCCGCCTGGGCGGCCGACGACGCGCAATTCGACCTTGCTGAACCAGCTCAGCACGGCGCCCGCCACGCCGAACAGCACTACGAACGACACCCAATTGGGCAGTGCGGAAACGGCCTGATTGACCTCGAGGGCGATGAGCGTTGCCAGCACTGCTGCCGGCAGAATCCACCACCACGGCACCCACAACCGCTCGTGGTAGCGCACGGTTTGGGTGGTTGCGCGCGTGTCTGACACGTGGCTCAGAGTAATCTGTGACGTCGTGTCCAACTCTCTGGCGGTGGTCCGATTGGACCGCGATCTCCCGATGCCCACCCGGGCGCACGACGGCGACGCGGGCGTCGACCTGTACAGCGCGCAGGACGTCCAACTGGCACCCGGCCAGCGTGCGCTGGTTCCGACCGGTGTGGCCGTGGCCATCCCGCACGGCATGGTGGGGTTGGTCCATCCACGTTCGGGTTTGGCTGCGCGCGTGGGACTTTCGATCGTCAACAGCCCGGGCACCATCGACGCCGGCTACCGCGGTGAGATCAAGGTCTCGCTGATCAACCTCGACCCCGAGACGCCCATCGAGATCAGCCGCGGCGACCGGATTGCCCAGTTGCTGGTGCAGCGGGTAGAACTTCCCGAACTGGTCGAGGTCACCTCGTTCGACGAGGCAGGCCTGGCCGACACTTCCCGTGGTGCAGGTGGCTACGGTTCCTCCGGCGGACATGCGAGTTTGTGATGGCATACGGAAAACATGAAAAAGACCCGGTGACCGACGACGCGGTGACCGACGACGATTTCGAGGGCCCCTTCGATGTCGAGGACTTCGACGACGCCTCGGTGGCTGCCCAGGGCCGGCTCGACCTGGGCTCGGTGCTCATCCCGATGCCCGACGGCGGCCAGGTTCAGGTCGAACTCAACGAGGCCGGGGCGCCGAGCGCCGTCTGGGTGGTGACGCCGAACGGCCGGTTCACCATCGCGGCATACGCAGCGCCCAAGAGCGCCGGGCTGTGGCGCGAAGTGGCCACCGAACTGGCCGACTCGCTGCGGAAGGACGCCGCGTCAGTCGTCATCGAAGACGGGCCATGGGGCCGTGAGGTGGTCGGCACCGGCAACGGCGGCGTGGTGCGGTTCATCGGGGTCGACGGCTACCGCTGGATGGTGCGGTGTGTGGTCAACGGCACTCCGGACACCATCGACGCGCTCGTCGAAGAAGCCCGGACTGCGTTGGCCGACACCGTGATTCGCCGCGGTGAGACACCGCTTCCGGTGCGCACCCCGCTCGCGGTGGAATTGCCGGAGCCGATGGCTGCGCAATTGCGGGCAGCCGCTGCGCAGGCCGCCGCCCAGGCCGCGGGCGGTCAGCCCGAGCCGCCGCTGCAGCAGCAGGAGCCCGAGCCCGTGGCCCGGCGCAGTGCGCAGGGTTCGGCCATGCAGCAGCTCCGCACCATCACGGGCGGCTAGGTCCGGGGGGTCGCCAAGCCCGCGCGAATTCGACGTAACTGTCGTCGAACGCGCCTATTTCACGACTTTTTCGTCGATCTCGCGGATTGGTTTGGCGTCGGCCGGCCCTCACGCCTCCTGCAGGGCCGCCACGCACGCCTCGCCGACAATGCCCGTCTTCGCGCCCATCTCCTCCAGGGTGACCGTGCGCAGTGCGGCCCGTGGCGCGGCGGAGACCCATTCGAAGCCGACCTCTGCCGGGTGTACGGGATCGTCGGTCGCCACCACAACGCCCAGCGGTACCGTCAGTCGTTCCAGGTCAGCACAGTCGGGTGCCGGATGGCCCGCGGCCTCCTCCATCGCGTCGGGCAGTGTCGGCCACTGCCCGACCCAGGACCGGGTCAACTCGTCGGCCAGCCAAGGCGGGCTGGACGCCCTCATCTGCGCCACCGTGGCGGCCAGGCCGTCTCGGCGCAACAACTGTGCTGACTGGCGTGCCAGCAATGCGGCGGGCGCGTTCTCCGGTGTCCCGGTCCACGGCGGCAGTGCGGCGAGCACGGCCACTGCCCGGCCGGGATGGGCCAGTGCCCACGCGGTGGCCACGACGGCTCCGATCGACACCCCGCCGACGGCGATCGGACCGGAGCGGGCGGCGTCGTCGAGCGCGTCGCGATATCCGTCGACGAGCCGGTGCGGCTGGGGCGATGGCGTCACCAACAGCGCTCCGACCTCATGCAATGCGTCGGAAAACGCCCGGTAAACGTAGTCGTCATCGGACCCGGTGCCGGGTAACAGCACCGTGGTGACACCTCGGAGAATGACGTTCATCACATGATCCTGCCTGGCACTTGGGAGAATCGGCGCGCCGACCCGCGCCCGCGTGGCATTCGCGCAATAAGAGGTCTACCGTGGCGATGGTTGGGTGGATTCACAAAGAATCCGCGAAAGGTCAGGAGAGGCCATGTCTACGGCCGAAGGGTATCTGCGCCGGCTAACTCGACGCCTGACAGAAGACCCAGAGCAACTCGACGTCGAAGAGCTCAGTGACGAGGCGGCCAACACCGGCGCGATGAAGGCGATCAATTGCCAGCGCGGCCAGGAGGTCACCATGGTCGGAACCCTGCGCAGCGTCGAATGTAATGGCAAAGGCTGTTCTGGCGGCGTGAAGGCCGAACTGTTCGACGGCACCGATTCGGTGATGTTGGTCTGGCTGGGCCAGCGCCGCATCCCCGGCATCGAATCCGGCCGCACTCTGCGGGTGCAGGGCCGCGTCGGTCAGCTGGAGAACGGCACCAAGGCGATTTACAACCCGCGTTACGAAATTCAGAAGTGAGCTTGAGCGACGACAGCGCTCCCGCACCATCCACGAGTGAGCCCGAGCTGACCGCTGCCCGAGGTCGGGCGATCCTGGATCAGATGGGCGGAATCAGCGGCCTGATCTACTCGTCGCTGCCGGTGGTGGTGTTCGTCCCGGTTTCCACCTTGTTCGGCCTGATGCCCGCGATCGGCGCGGCGCTCGGTGTGGCCACCCTAATTCTCCTCTGGCGGCTGATCCGGCATGACTCGGTTCAACCCGCGGTCTCCGGCTTCTTCGGCGTCGGTATCAGTGCGCTCATCGCCTACGTGGTGGGGGAGTCGAAAGGCTTTTTCCTGCTTGGCATCTGGACGTCGCTGCTCTGGGCCGTGGTGTTCGGCGTCTCGGTGCTCATCCGCAGGCCGATCGTCGGCTACATCTGGGGCTGGGCCAACTCCCACGACCGCGCCTGGCGTGATGTGCGTAAGGCTGTCGTGGCCTTCGACATCGCCACCGTCATCTGGGTGCTGGTGTTCGCGTCGCGATTCCTGGTGCAGCAGTACTTGTATCAAGCCGACCAGACCGGCTGGCTCGGCGTCGCCCGAATCGCCATGGGATGGCCGCTGACGGCCGCCGCCGCGCTCGTGACCTATCTGGCCATCCGCGTCGCGCGCAACGCCCTACACGTCCACCAAGGCGCCGAGAGCACCGACTGAGCGGTTTCCCGCTCAGCGCGCGGACGGGTCAAGCAGCAGTGCGCGCAGCTCATCCTCGACCTCGCTGACGGTCACGAACAACAGCTCGTCGCCACCTTCCAGCGGTTCATCGGACTGCGGCACGATCACCCGCGGGCCCCGCAGGATGGTCACCAACGAGGCGTCGCGCGGAAGATTCAGCCGTTTCACCGGCTTTCCGCCCCACGGGGTGTCGGCGGGCAGCGTGATCTCCACCAGGTTGGCCTGGCCCTTGCGGAATTCCATCAGCCGCACCAGATCACCCACGGCCACCGCCTCTTCGACCAGTGAGGCCAGCATCCGCGGTGTCGACACCGCGACGTCGACGCCCCAGTTCTCGTCGAACAGCCACTCGTTGCGGGGGTCGTTGACCCGCGCCACCACCCGCGCCACCGCGAACTCCGTCTTGGCCAGCAGGCTGAGCACCACGTTGACCTTGTCGTCGCCCGTGGCCGCGATGACGACGTCGAACTGTTCGAGCTGCAGAGACTCCAGCACGGTGATCTCGCAGGCATCGCCCAGCCGCCAGTGCGCGGCCGGGATGGCGTCGACGTCGATGTGCTCGAGGTTGCGCTCCAGCAGCGTCACCTCGTGGTTGTTCTCCAACAGTTCCCGGGCGATGGAGCGTCCGACGGCACCCGCACCGGCGATGGCGACCTTCATCGACGCTCCTCCTCATGATCGTCGTGCGCGGGCTTCATTCCGACTCCGCAGCTTCACCGGGCGGCAGCGCCGCGATGGCCAGGGCTTCGGCGATGTGGCCGGACACGGCCGCGAGGTACACCTCGTCGCCGGCCTGGATGACAGTTTTCGCGTCGGGCAGGTAACCGCTGCCGAACCGCAGTATGAAGGCCACCCGGCCGCCGGTGGCGGCCTCCAGCGAGGTGACCCTGCGCCCCGCCCAGCCCTCGTGCAGGGCCAGCTCGGCGACCCCCACGCTGCCGGAGGGATCGCGCCATTTGGTGGTCTCGGTCTCGCGCGTCAGCACATTGAGCAGACGGTCGGTGGTCCACGGGACGGTGGCCACCGTCGGAATCCCGAGCCGCTCATAGACGGCCGCGCGCTTGGCGTCGTAGATGCGGGAGACGACGCGTTCGACACCGAAGGTCTCACGGGCCAACCGCGCCGAGATGATGTTGGAGTTGTCGCCGGAGGACACCGCCGCGAATGCGCCGGCCTCCTCGATACCGGCGCGCAACAGCACGTCCCGGTCGAACCCCATGCCGAGCACCCGTTCGCCGGGGAACTCGGGGGACAACCGGTGAAATGCGGTGCTGTCGCGGTCGATGACCGCGACTTCATGCCCGATGCGGGCCAGGCTGTCCGCGAGCGATGCGCCCACTCGGCCGCATCCCATGACGACTACACGCACGCGACGGTCCTCTCCGATGGCTGAAAAGCAAGCTGTAACTCAACCCGTGCAGTGGGAACGCTACCGCTCTCGGGTCGTGGGCTTACCCTTGGCACTCGTGTCCAAGCTTTCGACCGCAGCGCGTCGGCTCGTTCTCGGGCGGCCGTTCCGCAGCGACAAGCTCTCCCACACCTTGTTGCCCAAGCGGATCGCGCTGCCCGTGTTCGCGTCCGACGCGTTGTCATCAGTGGCTTATGCGCCTGAGGAAGTCTTCCTGGTGCTGTCGGTGGCGGGGCTCGGGGCGTACTCCATGACGCCGTGGATCGGCCTGGCGGTGGGCGGCGTCATGTTGATCGTGATCGCCAGTTACCGCCAGAACGTGCATGCCTATCCATCCGGTGGCGGTGACTACGAAGTGGTGACCACCAACCTCGGGCACACCGCGGGCCTGACAGTGGCCAGTGCGCTCATGGTCGACTACGTGCTGACGGTGGCCGTGTCCATGTCGTCGGCCATGTCGAACATCGGGTCGGCCGTGCCGTTCGTCGCCCAGCACAAGGTGCTCATCGCCGTCATCGCGATCCTGGTGCTGGCGTCGTTGAACCTGCGCGGCATCCGGGAGTCCGGTACCGCCTTCGCCATTCCCACCTACGCGTTCATGATCGGCATGTACATCATGCTGGGCTGGGGCCTGTTCCAGATCTATGTGCTGGGCCACCCGCTGCGCGCCGAATCGGCCGGGTTCGAGATGCATTCGGAGCATGGCGACGTGCTCGGCTTCGCGCTGGTGTTCCTGGTGGCGCGGGCGTTTTCGTCGGGTTCGGCGGCTCTGACCGGTGTTGAGGCCATCAGCAACGGTGTGCCTGCGTTCCAGAAACCGAAGTCCCGCAACGCGGCCACCACCCTGCTGCTGCTCGGCGTCATCTCGGTGAGCCTGCTCATGGGGATCATCATGTTGGCCAAGGCCACCGGGGTGAAGATCGCCGAGCGTCCCGAGGAGCAGCTGATCGGCGCACCCGCCGACTACCACCAGAAGACCCTCATCGCGCAGCTGGCCGACGCGGTCTTCCACAACTTCCCGGTCGGGCTGTACCTGATCGCCGGTGTGACGGCTCTGATCCTCGTGCTCGCGGCCAACACCGCGTTCAACGGTTTCCCGGTGCTGGGCTCGATCCTGGCCCAGGATTCATTCCTGCCGCGGCAGCTGCACACCCGTGGTGACCGGTTGGCGTTCTCGAACGGCATCCTGTTCCTGGCGTTCGCCGCGATCGCGTTCGTGGTGGCGTTCCGGGCCGAGGTCACCGCACTGATCCAGCTCTACATCGTCGGTGTGTTCGTGTCGTTCACGTTCAGCCAGATCGGCATGGTGCGGCACTGGACCCGACTGTTGCGCACCGAGACCGACAGGTCGGTGCGCCTGCACATGATGCGGTCGCGCGTGATCAACGCGATCGGCCTCACCGCGACCGGCACCGTGCTGGTGATCGTCGTGCTGACCAAGTTCCTGGCCGGCGCATGGATCGCGATCCTCGCCATGGGCTCGCTGTTCGTCGTGATGAAGCTGATCCACAAGCACTACGACACGGTGGCCCGCGAACTGCGCGCACAGGACGCGGCCGAGCCGGGTGACATCGTCCTGCCCAGCCGCAACCATGCGGTGGTGCTGGTGTCCAAGCTGCATCTGCCGACCAAGCGCGCGCTGGCCTACGCCAGAGCCACCCGTCCCGACGTGCTCGAGGCCATCACCGTCAGCGTCGACGACGCCGAGACCCGCGCCCTGGTGCACCAGTGGGAGGACAGCGACATCAGCGTGCCGCTCAAGGTCATCGCGTCGCCCTACCGCGAGATCACCCGGCCGGTGCTGGATTACGTCCGCCGGGTCACCAACGAGTCGCCCCGCACCGTCGTCACGGTGTTCATTCCGGAGTACGTCGTCGGGCACTGGTGGGAACAGGTGCTGCACAACCAGAGTGCGCTGCGACTCAAGGGCAGGCTGCTGTTCATGCCCAACGTGATGGTGACTTCGGTTCCGTGGCAGCTCAGTTCGTCGGAGCGGTTGAAGAAGCTGCAGCCACAGTCGGCTCCGGGCGATGCGCGCAGGGGATTCCTGGAGTGACCGAGCTGATCGTCACCACGGGTCCGGCGGCCAACGGCGGCAGTTGCGTGGCCCGTCACGACGGCCGGGTGATCTTCGTTCGTTATGCGCTGCCTGGTGAGACGGTGCGGGTGCGGGTGACCGACGAGCGTGGATCCTATTGGCACGCCGAGGCATTCGAGGTCATCGAGGCCTCACCCGACCGGGTTGACTCGCTGTGTGCGATCGCCGGCGTGGACGGCGCGGGCTGCTGCGATCTGGCGTTCGCCGAACCCGATGCGGCCCGGCGGCTCAAGGGTGCCGTGGTGGCCAACCAGTTGGCACGGCTCGGCGGATTCGACTGGTGCGACGAAGCGGCCGCCAGGGCCGAACCGGTCGGAGCAGTCGGGGCCACCGGATGGCGGACCAGGGTGCGGCTGGACACCGCGGCCGACGGCACCGTCGGATTCCATCGCTACCACAGCACGGAGCTGGTGACCGATCTGAACTGTGCCCAGCTGCAGGCCGGGCTGGTCGACGGTTTGGCCGGATCGCGTTGGCCCACAGGGTCACAACTGCACGTGGCCATCGATTCCGACGGCGTCCGGCACGTGGTCGCCTCGCGTGCCTCCGCCGAGCAGCCCAAGGCCGCCAAGGCCAAGGAGGGGCGCAAGCACACCACGCGGGTGATCGAAGGCGACTACGAAGCCACGCAGCGCGTCGGAGACCGGGTGTGGAAGGTGCCGGTGACGGCGTTCTGGCAGGCTCATCGTGACGCCTCGGCGCTCTACAGCGAGCTGGTCGCCGGTTGGGCGCAGCTGCAACCCGGTATGACGGCGTGGGATTTGTACGGCGGCGCAGGGGTTTTCGCTGCCGCACTGGCCGCACAGGTGGGGGAGAGCGGACACGTCGTCACCGTGGACACCTCGCGCGGTTCGTCGCGCTCAGCCCGGGCCGCGCTGGCCGACCTGCCCTGGGTGTCGGTGGTCACCGACTCGGTGCGGCGCGCGCTGTCGGTGCAGCGAACCCGTGCCGACGTGGCAGTGCTCGACCCGCCGCGAACCGGAGCGGGCCGCGAGGTGATCGATCAGGTGGCGGCTGCCGAAGTGCCACGGGTCATCCATATCGGTTGTGAGGCAGCGTCATTCGCACGCGATGTGGGTCTGTACCGCAAGCACGGCTATGCGGTGGAGGAGCTGCGGGTGTTCGACTCCTTTCCGCTCACCCACCATGTCGAGTGCGTTGCCGTCCTCACTCGCTGACCCCGCCGAGCAGTCATGTGGGTACGGCAACCGCGGCGTGTCGGGGACCGGAATGTCTGCTCGCCGGGAAAAGGGGACGGGGCGCTCGCGTGGCCCCGTTCCGACGGCTTCTGGCGAAGAATTCCGGCGCCGGACGGTAGGTTGGGGGACAGGTGTGCCGGGAAGCCTGGTCGGCGCCGTAGAACGCTGCCCAGGGAGTCATGATGCGCAACCGTAACGACCGCTTCGGCCGCCGGCTGCTGACCCGTAGCGGGTCATGGGCAGAGGCCCGCCGGATCTCCGAGATCCTCCGCAAGGAGACCGTCGGCGGCATCCTGCTGCTCGTCGCCGCCGCGGCCGCGCTGATCTGGGCCAACTCGCCGTGGTCCCAGGGCTACCACCGGTTGTCGGCGGTGGTGATCGGGCCGGAAGGCCTGCACTTGAACCTGAGCGTGGCCGCGTGGGCGGCCGACGGGCTGCTGGCGATCTTCTTCTTCGTCGTCGGAGTGGAGCTCAAACGGGAGTTCGTGGCCGGCGATCTGCGCGACCCGGCGCGCGCCGCGCTGCCGATCGCCGCTGCCGTCGGCGGCATGCTCGTGCCCGCGGCGATCTTCGTCGCGATCAACCTGGGCACCGGACATCCCGAGAACCTCGGCGGCTGGGCGGTCCCCATCGCGACCGACATCGCGTTCGCGCTGGCCGTGCTGGCGGTGCTGTCGAGCCATCTGCCGTCGGCGCTGCGCATCTTCCTGCTGACCTTGGCGGTGGTCGACGACCTGCTGGCCATCACGGTGATCGCCGTCTTCTACACCGACCACCTGGCACCGCTTCCGCTGCTGGCGGCGCTGATCCCCATCGGCCTGTTCGGCCTGGCAGTGCA
The DNA here is from genome assembly GCF_001665685.1 of Mycobacterium sp. 852013-50091_SCH5140682. Taxonomy (GTDB): domain Bacteria; phylum Actinomycetota; class Actinomycetes; order Mycobacteriales; family Mycobacteriaceae; genus Mycobacterium. Next base: position 126,895 of record NZ_LZTB01000130.1, read on the forward strand.
GCGCGGGGTGCGGCGGTGGTGGATCCTGCTGCCGTTGGCGCTGGCGGCCTGGATGCTGGTGCATGCCAGCGGGGTGCACGCCACCGTGGCCGGGGTGCTGCTCGGATTCACCGTGCCGGTGTTGGGCCGCCATGCGGCCGCCGAACAGTTCGAACACACCATGCGGCCGCTGTCGGCGGGGTTCGCGGTACCGGTTTTCGCGTTCTTCGCCGCGGGCGTGACGGTCGGCGGATGGTCTGGTCTGGGGGAGGCGCTGTCGCATCCGGTCACGCTCGGCGTCATCGCGGGGCTGGTGCTCGGCAAACCCATCGGGGTGCTGGGCACCACCTATCTACTGGCCCGGTTCACCCATGCCAGCCTGGACGAAGGCCTTGCCTGGCGGGACGTTCTCGGTGTGGCGTTGCTCGCAGGAATCGGCTTCACCGTGTCCCTGCTCATCGGTGAACTCGCGTTCGGGCACGGCAGCGTCGCCGACGACGACGTCAAGATCGCGGTGCTCCTCGGATCGGTTATCGCAGGTCTACTGGCTGCCGGGGTGCTGGTGGCCCGCAATGCGGCATACCGTCGAATTGCTCAGATCGAGACCGCCGACACAGACCACGACGGTGTGCCCGACATCTACTCGCCACGGGAGGGGTAGTCCAGCTTCCGTGCGTACACTAAACGAATGCTTGAACAGGTCCGCGGTCCCGCTGATCTGCAGCACCTGTCGCAGTCGCAGCTAAGTGACCTGGCGCAGGAGATCCGGCAATTCCTGATCCACAAGGTCGCTGCAACCGGTGGGCATCTCGGCCCCAACCTGGGTGTGGTGGAACTGACGCTGGCGCTGCACCGGGTATTCGACTCGCCACACGACCCCATCATCTTCGACACCGGCCATCAGGCCTATGTGCACAAGATGCTGACGGGACGCAGCCAGGACTTCGACTCGCTGCGCATGAAGGGCGGCCTGTCGGGCTATCCGGCCCGCACTGAGAGCGAGCACGACTGGGTCGAGTCCAGCCATGCCAGCTCGGCGCTGTCCTACGCAGACGGTCTGGCCAAGGCCTTCGAGCTCAACGGGCACCGCAACCGCCACGTCGTGGCTGTCGTCGGCGACGGCGCGCTCACCGGCGGTATGTGCTGGGAGGCGTTGAACAACATCGCCACCGCAGGGCGTCCCGTAGTCATCGTCGTCAACGACAACGGCCGCTCCTACGCGCCGACTATCGGCGGCTTCGCCGATCACCTGGCCGGACTGCGGCTGCAGCCGGGCTACGAGCGCATCCTGGAGGAGGGCCGCAAGGCCGTTCGGGGTCTGCCCGTCGTCGGCGAGTTCTGCTACCAGTGCATGCACAGCATCAAGGCCGGGATCAAAGACGCGATTTCGCCGCAGGTGATGTTCACCGATCTGGGGCTGAAGTATGTCGGCCCCATCGACGGCCACGACGAGCACGCCGTGGAGAACGCGCTGCGGCATGCCCGCGGGTTCAACGCCCCGGTGATCGTGCACGTGGTCACCCGCAAGGGCATGGGCTATCCGCCGGCCGAGAACGACGAGGCCGAGCAGATGCACTCGTGCGGCGTGATCGACCCGGAGACCGGGCTGGCTACCAAGGCCTCCGGTCTGGGCTGGACCTCGGTGTTCTCCGAGGAACTGATCAAGATCGCCGCCAAGCGCCGCGACATCGTGGCAATCACCGCGGCGATGCCGGGGCCGACGGGCCTGAGCGCGTTCCGTGAGCGCTACCCGGACCGCTTCTTCGATGTGGGTATCGCCGAACAGCACGCGATGACCTCGGCGGCAGGCATGGCGATGGGCGGCCTGCACCCGGTGGTGGCGATCTACTCGACGTTCCTCAACCGCGCGTTCGACCAACTGCTGATGGACGTCGCGCTGCACAAGCTGCCCGTGACTCTCGTGCTGGACCGCGCCGGTGTGACCGGGCCCGACGGTCCCAGCCACAACGGCATGTGGGACCTGTCGATCCTCGGCATCGTGCCCGGCATCCGGGTGGCCGCCCCGCGCGATGAGCCGCGGCTGCGTGAGCAGCTTGCGGAGGCGCTGGCCGTCACCGACGGCCCTACCGCCATCCGATTCCCCAAAGGTGATGTCGGCGAAGGTATCCCGGCGATCGAGCGGCGCGGCGGTGTGGACGTGCTTGCGGTCCCGGCCCCGGGCCTCACCGAGGACGTACTGCTGGTGGCGGTCGGCTCGTTCGCGCTGATGGCGCTCGCGGTGGCCGAGCGGTTACGCAACCAGGGCATCGGGGTGACCGTGGTGGATCCCCGGTGGGTGCTGCCGGTTCCGGAGGCGCTGAGCGACTTGGCCCGCGCGCACAAGCTGGTGGTCACCGTCGAGGACAGCGGCGTGCACGGCGGCATCGGATCGTCCGTGTCGGCCGCCTTGCGGCACAACGAGATCGACGTGCCATGCCGCGACGTGGGGGTGCCGCAGGAATTCCTGGCACACGCGTCGCGTGGCGAGGTGCTCTCCGAAGTCGGGCTGACGGATCGGCACATCGCGCGACAGATCACCGGATGGGTGGCAGCCATCGGCGCACTCACGGGCGAACGCGAAGTGTCCGAGCAGGTCGACTGATCCACCGCGGTGGCGGTTACCCCGCTGCCAGCCCGGGACCGGGTGACACCTCGACGTCAAAGGCCGTCAGTTCGGTTGCGCACTGATCACACGTCAAGTTCGTGTGCGCGGAGCCGCCGCAACCCTTGTGTCGGTAATGGACGAACGGCCCGTTGGGGGCGAGGTATTTGTCGCCCCAGTCCCGCAGGGCCATCAGGACCGGATAGAGCTCTGAACCCTTTGTGGTCAAACGGTATTCATGGCGGGTGCGCTGCGCGTCGCGGTACGCACGGCGCTCGAGGATCTCGGCGTCGACGAGGCGGCCCAGGCGTTCGGTGAGCAGCGCACGGCTCAGTCCGAGAGTGGCCTGGAAGTCGTCGAAACGGCGTACCCCGGCGAAGGCTTGTCGCAGTATCACCAACGTCCAACGGTCGCCGAGCAATGCCAGCGGACGCAGAATCGAACAGCGTTCATCGGCGAGTGAGTCGTAGCGCATACGGTGATTCTAGCTATTGCGTTCAAAATATGAACTCAATTACTCTGCCGGTATGGACGCCGAACTGGAGAGCTGGAAAGCGGCCGGGGACTTTTTCGACTACCTCGGATTCGACATCTTCTACCGGGTCGGCGGGCTGCCGCTGGGCGAAGGCCCGAATCTGCTGCTGATTCACGGGTATCCGTTCAACTCGTGGGATTGGTCGCTGATCTGGCCGACGCTGGCCGAGCGGTTCACCGTCATCGCACCCGACATGATCGGCATGGGCTTCTCGGCCAAGCCGGTCGCCTACGGCTACGCGGTGACCGACCACGCCGACATGCAGGAGGCGCTGCTGGCGAAGCTCGGTGTCACCGCGGCGCACATCCTGGCGCATGACCTGGGCGACTCGGTGGGCCAGGAACTGTTGGCCCGCCACGAGTTCGGGGGACAGGCCTACGGATCTCTGCGCATCGACTCGATCACCTGGCTCAACGGTGGGTTGTTCAACGAGGCCTACACGCCGCGGCTGATGCAGAAGCTGCTGTCACGAACCCCGTTGGGCGACATCATGAGTCCGTTGCAGGGCAGCCCGTTGTCGCGCCGGTTGGTCGAGCCGACCATCAACGAGATGTTCGGCGTCAACACCAAACCCTCGCCGCAACTGATGGCGAAGTTCCACCAGATCCTGGAGTACAACGACGGAAAGCGGGTGCTGCACAAGGTCGGTCGGTTCGTCAACGACCGCTACACGCACCGCAACCGGTGGGTCCGGGCGATGCGCGAGACGACCGTGCCGATGCGGCTCATCGACGGGCCTTCGGACCCCAATTCGGGACGGCACATGGCTGAACGCTATCTGGGGGTGATCCCGGAGCCGGACGTGGTGATGCTGCCCGACGACATCGCGCACTGGCCGCAGATCGAGGCTCCCGACGCCGTGCTCACCCATTTTCTGGCGCACATCGACGCGGTGAGTGGCTGACGCCTCAGGTCTCGGTGGACAGCGCGGCGGTCAGGATCGGCACCGTCAACTCGCGCTGCCAGGGCCGAACCTGGGCCTCGACGAGGAACTCCTCAACCGCCGTCGCGACGTCGGACACCGGTTGCCAGTCCCAGCACAACCGTCGCACCACCTCGGGGGTGATGAGGTTTTCCGCAGGCACCGACACCCGCTCCGACAGTTCCGCCAGGCCCGCCCGGGCAGCCTCCAGCCGGGCCGCGGCCTCGGGTTTGCGCCTGCTCCAGCGGGCCGCCGGTGGCGGGCCGTTCTGCGGTTCGGTCGCCGACGGCGGGTCGGGGTTCTGCCGGGCACGCTCCAGGGCGTCGAGCCAGACCTGCGCGGTACGCCGTTGCTTGGATCCGCCGAAGATGGGCAGCGCGATCAGCTCGTCGACGGTCTTCGGGTCGGCCGTGGCGGCGCTGACGATCGCAGAGTCGGGCAGGATGCGGCCCGGCGCGATGTCGCGGCCGCGGGCGATGTTGTCGCGTGTGGTCCACAGCTCGCGCACGGCGGCCAGGGCGCGGGGATTGCGTACCTTGTGGATGCCTGAGGTGCGCCGCCACCGGTCGCGCCGGGTGGGCTGTGCGACATAGGTCCGCAGATATTCGAATTCCTGTGCGGCCCAGTCGGTTTTGCCCTGCTCTTCGAGGACGTCGGCGATCGCGTCGCGCAGCTCCAGCAGCACCTCGACGTCGAGTGCGGCGTAGTTCAGCCAGTCGCCGGGCAGCGGCCGCTTGGACCAGTCCGCGGCGCCGTGGCCTTTCATCAACTGCAGGCCGAGAAGCCGCTGCACCATGGCGGCGAGATTGACCCGCTCGAACCCGGCGAGCCGGCCGGCCAGCTCGGTGTCGTAGAGCCGGGCCGGGCGCAACCCGATCTCGGCCAGGCACGGCAGGTCCTGGTCGGCGGCGTGCAACACCCACTCGTCGGTTTCCAGCGTGTGCGCGACAGGAGCCAGCGCGTCGATCGGCGAACCGCCGTGGTTGACCGGGTCGATCAGCACGGTGCCGGCCCCGGCGCGGCGGATCTGCACCAGATAGGCCCGGTTGGAGTAACGGAACCCCGAAGCCCGTTCGGCGTCGATGGCGAAGCGGCCCGTGCCGTGGGCGAGAAACGTTGCCGCCGAGGCTATCTCCTTGGCGCTGACACACACTTCGGGCACGCCCTCGGCCGGCGCGAGCAGAGGTGTGGCCTCCGGCTCGGCCGCCTCGGTATGGTCTGATTCCCCGTCTGTCATCTCACGCGCGCGTGCGGGAACTCAGGTCCGTGACACCGGCGGGAGGCAACCCCGCCGCGTGCTCGAGGACTTCACAGAACGCCTCCACGTGCGGCCCCAGCTCCAAGTTGGTGGCCGTCCACGAGGCCCGCAACTCCAGCTGATGGGCCCGCGGGGGGCCGGAGATGTCGCCGTACCGCACCGAGGTGGTAGCGGTGACGGTGCCGCCGAGCGCCGTGACGTGTTCGGCGCGCGTATCCAACGCATCCACCAGCCAACTCCACGCGACTTCGGGCAGCAGCGGGTCGACGGCTTCACTGGAGTCCAGATCTGCCTGGATGTAGGCCACCAGCCGCATGGTGCCGTCCCAGGCCTCCGCGCCCTCGGGGTCATGCAGCAGGATCAGCCGACCGAAGGCGTCACCTTCGGACCGCTCCGGGACGATCGTGGTCTCGGGATGCTTGACCTCGGCGCCCAGCGCATAGCTGTAGGGCGCCAGCCGCTGTGGCGGGCGGATCGGGCCCAGCTCGATTTCCGGGCGTACGGTGGTGGCATTCATAGCCGCCACCGCCGTCCGAAACTGTGCCGGTTCGGCAGACGTCACAACATTTGACGCTAGCCCATCAGGCCAGGACAGTGGGCAGGCGCGCCGTATTGATGCCCGCGTGGCGGTGCGGGGAGTCCGGTGTCCGGCCCCGTGGCACCATAGGACCCGATGAATACCCGCCGTGAGCTGCCCGAGTCGCCCTACCTGGCCGCCGCCAGTGGCCGTGCCCCGCACCGTGTGCCGGTGTGGTTCATGCGGCAGGCCGGCCGGTCCCTGCCCGAGTATCGGGCGCTGCGCGCCCAGCATCGGATGCTGGAGGCCTGCTTCGACTCCGAACTGGTCTGCGAAATCACGCTTCAGCCCGTCCGGCGGCACGGTGTCGACGCCGCAATCTTGTTCTCCGACATCGTGGTGCCGCTCAAGGCGTCGGGTGTCGGTCTGGACATCGTGCCGGATGTCGGGCCCGTCATCGACCATCCGATCCGCACGATCGCTGATGTGCAGGCGCTGAAACCGCTTGAGCCGCAGCAGGTCTCACCGGTCACCGAGGCGGTGTCCCTGTTGGTGTCCGCGCTGGGCGAGGTGCCCCTGATCGGGTTCGCGGGCGCGCCGTTCACGCTGGCTTCCTACCTGGTGGAAGGCGGGCCCAGCCGCCATCACGATCGCACCAAGGCCATGATGCTCGGCGAGCCCGAAACCTGGCACGCCCTGATGACGGCGCTGACCGATCTCACCATCGCGTTCCTGCAGGCCCAGGTGGATGCCGGAGTGGACGCCCTGCAGGTGTTCGATTCCTGGGCCGGGACGCTGTCGCTCGCCGATTACCGCAGCTACGTGCTACCCCACAGCGCCCGGGTGTTCGCCACCATGGCTGCCGCGGGGGTGCCCATGACCCACTTCGGGGTGGGCACCGCCGAACTGCTCGGCGCCATGTCGGAGGCGGTGGAGCCGGCCGCCGCACCGGTGGTGGGCGTGGACTGGCGCACCTCGCTCGTCGATGCGGCCGCCCGGGTCAAGCAGGGCACCGCGCTGCAGGGCAACCTCGACCCGGTGGTGCTGCTGGCCGGCTGGCCGGTGGCCGAGGCCGAGGTACGCCGGGTGGTCGAGGAGGGGCGTCAGGCGGTCGCCGCCGGCGCCACCGGCCATGTCTTCAATCTGGGGCACGGGGTGTTGCCTGCGACCGACCCCGGGATCATCACCGAGGCAGTGGCGCTGGTTCACACATTGTGAGGCCCGCGTATTGCATTGTCGGCGGCGGGATTTCGGGCCTGGTCGCGGCGTACCGGCTGCGGATGGCCGTCGGCCCCGATGCCGACATCACCCTGCTGGACCCGGCTGACCGGCTCGGCGGAGTGTTGCGTACCGAGCGTGTCGGCGGGCAGCCGATGGATGTCGGTGCGGAAGCTTTCGTGGTGCGCAGGCCCGAGATGCCGGCATTGCTGGCCGAGCTGGGGCTGAACCGGCGCCAGATCGCGACCACCGGGGTGCGCCCGCTGATCTACAGCGGCGGACGCCTGCACCCGATGCCGCTGGGCACTCTGCAGGGCATTCCCGCCGAGGCGTCGTCACTGCTCGGACTGGTCGATGATGCGACGGTGGCCCGCATCCTCGACGAGCGCACGCGGCCGCTGCACTGGCGGCGCGGGGCCGATCCCACGGTGGCTGAGCTCGTCGGGGACCGGTTCGGCGCTCAGGTGGTGACCCGCTCGGTCGACCCGCTGCTGGCCGGTGTCTACGCCGGGTCGGCGGCGACCATCGGCCTGCGCTCGGCCGTGCCGCCGCTGGCCGCTGCGCTGGACCGGGGCGCCCGCAGCCTGACCGATGCCGTGCGTGCGGCGTTGCCGCCGCCGGCAGGCGACTCGGTGTTCGGCGCGCTGGACGGCGGCTACCGCGTGCTGCTCGACGAGCTGTACCGCCGGTCCGCGGCCCGCTGGGTCCAGGTGGGCGCCGAACGCGTCGACCGAGGCGCCCGGGGCTGGGAGGTGCTCGATGACGAGGGCACCCGCTGGCGCGCCGACGCGGTGGTGCTCGCCGTTCCGGCGCCGCGGCTGCCGAAGCTGGTCGAACACATCGCGCCCCGAACCGCGGCGGCCGCCCGTCGCATCCGGGTCGCATCCGCGGCGGTCGTGGCGCTCGCGCTGCCGGGCGGGACGCCCTTGCCGCAGCAGTCCGGGGTGCTGGTGGCAGGCGCAGATCCGCACGACGAGCGTCGGACCCTCCTCAACGCGAAGGCCGTCACGCTGTCGTCCCGCAAATGGGGGCGGCGCGGCAATGTCGAATTGGTGCGGTTGTCGTTCGGCCGGTACGGCGACACCCTGGCCCGAGACACCGGCGACGAGGACCTGCTGGCGTGGGCGGCGCGCGACCTGAACACCCTGTTCGGGGTGACGGTCGACCCTGTCGACAGCCATGTGCAGCGATGGATCGACGCGATGCCGCAGTACGGCCCGGGCCATGGCGAGCTGGTGGCCGAACTGCGCGCCGGTTTGCCGCCGACCCTGGCCGTGGCGGGTGGCTATCTCGACGGCATCGGCGTACCGGCCTGTGTGGCCTCGGCCACCCGTGCTGCCGACGTACTGCTGAAACCTGGCGTGGCACGATAGGCCTATGGCCAAGCTCGATTTCGACGCACTGAACTCCACCCTGCGCTACCTGATGTTCTCCGTGTTCTCGGTGAGCCCCGGTGAACTGGGGGAGGACCGCGCCGACATCATCGACGAGGCCGCGACCTTCTTCAAGGCGCAGGAGGACCGGGGTGTCGTGGTCCGCGGGCTCTACGACGTGGCCGGGTTGCGCGCCGACGCCGACTTCATGATCTGGACCCACGCCGAGAAGATCGAGTTGCTGCAAGCCACCTACTCCGACTTTCGCCGCACCACGGCCCTCGGCCGGGCCAGCGACCCGGTGTGGAGCAGCGCGGCGCTGCATCGGCCCGCCGAGTTCAACAAGAGCCACGTGCCCGCGTTCATCGCGGGCGAGGACCCCGGCGCCTACATCTGCGTGTACCCGTTCGTGCGGTCCTACGAGTGGTACCTGCTGCCCGACGAGGAGCGCCGCCGGATGCTCTCCGAACACGGGATGGCTGCCCGCGGGTACAAGGATGTGCGGGCCAACACCGTTCCCGCCTTCGCCCTCGGTGATTACGAGTGGATCCTGGCGTTCGAGGCGCCCGAGTTGGACCGCATCGTGGACCTGATGCGGGACCTGCGCGCCACCGACGCGAGGCGGCACACCCGTGAGGAGACGCCCTTCTTCACCGGGCCTCGGGTCGCTGTCGAAGAACTCATCGCCAAGCTCCCGTAACCCGCCGCGCCCGGTTCACCTGGGCGTTTCGGCGGCAGGCCTACCCTCGCGGGTATGACTGCTCCAGAAGACACCACGCGTCATTTCGAAGAGATGTACCGCGACGAGCGGACATCGCACGGTTTGCCTGCCGCCACCCCGTGGGACATCGGGGGTCCGCAGCCGGTCGTACAGCAGCTCGTCGCGGTCGGCGCCGTCAAGGGTGAAGTGCTCGACCCTGGTACCGGCCCCGGCCACCACGCTATCCACTACGCATCGAAGGGCTTGTCGGCCACCGGTATCGACGCATCGCCCACGGCGATCGAGCGAGCCAAGCAGAACGCTGCGAAGGCCGGGGTGACGGTGGACTTCCAGGTGGCCGATGCCACCAAACTCGAAGGCCTGGAAGGGCGTTTCGACACCGTCGTCGACTCCGCGTTCTTCCATGTGTTCACCGGCGAACAGGAACTGCAGAAGTCCTACGTGCGCGCACTGCACCGGGCCACCAAACCCGGCGCCCGGCTGTTCATGTTCGAATTCGGCGATCACAACGTCAACGGCTTCCGGATGCCGCGCTACCTCACCGCCGACGATTTCCGCGCGGTGCTGCCCGACGCCGGCTGGGACATCACCTACCTCGGTCCCACCACCTATCAGGGCAACGTCAGCGTCGAGACCTTCGAGATGATGGCCGCCCGCAACCCCGATATGGCCGAGGGCATGCAACCGCTGCTGGAGCGCTTGCGGGTGATCGAGCCGTGGCTGATCGACGGCCGTGTGCACATGCCGTTCTGGGAGGTGCACGCCACCCGGATGGGCTGAGCAGCGCGGCGTGAGAGCCGTGTGCGCTGCCACACCGCGGCTGCGTCGACGTTGTCACCGGTGACAACGACATGCGGCCGGTGACTCGGGACCATTGATCTGTCGGGCGACCCCGTCGCCTCGTTCAGACCCAACACCCCGAGGAAACAGCCATGACCACACCCGCGATCGACACCGCAGACTTCTACGAGCTCGAGGGGTTGTTGAGCCCGGATGAACGCGAATTCCTGTACCAGGTACGCGAATTCATGATCTCGGAAGTCGCTCCGGTGGTGAACCAGCACTGGCAGCGCGGCACGTTCCCGTTCGAGGTCGTTCCCGGGTTTCGGCAGCTGGGCCTGGCCGGTCTGCCGTATCACGGATACGGTTGCCGCGGTGGCTCATACCTGCTCGACGGCATGGTCGCGATGGAACTGGCCCGCACCGACCCGTCGATCGCGACGTTCTCCGGTGTGCACGGCGGGTTGGCGATGGGCTCGATCTACTTGTGCGGCAACGAGGAACAGAAGCAGCGGTATCTGCCGCAGATGGCCCGGATGGAGAAGATCGGCTCGTTCGGTCTGACTGAACCGGACGTCGGCTCCGGTACCTCCCGTGGTCTGACCACGACTGCCCGCCGCGACGGTGATACGTGGATTCTCAACGGGCAGAAGAAGTGGATCGGCAATGCCACGTTCGGCGATCTCACGATCATCTGGGCCAGGGATGTCGCCGACGATCAGGTCAAGGGGTTCATCGTCGCCAACGACACCCCAGGATTCTCCACCACCAAGCTGGAGGACAAGATCGCACTGCGGATCGTGCAGAACGCGCTGATCACGCTCGACAACGTGCGCGTCGACGAGGCTGACCGCCTGCAGAACGCCAACTCGTTCCGTGACACCGCCGAGGTGCTGCGGATGACCCGGGCCGGAGTGGCCTGGATGTCCGTCGGGTGCGCGCGTGGCGCCTACGACAACGCGCTGAAGTATGCGGTCGACCGTGAGCAGTTCGGCAGGCCCATCGGGGGATTCCAGTTGGTGCAGGACCTGTTGGTGCGGATGCTGGGCAACATCACGTCGTCGTGGGCGCTGTGCGCTCGGCTGTCCCAACTGCAGGACGAGGGCCGTGCCGAGGACCGGCACTCCTCGCTGGCCAAGGCCTGGAGCACGGTGCGGATGCGCGAAACCGTCGGCTACGCGCGGGAACTGTTGGGCGGCAACGGAATTCTGCTGGAACACAATGTGGGCCGGTTCGTCGCCGATGCCGAGGCGATCTACTCCTACGAAGGCACCCGCGAAATGAACACCCTGATCGTCGGCCGGGTCATCACCGGGCTGAGCGCCTTCGTCTGACGCTGCTCAGCGGGTGTTCTCGGTGACGAATTGCGTTATGGCGTCCTGCATCTGGGTCAAACCGGGCTCTTCGAGCGGATAGTGGCCTGCGTTGGTCAGCATCACCGTCTGCACCGGCACCCGGGTGATGCGCGACAGCACCGGCCGGCTCAGTTCCACCGGGGTCCAACGGTCCTCGGCGGGCTGGGTCAGCAGGACCGGGCAGGCGTCGAAGTCGGCCGGTTCGACCGCGGGGATGTAGTTCATGTAGCTGTCCAAGAAGCGGATCGGGACCGAGTTGCCGCCGGAGGTGCGGTCTTTGGTCATGATCCGCAGCGCCGCCGGGTCGTTCACCAAGGCCGACATCTTCGAAGCCAGAGTCATCGGGATGCGGATGCGGGCGGCGGGAGTCCGGGCCGCCAGCCGCAGCGCGGGCGTCCCGATGCGGGCGGTGAGCTTGTCGTGTGCGGTGTCGGCGCGGACCGTCGGGTTGCGCTGATCCAAGAACGTCATGCCGACGATGCCGCGCAGCGTGCCTTTCGGGACTTTGGCGGCGACGTGGTAGGTGAGCATGCCGCCGGCGCTGAGTCCGTACAGCACGATCGGCCGGTCGTCACGGGTCTGCTCGTAGGCCAGGAAATCCACCACGAGATCCACCCAGTCGTCGTACGAGACGAGGGCGCCGGGGCGTACCTGGGTGAGGCCGTAGCCGAGGTTGTCGAGCGCGACGGTCTCGAAACCTCGTGCGGCCAGCGGGGCGCCGACGATCAGGCTCATCTGCCGTCCGTTGGTGCCGACGCCGTGATGCAGCACGATCTTGGCCGTCGCGTCGGGATTGGTGTAGCGGTCCAGGTGCACGTGATGTCCCCGCCACTGCCAGAACTCCTCGGCCGGGGCGCTCTGGTCGGTCAACCGGAGCCGCTCGGGAAGGAAGTTCTGCAGGTCACGCCAGGCTTGCTGGTCGCGGTAGTACATATCTGCAGCTTTGCGCACAGTCGTCTCCTTGGGCGGAAGTTCTCGACCATTTGGTGGAATCGAAACTAGTATTGGAGTCTATTCCAAGTATGGAGCATAGTAAAATTTTGGGTGTGAACGAGCCCAAGGTCACCCGTACCGCCCGTCGCGCCGCGGCCAACCGCGAGGCGATCGTCGATGCGGCCGAAGCGCTTCTCGTCGAGGGTGGCGTCAACGCGGTCACCGTCGATGCCGTCGCCGAACGTGCTGACGTCGCAATTCAGACCGTCTACAACAGGGTGGGGCGCCGACCCGAGGTTTTGGTGGCCATCGCCGAACGCGCCGTCGAGGACAACCGCCGATACATGGACGCCGCGTTCGCGGTTGAAGGAACCCCCGTAGAGCGGCTCATCGCCGCGGCGGGCGCCTACCTGGACTTCGCGTCCGAGCGGCCGCACCAGTTCCACGTGCTCAGCAACCCGCCCGACGAGCCCGCGGCGCTGCAACGCATCGCAGACAAGATCGATGACCAAATGAACAAGCTCGCGCAGGTGCTGGCCGCCGGTGTTGCCGATGGCAGTTTCATCCCGACGTTGCGCCCGGTCACCGCGGCGGTGGCCCTGTGGTCGATGATGGACGGAGTGTTGTCCCTGGGATGGCGCCCGGACCGCAAAGTGGTTGAACCTCAACAGCTCCGCGAGATCGCAGAGTTCGCGATGGCTACGGTGCTCACCGGAATCCTGCAGCGCTGAACACCGTTGGTCGCTGCCGCCAGGCACCTACAGATCGGATTCGGCAACCACGCGGCCTGCGCTCACCGCGTCCTGTAGCGCCGCGTAGTCGCGGTCGTTCTGGTCGGCGTATGCCTCGGCGAATTGGACGAATGCCGCATCGGCGGTGTCGCTGTCGCCGAGATAGGCCGCGATCGCGATGCGATCGCCCGTGCGCGCGTGGGCCCGGGCGAGGGCATGGCCGCAGGATCGCGCATAGTCGGCCAGCAGTTTTGGGCTCGAGTTCTGCACCGACACCGCGCCCTTCCAGTCGTGCAGCTGGCGCACGTAGTAGTCCGCCTCGTGGCCGTCGGGACCAACGGCGTGCAACCAGCCCAGCAGGATGTCGCTGTTGGCCTGCATCAGCCGTTGTCCGACCGAAACCCGTTGCGCAGCATCGGCATATTCACTGGCGCCGAGGTAGCGCTCCATCACTGAGGGCTGGGCCTCCTTCATCTGGAGCAGCAGCGGGTCGTCATTGTCGCGGCCGACCAGCAGCATGATCCACGCCCGCAGGCCAACACTGCCCACACCCACCACTTTGCGGGCCATCGCGACATATCGATAGCGTTCGATCAGCGGCCGCCGGCTGTCCTGCAGACTGTCGCGGTAGCGCTGCATGAACGGTTCCATGTGCTGCTCGTATTGATGTGCTTGGGCCGCGCCGACCAGCTCTTCGATCGGCATCACCAGCGGCGGATGACTGATCAGCCTGCTCTGCCCGTCGACTATTTCGGTGAGCTTCGAGACGGCCTGCAGGCTGTCGTGGGTGCGAGCCTTGGCTGCCGTCTGTTGGATCGCCTTGGCAAATTTGGTGTCGACACTGGCCTGCAGCTCGCTGTCGACGGTGGTCTGCGTGTACCACGCGGCGAGTTCGCCCATCGTCGCCAGTTCACGCATGCGGGTGCGGTAACCCGCTACGCAACTACGAACCACGTTTTCGCGGTCGCCAGCTCCGAAACCGTTGGTACGTCCGGCAATCGCCAGACTTGCGACCAGGCGCTTGACGTCCCATTCCCACGGGCCAGGCAAGGTCTCGTCGAAGTCGTTGACGTCGAACACCAAGTTGCGTTCGGGTGTGCCGAACAGCCCGAAGTTCGACAGGTGAGCGTCGCCGCAGAGCTGACTGATCAGTCCGGTGTGCGGGCTTGCGGCCAGGTCAGCCGCCATGATCAGTGCCGCGCCGCGATAGAAGGCGAACGGGGACATCAACATCCGGCCGTACCGGATAGGGACGAGTTCGGTGATCCGGGAGGTGGCCTGAGATTCCAGCAGGGCCACCGGGTCCGGGCGGTCGGCAGGTGTGTGCAGCTCCGCCAGCGCCGCCCTGGGTAGGTCGGCGCGAGCGGTCCGGCCGACATCGTGGCGCTCTTGTACCGATTGAGTCATGGTCGACACCTTTCGGTCTTGCTGCCTCGATGATCCAACGGGAACTGCGATCAGCCTGCCGCCGTACCGAACAACAGGCCAAGCAGATAGGTCACGGTGGCGGCGCCGTAGCCGATCAGCAACTGGCGCATCGCGCGGCGCAGCGGCGGTCCACCGGACAGCAGGCCGACGATCATTCCCGTGCTCAGCAAGGCCAATCCCACGAGGACGGCCGACACCACCACCGCGGTGATGCCGCTGAGGCCGAACAGGTAGGGCAGGACCGGAATCAGCGCACCGGACGCGAAGAACATGAAGCTGGACACCGCGGCCCGCAGGCCCGTTCCCACGGCTTCGTGCTTCTCGGTGGACACCTCACCCAGCGGTGAGTCACCCAGCGCACCCGAGCGCAGGTTCGCGAAGACCTCGGCGGCCTGCTCGGCGGCTTCCACTTCACTCATGCCGCGCGCCCGGTACACCAGCGCCAGCTCGTTCGCGTCGACGTCGAGAGCTTTCACCGCGATACCGGCCGTGGCGCTGGGTGTCGAGGCATCCAGGAGTTCGAGCTGTGAATTGACCGAAACGTACTCACCGGCACCCATCGACAACGCGCCGGCGATCAAGCCGGCCAGGCCCGTCGCCAGGATCGTCTGGTTGGACACCCCGGTGGCGCTGATCCCCAGCACCAGCGCGAGATTGCTGACCAACCCGTCGTTGGCCCCGAACACCGCGGCGCGGAAACTGCCCGACAGCTGGTCGCGGCCCCGGCTGGCGAGCGCGCGGACGACCTCCATGTGGATGCGCTCGTCGGCGGCCATCGTCGGCGTGGCGTCGACGTCGGTCTCGTATGCCGAACGGGCCTCGGCGCGTTGGGCCAGGGCCAGGGTGAATACCGACCCCAGGTGACGGGCCAGGAACCCGAGCACCCGCGTGCGGAGGTCAGGCCGGTGCGGTCTGCCCACCTGGTCGCCGAGCAGCGTCAACCAGTGGTTTTCGTGTCTGCCCTCCGCAAGGGCCAGCTGCAGCAGGATCTCGCGTTCGGCGCCGTCGCGGCGCTGCGCAAGATCCCGGTAGACGGCTGCTTCGGCGCGTTCATTGGCCAGATGTTGTCGCCATCGACGCAATTGCGATGCGGTGGGCTGCGAAACCACCATGCCCGCGGGTGTCCCTCAGCTCTCGGCCGGGACCAGGCGCAGTGATATGGAGTTGATGCAGTACCGCTGGTCGGTCGGGGTGGGATAGCCCTCGCCCTCGAAGACGTGCCCGAGGTGACTGTGGCAGTTGGCGCACAGCACTTCGACGCGGCGCATACCGAGAGAATTGTCCGAGCGCAGGATCACCGCGTCCGAATTGGCCGGGTCGAAGAAAGACGGCCAACCGCAATGGGATTCGAATTTCTCGGTGCTGCGGAACAGCTCGGCGCCGCAGGCTCGGCACTCGTAGACACCTGCGGTTTTGGTGTCGGTGTATTCCCCGGTGAAGGGGCGTTCGGTGCCCGCCCGGCGGAGCACCGCGAACTCGTCCGGAGTGAGCTTCTCGCGCCACTGGTCGTCGGTCAGTTCCACCTTGGGACCCGGGTTCGTCATATCCCCAAATTACGTGGTGTGCGCCGAGGCGCGCCAGATCGGGCGGAGCCGGCTCACGCTGAGACGGCTTCCCGTGGCCGGTTGAGCCACAGCGGGTCGATGCCTTCGTCCAGCCGGTCGTCGGCCTTGGCATCCAGGTAGCGGAAGTACAGCACGCAGAACACCACGATCAGGACCAGCGACCAGCCGTAGGTGATCTTCATGTACTCCAGGAAGCGGCCGGTCGTCGGCCAGCGCCACATCAACCAGCGATCCATCGTCATGAACCCGTAGACCCCGAGCCACGCAGGCCAGTTGCGGAGAACCGAATTCGGCAGCACCACCGTCATCAGGAACGGGAACAGCGTCATCGAGTAGTAGCCCTGGGCCAGCGACAGCACGAGCCAGGAGGTGATCAGCAACACACCGGAGGAGGTCAGCATCCAGAACAGCTGGTCGCGCTCGCGGTAGTAGCGGTACAGCAGCCACAGGCTCACCGCAGCAAGCACCGTGAACGTCACACGCAGCACCACGATCAGCCACATCGGCAGGCCGTAGTAGATGCCGTTGCCCAGGATGGCGGAGTTGAAGTAGTCGCGGGTCTGCATGATGTAGGGCAGCGTGTTGTGCACGAAGCCCATCGGATCCGCCGACAGCGGCCAGGCCACCGCGTTGAACACGATCGGCACCGCGAACGCCGTCACCAGTGCGCGCCACTGCCGGTTCAGCAGGGGCAGCAACAGCAGGACACCGAGTAGGGGTTTGACCACCAGGGTCATGCCGATGGCCGCACCGGCCAGCCACTGATGGCTCTGCTTGCCGTCCAGCAGCCAGCGGAAGAACAGCACCTCGGCCAGCAGGATGCAGCCGTTGATGTTGGTGAAAACGAGTGTGTTGGTGACTGATTCGGTGCAGAACATGGCCAGCAGCAGGGCCGGTAGCGCCACCGAGGTCAGCGAGAACTTGAACAGCCGTACCAGAAGGCAGGCCGCGATGATGACCGCTACCGCGTTGAACGCGACGAACCAGAAGCGCGACGCGAACTCGGGCAGGAATCCGAACGGTGAGAGCAGCAGCGTGCCGCCCGGCGGGTACAGGTAGTGCGGATCGACGAAATTGAAGTGCTCGTTGTAGATGGCCCAGTGCCGCCGAAAATTGGACACCGCGCGGTACACCGGGCCGAAGTCGTCAGTGATGTAGCCGTTGGTGGAGAGCACATAGCTGCGGTGGATGATCGACATGATCGCCAGCGGCCACAAGACCGAGCGCAGCACCGTCGCGGCGCTGGGCGGGGAGGTGCGGGGACCGAATGTCCCCAGAAGGCCGTTACGGATGGAATCTACTGCCGTCACCAGCGAACCGTACACCGGCGGCCAGACGCCGAGCTGTCAGGCAGGACAGAACGTGTCGGTCTCCGGCACTTTGCCGGTGTCGAGATACAGCGTGATCGGTTGCAGCGCACAGGGTGTGTAGATGCTGGCGCCGTGACCGATGCCCTGCCACATGACCCGCCGGTTGGTGGCACCGGCGTTGATGACGCTCGCGGCCACGGCCGACACGCCCTCGTTGCCGACGATGGGATCGTTCTGCACCCCGAGGATCAGCACCGGAATCTTGAGATCCTTGGGATCCGCAGGTGCCGAACTACTGGGCCAGTTCAGGCATTTCACCAAATCCAGGGCGCCGACCGTGCCGAACTGCGGGTACAGCTTGCCCCACTGCACGACGAGTTCGCGCACCCGGTCGGGCGTCGGCCGGTTGAGGGCGTCGCCGCAGCTGTTGATGAACTGCCCGTCGGTCTGCCGAAGCGACTGGGCCTGGGTGATCAGGTTGTTGAGCAGGTTCGGGTCGCCGGAACGGGCGGCGGCCAGCGCGCCTGCCAGATCATTGGTCGAGCTGACCCGGTCACCGCGCGGGAATCCCAGGGCGGTGGTGATGGCGTCGGCCACGGCGGCCACCGAGGCGCCGCCGGGACCGCGGCCCGCACGGGCATCGGCCAGCAACGCGTCGACGGCTCCCTTCGGATCCGGCCCGAGTGGGCAGTTGGTGGCGACGCACTGCGCGGCGAACGCGTCGAGTGCCGCCTGCTGGCCCTTGACCCGCTGCTCGGCGGCGGCCTCGGCGCCGACCGCCAACGGCAGCGGTGAGTCGAGGATCAGCCGCGACACCTTGTTCGGGTGGGAGCCGGCGTAGGCAAGCGCGACCTGCGCGCCGTTGCCGATGCCGAGCAGTGCCAGGGTCGGGACGTCCCAGGTGCTACGAAGCCGTTCGAGGTCCTCCGCGGCGTGGGCGTTGTTGTATGCGGAGTCTCCCGGGGCGATGGTGTCGGTGCAATTGGTGGTGGCCGTCTGGGTCACCGCGCCCAGATTGGCGACCGGGTCGTTGCCGGACTGGAACTGCGCCTGGTCCTGCATTTCCTGCCGGTCGTAGACATCGCGGCAATCCACGGCCTCGGACATGCCCATCCCGCGCCGGTCGACGGCGACGATCGGATGGGCCGCCAACGCGTCAGCTCCCGAGCGTGACAACCACACCGGCAGCTGGACTGACGAAGGAATGTCAGAACCCGTGGTCATCACCAGGGGACCCGCATTGGGCGGCGTCTGCGGTGAGCTTGCCCGCACCACACCGATGTTCAGCGATCCGCTGGCACCCTCGATCGGATCGAGGTCGGCGTCGTAGGTTGCGCACTCCAGCTTGATCCCGGGAATCGGCTGGATCGCGGCATTGCTGAACAGCCGCGCCGTGCAATCCCGCCATTGCAGCGGATCGTTTTTCGGAGCTTCCATGGGCGGCGGCCCGGCAGGCGGGGGTGCGCTGGTCTCCGGTTGTCCCTGGGGGTGGGCGCCGGTGCCGGTGGCGTACTTCGGGTCCGCGGCAAGGATCGGGGCGCACCCGGCGAGCAGTGCCGACACGGCGACGGTCGACACACTCAGGGCCCTCACCAGCTGATGACGCATGGGCACCACAGTAGCGATAGGTCGGTCACCGGCCGCGGACGTAACGCGTGTACAGGAAACCCTCGTCGTCAGTGAGCAGGTGTGCCGGACGCATCTGCGCATGCACCTGGCCGGGGCCGGTGGCGATGCGGCGCGCGACTCCGCCGATGAGTAGCGGTGCCACCGTCAGACACAGTTCGTCGAGCAGATGGTTTTCGATCAGCGTGCTCAGCAGTTGCGGGCCGCCTTCGGTGAGGACCCGGAACAGTTTGCGCTCGGCGAGGATCCGCAGCGCCACGACGGGGTCGACCCGCCCGGGGTCGGTTCCCGAGGCGTCGATCACCTCTGCCACCGCGCCCAGCCGGTGCTCCGCGTCCGGGACGGTGTTGCTGCACGTGAGAATCAGCGGAGCCACGTCGGTGCGGGTGAAGAATTTCGAATCGTGTTCCAGGTTGGCCGATGCGGTGATGACAGCGATCGGCGGTACCTCGGCCTGGCCGCGCTCCTGCCGGGCCTCCCGTTGCGCCGCGGACAGCTGGACGCCGGAGTAGTTCTCGATGCGTACGGTCGCCGCGCCCATGAGGATCACATCGGCTGCTTCTCGCATGATGTGGAACAGCGCGCGGTCACCCGGGCCGCCCAGCCCACCTGACTTTCCGTCCGACGTGGCGCCCCCGTCGAGGCTGGCGATCATGTTGCCGCGCACCCAGCACCGCTGCAGATCCTCGGGGTAGGCATAGAGCTCGCGCACCCGGGGATCGTCGACGGTATCGAGCGGGCCGAGGACTGTGAGCTGTGTCCCAGCGATGTCATCGGACATAAGCAGAATTTGAGCACGTCGTTACGCTGCCTGCATGCACGGGTCCAGCGACGTCGCTCATCTTGCCGATCGGCACCCCACCGTCACGCCCGAGCGGTTGGTGGCGCAGTTGATCCCACCGCCGACGTTCGCCGACGTCAGCTTCGACACGTATCGGCCCGACCCGGCGGAGCCGTCGCAGGCCGCGGCGGTGCAGTCGTGCCGGCAGTTCTGCGAGCAGGCCGCGGTGCGGCGGGCGGGAAAGAAGAAGCTGTTCGGCAAGCGCGAGGTACTGCCCGGTGTGGGGCTCTACCTGGACGGCGGGTTCGGCGTCGGCAAGACCCACCTGCTGGCGTCGACCTATTACACGCTGTCCGCTCTGGGAGAGGCGCCCACCGCGTTCGCGACGTTCGGTGAACTCACCCAGCTGGCGGGCGTGTTCGGTTACAACGAGTGCATCGACCTGCTGGCCGGCTACGTGGTGGTCTGCATCGACGAGTTCGAACTCGACGATCCGGGCAACACGACGCTGATCTCGCGGCTGCTCTCGGCGCTGGTCGAGCGCGGTGTGTCGATCGCGGCGACCTCCAACACGTTGCCCGAGCAGCTCGGCGAGGGCCGGTTCGCCGCGCAGGACTTCCTGCGGGAGATCAACACGTTGGCGCAGATCTTCACGACTGTGCGCATCGAGGGGCCCGACTACCGTCACCGCGATCTGCCGCCTGCCCCCGAGCCGCTGACCGACACCCAGGTGGCCGACCGGGCGGAGGCCAAGCCCGGCGCCACGCTCGACGGGTTCGACGCCCTCTGCGCACACCTGGCCACCATGCATCCGTCGCGCTATCAGGCCCTGATCGAAGGGGTGTCCGAGGTGTTCATCACCGGCGTGCACCCGATCGACGATCAGAGTGTGGCGCTGCGCCTGGTGGCGCTGACCGACCGGCTCTACGACGCGGGCATCCCGGTGTTGGCCTCGGGAACCAAGTTGGACACGATCTTCAGCGCCGAGATGCTCGCCGGCGGGTTCCGGAAGAAGTACCTGCGGGCCACATCGCGCCTGCTCGCGCTGACCGCCGCGGCCCAGCAGGCCGATCAGACCGGCCGGACCATCACGTAGTCGTTCTCGATACCTGCGCCGAGCCGAAACGTCTTGGTGCCGTTGACCGTGAAGCCGTGTTTGCGGTAAAAGCGTTGGGCGCGTTCGTTTGTCTGGTTGACGCCCAGCCACACCGAGCTGAAGCCCAGCGTGGCGGCCCGCTGCAGCGCGTCTGTCATCAACGCCGGCGCCGCACCCGCACCGTGCCGCTGGGGCAGCACATAGATCTTGGACAGCTCGATGGCCGGTCGCAGTTCGACGGCCCGCTGCACATCGTCGTCGTCGGGAACACCGCGAATGAGCATGGCGTACCCCGCGATGGCCCCCGAGTTTTCCCGAGCGATGAGCAGCACCCGTTCGGGGTCACCGAGGTAGTCACCGAACCGTTGCTCGGAGAGATTCTCGGCGATGAACGCGGCGATGTTCTCCGGGGTCGACGACGGGGGACAGGCCAGTGGGAACGTAGCGGCTGCGACTGCTGCCAGCTCCGGTAGATCAGCGCGACGGGCCTGTTCGACGACGACGGCGCCGCTGCTCATCGCTGTCACGGCAGTGGCGCGTCCGGCTGCCAGAGGTTCCACTGCGCCAGGTGCTTGCCGGTCTGTGGATTGATCAGCACGACGTTGGTGACCAACGCGCGGTAGACGTCCCAGTACACGTCGCCGTTGACGGTGGCTCCGGGCGGCGCGTTGCGCAACACGTTCTCCAGGGCGTCGGGGGCGTCGGTGTGCTTGGACGTGTAGGCGTCCGCGTACGGCGTGACGCCGTCGAAGGTGAACGCCAGTGCCATCGCGTACGGGTTGGGCGCCTGGATGGTGGTGATCGTCACCGGTGCCCGCCACGGGCTGCCTTGCGCGCGCCAGCGCGGTGAACCGTTCCAGCCCCAGCCGGGTGGGACATCGCTGGCCAGGACGTCGTGCACGGTGACGTCGGCGACGATGCCGTTGAAGTTCACCCGCAGCGTCTGACCGATCTGGCCGATCGGCGTGTCCTCGGCGGCAGCGGCCGGTGCGGTGGCGAAAGCGGCGACAGTCGCCACGACCGAGAACAGGAGCGCAAGCCAGCGAGACATGCCAGGCATGATCGCACAGACTGGAACGTGTTACAGCAGGTTGGCGGTCAGGGCACCCAGGGGCCGACGCCGCCGACCTTGTCGATGCGGATCCGCGTGAGCCAGCCGGCCGGGGCGTCCGGCGGTGGGAACGCGGCATCCGGGGAGGCCAGAGTCTGCGCCAGTTTTGCGAGCAGTTCCGGCGCGCCGCCCTCGACGATGCGGGCGGTGCCGGTGATCGCCAGGTACGGGCGCATCACTTGACCGACATGTCCGGGGTCGACGATCGTCACCGCGACCCGCGGATCACGCCGGACGTTGCGTACCTTCTTGTGCTCGGCGAGGTGCGCGGTCACCAGCTCGTCGCCGTCGGGCGTGGACTGCAGCGCCACCCACACCAGCGTGACCTGCGGGCTGCCGTCCGGGTTGAGCGTGACGAGGGTGGCATCGGCGCCGGATCCGATGAGTTCACGTGCGGCATCGTTGAGCTTCACGCCCAGTGCTACGGCTGGGCGGGCTCATTCATTCCCGTTCTTCTTGATGAACGGCTCCAATGCCGTGGCCAGATCGGTTTCCAACCGATGTGGGTCAACGCCCAGCCGGTGCAGCGCGCCGTCGTCGGGCTCTGCCTCGAACAACGCCAACAGGATGTGTTCGGTGCCGATGTAGTTGTGGCCCAACCGAAGTGCCTGCCGGAAGGTCAGCTCGAGGGCTTTCTTGGCGGTGGAGTTGAAGGGGATGAGGGCGGGTACCTCGGGGGTCCGTGGCGGCAGGGTGACGACGTTGCGGACGGCATCTGCGTCGACGCCCTGGCCGGAGAGCAGTTTGGCGGCCAGCCCGTCGGGCTCGCTGAACAATGCGAGCAGCAGATGGTCGGCGGTGATCTCGGCGTTGCCTGCCCCGTGGGCGGCGTTCTGCGAGGCGACGACGACGTTGCGGGCGCGCGGGGTGAACCGCCCGAACCCGGCGTTGGGGTCCAGTGCGGCCGGATCGAAGTCGGGCACTTTGGGCACGAAGCGTTTCTGGGCGGCCTGCTTGGTGACGCCCATGCACTTGCCGATGTCGGTCCAGGAGGCTCCGGAGCGGCGGGCTTGGTCGACGAAGTGGCCGATGAGGTGATCGGAGATCTCGCCGAGCGCGTCTGCGGCGATCACGGCGTCGGTGAGTTGTTCGAGGGGTTCGGAATGCGCCTGCTTGATGGCGTGAATGAGGTCGTCGAGGCGGACGGGGTTGGTGATCTTGACGGGCTCGCTCATGGCGTCAACTTTAGGTTGACGATTGACTAGCGTCAACCCCGGGTTGACGCACCGCGCGCATCGGTGGATAGGTGAAGCGAGCCGGTGATCGGGCAAGATAAGCGCCGATGAACTTCGAAGACCGCGTGATCCAGCTGCTCCGGCCGATCCTTCGGCCGGTGATGCGAGTGTTGTCGCTGCGCAGCATCGTGATCGTCGCGGCGCTTTCCGTCGTGATCCTCGTCCTCACCCTAGGCACCTGGGTATGGCTCGGCGTGACCAACGACCAGTACAGCCAGCTCGACCGCCGCCTGGACTCGCTGAGCAGCCTGGGTGACCTGAGCTCGCTGCTGAACAGTCCCCGGCAGGTCGGGGATGACACGTCCGCGCCCAACGGCGGGGCACTGGTGCGCACCGCGCATATCGGCGGGGTCACCGTCTCGGTGCCCAGCAATATCGTGTTGCCGCAGTTGGAGAATGGCTACGCCAACACCACCATCGACGGGGTCGAGTACCGCGTCCGCACCTTCACCGCAGGTCCGGCGTCTATCGCCCTGGGGGCTCCGCTGGCCGAAACTCAGCGCCGCATCGACGAATTGCACCTACGGGTGATCCTGATCTGTGCCGGCGTCATCGGGGGCACCGTCGTGGTCGGCTGGATGATCTCGCTGGTGATGATCACGCCGTTCCGGCTGCTCGCTCAGCAGGCGCGTGCCATCAACGCCCAGTCGAAGCCCGATGAGGTTCAGGTGCGTGGCGTGCGCGAAGCCGTCGAGATCGCCGAGGCCGTGGAGGGCATGCTCGATCGCATCGGCAACGAACAGGAACGCACGAAGGCCGCGCTGGAATCGGCCCGCGACTTCGCCGCCGTCGCATCGCATGAACTGCGGACCCCGCTCACCGCCATGCGGACCAACCTCGAAGTCCTCTACACGCTGGATATGACCGATGAGCAGCGCCACGAGGTGATCGGCGACGTGATGCGCACGCAGAGCCGTATCGAGGCCACTCTCACGGCGCTGGAACGGTTGGCGCAAGGCGAGCTGACCACGGTCGAGGACTTCGTGCCCGTGGATGTCACCGAGCTGCTGGACCGCGCTGCGCATGACGCTCTGCGGGTCTATCCGGGGCTCCGGGCGACCCTGATGCCGTCACCGACCGTGCTGATCCAAGGCATGCCCGCGGGCCTGCGGCTGGTGATCGACAACGCGATCGCCAACGCCGTCAAACACGGTGGGGCCACGGAAATCCGGCTCAGCGCAGTGCGTTCCGCAGACGACGTGCAGATCGTGGTCGACGACAACGGATCCGGCGTACCCGAGGCGGAACGGACCGAGGTGTTCGGGCGTTTCGCGCGCGGGACGACGGCATCGCGCTCCGGCTCGGGGCTGGGACTGGCGCTCGTTGCTCAGCAGGCCGAATTGCACGGTGGCACAGCCTCTTTGGAGGCCAGCCCGATCGGCGGCGCGCGATTGCTGTTGCGGTTGCCGATCATTCATTCGCCTGCCGACGAGGCGCCCTTCTGACCGATGCGCGGGCTGCTCAGCAGTCCTGAACCGGCACCTGTGCCAGCAGCTCATCGAGGAAACCGCTGGCCTCCTCGCCCGCACGGTCGACCTCACCCGCGGCGATGGCCTCGACCAGCCCGTCGTGCGGTATGGAGCGGGCGTGCGGCGTGCGACTCGTGGCGGCGACGCTGGCCAGGATGGCCTCGGTGAGCCCGCGGTAGAGCTCGATCAGCACGGTGTTGTGGGACGCGCGTACCACGGCGAGATGGAATTCGGTATCCACGCGGGCGAAATCGTCGTCGGACGCGCCATCGCGCCCGCCCAGGAGGGCGCGCAGCTCGGCCAGGTCCTGCTCGGTGCGGGCCCTGGCGGCCAGCCTGGCTCCTTCGACCTCCAGGCAACGCCGGACCTGCAGCACCTCCCGCAACTCGGATCCGCACAGCCTGCGCAGCGCGCCGGATACCTCGCTGGTGGCGCGCACATAGGTGCCGTCGCCCTGGCGGACCTCGAAGATGCCGCTGTGGGCCAAGGCCCGAATCGCTTCACGCACGGTGTTGCGGCCGACGCCCAACGCCTCGACAAGCTCGGGTTCGGTCGGGATCTTCGCGTTGACCGGCCATTCTCCCGAGCTGACCGACGCGCGCAGCTGCTCGATCACCTGGTCAACCAGCCCGGTGCGCCGGGTTGTGACAAGCGGCACGGGAAAATCCTTTCATCCAATCATGGGATGTATGTCATCATAGCCGAGTGACTCAGAACGTACAGAGCAATCCGCCACATACCTATGAGCACGATCTCGAACTCGAACTCGACGGCACGGTGGAACTTCGCCCTGCCGCGATGGCCGCAGGCGGGGCCCTGCTGGTCGTCGCCGTGGTCCTCACCGCGTTGAACCTGCGGCCGGCGATCACCAGCGTCGGCCCGTTGCTGGGTGAGATGCGTGCAGCACTGGGCGCCTCGGCCATCTGGGCCGGCGCCCTGACCACGCTGCCGGTGCTGTGCTTCGCCGCCGCAGGCATGGCCGCGCCCTGGCTGGCCCGCCGCGTCGGGCTGGGCAACGCGATCTCGCTGGCGCTTGTCGTCCTCAGCGTCGGCCTTGTGATCCGCGTGCTCGACGGCCAGTACGTCGTGATCGGCGGCACCCTGGTCGCCAGCGCCGGAATCGCCCTGGTCAACGTGCTCATACCGGTCGTCATCAAAGGTTCTTTCCCCGCTCAGATCGGCCTGATGACCGGCGTCTACACCGCAGCCCTGCAGGGTGGCGGTGCGCTGGGCTCCGCGATCACCCCGCCACTGGAGCCGCTGCTAGGCGGGTGGCGCCCGGCCGTCGGCAGCTGGGTGCTGCTGGCCGTGCTCGCGCTCTTGCTCTGGGTGCCGGCCTCGCGCGCCATCCGCGGTGCACGCGCGACCGCCCCGGCCGGTGAGGGGCGCAGCCGATCCCTGCTACGCAGCCCACTGGCCTGGACGGTGACCCTGTTCTTCGGCTGCCAGGCGTTTCTGGCCTACATCGTGATGGGCTGGCTGCCCGAGGTGTTCATCGACAACGGGGTCAGCAAGAGCGACGCCGGCCTGCTGCTGGGTCTCGTGTCGGTGCTGGCCGTGCCGATCAGCCTGATCATCCCGCCGCTGGCCGCGCGCCAGAAGAACCAGAGCGGATGGATCGTCGGACTCGGCGTTCTCGGATTCATCGGCATGGCCGGGCTGCTGGTCGCTCCGGCGTTCTCACCTCTCCTGTGGAGCTTCCTCGTCGGCATCGGCATGAGTGTGTTCTCGTTGGGGCTCACCGTGATTGCGCTGCGCGCCCGCAATGCCGAGGACACCGCTCGGCTGTCCGGCATGGTGCAGGGCCTGGGCTACCTGATCGCCTCGACGGGGCCGTTCCTGTTCGGCCTGTTGCACGAGGTGACCGCCGGCTGGACGGTGCCGTGGATCATGGTGCTGGTGGTCTATTCGGTGCAGATGGTCGCCGGAGCGCTGGCTGGGCGTGATCGCTACGTATGACGTGATTGGCGACGGGTTCGGGTGGTCGTGTAGCCTGGCCGACGTGAACATCGGTGTATGCGTCGGCTATTGGCGCTTTATCGAGGCTCCGGGCGGAGCCGATAAAGCGCAGCGTTAAGCACGCATCCACCCGGAGCCCAGGCAGTGACCATCAGGTTGCTGCCTTTCGTCATTCAAGGGCGCCGGATGTTTTTGCAGGTGCCCACCACCAGGAAGGCACCCCAACAATGACTTTCGCGCAGATCGTCACGCCGCCCGCCACATCGGACCGGCGGATCCGAAGTTTCAGCGCGATACCCAGCCCACACGACGTGCTCACCGAGTTCCCGCTGGGTGCCCGGCGGGCCGAGAAGGTGGCCCGCGACCGCGACGAGATCGCCGAGATCCTGGCCGGCCGCGATGACCGGCTGCTGGTCGTGGTGGGCCCGTGCTCGGTGCACGATCCGGCAGCTGCGCTCGATTACGCGAGTCGGCTGGTCCGGGTGGCCGACGAACTCGGTGACCGGCTCAAGATCGTCATGCGCGTCTACTTCGAGAAGCCGCGTACGACGGTCGGCTGGAAGGGCCTGATCAACGATCCGGACATGGACGGCACCTTCGACGTGGCCCGCGGCCTGCGGGTAGCGCGCAAGCTGCTGCTCGACGTCATCGACATCGGGCTGCCCGTCGGATGCGAATTCCTCGAGCCCACCAGCCCGCAGTACATCGCCGACGCGGTGGCCTGGGGTGCGATCGGCGCCCGTACCACCGAATCCCAGGTGCACCGCCAGCTGGCGTCCGGGCTGTCGATGCCGGTCGGGTTCAAGAACGGAACCGACGGCAACGTCCAGGTTGCCGTCGAGGGCGTGAAAGCCGCTGCGGCCGAACATGTCTTCTTCGGGATGGACGACATGGGGCGCGGTGCGGTGGTCAGCACCGAAGGCAATGAGGACTGCCATGTGATCTTGCGCGGTGGCACCGACGGACCCAATTACGGCGCCGACTCCGTGACCGCCGCGGCAGCCAAGCTCACCGCGGCCGGGCTGCCTGGCCGCATCGTGATCGATTGCAGCCACGCCAATTCCGGCAAGGATCATGTGCGGCAGGCGGTTGTCGCCGGCGAGGTGGCGCAACTGGTGCGCGACGGTCTGCCGGTCAGCGGTGTGATGCTGGAGAGCTTCATCGTCGCGGGCGCCCAAGCACCCGAGGCCCGTCCGTTGACCTACGGGCAGTCGGTCACCGACAAATGCATGGACTGGGACACAACCGATTCGGTGTTGCGGGAACTGGCGGGTTAGCTCGGTAGCTGGCGCCCCTCGGTCTCGCCGGGCGCAGCGTCCCAGCTTCCGGGCATCATGGGAACCGTTGGGCTGCCCAGGTTTTCGTCGGACCTGCTGGTCAACCCGGCCGGTGCGCCAGCTGTCGATTTGGCATTCGTACCTGCGAAACCGATCGGCCCGGCGCCGGCGTGGGACATCGTGGTGGTTGCCGCCCCGGGCGGTGTCGGTGTCGCGCCGTCCATCGTCATGAACTCGTGACGGTAGCCGCGGTCCTGGGCTCCTGCGTTGCGCCGCTTGCGATTCCGGCTTCGCGCACGGGTGGCCGCGGCTACGCCCGCCAACGCGGCAGCGGAGCTGCCCAGCGGCGCTTCGGCCGGGGTCACCGCGCCGTGCCGCATGGACGGCCCGAAGCGCCACCCGGGGCCGTCGCCACGGACGGCGTATCCGATGCCTTCGCTGCCGGTGGGCGTGGCCGGTGACGAGGCCTCGGCCGGCGTACCCCCGGCCGGGGCGGTGCTGGAACTCGGGGCACTGCCCACAGCCGTCGACGACGGCGCTGTGAGCGCAACGGCATGCGGCTGGTCGGCCGGCTGGTGGGCCACGACGGCGGCGGGTTCCTCGGCCGGTGCCTCGGAGGCCTGCACGAGGCCGGACAGGCCGAGTGCGATCGGGACCGCCACCGAGGCAGCCGAACCCATGATCGCGGCGTACAGCGGGGTGCCCATGAGGGCGAACGTGGCCGCGTAGGCGAAGACGTAGAGCAGCGGCATCCAGGTGGTGATCGCGGTCGACGGGCTGGTCGCGAAGTCGACGATGATCTGGTAAATCGTGCCGACCGGATCGGTGACCAATTGCTTGAGCGCGCGGTACATGCTCAGGAAGTGCTCGGAGCCAGACAGCCACTCTTCGATGGGGTCGTCGAACTGCAGCGCCCTCGCCGACGCGCGGGCGACCGGGGGAGCGAGCAGCACCGGCGCCTCGGTGGTCGACGGTGCCGCCGCGACGGCGGTTTCCGCGCCGGCCTGATACGCCGTCATGGCAGTGGCGGCTTGGATCCACATCCGGATGTAGTCGGCCTCGTTGAGGGCGATGGGAATGGTGTTGACGCCGAAGAAGTTCGTCGCCACCAACGCGCCGTGCGTCGCGTGGTTCGCCGCCAACTCGGCCATCGTCGGAATGGCCGCCAGCGCCGCGCTGTACGCCGCGGCGGCGCTTTCGACCTGATGGGCAACCGTGGCGGTGTTCGCGCTCGTCTGGCTCAGCCAGGCCGCGTAGGGCGCGTGTGCGGCGGCGTACCGTTCGGCGCTCGGGCCCTGCCATGCCCCCGCCTGCACCGTGCCCACCACGGTCGTGAGTTCGGCTGCGGCCGAGGCGTACTCGGTACTCAACGCATTCCACGCGGCTGCTGCTGCCAGCAGCGGTCCGGCTCCGGGCCCACTGCTGATCAGCGTCGAGTGCACTTCGGGCGGCAGCGCCATCCATACCGGGGCGGTCATCGATCTCCTCAGTAGAGTTTGGTTAGCATAAGCTAACTCGAAATTTTCCGGGTGCGCCTGTTTGCCGGTCGATCGGTGGGAAACGCCTAGCGGCAGTAGTCGGCCAGGTTGGCGGTGAGCTCGTCGAACAGGGCCTGATTCAGGCCGAATGCCACCTTGACCTCGTCGACCACGCGGCCGATGGCTACGTCGTCGAGTCCCAGCCCGTCGAGGCGGGAGCGGTACGCGTCCTTGTACGGCTTGGCGCGCATCGGGAACGCGTAGAACGCCAGGCCTGCGCCGGCCAGGTGGAAGCTGCGGTCGAGTATCCGGCCGATCGCCTGCCCGCCGGACAGGTCGCCGAGATAGCGGGTGTAGTGGTGGGCCACCACCGCGCCGCCCCAATCGGCGTCGACGAGCCGGGCGCAGTAGTCGCGCGTGGCGGGGGAGTCGACCTCACGCGGACCGCCGGGCGCCCAGTGCTCCAGATCGGCGTCGAGTGCCGCCAGCCGCTCCAATGCCGGGTCGTACACCGCGGCCACCGACGGATCGTCCCGCCGGGCCCGCACAACGGTTTCCAGGGTGCGATATACCGCCCGTAACCGCAGCAGGTAGTCGACGTAACCCCGAGCGTTGACCCGTCCGCTCAGCAGCTCGCCCATGAACGACGAGTGCTCCGCCGCATCGTGTTCGGCCCGCGAGCCCTCCCGCATGGCGACCGACAGTGACCGGTCGATCTCGGATGCGACGGTGGTGCTCGGCGGCATGCTGTGCTCCATGGTTTTGGCGACAGGTTGTCAACATGATGTCGACAATGTGTCAGGAAACTAGCATCGCACGCCCTCGGACGGGGGTCTACGTCGGCGCGCCCACCGCCCGCAGGATGAAGCTCTCGATCGCGCCGGTCGGCAGATGCCGCGGTGCCAGGCATGCGTGGATCAGCGAGATGGTCGCGGACTCGTCGTCGACGGCGAACCGGCCCGCGGCCACGCCGTCGGCCAGGATGGCACGCAGCACGTCTTCGACGGCCACGACGTGCTCACGGATCGCCAGCATCGTGTCGGTGGACAGTGCCCCGTAGAGCTGCGGCCCGAATCCCATGTGGAATTGCTGACCGGCGTCGAGTTGATGCCGGATGAACACCGCCAGCCGCTCGGCCGGATCCTCGACGTCGGTGAGTGCGGCGCGCAGTCCGTCGAGGTAGCGATTCGTCTCATGTGATGCGAACGCGACGACCACCGCCTCCTTGTCCGCGAAGTGGTGATAAATCGCGGTGCGCCCGATACCGGCTGCGGCGGCAAGCTTGGCCATGGTGATGGCGTCGAAACTGTGGTCGGCCATCAGCGTGGCGAACGCATCGAAGACACGCTGTTGGACCAGCTCGCGGTGCTCCTCTACGGAAGCGGCGGTGATCCTTGGCACACATTGACTCTAACGTTCCGCCGATCGCACACACGTGTGCGGCGGACCTTGTCTCAGGCGTTTCTGGGCGGCGCGAACCTGTTGGGCACCAGAGGGATTCGACGGTCCCGGAAACGACGAAGGCCCGGCGACTGCCGGGCCTCATCTGTACCAATTGTGGTGCGCGATACTGGGATTGAACCAGTGACCTCTTCCGTGTCAGGGAAGCGCTCTCCCGCTGAGCTAATCGCGCGGGTTGAAACTGTTGGAGGTGGAGACGGGAATCGAACCCGCGTGCACGGCTTTGCAGGCCGTTGCCTCACCACTCGGCCACTCCACCGCTAGGGTTGATGCCACTGCACCTTCGAGCGGATGACGGGATTCGAACCCGCGACCCTCACCTTGGCAAGGTGATGCGCTACCAACTGCGCTACATCCGCGCGCCACGGGCGAGATCGTCGCCCGTCGCGATGCAGAACATTAGTGCACGGAGGCGCGCAGACACAAATCCCCATTACGGGAGGGGAAAGGGCACCCAAAATCAGTGTTTCAGAACAGGTCGCGACCCTCCGGTGAAATCGAAAATCCGTGGGCCATCCCGGTGTCCCTGTGGGGAGGTGGCGCGTCGGCGCGGTCCGGCGACGCCCGTTGCGGGTGCCATCGGGCACCGACGACGCTGCGATCGGCGGTGTTGCGCGATGGACTGGAGTGGTGTGAGTTCACTCACGTGGCGGTCTGGAGCGGAGTGCGGTCATGAATGGGACCCGTCGACCGCGTGGACGTCTGGCCAACGGTTGACCCGGCCCGCTGAGGTGGCGATTCTGGTTACGCCGGGAAGCCGTGCTAATGTTCCACGTCGTTCCCCGGTCTCGTAGCTCAGTGGGAGAGCGTCCGCCTCACACGCGGAAGGTCGCTGGTTCGAACCCAGCCGGGACCACCACAAAAACCCCAATCAGTTGGGGTTTTTGGTTTCTAGCCGTGAAGCTCGGCCAATATCCGGCCAAACTGGCTGATCGTGGCGGAAGGTCACGGAAGGTCGGATCGGGTTCCGTTGCGAGCCGCTCAGGCTGCATCCCCTTGCACACATCGCCGGATTCTCGTTCGGCCACGGGTGTCTCGTCGGCTCCTACTTTTCGTCCTCTTCGTCAGAACCCAATCCAACCGCTGGAGAAGTCTGCCCTGACTGCTGCACTGAACCCGGGGCGCCCGTTCACCGGTAGCGAGCGAGAGCTGCTGGAGGACAAGCCGAGTTTGAACCGTGCGGAGTTGGTGCATGCGTTCGAGGACCTCTCCGATGCCGAGGCACACGACAGGCGGGTGCCGTCTTTGACGACGCCCATCGCGCTACTCACGCACTGCGCGCGGTCGCCAGACGGATCTGGTTCCAGCGCACCCTGCGCGGTTTGAGCTTCGGAGACTGCGACGGCCCCGCGGAGGGCGGAGATCCGAGCTTCCGCGTCGCTTACGGCGGGAGCCTCGCTGCGCCGATCGCCGAACACCGCGCCGTCGCTGAATCACGCACGGAGAGTTGTGGTTTGGCGAGCGTTTCTACAGTGCAGCACTCAGTTCGTATCGCCAGCGCGGCTTTACGATTCGCAATGTCGTCGAACGGTGCGGGCCATCGGTCTTTTGGGGATCTCGGAGATGGTCATTTGCCGCAGCGGCTGATCCAGCGCACCCACTACGACGACGTAATCCGGCGCGTTCACGCGCGGCCGAGCGGCAATCGACCGGATTGACGGCGCGACGGCGGCGCATGTCTGACTAATCGCATCAGACCACCGGTCCCGTCATCGTCGTCGGCCAGGGTCATTCGGATGCGTTGACAGGGGAGTCGTTTCATAGCTCATCCAGTCGCGAAGGGGTAACTCATCGAGCATGGCGGTCAATTGCTGCCCGTCGCTGGCCTGCCACAGTCCTAGAGTTTGGCCGTGCGGTAGTGACCACAGCCGAGTCAGATATCCGCCGGCAGCGAGCCAGCGAGCGCGCTCGGCCTCCTGGGCGTAGGTAACCTCGCTTACCGCGTGGGGAACCTCCGGTGGCACGGTGACAGTCATCACGACGAGGAACTCGATGCCGTCACCGGAAGGCGACACTCCGGGATCGTTCGGGTGCGTCGCCAAGGCAGTGACTTCGTCGGTCCGCCACGCGCGCAGCGGCATTGAGATCAGATCCTGTTCCAGAACATCAGCGTCAACGGCGGCGAACAATCCCACCGTCCGCCATTCCCCGGGCTGTAGCGGCGGTCGCCACAGTCGCAGCAAGGCTCCCTGCTCGGAAAGCTCGGCCGCACGCCCCGCCTCGCGGACCCGCATCAGTGCGACCTCTTCTGCTGTGGTCGCGTCAGGGACACGGGTGGTCATGCTGACCAGGTATTCCATCTTGTTCAACCCAGATCTTTGGCAAATGCCTGCGCCAGCGGACCCGCCGACGCAGGATTCTGACCGGTGTACAGGTTGCGATCGGTGAGGATGTACGGAGCCCACATCGGCCCCTTGCTGAAGTCGACATCCAACTTTCGGACCTCGTCCTCGGCTGTCCAGCGGGCCCGGGTGCGCAACCCCACGGCGTCTTCTTCTTCGTTGGTGAAGCACGTGACCTTATAGCCGGCGAACGGGGAAACGCCTTTGCGTCGCGTGGCCATCAGGGCCACGGGCGCGTGACACACGATGGCCAGCGGCTTACCCGAGGCCAGCGCCGAAATCAGTAACCGGCCGGAGTCAGCGTCGTCGTAGAGGTCCTGCATCGGTCCGTGACCGCCCGGATAGTAGACCGCGTCATAGTCGTCGACGCGGGCATCCGAAAGTTGTATCGGGCGGCGCAGTTCTTCTGCCGCACGCAGAATCTCTTCGAATTTCGTCGCCAATTCCTGATCGCCGGCCATCTCTGGGCGCAGGCTGACGAGGTCGACATGCGGTGCCACCCCGCCTGGGGTCGCGACCACGATTTCATGTCCCGCACCGGTCAGTTCACCGTAGGGTGCGGCGAACTCTTCCGCCCAGTAACCGGTCATATAGCGGACGCCGTCGGCCAGCGTCCAGTAGCTCGCACCGCTCACCACGAATAGCACCTTGGCCATGGAACTCTCCTCGTCTCTGCCCGTCGTTACTTACGGATTCCGGTCCATGAATCGTCGGCGCTCGGGTCGCCGCGACGCGCCCGTATGAATCACTGGCCTTCGAGAACTGACATCGTGCTCACACACCGCCGCGCGAACGGCCAACCGGGTTCGGTGCGGAAATCGTCCACACTGCAAGGACATGGCCGCGACGCCGTCCCAGGAACTGAGAGCAGACTTAGTATCGCTGGTGAATTCAAGATCAGAGCTGCGGCGGCCCGGTTGGAAGGGGTTCAGTTCTATGGCTCGACACGACGGACCAGGGCATCTACTTGGTCGCCACGCTGAGTGCTCCAGGTTGGATTCGTTGATCGCCGACCTCAAAGTCGGCCAAAGTGACGTCTTGGTGCTTCGCGGTGAAGCTGGGATCGGCAAAACCGCGTTGCTGCGCTACCTGACTGAAGCCGCATCTGGCATCTCGACGATGCGTTGCTCAGGCGTCGAATCCGAGATGGAGTTGCCTTTCGCCGGCCTACACGAACTGTGCGCGCCACTCCTCGAGCGGCTCGATCTACTGCCCGCCCCTCAGCAGCGGGCACTGCGCAGCGCACTGGGATTAGAGCCTGGCGACAGTCCTGACAAATTCTTGGTGGCGCTTGGGGCGCTCGGCCTCATCGGCGCAGCATCAGAACTCGGGCCGTTGCTGTGCATCGTCGAGGATGCCCACTGGCTGGACCAGGCGTCGGCGCAGGTGCTCGGGTTCATCGGCCGGCGGCTTCGAGGCGAGCCCGTCGGTCTCGTGTTTGCCGCCCGCTCACCGGTATCGGAGCCGGATCATCTGATGGGCATCCCTGAACTTCGGATTGACGGTGTTGACAACCAGAGCGCGAGCGCCCTGTTGGAAACCGTCGGCGGTCTCCAGATCAGCGAGACGATCCGAGCCCGGATTCTCGACGAGACGAGAGGCAACCCACTAGCCGTATTGGAACTGGGGGCGCGAATGATGACCGCCGAATTCGCCGGCGGTTTCGCGGCCAGTGACGGACCCACACTGACTGGCCTGATCGAGGACGAATATCGCGTGCGCCTCGCTAGCCTGCCGCACGATACCCAGCGGCTGCTACTGCTTGCGGCTGCGGATCCCGTCTGCGATGCGCGGATGATTCAGCGCGCAGCGGTGCACCAAGGTTTAAGCGTGGACGCGATAGACGTAGCAATAGAAAACGGAGTGCTGTCAGTCGGATCGTCGGTGCGATTTCGACACCCGCTGATGCGCTCGGCGGTCTACCGTGGCGCAAGCAGTGAACAACGTCGCGCCGCGCACCAGGTGCTGGCCGAGGTGAGCGACGCCGAGTTGGACGCCGATCGCCGGGCGTGGCATCGCGCCTATGCCGCCGCCGGTCCCGACGAGCGGGTAGCAACGGAACTGATCAATTCAGCGACTCGCGCACAAAGCAGAGGAGGCTACGCGGCAAACGCGGCGTTCTGGGATCGCGCGGTCACGTTGACACCGGATGTTGCAGATCGTTCATCGCGGGCGCTCGCTGCAGCACAAGCCAAGTTCGCCGCCGGCGACCTTGAATCCGCGGCACGGCTGCTCGCTCAAGCCGAAGACGCGCCGTTGGGCGAACTCGACCGAGCCGTCGTCGAATTGCTCAAAGCCCAAGTAGCTTTCACACAAATGCCGGGCAACGCGCCGGCGCTTCTCCTGCATGCAGCCAACTTGCTTCGGGAAGTCAACGTCGACTTCGCACGCCTTGCTTACCTGCAGGCAATGATCGCCACGGGTTGGGCTGGACGGCTCGGGGACCGCGAGGTGCGGTTGGCCATCGCACGCGCGGCGCAATCCTTACCAATCGACTCAGCGCCCACCGCCACGCAGCTGCTGACCCGCGGCATCGCCACCTGGCTCGCTGATGGCTATGTGGCCGGGGCGCCACTCCTCAAGTCTGCGATACGTCAACATCTCGACGATTCACCCGATCCGGACTTCGTAGGTTTTTCGTTCCGGGTCATGGCGATAAATCTCGGTGATGATGATGCGTGGCACCAGATGATCGCAGGCCAAGCGAAACTCGCGCGAGAGCGCGGAATGTTGAGCTGGCTCCCTTTCACGGTTGACGGTCCGGCTGAGTTCGCCATCCAGTCAGGAAATCTCAGTCAGGCAGAGGTACTGCTGCTCGAAGCAGGCCTTATCGATCCCACCACCACCGCCGCGACCACGCCGCGAATCGCACTACAAGTGGCTGCGTGGCGTGGTGACGCAGCTGGTGCTCAAGCACCGATACAAACATTGACCGAGGCGGCTACAACACAGGGTCACGGTTTCTTACTCGGCTACGTCGACTACGCGAAATCGGTGCTGTTCAACGGCCTGGGGGACCATGCGGCTGCTGTTGAGGCTGCACAACGAGCCAGCGCTGACGCGGATTGCGTGCCTTTTCCACTGATGGCGTTGTCTGAATTGATCGAGGCAGCTGTTCTCGATGACCAGCCAGAATGCGCCTGCGCCGCGGCCGAAAAATTGTCCCGAGACGCCGCGGCCAGCGGCACCGCTTTCGCGCGGGGCAAGGCCGCGCACGCCCGCGCGCTCATTTCAGACGGCGAAGAGGCCGCCGCGAGCTATCAGGAGGCCATCGAGCTCCTGAGCGAGACGCGCATGGCGATTCACCTGGCGCGCGCACGCCTTGGCTACGGCCGATGGCTTCGCGGGACCGACCAGAAGGCAACCGCACGCCAACAGCTGCGACTGGCGCACGCGGATCTCGCTGCGATGGGCGCTGCCGCGTTCGCCGAACAGGCCCGACGGGAGCTGCAAGCTACCGGAGAGAAAGCGCAGCGTCGAGCCGCACCAGGCAGCGCAGACCTGACGCCGCAGGAAGTACAAATCGCTGACCTCGCGCGCCAGCGACGCACCAATCCAGAGATCGGGGAGCAGCTGTTCCTCAGCGCGCGCACCGTCGAGTGGCATCTACGTAAGATCTACAGCAAGCTAGGGATCTCTTCTCGCCGCGAACTCGATGAGGCTCTCGTGCGTCGCAGCAGCCACCCTCTGGAGGATTCTCCGCCAGACGATCGGGTCTAGCAGACCACACCGCGTGCGGGAACAACGGGACGTACCCGTCGATTACCCAGGCGCGAGAGTACGTCAGTGGATCGAAAATCGTCGTCCATGACCGCCGTGCACGACGGCTGACGCTCAACGATTTCGATGCCGACGACCTGGTTCAAGACGCGATGTTGAACGCCTACAAGTCATTCCATACCTTCAAGCACGCCACGAACCTTCAGCCCGACCTTGGAATATGCTGTGAAATGGCGGTCAAGGACTGCGCTCGTCGTAAACTTGCAGCGGGTTCAAGATCAGGCCGGTGGAGACACAGCGGCGAATCGCTCTGCGCGAGGGGTGATCATGACCGATCACGACTCGCTAAAACTCAACGCGCAACCCTTGGTTGGCCGAGGCGCCGAGCGTAAGCGACTGGACTCGGCGCTCGCCCAGGCTCGACGTGGTCGCGCCGCAGTGCTCGTGCTGCGCGGAGAAGCAGGCATCGGTAAGACCGCATTGCTCCAAGAGCTCGTCAACGACGCACCCGACGTGACCGTACTACGTTGCGCCGGAATCGAATCGGAGATGGAGCTCCCGTTTGCAGGACTGCACGAGCTGTGCACATCGCTGCTCGACGGCCTCGACGAGCTGCCCGATCAACATGCGCACGCGATCCGGGTTGCGCTGGGACTGGAGACCGGGGAGCGTCCCGACAGGTTCCAAGTGGGGCTGGGCGTGCTGGCGTTACTCGCTACTTCATCCGAACGGCGACCGCTGCTCTGCATCGTCGAGGACGCTCATTGGCTCGATCAGGTATCTGTCCAGGCACTTGCCTTCGTCGGCCGTCGCCTGCTGGCCGAGCGGGTGGCCCTGATCTTCACGGCCCGGGAGCCGGTCGCACAACCCGACCGACTCCTCGGATTGCCCGGGCTACGGATCGGTGGGCTCGACCAATCTGCGGCAGGGACGGTCTTGGACTCTGCGGGTGGGTCGCGCATCGATGCTCGGGTGCGGTCACGGATCATCGCTGAAACGCACGGAAATCCATTGGCGCTGCTCGAGCTTGGAAGCCGGATTGGTTCCGGCGGTTACGCCGGGGGCTTCGCCGTCGCAGACCAAGCCAGTTTGGTGGAGCGCATCGAGAGTGAGTATCTGGCCCGGTTAGCAGGGTTGCCTTCAGACACCCAGCAACTGATGCTCTTGGCCGCTGCGGATTCGGTGGGCGAGACCGCACTAATCGGACGTGCTGCGAACACGATGGGCATCAGCCTGGGCGCTGCTGACGCCGCCGTAGAGACGGGTCTGCTGACGATCGGCGCGTTGATCGTCTTCCGGCATCCATTGCTCAGGTCGGCGGTCTACCGAGCCGCCGACGCGGAGAGTAGGCGGCTGGCTCACGGTGCGCTGGCCAACGTGCTCGACCCGGCCATCGACCCCGATAGGCGAGCCTGGCATCGCGCGTACGCGGTGCGAGGTCGCGACGAACAGGCCGCCGCGGAACTCATCAAATCGGCCGGGCGCGCGCAGGCGCGCGGCGGGGCCGCGGCTGCGGCGGCTTTCTGGGAACGCGCCGTGGCGCTTACCCCATCGCCTCGCCTACGCACGTCTCGTGCCCTCGTCGCATCCCGTGCCAAGTACGCGGTGGGAGATCTCGACGGCGCCGATCGACTACTGGCCGAAGCGGACTTTCAAGACGAAGTCGAGCAGGCTGAAGGTGAACTTCTCCGCGGCCAAATGGCTTTCACACGTCATCGCGGTGGTGTGGCGCCGACGATCCTGGAGGGTGCGGCCGCGCGTTTCGCCGCGCTGGGTCATCGCACAGCCTGCGAGGCCTACATGCAGGCTTTGATCGCCTCCAGCTACGGCGGGCCGCTCGGTGACGCCGGAGTGCGCGAGCGGATCGCCCGCGCCGCGCTGGCGCTTCCGGTTGATCCTGAGCCGGTCCCAGCGCGTCAACTTCTCGTTCGTGGTGCGGCCACCTGGATGGTGAACGGCTATGCGGCCGCGGCCACGATCCTGAAAGAAGCGGTGCGCCAGTATCGGAGCGAGCCGCCTGATCCCGGCTTCGTTGGGTTCGCGATCACCGTCGTGACCATGCATCTTTGCGACGATGAAGCCTGGCAGGCGATGGCCGCGACGCAGCTAGATCTGGCTCGTCGCAGCGGAATGTCGATCTGGTTGCCGTTCGCTGTGGATGCGCTCGCCGAGTTCCTGGTTCTTGCGGGTGATTTGACGCAAGCTGCGGAGTTGATGCGCGATGTGGACCGCCTGGATCCGACGATTGCGGCGGCCGTGTCTCCGCGCATTGCGATGGTGATCGCGGCATCACGCGGTGATGCGCAGGCCGCAGAAGGTCTCATCCGCGACATGACCTACTCGGCCACCCGGCGGGGTGAAGGATGGGTTCTGACGAATGCCGAGTATGCGAGAGCTGTGCTGTACAACGGGCTCGCCGATTACGTCCGCGCTGCCGATGCCGCCGAGAAGGCCAGCAAGTGTCTAGGTTTCGAGCCCGCGTACACGGTTCGGGCGTTGTTCGAACTCGCCGAGTCTGCCATTCGTTGCGACGAGCACAAGCGCGCCCGGGAAGCAGCAGCACAGCTACGGGTCATCGCCGAGGCAGCGGGCACGAATTTTGCGTGGGGGATGGCGCTGCGCAGCCAGGCGGTAGTGACCCAGGATGAGAGCGCCGAGGGCCTCTACCAAGAGGCGATCGAGCGGCTCACCAAGACTCGGATGGCGGTGCACCTCGCCCGCACCCGCCTGAGCTACGGAGAATGGCTGCGCCGCAGGAATCGGCGTATTGACGCACGCACCCAACTGCGGCATGCCCACACAGCGCTGGACGGGATAGGCGCGAACGGCTTCGCGGAGCGCGCGCACCGAGAACTGCAGGCAACCGGCGAGCGGGTGCGGCGGGGAGCGGCTGCCACAAGTTCCGAGCTGACTCCACAGGAGGAGCAGATCGCCGCCTTGGCACGCGAAAGGCGTACGAATGCCGAGATCGGCGCGCAGCTGTTCCTGAGCGCCCGGACCGTGGAATGGCATCTGCGCAAAGTTTTCGCCAAGCTCGGCATTCGCACCCGCCGAGAACTCGATGCGGCGCTCGCGGCCCGACGTTTGTGAGGAGACACAGTGCCCCAGCTCCTTTCGGTCAACGTGGGAATGCCCCAAGACGTGCAGTGGCGAGACAATCTCGTGCACACGGGAATATGGAAGTCGCCGGCCAGCGGACCGGTCATGGCGCGGCGACTCAACCTTGACGGCGACGGGCAGGGCGACCTAGCCGGCCACGGCGGCGAGCATCGTGCCGTAATGGTCTACCAACAGGAGTCATACGACTTCTGGAGAGGTCATCTCCGTCGCGACGACCTGGTACCGG
Source organism: Mycobacterium sp. 852013-50091_SCH5140682 (assembly GCF_001665685.1). Lineage (GTDB taxonomy): Bacteria > Actinomycetota > Actinomycetes > Mycobacteriales > Mycobacteriaceae > Mycobacterium. The sequence goes on from NZ_LZTB01000130.1 coordinate 167,023, forward strand.
GCATCTTCGGCGAGAACTTCACCATCACCGGTTTGGCAGATGACGAGGTGTGCATCGGGGACTGCTATCGCATCGGTGACGCCGAATTCGAAGTGACCCAGCCGCGAGTCACCTGCTTCCGCGTGGGCCTTCGACTCAACGAACCTCGGATGCCGAGTCTGCTGGTCGCCCTACGCCGGCCCGGGTTTTACTTCCGGGTGATCCGCGAAGGAGTTGTCCAGGCAGGTGACGCGATCGAACTCATCCAGCGGGGACAACACGAACTCAGCGTGGCCGACGTCGACGCACTGCTTTACCTGCCCGACCGAAACATCGCCCAACTGCGCAGGATCGTCGACGTTGCGGCTCTCAGTCCTGGATGGCGACAGTCTTTCCGCGAAATTTTGTCCGCGCATGACAGCGGAACCGACCCCACGCCGCCGCAGGTCGGCGAAGAGCCGAGCTGGTCTGGCTTTCGCCGACTCCGCGTGCGCGACGTACACCGCGAATCCCCTCAGGTCATGTCGATCTCGCTGGAAGGAACTGATGAGCAGCCGCTGCCTCGACCGCGGCCGGGCCAGTACGTGACGGTGCGCCTTCCCGAGGCCGGCGACCCCGCGCCGGTGCGCAGCTACTCGCTGTCCGGAGATCCGGGTGCTGGGCACTATCGCATCAGCGTGAAGCGCGATGACCGCGGCAGGGTGAGCCGCTGGCTGCATACCCATGCCCGCGTGGGGACGACGGTTGAGGTCGCCGCACCACGGGGCGATTTCTATCTCGACGACGGCGCGGGGCCGCTCGTCCTGTTGTCGGCCGGTATCGGCATCACTCCCGTCCTGGCCATGTTGTACGCGCTGGCCGCACAACGCAGCAAACGAACGATCTGGTGGTTGCACACGATCCGGAACGCGGCAGCCGAAGCCTTTGCCTATGAGGTTCAGACGCTGACCGACAGTCTCTCTCATGCCTGCCGACGAACTGTCTACACCGAAACCGAGGGGCGCCTGGACACTACCGCGATCGTGGCCCTGGGCTTACCTACCGATGCGACGGTGTTTCTCTGCGGGCCGGAGGCGTTTATGACCGATGCGCAGGATGCTCTCGTCGCCTCGGGCCTCGACGTTGCTCGGATTCGGACCGAATTGTTCGGCTCGCGGTCCGCCGTCCACCCTGGCGTGCAGGACACAGTACACAGCCGTGCACCGCATCCACCGTCGGGTCCTGGCGGTGCCGGCCCGGCCCTGACCTTTGCCCGGAGCGGACTGACAGTCCCTTGGCGCGAGGACTACGCCACGATCCTTGACTTCGCCGAGGCCTGCGATGTCCCCACCCGCTTCTCCTGCCGAAGCGGGGTCTGCCACATCTGCGTCACGGGGATTGTCTCTGGCGAGACCACCTACGTACAGCGACCCTTGCAGTTGCCAGAAGCCGGCACGGTATTGATTTGCTCTGCGGCGCCGAAAACCGAACTGGTCCTTGATCTGTGACGCTCATGCTGACGTGAGCGGACTACCTTGCCTCGTCGAGCTCACCAAGGCGGTCGGTGAGGCGCAGATTGTCCGAATAGTCGACCGGGCACGCGATGACGGATACACCGTCGGCACCCAGAGCGGCGCGCAGCGTAGGCAGTAGATCATCTGCCGCGGTGATCCGGTAGCCGGTTGCGCCGAAGCTCTCCGCGTAGGTACAGACGGGCCATCCACATCTTGAGCGCGCCGGTGTCCACCGTTCGGTGGCGAAACGCTGTCCTGTCATCGACGATGCACAGGCCTGATGTTCTCCTCGACCGGAATGCCAAAGACCAGCGAAACACCCTCCGCCTCAAGACACTCGATCATCAGCTTCCTGCCGGGACCTCGCGAAAGCCCGGTTCGCCTGCATCGACCACTGAGTTGAATCTGTGCCGCGTAGTCAGCTGCTGGCTGATGCGTTCTACCGCTTCGTCGGGAAGCGCTGTGACATCGAAGTTTTCACTGAGCCTGGTGTGGCTGACGGTGGAGGTGAGCACCGCGCCGCCGCGTTGGATCCCCCAGGCCAGCAACACCTGAGCCGGTGTCTTGCCCAACTCGCGCGCAATCGTGACAACGACCGGGTCATCGAGAACGCGTGGCTCGAGCGCATGTCCAAGCGGAGCGAAGGCGAGCAGCACGATGTCCTCGGACTGGCAGTACCGGTGCAGATCCCATTGTGGATGGTAAGGGTGCGACTCCACCTCCACCACGGCCGGTTTGATGCGTGCCGATGCGACGACCCGGCGGACGCCAGGGGTGTCGATGTCAGAAAGACCGATGGCACGGGTCAAGCCCTCATCCACCAGCGCTTCCATCGCCGCCCACGTCTCCTCCAAGGTGACGCCGTCATCCTGGATGACGCGACCGGCCTCGTCGCGAGGGTCCTGATCGTCGCCGGGCGCGAAGGCGAAGGGTGTATGCATCAGATATAGGTCAACGGCGTCTAACCCGAGGCGTCGCAGGCTGGCCTCCAACGCTGGCCTGACCCGCTCGGGCCGGTGATTGTTGTTCCACAATTTCGTGGTGATGAACACGTCCTCGCGGGCGATCGTGCCGTCGGCGAACAGATCTCGCAGCGCTAGCCCCACGTCGGCCTCGTTGCGGTAGCGCTCCGCAGCGTCCAGATGCCGGAAGCCCGCCTTGATGGCCGCCGTGACCAACTCGCGGGTACGTCGACTGTCAGAAATCAATGTTCCGAAGCCCAGGGCCGGCATGCGACCTGCGCTGTGGTTGAGCGCGATCGTCTGCTCTGCTGGACGCGTGACTGCAGTCATGATGTTCCTTTCAATGGTGCTGACGGAGAAACGGAATCGGTTGGTGTGAAACGGTTGTCGTTAGGCTGCAGAGCCGGATCGGTTGTCGCCTGCCAGGAAGGCCATCGCCTGATCGGTTGTCCAGACGGCACTGGCCAGATAGCGAAAATTCACCAGCGCCGCCAGGTAGCCGTCGCCCTCGGGCAGTCGGGGGCCCGCTGTGGCGTCTTTGACCACCGCGACTTCGAATCCCTGCTCGACAAGTTCCCGCAGGTGCCCCTCCACGCAGAGATTGGCTGCCATTCCCGCCAGGATGACCTGACTCACGCCGCGCTTGCGCAGCTGCAGCACGAGGTCATTGGACTCCGGACCGACGATCTTGTGAGGTGAAGTGATCACTGTTGCGCCGTCATGGATGTGGGGAAGGTATTCCGGCAGGAAATCTGCCCCTGAGCCGGCGAATCCTTCGAGCGTGTAGGCCCCGCCGCGCGCGAACATGCCCACCGAGCCCATGAATTGCTCGAGCGGATCGCCGAAGTGCCATTGGTTGTCGGTGGGGTAGAAGTAGTGCGGAGAAATAGCGACGGTGATACCGGCAGACTTCGCCGCCGCGAGCAGCGCCGCGATGTTTGCGACGGTCCCGTTTTCCCGGATGCTGTCACCGAACACCGCCCAGGACACCCCATCTGGGCTGAGGAAATCGATCTGCGGGTCGGTGATGACCAACGCTGCACGCCGGAGGTCGAGTCGGAACCCTGACCGGGGAAGCGCCGGATCGGTCGGTTCGTCGGCGGCCGAGTTGAGTGTCATCTGACGGGTCCTTTCGGTCAATGCGATACCACGATAATAACTGACCGGTCGTCTATTAACAATGCCGCCAATGAGTGGTGAAGAGCACAGCCGCGGTCAGGCTGCGAGCAGTGCGGGAATGGTGATCGATTCGAAGCGGTCATACGGGCGCCGGTCGCGCACCACCTTCGCCCGCAACGCTGCGCCTTCCCACGCTTCGATCAGAGTCGCCGCGATTTCTGTGGCGTCGGTATCGGTGCGGATCCCGTAGGTGGCGGTCTGGCCGAGCCGGACGCAAGACGCGAGCGCTTCGTCCCAGCGATCCAGGATCCGGGCCAGCTCGATGCGCGCCGGTTCACTGGAGCCGCCCAACTCCAACGAGAGGTTGCCGACCAAACATCCCAACAGGAAATCGCCGGCCTCGTGATCGTCTGCCAACGCGTGGAAGAACGCCCCGATTCGCTGCGGGGGCGGCTCGGACGTATCCAGCAGTGGAAAGAGACGGGTTTCAATGTCAGACCAATAGTGGCGGAGAACGGCGGCCGCGAACTCCTCCTTGCTCGGGAAGTAGGCGTAGAAGGAGCCTTTGGGTACCCCGGCCGCGTCGGTCATGTCTTTGACGCCGCTGGCGGCGAAGCCGTGGGCGTGCACCAGAAGCAGTCCTGCATCGAGCAGACGCTGGCGAACAGCGGGATTGGGGGGACGAGGCATGCCGCAATCATAGTCGGTCGGTCACTTATGTTGCTTCCGTCGGCGTGTCTGCCCTCGGGATGAAGCCCGGTACGCCGGTCGTCACCACCGAGTTGAACCTCACGTTCGTCGTGATTTCGGACCGGATGGCAGACATTGCGTCGTCGGGCAAGGCCGAGATGTCGAAGTTCTCCCGAATGCGCTCTGCCCGCGTCGAGGTGGTGAGGTAGGCGGTGCCCCGTTGAACGGCCCAGGACAGCGCGACCTGCGCCGTGGTCATGTGCAGGTCGGTTGCAATTGCCGTGAGAACAGGATCCTCAAGCAGATTCGGCGATGATGCGTGCCCCAGCGGCGCAAACGCCAGCACCACGATGCCCTGCTCCCGGCAATATTCGAGCAGTTCCCACTCCGGTAGGTAGGGATGGGATTCAACCTGCACTACAGCCGGTTTGATTCGTGCCACCGCGACAATCTCCTCCAGGTCCGGCAAGGTGATGTCAGACAGACCTATCGCTTTACAATTGGCGTCCTCGACCAGGCGCTCCAACTCCCACCACGTCTCTGCCAGGCTGACGTCGCTGTCGTAGATCACCTGCCCGGCGTCGTCGCGCGGGTCTGGGTCGTCGCCCGGCAGGAAAGCAAACGGCGTGTGGATGAGATAGCAGTCCAGATAGTCGAGCCGAAGTCGCTTCAGGCTTGCCTCGAACGCCGGCCTGACCCGGTCAGGGCGGTGGTTCGTGTTCCATAACTTGGTTGTGATGAACAGATCGGAGCGCTGCACCTGCCCAGCGTCGAGAGTCTCGGCGATGGCTTGGCCGACTGCGTCTTCGTTGCCGTAGCGCTCGGCGCAGTCGAAGTGCCGAAAGCCGACGCTCAGCGCTGTTTTCGTCGCGCGGAGCGTGTCAGAGGGATCAGGTATGAGGGTGCCGAACCCGGCGGCAGGCATCGCGCCGCCACCGTGCGCCAGCGGCAACCTCGTGAAATTGAGCTTTTCTGGACTGGACATCGCGGTCACCGGGCCGCAATCGGCTGGCGGCTGGCGGCTGGATCGTGCGCATGCACCGCCAGGGGCACCGTCGTCACGGTCATCCAAGGATAGGCCGGTAAGGACTCGACGCAGGCCATCATGTCCGCCGCGTCACGGGCACCCCACAGACTCGCGATGCGGGTTGTGCCGGCTTCGCGCTGCAGGTCCCACATCCTGACGAGATGGCCTTCTTCGATCAACTCGGTCACTCTCCGGTGCTGCCGAGCCCGGGTGTCCTCGATCATCTGATGTGGCGTGGCTGATGGTGCAGAGATGGCCATGGTCATCAAGAATTCGGCGGCCTGGCTGCGCGTGGACTCGATGTGGGTGAGCACCGGATCATCGATCTGCGGGTACAACGCGGTGACCTCGTGCGTCTGCCAATCCATGAGAGGTGTCGCACCCAGGATCGCATCGAGCTCGCGCCGATCACTGGCGGCGAACAGCCCGATGGTGTTCCAGACGTTCAACGGGCGGGCCGGGTGCCATAGCCGGATCAAGTGCCCGCGCTCGGCCAGCGTGCGGGCGCAATCCGCCTCGGCCACTTCGAAACCGGCCATGGATGCGAGTATGCCGGCCGGTATACGGGTGGTCATCGTGACGAGATATTCCATATCGGCCTCCTGGGCACCAATGCGAGAGCGGGATGCGTCTAACTATCGCGCGCCGATCACGCTCCCGAGCCCGTGTAACACCCTGGTCGACCGCGTTCGCGACCGACCCGCCCAGTGATCGACCAGGGACCAGGGTGTTACACGGGTTCCACGTCCGGGCCATCAGGACAACAGTGGGGAGGCAGGACACGGTGTCTGTGTCCTCGTCCTTACCACCGCCGGAGGTTGTTATGCCACGAGTCGCACTCATCACCGGAGCCAGCCGCGGAATCGGCGCCGCTGCCGCCCGCCGTCTGGCCGCCGACGGGTTCCAGGTAGTCGTCAATCACCGCGCCAGCGGGGAGCAGGCCGACGCGGTTGTGGCCGAGATCGTCCAGGCCAACGGGCAGGCGGTCGCGATCCAAGCCGATGTGACTTGCGAGGCCGACGTGTCGGCCATGATCGAAGGCGTCGCCCAACGCTGGGGTGGGGTGGACGTGCTGGTACACAACGCCTTGATTCCCTTCGCGGTCACCTCGTTCGCCGAGCTGACCTGGAATCAATTGGGCGGCAAGCTTAATGCCGAACTGCATGCTGCCTACTTGCTGACCAAAGCCGTTACTCCGTACATGATCTCGCGCGGTCATGGGCGGCTGATCTACATGAGCACTGGTCTGTCCCGGCGCCCCCGAGAGGGGATGATCACCCTGGGTACGGCCAAGGCCGCTCTCGACCAGTTCGTCCGCTATATCGCCCAGGAACTGGCACCGCACGGTCTCACCGCCAACCTTGTCGCCCCGGCTACGGTCGCGGGGACGGCGGTGACCGAGAAACTCAAGCCCGGAGCCGTAGAGGGTCTCAGCGCTGCAGCACCGGCCGGCCGGCTGGTCACACCGGAAGAGGTCGCACACACCATCGCGTTCTTCGCCAGCGACGGATCGAGTTTCACGACGGGCCACTACCTGCCGGTCAACGGCGGGCTGGCGATGGACTGAAGCAGTGCAACGTATCTCAGGACAGGAGAGTCATCGTCATGGACACAATCGATCTCGCCTACGTCGGGCGCGGCATTCATGAAGAGTTGATCGCCACCATCGCCGACCAGGAAGGCTACTTCGCCGACGAGGGACTCCACGTGGCTCTGCGGGACGGCACGGGGTGGGATGCCGAACGGTTGCGTAGCAGCGCAACGATCGGTCTGGGCCGTGCCGTCGTCGAACGATTGACGCAGGGACCCGCGTGGCAGGTGCTCAGCGTGAACACTCACCGGCCACTGTTTTGGTTTCTCGGCAACGCGTCGGTGGCGACAATGGCCGACCTACGCGGCCGGCGGCTCGCTGTGCACGGCGCCCATACCCCGCCTGGCTGCTTTGCCCGCATCGTCCTGCGCCAGTACGGTTTAGACCCCGATCACGACGTCATCTGCCTGCCGCGCCACCCCGGCGACTATCAGATGGACGTGCGCCGCCTGCGCGACGGTTCGATCGATGCCGCCTACGTCGGAAGCACACTCGGCCCAGAACAAGTGGCCGCCGAGGAGGGGTTCCATGTCCTGGCGTGGGTCGGCGACCATTTCCAGATACCGACAGTCGGGATTGCCGTCGACCCTACTCACCACGCCGTCGACTCGGCGGTAGCCCAGGCGCTCGTTCGTGCCAACCAGCGCGCCCTTCATCTGCTGGCCGCCACGCCCGACCGCGCGGTCGCCTACCTGCAGTCCTTCCTCAACCGGCTCACCCAACCAGAAGCTCAACAGCTCTTCGATCACTACATCGGCCCGCACTACACCCAGAGCGGGGAGGTCGATCACAGCCTGGTGCAGGAAGCTGTCGACGCCGTCGCCGCTGAACTTCAAGTCCCCTCCGTATCCGCCGATGAGATCTACCAATTCAGTTCCTAGGGAGCGGCCCCTGTCCAACAGATCGGATGAGCAGATGATCAAAACCGACGCGGTGCTGATCGGTGCAGGAATCATGACCGCCACGCTGAACGCCTTACTGCGCCTGGTCGAGCCCGACTGGTCGTCGATCCAGGTCGGACGGCCGACCCGGTGATATAGCGTGGCGAAAGTCCAGCTGTTTCTGAAGCGGGAGCCCGAGCATGACCGACGAGCCGAATGCCGCATCCGGTGCTCGGCGCACTCAGGCCGAACGCAGCGCGGCGACCCGAGCGCTGTTGCTCGACGCGACGATCGAATGCCTCATGACCTACGGCTACTCGGCCACCACGACGCCGCGGATCGCCAAGGTCGCCGGGCTCACTCGCGGAGCACAGCTCCATCACTTCCGGGCCAAGTCCGACATGGTGGTGGCCGCGATCGAACGTCTTGCACAGTTGCGAGCCCAAGCTGTGATGGACGAGGTGGACCGGTTCGACCCGGGTTCGGACTTCTACACCTCGCTGCTCGACTATCTGTGGGAATTGCACCAGGGTCCGTTGTTCGCTGCGACCGTTGAACTTTGGGTGGCGGGCCGCACCGACCGCGTGCTGGCTCGCGAGATCGAGAAGGTCGAGCCGATCGTGAACACCGCGCTGATCGCAGCCGCCGAACATGTCCTGCCCGCGGCGGCTGCGGCGTCGAAAGAATTGGGCGACTTCGTTTTCACAGCGATGGACACCCTGCGCGGAATCCTCATCGCCAGCTTCGTCGACGGCGATGCGGCCCGGGCGCGGCGGCGATGGCAGCGGGCCTGTCGAGTTCTGGTGACGGCCGCGCCGCGGGTGTTCGACGGCCCATCCGGCGGTTGACGGTATCTGCGGTCGCAAAGAACCTCGCAGCGCACCAAGCGCAATCCATTGAATAGATGCAGCTGTGCATGTATCTTTTGACGGGGACGGCAAATAGTTTGCTGTGGCCCTGGAGGTCGGGGATATGACGCGATTTGTGTTGCCTGCTTCCGGCCCTGCCTCGCCATGCTGTGCTGCACGACTCGTCGAGCAACGCACCGTGACGAGGGCCGGCATCGTGGCTTCCGTGGTATTTGCTCTTGCAACATGTGGGTCCATCACGGCGCAGGCCACCACGACGCTGTACGTGCCCGGAACCTCGCCGTCCCCGCAACCGTCCGGGACGGTGAGCCTGGCCTGGATGGGGCCGGCCGTCACGCAGTTCGCCAGCACCGCCTATCAGATCGGCTACCCGGCATCGTTGTATCCGTTCGAGGGCACCATCGCGCTGGATCCGTCTGTCGCACAAGGAGTTATCGCCCTGGACGCGGCGATCCGGGCGGTCCCGCCGGGGGAGCCCATCCAGGTCATCGGCGTCTCGCAGGGCGATGTTGTCCTCAGCGTGGAGGAGCAGGCACTGCTCGCCAATCCGCCTGCGAACACCGACATCACGTTCATCCGGTTCGCCGACCCGACCAGCCCGACAGGCATCATGGGCCGCGACGCGGGCCTGCAGCTACCGGGCATGACCTTTGTCGCCGCCCCGGCAACGCCGTACAACACGGTGATCATCAACCGCCAGTACGACGGCATCGCCGACTGGCCGGCCAATCAGCTCAACATCCTCGCCGACGTCAACGCCCTCCTGGGTGCCCTCTACCTGCACAACCAGGTCAACTACGGGGTGGACCTGAGCACGATTCCCGCCTCCGACATCACCACCACGACCAATTCGATGGGCGGGACCACCACGACGTACCTGATCCCGTACACCGGCTTACTGCCGATCCTGCGCCCACTGCAGAGTCTGGGGGTCAACGAGCAACTGCTTGAGGCGGTTCAGGTTCCCCTCAAGCGGATCATCGATTCGGCATATACGACGTCGACGTGGTCCCCAGTGCACAAGGCAGTGGCCGCGGTTGGGCAGGCGGCGTTCCTGGCCGTGGTGAACACCGCATCCCGGGTCGCATCGGATGTCGGTGCGGCGCTGCAGAAGTTGCCTGCCCTTCCGGGCGGCATCACGCCGCAGACGACCGCCCGGATTGCCAAGACCGCTCCGACCACCAACCCGGTGGCCGCCCTGCGCGCCGGCACGTCGGATACAGCGGAGAAGGCGCCGAAGAATCCGAAACGTCAAGCGCGGGGAACGGACAGGGTTCGGCAGATCACGGGCGCCGTGACCCGCCACCGGGACACCGCCGACGGTCCGCGCCTGTCAGCGTCCAAGTCGCGCCCTCTCGTGAATCTCCGGCATGCGCTTCACCCGACGCACGGGCTGGGCGCGAGGTGATCTTGGCCGCCGGCCGAGTGTTACGAACCCGATTCACTCATGACGAGATCGAGGTGGGTGTTGATCATGGCTTCGGTCTCGTGCAGGCAATGCTGCAGTGCCGCTGCCTCGGCTGCGGTTTCGTCGCCCCGCACGATCGCCTCCAGGATCGCGGCGTGGTCGCGTTCGGCCTGCTCGAACTCGAAGAGCTGTCCGGTCGGATCTGACGCCCACAACAGCGGCGCCATCTCGCCCTGAACCTGGACGGTGGCCGTGGTGAGCCGATTCGACTGGGCGGCCACCGCGAGGCCGATGTGGAAGCGGCTGTCGGCCTTACGGCGGTCCTGCGGGCTGGTGGCCGACCGAAAGGTGTCGGCCAAGTTCTGCAGCCGGTTCTGGTCTGCGTGGTCGGATCGGGCTGCGGCCAGCCGCGCCGCAGTTGTGGCGATACTGTCCGACAGGTCACCGAGGTCGCGGAGATCCTCGGTGCTGCGTTCACGCAGCCGGCGGCGCCGTTCCGTCTCGGTGACGACGCCCGCGTCGCACACCACGCTGCCGCCGCCACGGCCGCGTCGGGTCTGGATGAAGCCGCGGTCGCGCAGGGAGGCCAGTGCGGCACGCAGGGTGAGCACGGCCACCCCGAACTGCGCCGCGAGTTCCCGTTCCGCGGGCAGCATTTCGCCATAGCCGATGAGCCCGACGGCGATCGCGGTCTCCAGTTGGTGGGCGATCTGATCGGCCCGGTCGGCGCCGATGGCCTCGTTGGTGCGCAGTTGTGCGACGAGGGAGAACGAACTGCCGCGCGTCGCGTCGGAAGGTGTTGAGACGCCAAAGGGTTGAGCTGCCTGCGTCATGACAGCGCCACTATCCGCCAGGGCAGCCGCTCGGGATCGCGCGAACGAACCGGCACGGTGTGGACGATGCGTTCCGAATCAGTAAGCCGCAGCCGCGATCCGGTGACATGGCGGGCACTGTTGGACACCACGACGCGCTCGTTGGCGGCCAGCAGCACCACCTGATGGCGACGGGTGTTCAAGGTCCGCAACAGCAGTGCCTCCAGGCCGGGGATCGACAGATCGGCGCCGATCACCGCTGTGCCTCCGGAGGCGGCTTTCAGAGGAATGCCCAAAGTGATTGTGCAGACGTCGATTCCGCCGACGTCGATGTAGGGCCCGGTTGTGACGGGATGGCCCGCGGCGATGGGAGCGGTGAACCAGTCGTGCGATTGGTAATCGTAGAAGCCGACGGCGTCGGGGTTGAGGATGTGTTTGACGAAGTAGGAGTTGCCGTCGGCGTCACGGCGCCAGCACTCCAGCCACCGGGTGGCGTCGCTCAAGGTGTCCGATCCGAACGCCATGTCGAACCCTTCGAGCAGTGGCTGGTCGGCGGAGAGCAGTTCCTGCAGCAGCGGTCTCACCGATGCCAGCGCGGCCCGGTCGGGCGTGCGGTGGCGCTCGGCGAAGCCGTCGATGATCTCGCTCACCCGCCGGTGCACGATCTCGACGAGCTCGAACAGCTCGTCCATGCGGGTTCCGACCACCCCTGCGACGCGATCCAGCAGCGCAGGCAGATCGTCTTCTGCTACAGCCATCGTGCTCACTCACCGTCCTCGTAGCCGCAGGCTAACACCAGCGACCCCGCCGGGGCGGTGCCCGGCGGGGTGTGGCCTGCGGTGTCGTTAACGGCCTGCCCTCATTCCCACGGCCCGGCGGGAGTCTTCGCGGCGGCGGTTGCCTCGTGCTGCGACCCATGGTGATGGTGGCCGGGATGGTGTTCTTCGTATTCGAATTCGAGCTCGTCAGCCGATCCGACTCCGGCGGGCAGGTTGATGGTGCTGCGCGGACCGGTGTAGGTGTGCTTGACCCGCAACTGCCAGGCCAGCCACAGCGCGAGCAGGGTGCCGCCGACGACCAACGGGGTGTAGTTGAGGTACTTCCACTCGAAGCTCGCGTTCCACGGCACACCGCCCGACGAGGTGGGCAGCATGGCGATGACGGTGGTGATCCCGATCTCGACGACGGCGATCGCGCACAGCCACTTGTACTTCTGGCCCAGATTCCAGCTGCCTGCCTTGAAGGCAGATCCCTTGCGCCAGCGCTGGTAGATCGGAATCGCGAACGCCAGGTAGAGGCCGACGACACCGATGGAGACGACGGCGTTGAAGGCCACCGGTACCGGAGCCCCATTGACGTCGACCTCGACCAGTGCGGGCAGGGTCAACACGATGGCGAGTACGGCGACCAGGGCCACGCTGTAGAGCGGTACGTTCTTGCTGTTCAGCCGAGTCCAGAACCGGGCACCGGGGACAGCGCCGTCCCGGCTGAACGCGAACAGCATGCGGGTGGTCGAGGTCATGCAGGCCATGGCGCAGAAGCATTGGCCGACAGTCGATATCACCAGAACGATGCCGATCCATGGGGCGCCCAGCGCTTGGTTGAGCACCGTCACCACGGATCCGCCGCCGGCGCTGACGGCGTCCGGGTCCTGCACGGCGAACAGGAAGCTCAGCAGCAGGATCCAGCCGCCGATCGCCGAGTACAGGATGGCCTGCCAGATGCCCTTGGCCGCCGAACCCGCCGCGCCGACGGTCTCCTCCGACATGTGGCACGACGCGTCGTATCCGGTGACGGTGAACTGGGGCAGGATCATCGACAACGGCAGCACCAGGAACAGGAACCCGAGGTTCGACGTGCTGCCGCCGAACATGCCGGTGTTGTTGATCCGCTGCGTGAAGACATCCGAGACGCTGGCGTGGTGGTCCGGGATGAAGATCAGGATCGCGATGACTGCCGCGACACCCACGACATGCCACCACACCGAGATGCTGTTGAAGATGGCCAGCAGGTGGCTGGAGAAGATCGAGAGCAGGGTGACGATGATGAGCACCCCGATGAAGATCAGGAACACCCGCGTGAGCGAATAGCCTGCCGCCCAGGTCGGGCTGTAGGCGGAGATCGTGATGTCGATGAAACTGGCCGCGCCGTAAGACACTGCGGCCACGATGGCCAGCAGGCCGAGGAAATCCAGCCAGCCGGTGAAATAGCTGGAGCGCAACGAGCCCAGTTTTACGGCCCAGAAGTACATGCCACCGGAGGTGGGCATGGCCGAGACCAGCTCGCCCATGCACAGTCCCACGATGAGGATCAGCGCGCTGACGATGGGCCAGCCCCAGCTGATGGCCATCGGACCACCGTTGTTCCAGCCGATGAAGAAGCTGATGAACGGGCCGCTGAGGATGGAGATGACGGAGAAGGAGATGGCGAAGTTGTGAAAGCCCGACCACGAGCGGTCGAGCTCGGCTTTATAGCCGAGCTCGGCGAGCATCTCGTCATCGGAGCTCTTGGCAGTGGACATCGTTGGTATTCCTTGGTTTTCGACGAAGGGTGGGGAGTCGGTCAGCCGACGAGCTGACGCAGACTGTCGTTGAGGAACACGCCGTTGGGATCGAATTCACGGCGTACGGCGACGAACTTGTCGTATTCGGGATATTGCTTCTCGATGCGCTCGCGGGTCAGGAAGTGCAGCTTGCCCCAGTGCTGGCGGGCGCCGAAGTCTTCCAGGAGTGCGTCTACGTCGCGCAGGTACGGCCAGTAGTCGGTACCCGGATGCCCCGAGACGGACAGCACGTTGGTCTCGCGCTTGTAGAAGGGCGACAGGTAGCCGTCTTCGGGCCCGACCCAACGGACTTCGATCGGGTACAGCTCATTCGGGTACTTGGTGAGGATCAGCTGCTGCAGAGCCTCGATGGCTTCCAGGCTGTGTTCGGCAGGCACGTAGTACTCGAGTTCGTGGAACGGCAGCGTCATGCCGCCCATGTCGTAGATCCGGTAGGACCGGTCGACGCGGGCGCCCGGGGTGGTGCTGATTCCCTCGGGTTCGTTGATCTCGACTTCCCGGTAGATCTTCTGATACGCCCGGTTGGTCATGGGAAGTCCCGGGGGACAGGGTAACTCGTAGAGAGCCGGAGAGGCTTCGGTCTGGCACCACAGGAACGAGTAGTGCCGCAGGTTGGCGACATTGTCTGCGAGATTGGCCTTGATCTCGTCCCAGTGCGGGTAGCTGACCTCCTCGGCGAGGTAGTAGCGCGGGGAGGCTTCCAGCTCGACCTCGGTCATGATTCCGAGAGTGCCGAGCGCGACCTGGGCCGCCAGCAACGTGTTCAGGTCGTCCTCGCCGACTTCGACGATCTCGCCGTGTCCGTTGACAATTCGGGCCCAGCGCAACCGGCCGGAGAAGCTGGTCTGCCGGATACCGGAGCCGTGCGTCGCGGTGGCCAGCGCACCCGAGATCGACTGTTCGACGATGTCGCCCTGGTTGGTCAGTGACAGCCCGTGCTCCCACAGCGGATCGCCGATGTCCTTGAGTCGGGTACCGCCGCGCAGCCGGACCCGGTTGCGGGCGACGTCGACGCCTGTCAACCCGGTCAGCGCGTCGGTGTTGATCAGGACCCCGCCGGTGGTGACGATCGGGGTGAACGAGTGCCCGGCCCCCACGGCCCGGACCGGCAGGCCCTGTTTGATCGCGAACCGGACGACGTCGAGGACCTCCTGCTCGTCGCGCGGTGCGACGGTGAAAGCCGGTGTGCAGGTCTGGTTTCCACCCCAGTTGGTCCATGGCTGGTAGGTGGTGTGGCTGATCGGGGGTACGGCGTAGGTGTGGGTGGGCATGGCGGACAGGGCCTTCCGACGAGGGTGGGTGGGAGTGATCAGCGGCCGTGGTTGTGCATGACGTGTTTGGTGCGCGAGTAGTCGTCGAGGGCGTAGATCGACAGGTCGCGTCCGTATCCGGAGCCTTTGACGCCGCCCCAAGGGGCTTCGGTGGCCAGCACCAGGTGGGAGTTGACCCATACGGTGCCCGCGTCGAGCTTGCCGGCGATGTCATGGCTGCGCTTGGCGTTTTCGGTGAACACCGACGCCGACAGTCCGTATGTGGTGGCGTTGGCCCGGGTGACGGCCTCGTGTTCGTCGGAGAAGGTTTCGACGGTCACCACGGGGCCGAAGATCTCTTGGCGGGCGGCCTCCGCGTCACTGTCGAGGCCGACCAGCACGGTCGGGGCGATGAAGAAGCCAGGGCCTTCGAGGGCCGAACCACCCACGGCCGCACGGATACCCGCGTCCTTGGCCCGTTGCAGGTAGCCGCGGACGCGGTCGAAGTGGGCTCGCGACACCAATGGGCCGATCTCGACGTCGTCACCGGCGCCGGGTTCACCGACCGTGAATGAGCTGACCTCCTTGACCAGGTGCTCGACGAACGCGTCGGCGACCGACTCGTGCACCAGCACGCGGCATCCCGCGCCGCATTCCTGCCCGGAGTTCCAGTAGCCCGCGGCGCGGATCGACGACGCTGCCGCGGGCAGGTCGGCGTCCTCGAAGATGACCACGGGCGCCTTGCCGCCGAGTTCGAGGTGCACCCGCTTGAGCGACTCTGCGGCCGCGCGGGCCACGGCTTTTCCGCTGTTGACCGACCCGGTGAGCGCGATCATGTCGACGCCGGGGTGCTCGGCCAGGGCGGCGCCGACGACGGGGCCGGTGCCGGTGACGATGTTGAGCACGCCTGCGGGCAGCAGATCGGCGACCAGTTCGGCGAACTTGCACGTGGTCAGCGGGGTGATCTCGGATGGCTTGAGCACCAAGGTGTTTCCCGCGGCCAGGATCGGGGCGATCTTCCACGCCGCCATCAGCAGCGGGTAGTTCCACGGGGTGACCACGCCGATCACGCCGAGCGGTTCGCGCACGATGACCGACAGATGGTCGGCGGCGTAGTTGCCTGCGGCTTGCGAGGTGGTGGCCCGCGCCGCGCCTGCGAAGAACCGGAAGGTGTCGATGGTGCCGGCCACGTCGTCGCGGGCCACCTCGAACGGCTTGCCGGTGTTGGCCGATTCCAGGTTGACGAGCAGGTCGTGGTGCTCGGCGACGCGGTCGGCGATCTGCAGCAGGATCAGCGAGCGTTCCTTGGGGGTGAGTGCGCCCCATGCCCGTTGGGCTGCGCGTGCCGCGGCGACGGCCACCTCGACGTCGGCGACAGTGCCGTCAGGCACCTGGGCGAGCACGGTCTCGTGGCAGGGGTCGACCACGTCGAGGGTGGCCTCCGAGGTGCTCGGCCGGAACGCGCCATCGATGAATTGCCCGGCCGGCGGCAGATCGCCGGCACTGATCAGGGGCGTCGCCTCGGGATTGCGGCGGACGGTCGTGGGCGTGGTTTCTGGCAGGACGGTCATGGGGATGCCTTCGTCGAGAGTGATTGATTCATTTTTAAAGCTTTAGTAGTGAATCTTTACGCTGTGGCGTGGCTCACGTCAAGAGCTGCGAGTGCTTTTAACCGACTGGAAACACCCACCCGCCTCGCCGGGGGCTGTCGGCCCGATTCGGTAGGGTCCTCCGACGTGACTCAGAGCGCCGTCAAGTCGGTAACCGCACGCATCGCCGAAGAACTCTCGGTCGGGGAGCGCCAGGTGGCAGCTGCCGTCGCACTGCTCGACGAGGGCGCGACGGTTCCGTTCATCGCCCGATACCGCAAGGAGGTCACGGGCAGTCTCGACGACGGCCAGCTCCGCACGCTGGAAGAACGCCTGGGCTACCTGCGGGAGCTCGATCAGCGTCGCGAAGCGGTGCTGGCGTCCATCGAGGAACAGGGCAAGCTGACCGACGAGTTGCGGGCGGCGTTGCTCGCGGCGGACACCAAGGCGCGGGTTGAGGACATCTACCTGCCCTACAAGCCCAAGCGGCGCACCAAGGCGCAGATCGCCAAAGAAGCGGGCCTGGAACCGCTGGCCGACCGGCTACTGGCCGACCCGACGCTGGTGCCCGACGAGCTGGCCGCGGAGTTCGTCAACGAGAACGTCGCCGACGCTGCCGCCGCCCTCGACGGCGCGCGCCACATCCTCATCGAGCGGGCCTCCGAGGACGCCGAGCTGGTCGGCGCGAGCCGTGAGAAGTTCTGGGCCGACGGGGCGCTGCGGACCGCTCCGTGGTCGGAGGAGGCTGCGAAAAGTCCTGCGGCCCAGAAGTTCCGCGACTACTTCGAGTTCTCCGAGCCGCTGGAGAACATGCCGTCGCACCGCGTGCTGGCCGTGCTGCGCGGCGAGAAGGAGGAAGCGCTTGCGCTGACCTTCGACGGCGGCGACGACGAGATCTACCAAGCCATGATCGCCAAGTCGCTCGGCATCGACCTGGCGGCCAACGCTCCCGCCACGCCGTGGCTGGCGACCACCGTCAGGCTGGCCTGGCGGGCCAAGCTGATGATCTCGGCAGCCGTCGACGCCCGGATGCGGCTGCGGCAGCGGGCCGAGGACGAGGCTGTGGCGGTATTCGCGCGCAACCTCAAGGACCTGCTGCTGGCCGCCCCCGCGGGCACCCGCACCACACTCGGACTCGATCCGGGCTTCCGCACCGGCGTGAAGGTGGCCGTGGTGGACGCCACCGGCAAGGTGGTCGACACGTGCGCGATCTTCCCGCATCAGCCGCAGAAGCAGTGGGATCAGGCCAAGGCGACGCTCGCCGCCCTGGTCGCGCGGCACGGTGTCGAGCTGATCGCCGTCGGCAACGGCACCGCATCACGCGAAACCGATGCGCTGGCAGCCGAACTCATCGCAGACATCCGCGCGGCAGGCGCACCCGCGCCCACCAAGGCGATGGTGAGTGAGGCCGGGGCGTCGGTGTACTCGGCGTCGGCTTATGCCGCCCAGGAACTGCCCGAACTCGACGTGACGCTGCGCGGTGCGGTCTCGATCGCGCGCCGGCTGCAGGACCCACTGGCCGAGCTGGTGAAGATCGACCCCAAGTCCATCGGCGTCGGGCAATACCAGCACGACGTCACACCCGGCTCCCTGGCTCGCAGCCTCGACGCGGTCGTCGAGGACGCCGTGAACGCGGTCGGCGTGGATCTCAACACCGCCTCTGTGCCCTTGCTGGCCCGGGTGTCCGGGGTCACCGAATCGCTGGCCGCCGCCATCGTGGCGCACCGCGAGAGCTCGGGTGCGTTCCGGAGCCGCAAGGCGCTGCTCAACGTTCCCCGGCTGGGTCCCAAGGCTTTCGAACAGTGCGCAGGATTCCTGCGGATCCGCGACGGGGAAGACCCGCTGGACGCCTCCGGCGTGCACCCCGAGTCCTACCCGGTGGTCCGCAAGATCCTGGACCGCTCCGGGGTGACGCTGACCGAGCTGATCGGCAACGAGCGGACCCTGCGGTCGCTCAAACCCGCCGACTTCGCCGACGAGCGGTTCGGTGTACCCACCGTCACCGACATCCTGGGCGAGCTGGAGAAGCCCGGGCGCGACCCGCGGCCCGCGTTCTCCACGGCCACGTTCGCCGCGGGCGTGGAGAAGGTCGGCGACCTCAAGCCGGGCATGGTCCTCGAAGGCGTGGTGACCAACGTGGCGGCCTTCGGGGCGTTCGTTGATGTGGGCGTGCACCAGGACGGCCTGGTCCACGTCTCAGCCATGGCCGACCGCTTCATCTCCGATCCTCACGAGGTGGTGAAGTCCGGCCAGGTCGTGCGGGTCAAGGTGCTCGACGTCGACGTGGACCGCCAGCGGATCAGCTTGACGCTGCGCCTCAACGACACCCCGGAGCGTGAGCAGGGCAAGAAACCCGAGCGTGGCGCGGACAACCGTGGCGGCAACCAGAACCGCGGCGGTGGCAACAACCGCCGCGACGGCGGCAATCAGGCTCGCGGTAACCAGGCACGCGGTCGCGGCAATGACTCGCGGCGCCGGGAGGCGAACCCGCCTTCAGGCTCGATGGCTGATGCCTTGCGCAAGGCGGGCTTCGGGAAGTAGCGACGACGCGGCGCCGGCGGCACGCTCGCGGAGGATTTCGGCTGCCAGGTAGTTTCGGAGCATGGACAATCCGGTTGCCGTCGTCACCGGAGCGAGCCGTGGCGCGGGCCGAGGCATCGCGGCGGCGCTGATCGCCTCTGGTTGGCAGGTGTATGCCACGAGTCGGACCGTGACCGATGCGGACGGCGCCATCGCCGTGCCACTCGACCACGCCGACGACGCGGCGGTGGGCGCGCTGTTCGAGCGGATCGCGGCCGAGCACGGCCGGCTGGACCTCCTGGTCAACAACGCCGCCGCCGTCCACGATGAACTCACCAGCCCGAAGCCGTTCTGGGAGAAACCGATTGCGTTGGCCGACGTGCTCGATGTCGGGCTGCGCTCGGCCTACATCGCCTCCTGGTACGCCGCGCCACTGCTGCTCGCCGCGGACAAGGGGCTGATCGCGTTCACCTCATCGCCGGGTTCGGTGTGCTACATGCACGGCCCGGCCTACGGGGCCCAAAAGGCCGGTGTGGACAAGCTCGCCGCCGACATGGCGGTCGACTTCCGGGGCACCGGCGTGGCCACAGTGTCGATCTGGATGGGCATCCTGCTCACCGAGAAACTGCGCGCTGCGTTCGACGGACACCCCGAGGCCCTCGCCAAGACCGCCGAGCACGCCGAAACCCCGCAATTCACAGGGTATTTGATCAACGCGCTCTATCACGATCCTGAGTTGGCCGCATTATCGGGCCATACCGTCATCGGTGCCGAACTCGCCCACCGCTACGGGATCACCGACGAGGGTGGCCGGGTCCCGCCGTCGCACCGTGACATGCTGGGCGCGCCGCGCGAACCCAGTTCGGTCGAGGTGCGCTGAGCGGCGAACACGGCCGAATCGCCCGTAGGAATTCTGCATTCTGATCACCGCCGAGAAAGCGCATGTGACCTGCGGAGGAGCCGTGGCGCTGAGCGAGGACGGCACCTGGGATCCGGTCAAAAGTCGTGTCGCAGCTCGCTGGCGCGCGGACAATGCTTGTACACAGGTGAATTCGCTGAGATGGGGAGGATCATGCGTGGACGAGGTTTACTTCGACTGATGGCAATCGTCGGTGTGGCGGGTATGACGGCGTGCAGCACCACCACCAACGGCGGCGGGAACAGCACCAAAGAGTCTGCGCAGTCCCAGGCGCCGTCCATCGCCGAGGAAGCGTTCGGCCAAGCGGGCGGCGCTCCGGTGACCCGCTACACGCTCGACAGCGGGCACGGCATGCAGGTGCGAATTCTCAACTACGGCGGCATCATTCAGTCGATCGACGTTCCCGACCGCAACGGGCACGCCAACAACGTGGTGCTCGGTTTCCCGAATCTGGAGGGATATCTCGACAACACCGGTGACGCCAAGACGTACTTCGGGGCCATCATCGGCCGCTACGGCAACCGGATCGCCAAGGGCGCCTTCTCGCTCAACGGCACGCAGCATCACGTTCCGATCAACAACAACGGCAACAGCCTGCACGGCGGCGCCGTCGGATTCGACTCGAAGGTGTGGCAGGCCACCCCGCAGAACGCCAACGGCAGCGTCGGTCTCAAACTCCAATACCTCAGTCCGGCAGGTGAAATGGGGTATCCAGGAGCACTGACCACCACGGTCACCTACACCGTGGATCAGAACAACCAACTGCGCATCGACTATCACGCGACCACCGATGCTCCGACCGTGGTCAATCTGACCAATCACAGCTACTTCAACCTGGCGGGGGAGGACGCGCTCAACATCTACGACCACAAGCTCACCCTCAACGCCGACAACTACACCCCGACCGATGCCACGCAGATCCCGACCGGCCAGATCGCCCCGGTGAAAGGCACGCCGTTCGACTTCACGGCACCGACCCCGATCGGCGCGCACATCACCGCCGACGACCCTCAACTGTTACTGGCGCACGGTTACGACCACAACTGGGTGATCAACCGCGGCAACGACACCGGCCTGGTGCAGGCGGCCAAGGCCGAGGATCCCCAGACCGGTCGCACCTTGACCGTCTCCACGACCGAGCCCGGGGTGCAGTTCTACACGTCGAACTTCCTGGTCGGCGCGTTCACCGGCACCAGCGGCCACATCTACCGGCAAGGCGCGGGCTTCACGATGGAAACACAACACTTCCCCGACTCGCCCAACCAGCCGAGCTTCCCGTCGACCATCCTCAATCCAGGCCAAACCTACGCCTCGACAACAATTTTCGCGTTCGGCACCGAATAGCCCGGAGCCCCGGCGGCGATGGCGTCTCAGATGATCGCCACGATCAAAACACCGGCCACCACGAACACCCGGGGTACCAAGCCGCGGCGCCTAATCCGTGACGGTCACCGGGATGACGCCCCAGATGTCGTCGCAGTACTCGGTGATCGCCCGGTCCGACGAGAACTTGCCGCTGCGCGCGGTGTTCATGATCGACATGCGGGTCCACGCCTCCGTGTCGCGCCACGCGGTGCTGACCCGCTCCTGGCATTCGACATAGGAGGCGTAGTCGGCCAGCACGAGGAACGGGTCGTCATGGCGCAGGTTGTCGACCAACGGCCGGAACACGTCGGTGTCACCGTGGGAGAAGGTGCCGTCGGCGATCAGGTCGAGAACCGCTGCGAGTTCTGGATTGCCCGCCACGTAGTCCGACGGTCGGTAGCCGTCCCGCTTGATCTGCTCAACCTCGTCGACGGTCAGGCCGAACAGGAAGAAGTTCTCGGCGCCGACCTCGTCGCGCATCTCGACGTTGGCGCCGTCGAGGGTGCCGATGGTCAGCGCACCGTTGATCATGAACTTCATGTTGCCGGTGCCCGAGGCTTCCTTGCCGGCAGTCGAGATCTGTTCGGAGACATCGGCAGCCGGGTAGATGAACTCCGCGTTCTGCACGTTGAAGTTCGGCACGAAGGCGACCTTGAGGAACCGGTTGACGTCCGGATCGTTGTTCACCGTCTCGCCGACGGCGTTGATGAGCTTGATGATCCGCTTGGCCAGGAAATAGCCGGGCGCGGCCTTACCGCCGAACACGAAGGCACGGGGCACGATATCCAGCCCGGGATTCTGCTTGAGACGGTGGTACTGCGTGACGATGTTCAACACGTTGAGGTGCTGGCGCTTGTACTCGTGAATGCGCTTGACCTGGATGTCGAACAGCCAGTCGGGGTTCAGCTCCACTCCGGCCGTCGACGCGACGTACGCCGCCAACCGGGCCTTGTTGTCCCGCTTGACAGCTCGCCACTGGGCGCGGAACGCGGGATCGTCGGCGTAGGCCTCCAGTCCGCGCAGCTTGGTCAGATCCTGCAGCCAGCCGTCGCCGATGGTGTCGTCGAGCAGGCTGCGTAACCCCGGGTTGGCCAGCGCCAGGAACCGGCGCGGCGTCACACCGTTGGTCTTGTTGGAGAACCGCTCGGGCCACAGCTCGTAGAAGTCTTTGAGGACACTGGATTTCAGCAGTTCCGAGTGCAGTGCCGCGACGCCGTTGACGGCATGGCTGCCGACGGTGGCCAGATGCGCCATCCGTACGCTCTTGCCGTTGTCCTCACCGATCAGCGACATCCGGCGCAGCCGGTCGGCGTCACCCGGGAACTTGGCGGCAACCTCGTCGAGGAAGCGGCGGTTGATCTCGTAGATGATCTCCAGGTGTCGCGGCAGCGATTCTCCGAACATGCCCAGCGGCCAGGTCTCCAGTGCCTCCGGCAGCAGGGTGTGGTTGGTGTAGCCGAAGGAGGCGACGGTGATGTCCCACGCCTCGTCCCAGCTCAGCTGCCGCTCGTCGACCAGCAGCCGCATCAGCTCGGCCACCCCGATCGACGGGTGAGTGTCGTTGAGCTGCAACGCGAACCGCTCGGGCAGCTCGTGCACCGAAACGTCGGCCAGGTCGTCGAGGATGTGCAGCACGTGCTGCAGTGAGCAGGATACGAAGAAGTACTGCTGCAGCAGACGCAGACGCTTGCCTGCCTCGGGCTCGTCGTTGGGATAGAGCACCTTGGTCACGGTCTCCGAGGTGACCTCGTCCTCGACGGCCTTGTAGTAGTCGCCGGTGTTGAACGCCTCGAGGGCGAACGACTTGACGGCCCGGGCGCTCCACAGCGTCAGCACGTTGCACGTCTTCACGCCGTAGCCCTGGATGGGGGTGTCGTAGGCGACGCCCTTGATCACGCGCCCCGGCACCCACCGCACGCGGTCATGCCCGGCCTCGTCGGTGTAGTGCTCGGCGAAGCCGCCCCAGTTCACCTCATAGCTCACATCGGGTTTGGCGATCTCCCAAGGGTTTCCGTTGTCGAGCCAGTTGTCGGTCTTCTCGACCTGCCAGCCGTCGTGGATCTCCTGGTCGAAGATGCCGAACTCGTAGCGAATGCCATAACCGATCGCCGGTCGCTCCAGCGTCGCCAGCGAATCCAGATAGCACGCCGCGAGCCGGCCGAGGCCACCGTTGCCCAGGCCCGGCTCCTCTTCGCGGGCCAGCACCTCGTCGAGATCCTGACCGAGCTCGGCCAGCGCGGCGCGGGCCGCGGATTCGATCTGCAGGTTCAGCAGATTGGCGCCCAGCTGCGGTCCCATCAGGAACTCGGCCGACAGATAGCAGGTGACCTTACGGCCCAGATCGAGCGACGTCTGGGTCGACGCGACCCGGTTGTCCTGCATGCGGTCCCGCACTGCCAGCGCCAGCGCGCGGTAGTAGTGCTCCGGGCGCAGGGCGGCGGCCGGACGGCCGATCGAATACCGCAGGTGGTCGACGATGCCGCGCCGCAGGGCGTCGGCAGACAGGCCGGTGCGGCTACGTTCGGCTGTGGGTGCGTTCTGGGCGACGTCGGTCATGGCGGGCAGTCTGACAGCTGCACGTGCACGGCATACCTGTAATGGGCGTCTGGCAAGTGAACTGCCACCGGGTGCGTCAGACGTTCTGCTTCATCAACTGGTCGCGGCGCTGCTTGGCCCAGTCGCCCATCTGAAATCCCGGCTGGTAATCGCACACCGAAAGCGCCAGTGCCGCACGCGAAGTCACTGCCAACCCGTAGTCGCAGTTCCACCCCGGCCGGGTCATCGCCCACGTCAGCACGCCGTCGGCGGGTGTGGTCACCGCTTCGAGCCGCATCGCCCGGGACGGTCCGGTCGGCGAGATGCCCACGGCGTTGGTCGTGCAGCCCGACACCGCGCTCGACCCGTCGCGCACCACCGCGGGAACATCGAGATCCTCCTCGTAGGTGCTCACCGTCTCGGCCATCATCACCCCGCCCGACGTGCGGTACCCGGTCTCGGCGTGATCGGCCGCACCGGGCGGGATCAGAGGCGAACCGAGGAACAGGGTTGCCGCCGTGCATTCCTGGGGCTGGGCCGCGGTGAAGTAGCTCGTCCCCAACGGAATCTGCGATGCGGGTCCGGCCGGTGTCCGGGTGCCCTCGGCCAGCAGCAGGGTTCGGGCCGGCACGACGGGGTGGGACTGCGCACGATTGGCAGCGCCCGACACCACGTCGGTGCAGCCGCTCAGCAGGCCCGCGGCCAGCACCGAGACAGTGACGACGCGCAGGTTCACCCTGCGCGGGGCGGCTGGTGCGTCGCTCACTTTCACGCGCACCACCATGTCACCTCCGGATCGGGAGACCGCAGGCAATACGGTGACGGGGTGTCCACTGACAGCGCGCACCCCGGCGGAGGATTCAACCCGCCGGATCCCACGACCCGCGGTGGACCCGACTACGGCCGCTTCGTCGAGGCAGTGCGCACGCTGCAGGACCACGCCAAGGCCGCCGACGCGCCCGACGCGGTGATCAGCGAGGCCGCCGACCTGATCGAGAAGGTGTCGGCCCTGCTGGCGCCATACGACGCCGACGAATGGAACTCACCGTCGGGCCGGCGCATGGACCTGCCCAACCGCGGCAGCGTCTCTACGGTGCCGACGCAGCTGCACGTCACCGCCGACCAGCGGATCGCGGGCACGGCGTACTTCCGACGGTTCCACCTCGGCCGCAACGGCGCGGTGCACGGCGGCCAGCTGTCCCTGATGTTCGATTCACTGCTCGGCTTCACCGCGGCCAAACTCACCCGCAACCCCTACCAGCGCACGGCCTACCTGCACGTCGACTACCGCAAGATCGTGCCGATCGAGAAAGAACTGCAGGTCGAGGCGGGTATTGACCGTATCGACGGCCGCAAGATCTTCGTCGTCGGACGGCTCCGCAACGGCGAGGACGTGCTCACAGAGGCCGAGGCACTGTTTGTGCGGCTCAAACCAGGGCAGCCTTGACCCCATCGGGCTCGGGGCGCGGGTCGCCCCACCGATAGCATGGTCGCGATCGTATTGCGCCCCGCAACCATAGGAGAGTCCCCGATGAGCGCCGCCGCCAGCTCCGCCCCCGCAGCCCCGATCCGGGTCGCTGCCGGGACCACCGCCGGGGCGGCGGTCCGCGAGGCAGGACTGCCGCAGCGCGGCGCCGTCGACGCCGTCGTGGTGGTGCGCGACGCCGACGGCCGCCTGCGTGACCTGTCCTGGGTGCCCGACGCCGACGTCGAGGTGACCCCGGTGGCCGCCGACACCGAGGACGGCCGCAGCGTCATCCGGCACTCGTGCGCCCACGTGCTCGCGCAGGCCGTGCAGGATCTCTTCCCCGAGGCCAAGCTCGGGATCGGGCCGCCCATCGTCGACGGCTTCTACTACGACTTCGACGTCCCGCAGCCGTTCACGCCCGAGGATCTGGAGAAGCTCGAGAAGCGGATGCAGAAGATCGTCAAGGACGGTCAGCTGTTCGACCGGCGGGTCTACGAGTCCAAGGACGAAGCCCGTCGGGAACTCGCAGGCGAGCCGTACAAGCTGGAACTGGTCGACGACAAGTCCGGGGCCGACGATCCCGAGGTGATGGAAGTCGGCGGCGACGAGCTGACCGCCTACGACAACCTCAACCCCCGCACCAAGGAACGCGTCTGGGGAGACCTGTGCCGCGGCCCGCACATCCCGACCACCAAGCACATCCCGGCGTTCAAGCTGACCCGCAGCTCCGCGGCCTACTGGCGGGGCAACCAGAACAACGCGAGCCTGCAGCGCATCTACGGCACCGCCTGGGAATCCCAGGAAGCCCTCGACAAACACCTCGAGCTCATCGAGGAGGCGCAGCGCCGCGATCACCGAAAGCTCGGCGTGGAACTCGACCTGTTCAGCTTCCCCGACGAGTTGGGTTCGGGCCTACCGGTTTTCCATCCGAAGGGCGGCGTCGTGCGGCGCGAGCTCGAGGACTACTCGCGCCGCAAGCACCTGGAGGCGGGCTACGAGTTCGTCAACACCCCGCACATCACCAAGGAGAACCTCTACATCACCTCGGGGCACCTGGAGTGGTACGCCGACGGCATGTTCCCGCCGATGCACATCGACGCGGAGTTCAACGAGGATGGTTCGGTCCGCAAGCCGGGGCAGGACTACTACCTCAAGCCCATGAACTGCCCCATGCACCACCTGATCTTCCGGTCGCGGGGCCGCTCCTATCGTGAATTGCCGTTGCGGCTCTTCGAGTTCGGCAGCGTCTACCGCTACGAGAAGTCCGGCGTCGTCCACGGCCTGACCCGGGTGCGCGGCATGACCCAGGACGACGCGCACATCTACACCACGCGTGAGCAGATGCGCGACGAGCTCACCCGGCTGCTGCAGTTCGTGCTGGACCTGCTGCGCGACTACGGCCTCGACGACTTCTACCTGGAGCTGTCCACCAAGGACCCGGAGAAGTACGTCGGCTCCGACGAGATCTGGGAGGAGGCCACCAACACCCTGCGTGAGGTGGCCGAGGCCTCCGGGCTGGACCTGGTGCCCGACCCGGGCGGCGCGGCGTTCTACGGCCCCAAGATCTCGGTGCAGGTCAAGGACGCGCTGGGGCGCAACTGGCAGATGTCGACGATCCAGCTGGACTTCAACATGCCCGACCGGTTCGAGCTGGAATACACCGCCGCCGACGGCAGCCGGCAGCGGCCCGTGCTGATCCACCGGGCGCTGTTCGGGTCCATCGAGCGGTTCTTCGGGGTACTCACCGAGCACTACGCGGGCGCGTTCCCGGCCTGGCTCGCGCCGGTGCAGGTGGTCGGTATCCCGGTTGCCGACGCGCACGTGGACTACCTGTACGACGTTGCCGCCCAGCTGAAGTCGCGCGGGATCCGCGTCGAGGTGGATGCCAGCGACGACCGGATGGCCAAGAAGATCGTCAACCACACCAACCAGAAGGTGCCGTTCATGCTGTTGGCGGGGGACAAGGATGTGGAGGCGGGCGCCGTTTCGTTCCGGTTCGGAGACCGTACCCAGATCAACGGTGTGCCCCGCGAGCAGGCGTTCGACGCCATCGCCGAGTGGATCGAACGGCGTGAGAATGCCGTTCCCACAGCCGAATTGGTCAACAAGGTAACCGCGATGAGCGCTTGCGCGAAGAGCGAGGTAGCCCCGACGTGACGGATCCGGACGAGCGGAGGATCGTCGACCACGGGGTCGGCGATCCCGACCACCTGCAGCGATTGTGGACCCCGCACCGCATGAGCTACATCGCCGATGCGGTCAAGGGCGACAACAAGGTCGGGTCGGCCGGATCGTCCGAACCGTTCACCGACATCCCGGAACTGTCCGACGAAGACGGCCTGATGGTGGCCCGCGGGCAACAGGTGTACGCCGTGCTGAACCTGTACCCGTACAACCCCGGGCATCTGATGGTGGTGCCCTACCGGCGGGTGTCGGAGTTGGAGGACCTCACCGCCGAGGAGAGCGCCGAGCTGATGGCGTTCACGCAGAAGGCGATTCGGGTGATCAAAGCGGTGTCCCGACCGCACGGCTTCAACGTGGGGCTCAACCTGGGCACGTCGGCGGGCGGTTCGCTGGCCGAGCATCTGCACATGCACGTGGTGCCGCGCTGGGGCGGCGACGCGAACTTCATCACGATCATCGGCGGCGCCAAGGTGATTCCGCAGTTGCTGCGCGAGACGCGCGCGCTGCTGGCCACGGAGTGGGCCAAGCAGCCGGGTCCGGCGGGAGTGCAGCGGTGAGCAACCTGTTCCTGATGAGCCGGGCCGCCTACGTCAAGCTGTCCCGTCCGGTGGCCAAGGCCGCGCTGCGAGCGGGCCTTACCCCCGACATCGTCACCATCGTGGGCACCGCCGGCTCGGTCACAGCCGCCCTGACGCTCTTCCCGATCGGCCAGCTGTGGTGGGGCGCCTTCGCGGTGTTCGTGTTCGTGCTCGCCGACATGCTCGACGGCGCCATGGCCCGTGAGCGCGGCGGCGGCACCCGGTTCGGAGCTGTGCTCGACGCCACCTGCGACCGGATCGCCGACGGCGCGGTGTTCGCCGGCCTGCTGTGGTGGGCGGCCTTCGGCCTGGGCAGCCCGGCTCTGGTCGTCGCCACACTGATCTGCCTGGTGACCTCCCAGGTGATCTCCTACATCAAGGCCCGTGCCGAGGCCAGCGGCCTGCGCGGCGACGGCGGCATCATCGAGCGCCCCGAGCGTCTGGTCATCGTCCTGGTCGGTGCCGGGCTGTCCGGCGTGCCCTTCCTGCACGTGCCGTGGCTCGTCGACGTCGCCATGTGGCTGCTCGCCGTCGCCAGCATCGTCACCGTCGCGCAGCGTCTGCACGCGGTGCGCACCTCGCCCGGCGCCATGGAGCCGCTCAACCCGTCCCAGCCCACCGAATCGAACGAGCAGAGCGAACTGTGACGATCATCAGCCGGATCCCGCTCAGCGGACAGATGACCGACATGGGTTACGCGGCGGGCTGGCAATTGGTGCGCACCATGCCGGAGTTGGTGGCCCGCAACATGTTCGAGGCAGGCGCGTGGTACGCGTCCCTCGGTGGCGGGCCCGACCAACTGCGCAAGAACCTGGCCCGCGTCATCGGGGTGGCACCGGCCGACGTGCCCGACGAGCTCATGCGGAAATCGCTGGCGTCCTACGCGCGTTACTGGCGCGAAGCATTTCGACTGCCGTCGATGAACCTGCCTGCCGTCGCCCGGCGCCTCGATGAGGTGGTGATCGGCGCGGACAACCTCAAGGTCGGCCATGACGCCGGCCGCGGTGGCATTCTCGCGCTGCCGCACAGCGGGAACTGGGACATGGCCGGGGTGTGGCTGGTGAGCAAGTACGGCACCTTCGCCACAGTGGCCGAAAGGCTCAAGCCCGAGTCGCTGTACCGGCGCTTCATCGAGTACCGCGAGAGCCTCGGCTTCGAGGTGTTCCCGCTGTCGGGCGGGGAACGGCCACCGTTCGAGTTGCTCTCCGAGCGTTTGCGCGCCAACAGGTTCGTATGCCTGATGGCCGAGCGGGATCTGACGCGCAGCGGTGTCGAGGTCGAATTCTTCGGCGAACCCACCCTGATGCCCGCCGGATCGGCCAAGCTCGCTAT
Organism: Mycobacterium sp. 852013-50091_SCH5140682; assembly: GCF_001665685.1. Lineage (GTDB taxonomy): Bacteria > Actinomycetota > Actinomycetes > Mycobacteriales > Mycobacteriaceae > Mycobacterium. The sequence continues at coordinate 196,157 of NZ_LZTB01000130.1, forward strand.
CGAGACCGGCGCGCCGCTGTACCCGACGCACGTCTACTACGACGGCGACGACTGCGTCGTCGAGATCTTCGACCCGCTCGACACGTCCTCGGGGGACGTCAGGATCATCACGCAGGCGCTGGCCGATCAGTTCGCGAAGAACATCGCCGCGCACCCCGCCGACTGGCACATGTTGCAGCCGCAGTGGATCGCGGACCTCTCCGATGAGCGCCGCGCCCGGTTGGGCACCTGATGAGCGCCTGCGCGAGGAAGCGACGGACCTGAGCCATGCGAATCGGGATGGTCTGCCCCTACTCCTTCGACGTGCCCGGCGGCGTGCAATCCCATGTGCTGCAACTCGCCGAGGTGATGCGTGAGGCCGGCAACGAGGTCAGCGTCCTCGCACCCTCGTCGCCCCACGTCAAACTCCCCGACTATGTGGTGTCGGGCGGCAAGGCCGTGCCGATCCCGTACAACGGCTCGGTGGCCCGGTTGCGGTTCGGGCCTGCCACGCACCGCATGGTCAAGAAGTGGCTGCTGCGCGGCGACTTCGACGTGCTGCACCTGCACGAGCCCAACGCGCCGAGCCTGTCGATGCTCGCGCTGAACATCGCCGAGGGACCGATCGTCGCGACGTTTCACACTTCCACGACGAAATCGCTGACCCTGTCGGTGTTCCAGGGCATCCTGCGTCCGCTACACGAGAAGATCGTCGGCCGCATCGCCGTATCGGATCTGGCCAGGCGCTGGCAGATGGAGGCACTCGGGTCCGACGCGGTGGAGATTCCCAACGGAGTCGACGTGGCGTCGTTCGCCGAGGCTCCGATGCTGGACGGCTATCCGCGCCCGGGTTGCACGGTGTTGTTCCTCGGCCGGTTCGACGAACCCCGCAAGGGGATGGCCGTGCTGCTGGGCTCCCTGCCGAGACTGGTTGAGCGGTTCCCCGATGTGGAGATCCTCATCGTCGGGCGAGGCGACGAGGACGACTTGCGGGAACAGGCCGGCGAGCTCGCGTCGCACCTGCGGTTCCTGGGCCAGGTCGACGACGCCACCAAGGCGTCGGCGATGGCCAGCGCCGACGTGTACTGCGCGCCCAATCTCGGTGGCGAGAGCTTCGGCATCGTGCTGGTCGAGGCGATGGCGGCGGGCACGGCGGTGGTGGCCAGCGATCTGGATGCCTTCCGGCGTGTCCTCGATGACGGTCGCGTGGGCCGGTTGGTGCCGGTGGATGACGCGGACGCTCTTGCCGACGGACTCATCGAGATGCTCGCCGACGACACGACGCGGGCCCGCTACATCGCGGCCGCCACCGAGTACGTCGGCCGTTTCGACTGGTCGGTGGTGGCCGGCGAGATCATGCGGGTGTACGAAACCGTCGCAGGATTGGGGACCAAGGTGCGTGTCGCCGGTGCCGCGGCCAGGAGTGCCGCGGCGGGAGGTTCGGCCTCATGACCGCGGAGATCATCGTCGGCCTGCTGATCCTGCTGGTCGTGGTGCTGCTGCTGGTGGGGATGTGGGCGTTCCAGACGGCCAACCGCCTCGACCGGCTGCATGTGCGCTACGACCTGTCGTGGCAGGCCCTCGACAGCGCCCTGGCCCGCCGCGCCGTGGTGGCCCGGGCCGTCGCCGTCGACGCCTATGCGGGCGGCCCACCGGGCAGACGGCTGGCCGCTCTCGCCGACGCCGCGGAGCGAGCACCCCGGTCGGCCCGGGAAACCGCCGAGAACGATCTGTCGGCCGCGCTCGCAGCCGTCGACCCGGCCTCGCTGCCGGTGGCGCTGGTCGCCGAGCTGGCCGACGCCGAAGCGCGGGTGCTGCTGGCGCGGCGCTTCCACAACGACGCCGTCCGCGACACCCTGGCGTTGCGCGAACGGCCCGCGGTGCGCACCCTGCGGCTGGGCGGCACCGCGGCGCTGCCGACCTATTTCGAGATCGCCGAGCGTGCCGACGCGTCGAGCAGCACTGCGGGTCCCGTCAGCCGACGCACGTCGGCACGGGTGGTGCTGCTCGACGAATCCGGCGCAGTGCTGCTGCTGCGGGGCAGCGACCCGGCGATCGACGCACCGGACAAGCCGGCGCCACGCTGGTGGTTCACCGTCGGGGGCGCAGTGCAGCACGGGGAGGATCTCCTTGCCGCCGCGGTGCGCGAACTCGCCGAGGAGACCGGCCTGCGTGTGGACCCGGCTGCATTGATCGGACCGGTATGGCGCCGCGACGCGGTGATCGACTTCAATGCATCGGTGATCCGCAGCGAGGAGTACTTCTTCATCCACCGCACGGCGCGGTTCGAACCTTCGGCGTCGGGCCGGACCACCCTGGAACGTCGTTACATCCACGGCCACCGCTGGTGCGATGCAACAATGATCGCCGAGTTGGTCGCCGGCGGGGAGACCGTGTATCCGTTGCAGTTGGGTGAGCTGTTGGAGCAGGCGGTTGACCTGGCCGAACACTGGCCCGATGGGCAGACGAGCACGCGGGGACCTGCGCACCGCGAGCTGCAAGCCATCCGCTGATGCGGATTCCATGGATTTGGCAGCTCGATTAGACTGAATCAGTAGAAATTTGGAGGAGATAGCAGTGGAAACCGCGGTGCAGAACGGTGCAACGAATCAGACCGGTACCGCGCGCGTGAAGCGCGGCATGGCTGAGATGCTCAAGGGTGGCGTGATCATGGACGTGGTCACGCCCGAGCAAGCGAAGATCGCTGAGGCCGCTGGTGCGGTGGCGGTGATGGCTTTGGAGCGGGTGCCTGCTGACATCCGGGCTCAGGGCGGGGTGTCACGGATGAGTGACCCCGACATGATCGAGGGCATCATCGAGGCGGTCACCATCCCGGTGATGGCCAAGGCCCGGATCGGGCATTTCGTCGAGGCGCAGATCCTGCAGGCCCTGGGTGTGGACTACATCGACGAGTCCGAGGTGCTGACCCCGGCGGACTACACCAACCACATCGACAAGTGGCGCTTCACGGTGCCGTTCGTGTGCGGGGCGACCAATCTGGGTGAGGCGCTGCGGCGGATCACCGAGGGTGCGGCGATGATCCGGTCCAAGGGTGAGGCCGGTACCGGGGATGTGTCGAATGCGACCACCCATATGCGCAAGATCGGTGGCGAGATCCGGCGGCTGACCTCCATGAGTGAGGACGAGCTGTTCGTGGCGGCCAAGGAGTTGCAGGCGCCCTATGAGCTGGTGGTTGAGGTGGCGAAGGCGGGCAAGTTGCCGGTCACGCTGTTCACCGCCGGTGGTATCGCGACCCCCGCGGATGCGGCGATGATGATGCAGCTCGGCGCCGAGGGCGTGTTCGTCGGTTCGGGGATCTTCAAGTCCGGCAACCCGGCGCAGCGGGCGGCGGCGATCGTCAAGGCGACTACGTTCCACGACGATCCCGACGTGCTGGCCAAGGTGTCGCGCGGCCTGGGTGAGGCCATGGTCGGCATCAACGTCGACGACATCCCCCAGCCACACAGACTCGCCGAACGCGGCTGGTAAACACGACAGGTGGCAATTGAGGAGATCCTTGACCTCGAGCAACTCGAGGTCAACATCTACCGCGGTGGCGTGTTCAGCCCGGATTCGGGCTTTCTGCAGCGCACATTCGGTGGTCACGTAGCCGGTCAGTCGCTGGTCTCCGCGGTGCGGACCGTCGAACCCGGCTTCCACGTGCATTCGCTGCACGGGTACTTCCTGCGGCCGGGCGACGCCCGCTCGCCGTCGGTGTACCTGGTGGAGCGCATCCGCGACGGCGGATCGTTCTGCACGCGCCGTGTCAGCGCGATCCAGCACGGCGAGACGATCTTCTCGATGTCGGCCTCGTTCCAGACCGATCAGACCGGTATCGAACACCAGGATGCGATGCCCGCGGCGCCGCCGCCGGACGACCTGCCCGGCTTCCGGTCCGGGGGAGCGTTCGACGATGCGGGGTTCGCCCAGTTCGCCGAGTGGGACGTGCGGATCGTGCCGCGCGACCAGGTGAGCACCTTGCCCGGCAAGGCGTCCCAGCAGCAGGTGTGGTTCCGCCACCGGGACCCGCTGCCTGACGATCACGTGCTGCACATCTGCGCGCTGGCCTACATGAGCGATCTGACCTTGCTGGGCTCGGCGCAAGTGCACCACCTCGACGTGCGCAAACATCTGATGGTGGCCTCCCTGGACCACGCCATGTGGTTCATGCGGCCCTTCCGCGCCGACGAGTGGCTGCTCTACGACCAGTCGTCGCCGTCGGCATGCGGGGGTCGGTCGCTGACGCAGGGCAAGATATTCAACCGGGACGGCGCGATGGTGGCGGCCGTGATGCAAGAGGGGCTGACCCGCTACCAGCGGGATTTCACGCCTTCGGAAGGAAAATGAGCAAGCACGTAGGAGTGCTCGCCCTTCAGGGCGACACCAGGGAACATCTGGCTGCCCTGCGCGCGGCAGGCGCCGAGGCGAGCACGGTGCGTCGGCTCGCCGAACTCGATGCGGTCGACGCTCTGGTGATCCCCGGCGGGGAATCCACCGCAATGAGCCATCTGCTGCGCGAGTTCGATCTGCTCGAACCGCTCCGGGCGCGTATCGCCGAAGGGTTGCCCTGCTATGGGTCCTGTGCGGGGATGATCCTGCTGGCCACCGAGATCGCCGACGCCGGAGTCGAGGGGCGCGCCGCGCTGCCGCTCAAGGGAATCGACATGACCGTGCGCCGCAACGCGTTCGGCCGCCAGGTGGACTCCTTCGAAGGCGACATCGACTTCGACGGTCTCGACACCCAGGTGCACGCGGTGTTCATCCGCGCGCCGTGGGTCGAGCGCGTCGGCCCCGACGTGCAGGTGCTGGCCCGCGCGGCCGACCACATCGTGGCGGTGCGTCAGGGACCGATGCTCGCGACGTCGTTTCATCCCGAGATGACGGGCGATCTGCGCATCCACAAGCTGTTCGTCGACTCGTTGTGACGGTCCTTACCCTCCGCTGACCTGGGCCTATGGCGGGACACAGGAAGTCCCCGGCGGATACATAGGTTCGGCAAATCAGAGCAGGTCTTAATGGTCGTGTGACAACGACTCTTGACGAAGATCCCGCTGCCGTCGAGCCCGGCCCGCAACAGCGCAGGGTTCGCTGGGATCTCGCGTCGGCCGAGCGGCTGGCGTTACCGGTACTGCTCGTCGGTACCGCGGTGGCCTACCTGTGGAACATCACCATCAACGGGATGGGCAACGAGTTCTACGCCGCCGCGGCGCAGGCCGGCGCCAAGAACTGGGAAGCGCTGCTGTTCGGGTCCCTCGACTCCAACAACTTCATCACCGTGGACAAGCCCCCGGTGTCGCAGTGGGTGATGGCGCTGTCGGGTCAGCTGTTCGGCTTCAGCAGCGCGAGCATGCTCATCCCGGAAGCGCTCATGGCCGTTGCTGCGGTGTGGCTGCTGTACGCCGCGGTCCGGCGGATCAGTGGACCCCGCGCCGCGCTGCTGGCCGGCGCCGCGCTGGCGGTCATGCCCGTGACGGCGCTGATGTTCCGGTTCAACAACCCCGACGCGGTGATGGTGCTGCTGATGACGGCCGCTGCCTATTGCGCGGTGCGCGCCCTGGAGGGATCTGGCGCACGCGAGGAGCAAAAAGGATCCGGCGCACGCTGGATGGCGTTGGCCGGCGTCGCGCTCGGCTTCGCCTTCCTGGCCAAGATGCTCGAGGGGCTGATGGTCATGCCGGCCGTCGGCCTGGTCTACCTCATCGCCGCCCCGGTCACGATGCGCCGTCGGCTGCTGCACCTGCTGGGCTCGCTGGTCGCGTTCCTCGCGTCGTCGGGCTGGTTCGTGCTGCTCACTCTGATCTGGCCGGCGTCCTCGCGGCCATACCTCGCCGGTTCGACCAACAACAACTTCATGAACCTGGTCCTGGGCTACAACGGATTCGGCCGCGTACTGGGCCACAACCATTACGGCATGAAGCCAGGCGACCATCCGGCGCCCGATCCGACCAGTGGCCCGGGCGCCGCTGCCGCCCAGCACCACGGCGGTTTCGGGGGATGGGGCAACCAGGTCCAGGGCCTGCCAAGGCTGTTCACCGGCGAGTTCGGTTTCGAGATCGGCTGGCTCGTCCCCGCGGCGCTGCTCGCGACGGTGCTGGTGCTGGTGTCGCGGGGGCGGGCGCCGCGCACCGACATCGTGCGCGCCGGGGCGATCCTGTTCGGGACGTGGCTGGTGATCGACGGTCTGGTGCTGAGCTTCATGAAGACCAACGTGCATCCGTACTACTGCCTGTCGCTGGCCCCGGCCGTCGCCGCCATGTTCGCCATCGGCATCCAGGAGATGTGGCGCCGCCGCGCCGACCGGTTGGGGCAGATCGGCTTGGCGGCAATGCTTCTGGGGACCGGAGTGTGGAGTTTCTGGATCCTGGGCCGCAATGCCTCCTGGCTGCCGCCGCTGCGGTGGGTCATCCTCGCGGTGGCCGTGCTGGCCATGGTGGCTCTGCTGTGGGGATTGCGCGCCGGCAGCCGCGGCATCGCGGTCGCCGCACTGGCGGCAGCACTGATCGGCGGGTTCGCCGGGACGACGGCGTACACGGTCGCGACCCTTGGCCAGCCGCATACCGGCGGTGGCCCGAGCGTCGGACCGGCCGATCCCGACGACAACCACGGGCACGGCTGGTTCACCGACAACCCCGGCGTGGATTCGATGCTGCGCGGCACCACGACCAAGTGGTCGGCGGCCATCAACCGTTCCTCGGCAGCGGCGAACCTCGAATTGTCCACCAACACCGCGGTGATGGCGATCGGTGGCTTCACCGGTAGCGATCCGGTGCCGACGTTGGAACAGTTCCAGGCCTACGTCGCCGACCGGCAGATCAGCTACTACATCCTCCCGGAACCCAAGGACCACGGCGGGGGCTTCTTCGGCAACAATTCGCACACCGACATCACCGACTGGGTGAAGGCGAACTTCACCTCGACCAAGGTGGGCTCGGACACGGTCTACGACCTGAGCGCTCCGCTGAAGAAGTAGCCCGGGCGGAACTACACGTCGGCCCACGTAGAATGGGCAGCCGGAGTTTCACCAGAAAGAGGGCGTACCTGCATGAGCGGCCATTCCAAGTGGGCCACCACAAAGCATCAGAAGGCCGTCAAAGACGCGCGCCGTGGTAAAGAATTCGCCAAGCTGATCAAGAACATCGAGGTGGCCGCGCGCACCGGCGGCGGTGACCCGGGCGGAAATCCGACGCTGTACGACGCCATTCAGAAGGCCAAGAAGACCTCGGTGCCCAACGACAACATCGAGCGGGCCCGCAAGCGTGGTGCGGGCGAAGAAGCCGGTGGCGCCGACTGGCAGACCATCATGTACGAGGGTTACGGCCCCAACGGTGTCGCGGTGCTCATCGAATGCCTCAGCGACAACCGCAACCGGGCCGCCGGTGAGGTGCGCGTCGCGATGACCCGCAACGGCGGCAGCATGGCCGATCCCGGCTCGGTGTCCTACCTGTTCTCCCGCAAGGGTGTGGTGACGCTGGAGAAGAACGGCCTGACCGAGGACGACGTGCTGCTGGCCGTGCTCGAAGCCGGCGCCGAGGAGGTCAACGACCTGGGCGAGGCATTCGAGATCGTCTCCGAGCCCTCCGACTTGGTCGCGGTCCGCACCGCGCTGCAGGACGCCGGTATCGACTACGACTCGGCCGAGGCCAGCTTCCAGCCGTCGGTCACCGTCCCGGTCGATCTCGACGGCGCGCGCAAGGTGCTCAAGCTGGTCGATGCGCTTGAGGACAGCGACGATGTGCAAGAGGTGTACACCAACGTCGACATCCCCGACGATGTTGCCGCAGCCCTCGACGAGGAGTAGCCGGTAGTGGGGGCCGTTCGCGATCCCCAGGATGTGAAGTGGACGGTGCGCCGGCGGTGGCTGCCCTGGCGCCCACGCCGAAAAATGCCGGAAGACTGGGGCGTCGGCGACATGTCCCTGTCCGATGGCGACGACGTGATCAGCATCGTGCTGAACATCGTCGTCCTCGTGCTGTTGATTCCCGTGGTGTTGCTCGCGGTGCTGGTCGCCGCCGAGTTCTTGCTGCTCTTGCTCCTGCTGCCGCTGTGGGTGCTGGCCCGGTCGCTGTTCGGTACGCCCTGGATCATCGTGGTGCGTCGTCAGCACAAGATCGTCGCAGAGGAAGCCGTCCGCGGCTGGAGCGCCACCAGTGAGCGGATCGAACAGCTCAAGTCGGCCATCGCGGCCGGGGAGGCGGGCCCGGCCGCCGCGTCTGCCGCCTAGACCCCTAACCGATCGCGGCGACCGCGGCCGCGATCGGCGTCTCGCCGGAGATGACCTCGAACGTCTGCCCGGCCGTCCGCGGCGCATCCAAAACAGCCAGCAACACCGCGGCCACATCGGCTCGTGGGATGGTGCCGCGCCCGGTGGATTCGGCGATCCGTACCACGCCGGTGCCTGCCTCGTCGGTGAGTCCTCCGGGCCGCACGATTGTGGTCTGCAGTCCGGGACGGGCCCGCACGTTCGCGTCGGCGTCGGCCTTGGCGCGCATGTAGGCGCGGAACACTTCGTCATAGCCGTCGTCGAGGCTGCGGTCCTCGGCTGACAGCGCGGAAATCATCACATACCGCTGCACCCCCGCGGCCTCCGCAGCGTCGGCCAGCAGGATCGCCGCGTCGCGGTCGACGGTCTCCTTGCGAGCCGCCCCGCTGCCCGGCCCGGCACCCGCGGCGAAGACCACCGCATCGGCGCCGCGCACCTGGTCGGTGACCTCTTCGACCGAGGCCTGTTCCAGATCCAGCACGGCGGCCCGGGCGCCTGCGGCTTCGAGGTCGGCGCTCTGGGCCGTGTTGCGGATCAGCCCGGTCACCGAGTCGCCGCGCTCGGTCAGCAGTCTTTCGAGGATCAGGGCGATCTTGCCGTGTCCACCGGCGATCACGACGTGCATGATGTCTCCTCCAGCCTTGGTCGGGTCGCTACCAGCATGCAACGTCACCGCGGCCCGCATGCGTCCCCCGGTTGTGAGCGTGTCCCTGCCACACCCGGTCGGTGGCCCACGCTAGGCTCTCGAACAGATGTTCTGACGAAAGGGTTCGCGTGCGGGTGATGGGAGTGGATCCCGGGTTGACGCGTTGCGGCCTGTCGGTGATCGAGAACGGGAAGGGCCGGCAGGTCATCGCGCTGGATGTGGACGTGGTCCGCACACCGGCCGACGCGCCGCTGCAGAAGCGGCTGCTCACCATCAGCGACACCGTCGAGTACTGGATGGACACCCATCGGCCCGATGTGATCGCCATCGAGCGGGTTTTCGCGCAGCAGAATGTGTCGACGGTGATGGGCACCGCCCAGGCCGGCGGCGTGATCGCGCTGGCGGCCGCGCGCCGGGACATCGACGTGCATTTCCACACACCGTCCGAGGTGAAGGCCGCGGTCACCGGGAACGGCCGGGCCGACAAGTCTCAGGTCACCGAGATGGTCACGAGAATCCTTGCGCTGCAAGCCAAGCCAACGCCCGCCGATGCGGCTGACGCGCTCGCGCTTGCGATCTGTCACTGCTGGCGGGCACCGATGCTCGCGCGGATGGCCGCCGCGGAGGCGCTCGCCGCCGAGCAGCGCCGCAAGTATCAGGCGAGGCTCAAGGCGGCCCGGGCATGATCGCGTCGGTCCGCGGCGAGGTTGTCGACATCGCGCTCGATCACGCCGTCATCGAGGCTGCCGGCGTCGGTTACAAGGTGATGGCCACCCCGACGACGCTGGCGAACCTGCGTCGTGGCACCGAGGCTCGGCTGATCACCGCGATGATCGTGCGCGAAGACTCCATGACGCTCTACGGGTTCGCCGACGGCGATGCGCGGGATCTGTTCCTGACGCTGCTCGGGGTGTCCGGTGTCGGACCCAAGATCGCGCTTGCGACGCTGGCGGTGTACGACCCGCAGGCGCTGCGTCAGGCTCTCGCCGACGGCGACGTGACCGCGTTGACCCGGGTGCCCGGCATCGGTAAACGCGGCGCCGAGCGGATGGTGCTGGAACTGCGCGACAAGATCGGGGCCGTGACCGCGGGCGCCACGGGCACGGCCGGCGGCCACGCGGTGCGCGGCCCGGTGGTGGAAGCCCTTGTCGGCCTTGGTTTTCCGGCCAAACAAGCAGAAGAAGCCACCGACAAGGTGTTGGCCAACGACCCAGAGGCCACCACGTCTACCGCGTTGCGGTCGGCGCTGTCGATGCTGGGCAAGAAATAACCATGGGTCGGTTCGACGACACCGAGGAGCCCGACGACCGCGAGGTGACGCCGGCGCTGACCGTCGGCGAAGGCGATATCGACGCCAGCCTGCGGCCCCGTTCGCTCGGCGAGTTCATCGGTCAGCCGCGGGTACGCGAGCAGTTGCAGCTGGTGCTCGAAGGAGCCAAGAACCGCGGTGGCACACCGGATCACATCCTGCTGTCGGGGCCGCCCGGCCTGGGCAAGACGTCTCTGGCCATGATCATCGCCGCCGAGCTGGGCTCATCGCTGCGCCTCACGTCGGGTCCCGCGCTGGAGCGGGCGGGCGACCTGGCGGCCATGCTGTCCAACCTCGTCGAGCATGACGTGTTGTTCATCGACGAGATCCACCGCATCGCGCGCCCCGCCGAGGAAATGCTGTACCTCGCGATGGAGGACTTCCGCGTCGACGTCGTCGTCGGGAAAGGCCCTGGAGCCACGTCGATTCCGCTGGAGGTCGCGCCGTTCACCCTGGTCGGTGCGACCACCCGATCGGGCGCGTTGACCGGCCCGCTGAGGGACCGGTTCGGTTTCACCGCGCACATGGACTTCTACGAGCCGGTGGAGTTGGAGCGCGTGCTGGCCCGCTCGGCAGGCATCCTCGGCATCAAGCTGGGCGCCGAGGCCGGGGCGGAGATCGCGATGCGTTCGCGGGGCACGCCGCGCATTGCCAATCGGCTGCTGCGCCGGGTCCGCGACTACGCCGAGGTGCGCGCCGACGGCAACATCACGCGCGACATCGCCAAGGCCGCCCTGGAGGTCTACGACGTCGACGAACTGGGGCTGGACCGGCTGGACCGGGCGGTGCTCTCCGCGCTCACCCGGAGTTTCGGCGGTGGACCGGTGGGGGTTTCCACATTGGCCGTGGCGGTCGGGGAGGAGGCCACCACGGTCGAGGAGGTGTGCGAACCGTTCCTGGTCCGGGCCGGGATGGTGGCGCGCACCCCGCGGGGCCGGGTGGCGACACCGCTGGCCTGGACTCACCTCGGCATGCAGCCGCCGATAACCGGTCTGGGCCAGGCCGGACTGTTTGAATAGTCGTTATGGTCATCGCCGGTTTGGTTTTCGCCGCCCTCGCCGCGGTTCTGCACGTGTACATCTTCGTGATGGAATCGCTCACCTGGACCTCGCCGCGCACGCGCGCGACCTTCGGTACCACCGCGGAAACCGCGGAGATCACCAAGGAGCTGGCGTTCAACCAGGGCTTCTACAACCTGTTCCTGGCCATCGTCACCGGGATCGGCATCTTGGGAATTGCCCTGGGGCACAACGCTGTCGGCGTGGCTCTGGTGTTCGCCGGGGTCGGCTCGATGCTGGCCGCGGCGCTGGTTCTGCTGATCACCTCGCCGGACAAGGCCCGCGCTGCCATCACGCAGGGCATCTTCCCGCTGATCGCGGTGCTGCTCGTGGCCATCGGGGTCGCACTCTGAGACCGAGCACCTCTCAGGCCGAGCAGACATGAAAGCCCGCGACACGCGGGGTTTCCGGTGCCGCCGTGTCTGTTCGGCCAGACACTGATTGGCCGCGGTCCTGGTGGGACCGCGGCCGCTCAGGGGACCTTCCCTTGTGAGGAAGCGTGTTACAGCAGGCCGAGCTGCTGCAGGTTGGTGATGTACTGGACGATGACCGCGGGTGTCACATGCGGGATGTCCTTGTCGGGCCCGATCTTGGCTTCTTGCACGGCTTCCCGGAAGTGATCGGTCGGTGCGCCTGCGCCGAGCATCGGCCGGCTGGGCTGCTGGTAGTTGTGCAGCAGCGGCAGCAGGGAGGCCTGACGTTGCTTGTCGGGCAGCGCGCGCAGCGCGGTGTCGAACCGCTGCAGCCAGGTCGCGTAGTCGTCGATGCGGTGCACGGAGTAGCCCGCCTCGATGAGCCAGTCGACGAACTCGTCGAGACCCAGGCCGTCGTCGTACGGGTTCATCACGTGGTATGTCTCGAAACCGTCCGTCACACGAACCCCGAGGGTGGAGATCGCTTCGGCGATGAATTCCACCGGCAGGCCGTCGTAGTGCGCCCGTTGCCGTTTGCCTTCGGCGTCCAGCTCGTAGAACGAGCCGGGGGCGATGCCGCTGGCCACCAGGCTGAACATCATCCGGGTGAACATGTCGGGCAGGTTCAACTGGCCTGAATACGTCGTATCGGCCAGGATCATGTCGCAGCGGAACACGGCCACCGGCAGCCCGCACAGGTCGTTGGCTTCGCGCAGCAGGACTTCGCCGGCCCACTTGCTGTTGCCGTACCCGTTGGCGTACGAGTCGTCGACCTGACGGGTCGCCGAGATCTGCCGGATGTCGGCGTTCTCGACGAATTCGCCGGGCTTGATACCCCAACCGACACCGATGGTCGAGACATACACGAACGGCTTGATCTTGGTGGTCAGGGCGATCCGGATCAACTCGGCGGTGCCCAGGGCGTTGGGCCCGAACAGCTGGCTGTAGGGCAGGACGTGGTTGACGAGCGCGGCCGGGTCGACGATCAGGTCGACGTCGTCGGCCAGACGCTGCCAGGTCTGCTGGTCGAGTCCGAGGTTGGCTTCGCCTTTGTCGCCTGCGATGACTTCGAGGTGCTCGGCGGCCAATTGCTGGTAGTGGGCAAGGAGTTTCGCGTCGCCGGTGTCGAAGATGGCGTCGAGGCGGGCGCGGGCTTCTTC
>NZ_LZTB01000131.1 GCF_001665685.1 Mycobacterium sp. 852013-50091_SCH5140682
ATGCGATCGTCGGCAGCGTCAGATGTGTATAAGAGACAGGGGCAGGCGGGGCGGGCGCGATGGTCGGCGAAACCCCGTGCGGCTGATCGGCGATCGTGTGCCACAGCGAGGTGTACCAGGGCTGGCCCGCGGGCGTGGTGGAACCCGGTGCGATGGGGCCCGGCGTGTTCGGCACCGCGGCGGTGGGCGGCAACTGCACCTGATACGGCGTATCGCCGGGCATGACGAAGCCGAGCCGCTCACGCGCCTGCGCCGCGATGAACACCGGGTCGGCGAGCTTGACCTTCTGCTGTTCCAGCTCGGCGATCTGGGACCGCAGCTGCTCCTCGGTTGCCTTGAGCTGCTTCATTTCCGTCCGCTGTGCGAAGTACGTGCGCACCGGCCCCGCGATGGTCAGAGTAAGCACACACACCACCGCGGCCAGGATCGCCGCGCGCCGCGCCGCAGACCCGAAGCGCTGCTCGGACTGCAGCTCGGCTTGCTGTTCAGCCTGTACCGCAATGGCTTTGGTGATACTCTCCTCGGCCACCGGCTCCGGTGCCGAGGCGCGTGGCTCCGACACCCGCCGCCGCGCCTGGCCGGCGCGGGGACGATTCGACCCGCCGTTCTTGCCCGGGGCCCCCGGCCGGGAGGCCGGGGACCGCCGCTTGGGATCGGGTCGCTTCGCTTCGGGCATCAGATCACCACCGCATCGGGCCGGACCCGATTATTTGGCCTCCACAGCGAAACGCGGGAAAGCCAGATCACCGGCGTAGCGGGCCGCGTCGCCGAGGAGTTCCTCGATACGCAGCAGCTGGTTGTACTTGGCCACCCGCTCGCTGCGGGCCGGCGCACCGGTCTTGATCTGACCGCTGCCCACCGCGACCGCAAGATCGGCGATGGTGGTGTCCTCGGTCTCACCGCTGCGGTGGCTCATCATGGTGCGGTAGCCGCTGTTGTGGGCCAGTGCCACGGCATCCAGAGTCTCGGTGAGCGTGCCGATCTGGTTGACCTTCACCAGCAGCGCGTTGGCTGCACCCTTTTCGATGCCCTCTTCCAGGCGCTCCGGGTTGGTGACGAACAGGTCGTCGCCGACGAGCTGGACGCGGTCGCCGATGGCCGAGGTGAGCGACACCCAGCCGTCCCAATCATCCTCGGACAGCGGGTCCTCGATGGACACCAGCGGGTAGCTGTCGAGCAGCCCGGCGTAGAACTCGGACATCTGCTCGGCGCTGCGCGTTTCCTTCTCGAAGGCGTAACCCGTTCCGTCGGTGAAGAATTCGGTGGCGGCCACGTCGAGGGCCAGGGCCACATCGGTGCCGAGGGAGAACCCGGTGGTCTCGATGGCCGACGAGATCAGGTCCAGCGCGGCCCTGGTTCCGGCCACGTCCGGCGCGAAGCCGCCTTCGTCACCGAGACCGGTGGCCAGGCCCTGCTTCTTGAGCACCGACTTCAGCGCGTGGTAGACCTCGGCGCCCCAGCGCAGTGCCTCTTTGAACGACGGTGCGCCGATCGGAGCCACCATGAACTCCTGGACATCCACGCCGGTGTCGGCGTGCGCGCCACCGTTGAGGATGTTCATCATCGGCACGGGAAGGATGTGGGCGTTGGGTCCGCCGATGTAGCGGAACAGCGGCAATCCGGCAGACTCCGCGGCAGCCTTTGAAACGGCCAGGGACACACCGAGAATGGCGTTGGCGCCGAGGCGCGACTTGTCCGGGGTGCCGTCGAGGTCAAGCAGGGCCTGATCGACAAGGCGCTGATCGTCGGCGCCGAGGCCGATCACGGCGGGAGCAATCTCGTCGAGCACGGCCTCGACTGCCTTCTCGACACCCTTGCCGCCGTAGCGGGCTGCGCCGTCGCGCAACTCGACAGCCTCGTGCTCACCGGTCGACGCTCCGGAAGGCACCGCGGCCCTGGCGAACGTGCCGTCGGTCAGGGCGACTTCGACCTCGACCGTCGGGTTGCCGCGCGAATCGAGAATCTCGCGGGCTCCAACCTGCTCGATGATGGGCACTGGCTTGCTCCTTATTGCGTCGTCCGTGGATCCTGCTGGGTAAGCCTAGAGCCTGAGTGGCGGCGCGGCGTGTCAGAGGGGGTGGCCGCTCGCGTACGCCGTCGCCCAGTCGCGCACAGTACGGGCGTACTGGTCAGAGTTGTTATATGCCCTCAGGGCCTTCATCCAACCGCGGGGCGTCGACAGGTTCTTGCCGTTCCAGCAGAGGTAGCCGGCCGCGGACAACGCGGCGTCGTCGAAGTTGTCGGGACTGACTTTGCCGTCGTTGTTGCCGTCCACTCCGAACAAGCGCCAGGTTTCGGGGATGAACTGCATCGGCCCCATCGCCCGGTCCAGCGTCGCGTCGCCGTCGAGCAGGCCGTGGTCGGTGTCGGCGATGTGCAGATTGCCGGAGGTGCCGTCGAGCTGCACGCCGCGGATCGGTGGAGTCACGTCGCCGTTCGGCGCGATCATGGCGCCGCGGTAGGTGCCGTGGTGGCTCTCCACCATCCCGATCCCGGCCAGGGTGGTCCAGGCCAGCCTGCAGTTCGGGTTCTCGACCTCGGCGACGCGCGCTGCGTAGGCGTAGGCCTCCAGCGCGTTGATCGGCATGCCCAGTTTGGGTGCGCGCTCGGCGGCCCACTCGTGCAGCTGGTCGGCGGGACGGCCCTTGGCGTAGGTGTCGACGGCGGGCACCCGATCACCCGCGGGCGGCGGCACACCGTCAGGAATCGGGATGCCGAGCTGCCACGAGCAGCTGGAAGCCATCAGCAGCGCTGCCGCCACAATCACTGCGACAGCCCGCAGCCATCGAACTGGCGACACTGGACTCCCTCAACCCCTGCTCTACTCGGCCCCCATCGTCCCATGCGTCCGATGTGCCATGCGTCCGACGGTCCCCCCGGCTCGAACATATCCAGGCACTCCTCAGCCCCTGCTAAGGTGAGGCACGCCTTGCTATGGCAAGCCAAGGCTATGTTTATCTACCCGGTCTAGCGAGGACGCTACACATGATTGCCAGCGCAGACGCTGCGACGACCATCCTGGCCGCATCAAACGTCACATCACAGCTGTTCGGCAGTGGTTTGATCGGGCTGCGCGAGGGCCTGGAAACGGCGATCGTCGTATCGATCCTGGTGGCCTTCCTGGTCAAGTCCGACCGCCGCGACGCCCTGAAATGGGTGTGGCTGGGCGTCGCCGCAGCCATCACCATGACCATCACCGTCTTCCTGGTGATTCAGCTGGGAGAAAACACCATCAGCGGCCTGGGCGCCGAAGCCATCGCAGGCGTCGCATCGCTGGTGGCCGTCGTCATCGTCACCACGATGGTGCTCTGGATGCGCAAGGCCGCCGCGTCGATATCCGGCGAACTGCGTAGCGGCATGTCGCAGGCACTGGAAACCGGCGGAGTCGCCGTCGCGCTGCTCGCGTTCTTCGCGGTGGGCCGCGAAGGCGTGGAGACCGCACTGTTCATGGTCGGCTACGCCGAAGCCGAGACCCTGTGGCCGCTCATCGGGCTGATCGTCGGCGTGCTGATCGCCACTGCCATCGCCTACGGCATGTACGCCGGCGCGGTCCGCATCAACCTCGCCAAGTTCTTCACCTACACCGGCGCCTTCCTCATCGTCGTCGCCGCCGGAATCCTGGCGTACGGCATCAAGGCCTTGCAGACAGTCGGCTGGATCCCCGGCCTCGGCTCGGTCGCCTTCGACATGAGCGGTGCATTCGACTGGTCCGCCTGGTACGGCGAGATCATCCAGGGCGTCTTCAACATCGACCCGACCCCGACCGTGCTGCAACTCGCCGCGTGGCTGGCCTATCTGGCCATCGTGCTGGCCTTGTTCTTCCGCCCCGTCGGCGCCCGCACCCCGGCCAAGCCGGCTCCGTCCCAGACTCCCGACACCGCCGAGTCGACTGCCGACCCGGAACCCTCTCCCTCAGCCGAAAGGTCGACCAAGTGAAGTTCACACCTGCCGTGAAAACCGGGGTGGCGGCAACCGCCGCGCTGCTGGCCGGGTTCTCCCTGGCCAGCTGCCAGGCGAAGGATTCCAGCCCCAGCGCGGAAGGCAAGGACAAGGCCGCTCCGATCACGGTCGATGCGTCCGAGACCGGGTGCAAGCTCTCCGGCACTACCGCCACGACGGGCCCAACGACGTTCGTGGTGAACAACAGCGGCGACAAGGTCACCGAGTTCTACGTCTACGGCGAGGGCGAGCGGGTGATGGGCGAAGTGGAGAACATCTCCCCCGGCCTCAAGCGCCAGCTCATCGTGCAGCTCACCGAGCCCGGCACCTACCAGACCTCATGCCGCCCCGGGATGGTCGGCGAAGGCATCCGTGGCGACTTCACCGTGACCGGTGACGCGGTGAAGATAGACACCGAGGGCAAGTTCAAAGAGGCCGCCGACAGCTACAAGCGGTACGTGAACAGCCAGACCGATGCTCTGGTGCCCGCGACCGAGGCATTCGTGGCAGCGATCAAGGCCAAGGACATCGCGAAGGCCAAGGCGCTCTACCCGACCACCCGCACCTACTACGAACGCATCGAGCCGGTCGCCGAGTCGTTCCCCAACGATCTCGACCCGCGCGTCGACCTACGTGAAGCCGATCTGGAACCGGGCCAGAAGTGGACCGGCTTCCACCGCTTGGAGAAAGAACTGTGGGTCAGCGGCCTGCAGCCCGACTCCGCCGCCGTCGCCGACCAGTTGCTGGCCGACGTCAAGGAACTCGATGCGGGCGTGAAGGCGCCGACGTGGACGATCGATTCCACCCAGATCGCCGGTGGCGCCCAAGGCCTGCTCGACGAGATCGCCAAGAGCAAGATCAGCGGTGAAGAGGACATCTTCAGCCACACCGACCTGTGGGACTTCAAGGCCAACGTCGAGGGCTCGCAGACCGCGGTCGCCTCGGTGCGGCCGATCCTCGACGAGCGCAACGCCGATCTGGGCAAGCGGGTCGACCAGCGGTTCGCCGAGGTGGAGAAGCTGCTCGAGAAGTACCGCGACGGCGACGGTTTCGTGTCCTACGACAAAGTGACCGATGCGCAGCGCCAGGAACTGTCTCGCGCCATCGACGCGCTGAGCAACGAGGTGAGCCAGGTGCAAGGTGTCATCGCCCACCAGTGAGACCCCGTCGCATGACGCCGCCGCAACCCCGGCCGCAGGCGGCTTCTCTCGCCGCAAGCTGTTCGGTGCGGCCGGGGTCACCGCGGCGGTAGTCGGCGCGGCCAGCGCGGGTGCGCTGGCCGGCCGGGCGTCGGCAGCCAGCACACCCCACGGCGCCCTGACGGGCCCCGTCCCGTTTCGCGGTGAGCGCCAAGCAGGCATCGTCACCGAGGCGCAGGACCGGATGCACTTCTGCTCCTTTGACGTCACCACCGACAACCGCGCCGACGTGATCAACCTGCTCAAGCAGTGGACCCGGATGGCCGAACGGATGACCCGCGGCGAGGAGACCGAGGTCGGCGGAGCCGTCGACGGTAATCCGTATGCCCCCCCGTCGGACACCGGTGAGGCGCTGGGCCTGCCCGCGTCGCAGTTGACGCTGACGATCGGCTTCGGCCCATCGTTCTTCCTCAAGGACGGCAAGGACCGCTTCGGCATCGCCAAGCAACGGCCCGCCGAGCTGGAAGACCTGCCGAAGTTCCCCAACGAGACGATGGACCCGGCCCGCTGTGGCGGCGACATCTGTGTGCAAGCCTGTGCCAACGATCCCCAAGTCGCCGTGCACGCCATCCGCAACCTCGCCCGCATCGGCTTCGGCACCGTCGCCGTGCGCTACTCCCAGCTGGGATTCGGCCGCACGTCATCGACCACCCGGGACCAGGCGACGCCGCGAAACCTGTTCGGGTTCAGGGACGGAACTGCCAACCTGAAGTCCGACGAAACCGATCTACTCAACCAGAACGTGTGGGTCGCCGACAGTGACGGACCCGCCTGGCTGACCGGCGGTACCTATCTGATCTCCCGCCGCATCCGGATGTTCATCGAAAGCTGGGACCGCACAACGCTGCTCGAGCAGGAGCGCGTGATCGGCCGGCAAAAGGGCAGCGGTGCGCCGATGGGGTTGCAGCAAGAGTTCGAGGAACTCGACTTCGACATCGCCGACAACAAGGGCAATCCCCTGATCGACAAGGCCGCGCATGTCCGCCTCGCGTCGGCGCAACACAACGGCGGTATCCAGATTCTGCGTCGCGGTTACAACTTCACCGACGGCTCAGACGGATTCGGCCATCTCGATGCCGGTCTGTTCTTCATCGCATTCGTGCGCAGTCCGTCCAAGCAGTTCATCCCGATGCAGCGCGAGTTGGCTCGCAAAGATGCGCTCAACGAGTACATCACCCACACCGGGTCGGGGATCTTCGCGTGCCCGCCTGGTCTGCGCGAAGGCGACGCCTCCGCCTACTGGGGTTCGACGCTGTTCAGCTGACGCGTCGCGGATGGCTCAGCCGCTGGGGCTCAACAGGATCTGGCTGAGCCGGGTGGTGGTCGCGACTCCGTCGTCGTAACCACCCTGGCCGTTGAGCCCGTTCATGATGGCCAGCGTGTACCGCTGATTGGGGCCGGCGAAGCCCACCGAATTGATGACCCAGCCGCCCTGCTCCTCGGACCACCCGTTCTTGTTGCCGGGTGCCATCGACGGCCCTGCACCCCACACACCCCACTGCTGGTCAGGGCTGACCTTCTGCATCTCCGCGACGACGGCAGCCGCGTCGGACGGATTCAGTTGGGTGAGCGTGTAATTCATCAGGCGATCGAGATCATTGGTGGTCGACTTCTGAAAACCCCAGTATGGGAACATGTCCCCGAAACCGGGCTGCGGCCGCAGGTCCGTCATGCCGTAGCGGGGAAAGTCTGCGTTGAATGCCCGATGGTCCGGCCCGCCGTAGCGGCTCCAGAGCGAGTCGGTCGCGTCGTTGTCGGAGTCTCGCAGCATGTTCACCATGAGCTGCCGGTCATTGCCCGACAACCGCAACGCGCCCGCCCGTTCTCTGGTCAACAGGTCGACGACCATGGCCAGCTTGATGGTGGAGGCCGTCCAGATCATCGCGCCGGAGTTGGCGTTCGCGAAGCGTGCACCGGTCGCCCGGTCGCGCAGCACGTAGCCCACCGTGCCGGGCCGCGACGCCAGGTAGTTGTCCGCAGTCGCCAGGCGTGAGCGCAGGTCACATCCGGTCGCCGCGCATTCGGCGTTGGCTTGCGGCGCAACGGTTCCCAAACCGAGCACCATGACGACGGCAGCCAGCCACCTCACCTTCACTGCCTCACCCCTTCGCGTCTGCCCCGTCACCGTAATGCGGCGCGCCGGCGTCCACGCGTCGCGCAGCGCGCCCCGACCGAGCTGAGACCTGGCCGTTGCTGGTTTGTGACGGAACCCAGTTTGTGGTGACAGGCACGCCGAGTGGCCAGTTATGACACGCGATTTCTCTGCTGGCGTGGCACAACTGGCCAGTCGACGGGCTCCCGCGACGATCCCTCCGCTGCCGAGGGGCACACCTGCTAGTCGTCACACCTGCTGGTCGTCACACCTGCTGGTCGTCACACCTGCTGGTTGTCACACCTGCCACACCCGTACCTCGCCCGCGACACCACTCGTCATGCCCGGCTATTAGCGACAAAGTCGCGTAAATCGCCACGTCGGCAACTTTGGCATCACTGGTCTCGCGTCCGCCGATCCCATCCGTCACGTCTGCACCGCCAGACCAGCACTGCCTCACTGATCACGTGCCCGCGCTGCGAGCGACAAAGTCGCTAGCAGTCGGGCACGCCGAATTCTGATACAGATGCGGCTGGCGATCCCAGTGGTTCTGGTGAGCTTCGCTGCCTGGTGCCACCGTGAAAAGAGATGCAGCTGTGGCGATTTCAGCGACTTTGTCGCTAATAGCCGGGCACAACGTCACATGGTTCTCGCGCAGGGGCTGGTGGGACGCATGTGACTACAGCCGACATGTCGGTGCCCGGTGGCATCGTGCGGTCATGTCAGACAAACTGCTGCTCAAGGGAATCGAACTCCGGTACGTGCTGACCCTGCATCTGTTCCAACATGGGAAACAGTCAGTCGCCGACCTGGTCGACGCACTCGATGCCTACGGGTTCACCACCAAAGGCCGGCCGTCTAAAGCGGTTTCGGATGCGCTGCGGTGCGAAATCACCCACGGTCGGGTGTTCCGCATCAGGCACGGCCGCTACCGCCCGGCCTGGATGCCGCGTTCCACCGAATACCGCATCCGCGAGCGCGTGCTGGCGCTGCGCGCCAAGGCCGCCGAACTGAGACCTGTCAGGTGGTAGCGGCGTCGCCGGTTTCCGAATCGTCCGAGTCCTCGCCCTCGGGCTCGGACTCAGATTCGGAAGCCGACACTTCCGGCTCCGGCTCAACCGCAAAGTCGTCAGCGGGCCAGTAGTCGCGCCATTCGGCTTCGGTGATGGTGCCCAACGGCGTCACATCGAGCGACTCGGGGACGTCCTCCCCGCGACGTCCCGCCGCGACGTCGGCCTCGACCCGCCGCACGGTGTCCATGAACTCCAATACCGCTGTGCGCAGTTCGTTTTCGGCATCGGAATCGGCGGTGACAGAGATGGTGGTGATGGCAGCGGGCACAAGATCAGCGGGGAGACCGGCTTGGGTCACCCGGGAGATCACCTTCTGCGCCAACGCCAGAGCCGGCTGACCGGTGGGCACGTCGTCCATCGACGACGTGCGTGCCTTGACGGATTTCTCCTGCGCCTTGCGCTCTTCCCACTGGGCCAGCTGCTCGTCGAGTGAAATCGACTCCCCCGCAAGCACTGCCGGCACCCTGTTGCCCAGCTTGCGAACCAGCGCATCGGCGACGTCGTCGATGCTGAACGGGTGCACCGGCGCATCCTCGGCGATGCGAGCGTGGAACAACACCTGCAGCAGCACATCACCGAGCTCCTCGCGCAATTCGTCGGCGTTGCCGCCGCGGACCGCGTCGAACAGCTCGTAGGTCTCTTCCAACAGATAACGGCGTAGCGAATCGTGGGTCTGTTCGCTCTCCCACGGCCCGGCGGTGCGCAGCTTGTCCATCATGGCGACGGCGTCGACCAGCCGCTCGCCCGCCGCATGTTTCGGCGCGGAAATCACCGTGTCGCCGGCCGCGATCCGCGCAACGACGGCGGGATGCTCGGGATCGGAGGACAACAGCACCGGCGCCTCGTCACCGTCATATGCCGGACGCGCTGCAGGCAGCGACCACGGCACCTTGACCGGCATTTCCTCCGTGTACTGGACGTCACCGGCCAGGTGCGAGATCGCCTCGACCGGGACCAGTGAGGGGCGCCGCGGATCAACCAGCACAACGGTCATCGTCGCGCCTCGCTGGAAAACTTGGTCATGTCAATCTCTTCCGGCGGTTTCCCATTGAGCACCAGCACCAGACCGGCTGCCATCTGGACCAGCTCGAGATCACGGATGCGCGGTGCGCCGATCCCGTCGCCGGCCCGCGGAATGGGCACCTGGACCGTCGATGTCGTGGCGCGATAGTGCGCGCCGGGATAGAGCCGCTTGAGCCGCAATTGCGCCGAATCCGGCAGCACCATCGGTGACACCCGCAGCGTCGACGCCGACACCGCACCGATCTCGGTGATGCCGTACTCCCGGCACAGCAGCCGCAACCGGGCCACCGCGACAAGGCGCTGCGCCGGCTCGGGCAGCGGACCGTAGCGGTCGTCGAGTTCGTCGACGACGGCGGCGACGGCGGCCTCGTCGGGAGCTGCGGCCAACCTCCGATACCCCTCCAGCCGCAACCGGTCACTGCCGATGTACTCCGGCGGCAGATGCGCGTCGACCGGCAGATCGATCCGCACTTCCTTCGCTTCCTCAGCGGTGGCAACGGTTTTCCCGTCAACCGCCGCGCGGTATGCCTCCACCGCTTCGCCGACCAGCCGCACGTACAGGTCGAAACCGACGCCGGCCACGTGCCCGGATTGCTCGGCGCCCAACACATTTCCCGCGCCGCGGATCTCGAGGTCCTTCATGGCCACGGCCATGCCCGCACCCAGATCGTTGTTCTGCGCGATGGTGGCCAACCGGTCGTAGGCCGTTTCGGTCAGTGGCTGCTCCGGCGGATACAGGAAGTAGGCGTAGCCGCGCTCGCGGCTGCGGCCCACGCGGCCGCGCAACTGGTGCAGCTGTGACAGTCCGAACGTGTCAGCTCGCTCGACGATCAGCGTGTTGGCGTTGGAGATGTCCAGGCCGGTCTCGACGATCGTGGTGCACACCAGGATGTCGTATTCCCGGTTCCAGAAGCCCTCGACGGTCTTCTCCAGCATGTCTTCGTTCATCTGGCCATGCGCGACAACGACTCTCGCCTCGGGCACCAGCTGACGGATGCGGGCGGCGGCCTGGTCGATGGTCCGCACGCGGTTGTGAATGTAGAACGCCTGCCCGTCACGCAGGAGCTCACGCCGCAGTGCCGCGGCAACCTGCTTGTCGTCGTGCGGGCCGACATAGGTGAGCACCGGATAGCGCTCCTCGGGCGGGGTGAGGATCGTCGACATCTCGCGGATGCCTGCCAGGCTCATCTCCAGCGTGCGCGGGATTGGTGTCGCACTCATCGTCAGCACGTCGACGTGGGTGCGCATCGACTTGATGTGTTCCTTGTGCTCGACGCCGAACCGCTGCTCCTCGTCAACGATGATGAGACCCAGGTCTTTCCACGTCACGCCGGTCTGCAGCAGCCGGTGGGTGCCGATCACGATATCCACCGAGCCGTCTTTCATGCCCTCGATGACGGCCCGCGACTCGGCCGGATCGGTGAACCGTGACAGCCCTTTCACGGTGACCGGGAAGCCGGCCATCCGCGCCGTGAAAGTCTGCAGATGCTGATCGGCCAGCAGCGTCGTCGGCACCAGCACGGCCACCTGCTTGCCGTCCTGCACCGCCTTGAAGGCTGCCCGCACCGCGATCTCGGTCTTGCCGTAACCGACGTCGCCACAGATCACCCGGTCCATCGGCACCGGCTTCTCCATGTCGGCCTTGACCTCGGTGATGGCCGTCATCTGATCGATCGTCTCGGTGAAGCCGAACGCGTCTTCCATCTCGGCCTGCCACGGGGTGTCGGGCGCGAACGCGTGCCCGGGTGCGGCCTGCCGTTTGGCGTAGAGCGCCACCAACTCGCTGGCGATCTCCCGAACCGCCTTGCGCGCCCGGGTTTTCGTGTTGGCCCAGTCGCTTCCACCGAGCTTCGACAGGGATGGGGCTTCGCCGCCGACGTACCGCGACAGCTGATCCAGGGAATCCATCGGAACGTAGAGCCTGTCGGCGCCGCCGCCGCGTTTGGCCGACGCGTATTCCAGCACCAGGTACTCACGGCGGGCGCCGCCGATGACCCGCTCGGTCATCTCGACGAACTTGCCGATGCCGTGCTGATCGTGCACGACCAGGTCGCCTGCCGTCAGCGCCAGCGGGTCGACGACGTTACGACGTTTGGCGGCAAGCTTTTTGCCTTCTCCGGCGGTGACCCGGTTACCGGTCAGATCCGTTTCGGTGATGATCACCAAGTTCGTGCCCGGCAGGATCAGACCGCTCTGCAGGGGGCCTTTGAGCACACCGATCACGCCCGGCTTGGGCGCCGTCCCGGGCTCCAACATCGTTGCGGCGATATCGGATTCGCCGAGCTGTTCGACGACGCGGTGCGCCGTACCGGCGCCAGGCGTGACGATGGCCGCGCTGCCGCCGGTGGCCACGTGGGCCCGCAGCATCGCGAAGATCTCGTCCAAGCTCTGCTGACTGCGCGCCGACGGAGCCGGACGCATGTCCAATTCGGTGGCCGCACCGTCGGAGAGCTGCGACAGCGTCCACCAGGGATGTCCGCCCGTCACGGCACCGGCCCGCGCCTCGTCGAACGGGATGAACCCGGACGCCCCGAGCGCCTCGATGTCGATGGGAGCGTCGCCGCCGACGGCTGCCGTCGACCAGGACGCCTCCAGGAACTCGCGGCCGGTCTTGATCAGATCAGCCGCGCGAGTGCGCACCTTTTCGGGATCGCACACCAGCACCGGCGCCCCCTCGGGCAGATGCGCCGTCAGCGTCGTCGGCTCGACCGGATGCAGCAGCGGCAGCAGCGCCTCCATGCCGTCGACCGGGATGCCCTCGGCGAGCTTGGCCAGCATGTCCGGCACGCTGCCGGGCACGCTGTTCTCGTGGGTGGGATGCTCGACGGCCAGGGCCGCGGCACGTTCCCGCACCTCGGGCGTCATCAACAGCTCGCGGCACGGCACCGCGACCAGCGTCTGCACCGGCACTTCCGGGATCGAACGCTGATCGGCGATCGAGAAGGCCCGCATCTCCGACACCTCGTCACCCCAGAACTCGACCCGCACCGGATGCTCGGCCGTCGGCGGGAAGACATCCAGGATCCCGCCGCGCACCGCGAACTCACCGCGCTTGCCGACCATGTCGACGCGCGTGTAGGCGAGGTCCACCAGCCGGACGATGAGCTCCTCGAAGTCCGCCTCATCGCCCAGCGACAGGCTGACCGGCTCGATGCTGACCACATCCGGTGACATCGGCTGCAGCAACGACCGGGTGGTCGTCACCACGACCCGCAGCGGCGGCCCCAGCGTCGCGTCGTCCGGACGGGCCAACCGGCGCAGCAGCAGCAGCCGGGCCGCGACCGTCTCGACACCCGGCGACAACCGCTCGTGCGGCAGCGTCTCCCAGGACGGGAACAGGGCGACGGCGTCGCCGAACACGCCGCGCAGCTCAGCGGTCAAGTCGTCGGCCTCGCGGCCGGTCGCGGCGACCACCAGCAGCGGGCCGTGCTGGGCCAGCGCAGCGGCGACGAGGACCCGCGCGCTGGCCGGGCCGACCAGCGCGAGATCGGCGGGTCGGTCGGCGGCGCGACGGATGACGTCCTGCAGGGACGGATCGGTCAGAGCCAGCTCGATGAGACCCGCGATCGGGGTCTGGACATGGGTGTGCCCCGGTGCGGTCATGATGCGTCCATTCTAGGGGGCTGTAGTTTCGCCAAAATCGGGCCCGCCAGCATCAAGGGAGCGTCAAGGCGCCCCACAGGGAACCGACCGCGACGCACGGTGAAGTCATGACATTGCTCGACATCCTGCCCTCGCTGCGCGCAGCCGCCCCGCCCCGCCTCGACCCGGCGATCTGGCCGCTCACCACTCACGTCGACGAGCAGGGTCGCATCACCGTAGGTCGGGTGCCGCTGACCGAGATCGCCGATGAGTACCGCACCCCGGCCTACGTGCTCGACGAGGCCGACTTCCGGCACCGGGCACAGCACTATCGAAGCTCCCTGCGCGGCACCGAGGTGGTCTATGCGGGCAAGGCGTTGTTGACGACGGCCGTCGCGCGGTGGGCTCATGAAGAGGGCCTCGGCGTGGATGTGTGCTCATCGGGAGAACTGGCCACCGCGCTCGCCGGTGGCGTGCCGCCGAGCCGGGTTGTGTTGCACGGCAACGCGAAGTCATGCGACGAGCTGCACGCTGCGCTGGACGCGGGCGTCG
The DNA here is from genome assembly GCF_001665685.1 of Mycobacterium sp. 852013-50091_SCH5140682. Lineage (GTDB taxonomy): Bacteria > Actinomycetota > Actinomycetes > Mycobacteriales > Mycobacteriaceae > Mycobacterium. The sequence goes on from NZ_LZTB01000131.1 coordinate 13,461, forward strand.
GGCGCATCGTGGTGGACTCGTTGATGGAGATCACCTATCTCGCCGGGCTGGTGCGCCGACGGCAACAGGTTCTGCTGCGCGTGACCCCCGACATCGACATCCAGGGCCATCGGGCCGTCACGACCGGCATCTGCGATCAGAAGTTCGGTTTCACGCTGGCCGGCCGGCACGCCGCCGAGGCCGCCGCCCGCGTATTGGGCACCCCGCACCTCGAACTGGTCGGGCTGCATTGCCATATCGGTTCACAGGTGACCGATCCCGCCCTGTACGGGGAGGCGATCCGACGGCTGATCACCGCGATGGCCGACATCCGGCATCGGCATGGTGTGGTGCTGACCGAACTGAATATCGGCGGTGGGCACGGCATTCCCTACGTGACCGGGGATTCGGCGCTGGACCCCGCCGCGCTCGCCGACGTCATCGACGATGCTGTGGACGCCGCATGCGGCGCCGAGCGGTTCCCCCGGCCGCGCCTGGTGGTGGAGCCCGGGCGCGCCATCAGCGGGCGAGCCGGGGTCACGATCTACCGCGTGGGCACGGTCAAGTCGCAACCCGGTGGGCGGACGTTCGTCGCGGTCGACGGAGGGATGAGCGACAATGCCCGAGTCACGCTGTACGGCGCGAAATACACTGTGGCACTGGCAAATCGGCATGCGCTCGGGCCGACTCAGACCGTCACGGTGGTGGGCAGGCACTGCGAGGCGGGCGACGAGATCATCCGCGACGTGGCACTGCCCGCCGACATTCACCCCGGCGATCTGCTGGCCGTGCCATGCACCGGCGCCTATCACCACAGCATGGCCTCGACCTACAACATGGTGGGCCGTCCGCCGGTGGTCGCGGTGCGCGACGGGCGGGCGCGGTTGCTGGTGCGTCGCGAGACGACACCCGATCTGCTTGCCCGCGATATGGGCTGAGGGCTACTCCTCGTGCAGCACCGGGTTGGGCTCGAGGTGCGTCAGGCCGTTCCACGCGAGGTTGACCACGTGCGCGGCCACGACTTCTTTCGGCGGTTCGCGGACGTCGAGCCACCACTGCGCCGTCATGGAGACCGAACCGACCAGCGCCTGGGCATAGAGCGGGGCCAGCTCGGGGTCCAGGCCGCGCCGCGAGAAATCCCCAGCCAGGATGGAGGACACCTGGTTGACGGCATCGTTGAGCAGCGTCGCGTAGGTTCCCGAGGTGATCGCGGCCGGCGAGTCGCGGATCAGGATGCGGAACCCGTCGGTGTGCTCCTCGACGTAGGTGAGCAACGCCAGCGCCACCCGCTCGACCCGCACGCGGGAGCGGTTCTTGGTCAGCGACGACGTGATGCCGTCGAGCAACGCCGACATCTCGCGGTCGACGACGACGGCGTACAGCCCCTCTTTGCCGCCGAAGTGCTCATAGACCACGGGTTTGGACACGTTGGCGCGCTGCGCGATCTCTTCGATAGAAGTGCCGTCGTAGCCGCGCTCGGCGAACAGCGACTTGGCGATCTCGATGAGCTGCTGCCGCCGTTCGCTGCCGGTCATCCGGGCACGGGGCGCACGCACTTCCTTCTCGGGTGCTGCCACGCAGACCAGCCTATCGACTTGCACTAGAGTCTCGGATTGATCGGTCCGTCGTGGTGTAATCGGCAGCACCTCTGATTTTGGTTCAGATAGTTCAGGTTCGAGTCCTGGCGACGGAGCAGCGAGTGAGGCTCGCCGAGCGAGCAGGCAGTCTGGGGATGGCGACGAGCGTGCGCAAAATGCATGCTAGCTGCGGCGTGTTGCGGGGCAGACGCGCACGCTCGCGGTGAAAGGGGAACTGTGACCGCATCGACCGAGGCCGCAATCCTCGTACTGGCAGCTGGAGCCGGCACCCGGATGCGGTCGAACACCCCGAAAGTGCTGCACACCCTGGGTGGGCGCAGCATGCTGGCGCACGCCGTGCACACCGTGGCCAACGTGTCGGCGCGGCATGTCGTGGTGGTGCTGGGTCACGACCGGGAACGCATCGCCCCGGCGGTCACCGAACTCGCCGACAAGCTCGGCCGCACCATCGACATCGCCATCCAGGACGAACAGCGCGGCACCGGCCACGCCGTCGGCTGCGGGCTGAGCGCGCTGCCCGATGACTTTGCCGGCACAGTCGTGGTGACCTCGGGCGATGTACCGCTGCTGGACTCCGGCACCCTGGAGGATCTGATCGCCGGGCACACCGGCGCGTCGGCCGCGGCGACGGTGCTGACCACGACGGTGGCCGACCCCACCGGGTACGGCCGGGTCCTGCGCACCCAGGACAACGAAGTGATCGGCATCGTCGAGCAGGCCGACGCCAGCGCGTCGCAACGCGCGATCCGCGAGATCAACGCGGGGGTGTACTCCTTCGACATCGCCGACCTGCGGTCCGCGCTGAGCCGGCTGCGGTCCGACAACGTCCAGCAGGAGCTCTACCTGACCGACGTCGTGGCCATCCTGCGGCAGGACGGCCGCACGGTTCGGGCCCACCACGTCGACGACAGCGCGCTCGTGGCCGGCGTCAACGACCGCGTCCAGCTCGCCGATCTGGGCGCCGAACTGAACCGCCGCATCGTGGCCACCCACCAGCGAGCGGGCGTGACGATCATCGACCCGGGCACCACCTGGATCGATGTCGACGTCACCATCGGCCGCGACACCGTCGTGCGGCCAGGAACCCAGCTGCTCGGCACCACCGAGATCGGCTCGGACTGCGAGATCGGCCCTGACACCACGCTCGTCGACGTCGAGGTCGGTGACGGCGCGTCGGTCGTCCGCACGCACGGACAGCTCGCCGTGATCGGCGCCGGAGCGACTGTCGGGCCCTTCACCTACCTGCGACCCGGCACGATCCTGGGAGCCGAGGCCAAGCTGGGCGCGTTCGTCGAGACCAAGAACTCGACGATCGGCGCCGCGACCAAGGTGCCGCACCTCACCTATGTCGGCGATGCCGACATAGGTGATCACAGCAACATCGGGGCCTCGAGCGTGTTCGTCAACTACGACGGCGAGAACAAACACCGCACCACGATCGGCTCGCACGTCCGCACGGGTTCGGACACCATGTTCATCGCGCCGGTGACGGTCGGCGACGGCGCCTACACGGGCGCGGGCACCGTTTTACGCGACGACGTTCCGCCAGGTGCGCTGGCTGTATCGGACAACGCACAACGCACATTCGAGGGCTGGGTCGAGCGCAAACGGCCAGGCTCCGCGGCTGCCGAAGCGGCGCGTAAAGCGCGCGGCGACGGCGAGTGAGGCCGCACTAACTCGACGCTTTGTGTTGGCAGTCTGGTAACCCGGCAACGCGGACGCGGAAACGCTACGTACGATTGCCCCGTATCGATCCCCGACCGCGAAGGCAGCCATAGTGGCCACGGACTGGACCGACAACCGAAAAAACTTGATGCTGTTCTCGGGTCGCGCACACCCGGAACTCGCCGAGCAGGTTGCCAAAGAACTCGACGTCTCTGTCACTGCGCAGACCGCGAGGGACTTCGCCAACGGTGAGATCTTCGTGCGGTTCGAGGAGTCGGTGCGAGGCTGCGACGCCTTCGTGCTGCAGAGCCATCCGTGGCCACTCAACCAGTGGCTGATGGAACAGCTGATCATGATCGATGCGCTCAAGCGCGGCAGCGCCAAGCGCATCACCGCGGTTCTGCCGTTCTATCCCTACTCCCGGCAGGACAAGAAGCACCGTGGCCGCGAGCCGATCTCCGCTCGCCTGGTCGCCGACCTGTTCAAGACCGCCGGTGCCGACCGCATCTTGACCGTCGACCTGCACACCGATCAGATCCAGGGCTTCTTCGACGGCCCGGTCGACCACATGCGGGCACAGTCACTGCTGTGCGGCTACATCGCGGACAAGTACGCGGGCTCGGACATGGTCGTGGTCTCTCCCGACTCGGGCCGCGTGCGCGTGGCCGAGAAGTGGGCCGACTCGCTGGGCGGCGTGCCGCTGGCCTTCATCCACAAGACGCGCGACCCGCTGGTGCCCAACCAGGTGAAGTCCAACCGTGTGGTGGGTGACGTCAAGGGCAAGACCTGCATCCTGACCGACGACATGATCGACACCGGTGGCACCATCGCCGGCGCGGTGAAGCTGTTGCACGAGGACGGCGCCAAGGACGTGGTGATCGCGGCGACCCATGGCCTGCTCAGCGATCCGGCGGCGCAGCGACTGGCCGAGTGCGGCGCGCGCGAGGTGATCGTCACCAACACCCTGCCGATCGGCGAGGAGAAGCAGTTCCCGCAACTGACCGTGTTGTCCATCGCACCGCTGTTGGCCAGCACCATCCGCGCCGTGTTCGAAAACGGTTCGGTGACCGGCCTGTTCGACGGGTCCGCGTAGCTATGGCCGACCGGATTTACCACAATCCGAAATGCTCGACCTCACGTAAGACGCTGGAGTTGTTGCGCGAGAACGGGATCGAGCCCGAGATCGTGCAGTACCTGAAGACTCCGCCGAGCCGTGCGGAGCTGAAGCAGATGATCGCCGACGCGGGCATCGATGTGCGGACCGCGGTGCGCAAGCGTGAATCACTGTATGCCGAACTGGGTTTGGCCGATGCGTCTGACGATGAACTGCTCGACGCTCTTGCCGAACATCCGATTCTGATCGAACGCCCCTTCGTCGTCACCGCCAAGGGCACCCGGCTGGCCCGGCCGATCGACGCGGTGCACGAGATTCTGTGAATCGACTGATCGCCGCGGGGGCAGCCCTGGCCGTTGCGGCGTCGCTCGCCGGATGCGGTGCGAAAACGCCTGACTATCAGTCGATCTGGACCACCAGCGCGACCAGCACCACACCAGCCAGCACCCAACCGCCGGTGCCGATCTCCAACTATCTGGAAAGCGTCGGGGTCAACGGCGAACCGATCGCACCCGAGAAGATCCCCACCCTGGCCGTCACCATGCCGACGCCACCGGGGTGGCATCCGTACTCAAACCCGAACCTGGCGCCGGGCACCCGGATGATCGCCAAGGGCAACACCTACCCGACCGCGATGCTGCTGGTGTTCACGCTGCACGGCGACTTCGACGTCGCCAAGGCCATCAAGGAGCACGGTTACGCCGATGCCCAGCTGTCGGAGAATTTCAAACAGCTCAACGCATCCACCGACGATTGGCACGGCTACCCGTCAGCCATGATCGAGGGCTCGTACGACCTCAACGGCCAGCGGATGCAGAGCTACAACCGCATCGTCATCGCGTCCGACGGGCTGCAGCCACCACAGCGGTACCTGATCCAGCTCACTGTCACCACGTTCGCCGACCAGGCCCAGGCCCAGGGACCGGACATCGAGGCCATCATCTCGGGGTTCAACGTCACCAAGAAGTGAGCCTAGGCTGATCCCCATGACCTGGACCGCTGCCGATCTGCCCTCGTTCTCCGGACGCACCGTCATCGTCACCGGCTCCAACAGCGGGCTGGGCCTCGTCACCGCCCGCGAGCTGGCCCGCGTCGGCGCCGACGTCATCGTGGCCGTCCGCAACCTGGACAAGGGCGCTGCCGCCGCGCAGACCATGGCGGGGAACGTCGAGGTGCGCAAACTCGACCTGCAGAGCCTGGCGTCGGTTCGCGAGTTCGCCGACACCGTCGAGCACGTCGACGTGCTGATCAACAACGCCGGCATCATGGCGGTCCCGTTGTCCCGCACGGCCGAGGGATTCGAAAGCCAGATCGGCACCAACCACCTCGGCCACTTCGCCCTGACCAACCTGCTGCTGCCCAAAATCACCGACCGCGTGGTGACGGTGTCCTCGCTGATGCACCTCATCGGCTGGATCAGCCTCAAGGACCTCAATTGGAAGTCGCGGCCCTACCTCGCCTGGCCGGCGTACGGCCAGTCCAAGCTGGCCAATCTGCTGTTCACCTCGGAGCTGCAGCGACGGTTGACGGCGTCGGGCACGTCGGTGCGGGCGGTGGCCGCGCATCCGGGCTACTCGGCCACCAACCTGCAGGGCCAGACCGGCAACGCGATCGGCGACAAGATCTTCACCGCTGCCAACAAGGTCGCCACCGACGCCGACTTCGGCGCCCGCCAGACGCTGTACGCGGCCTCCCAGGACGTTCCGGGCGACAGTTTCATCGGCCCCCGGTTCGGTATGCGGGGCCCGACGGGTCTGAGCGCGCGCAGCCCGCTGGCCCGCAAGGCGGACACCCAGAAGGCCCTGTGGCAGCTGTCCGAGCAGCTCACCGACACCGCCTACCCGCTCTAATTTTTAGCCCGCGGACCTTTCTTGCTACCCTGACCAGGCGTCACGGCGAGGGTGGACCCGAAGGGCCACCGTTATCGACGGGAACATTTCGTGTTGTTGCATCCCTGGCCGTACTGACGATCTGACCGCAGTACCCCGATAAGGAGCAACACATGGCCAAGAACTCGGCCCCCAACAAGCTGACCGCCACGGTGCGTACCCGCACCGGCAAGGGCGCCTCCCGCCAGGCCCGCCGCGACGGCCGCGTCCCCGCCGTGCTCTACGGCCACGGCACCGACCCCCAGCACCTCGAGCTCAGCGCTCACGACTTCGCGGCCGTGCTGCGTAACTCGGGCACCAACGCCGTGCTGACCCTGGACATCGACGGCACAGAGCAGCTGGCGCTGACCAAGGCGCTGGAGATCCACCCCATCCGTCGCAACATCCAGCACGCCGACCTGCTGGTCGTCCGCCGTGGCGAGAAGGTCACCGTCGACGTCAACGTGGTCATCGAGGGCGACGCCGCGTCGGGCACCCTGGTCACCCAAGACGCCAACACCATCCAGATCGAGGCCGACGTCCAGTCGATCCCCGAGCAGCTGACCGTGTCGATCGAGGGTGTCGAGGCCGGTACTCAGATCAATGCGAGCCAGATCGCGCTGCCCGCAGGCGTCAGCCTGATCTCCGACCCCGAGACGCTCGTGGTCAACGTCGTCGAGGCGCCGACCGCCGAGGATCTGGACGCCGAGGGTGCAGGCGAGACCGCCGCGGCCCCCGCCGCCGAAGAGCCCGAGGCTGCCGAAGAGTCCGCCGAGTAGATCGGATCCTTGCTGTGACCGAGCCGTTGCTGGTGGTTGGCCTGGGCAATCCGGGCCCCGTCTATGCAAAGACCCGGCACAACCTGGGATTCATGGTGGCTGACCTGTTGGCCGGGCGAATGGGCTCGGCCTTCAAGGTGCACAAGAAATCCGGAGCCGAAGTCGCCACGGGCCGGTTGGGAGACCGGTCCGTGGTGCTGGCCAAACCACGCACGTACATGAACGAGTCCGGCCGTCAGGTGGGCCCGTTGGCCAAGTTCTATTCGATCTCCCCGGCCGACATCGTGGTGATCCACGACGAGCTCGACATCGACTTCGGCCGTATCCGGCTCAAGCTCGGTGGCGGCGAGGGCGGCCACAACGGGCTGCGTTCGGTGGCAGCCGCGCTGGGCACCAAGGACTTTCAGCGGGTGCGCGTCGGTGTCGGTCGGCCACCGGGCCGCCAGGACGCCGCCGCGTTCGTCCTCGATCCGTTCAATGCCGTTGAGCGCAAAGAAGTCCCGACAATCTGTGAGCAGGCCGCCGATGCGACGGAGCTACTGCTGAAAGTCGGGCTGGAGCCTGCGCAGAACACCGTCCACGCCTGGTAACCGGGTCAGCGGCCGCCGATGCCGCTGTCGACCACCTTCACCGTCTTATGCGGAAACCGCTTCTCGGCGTGTGCCTTTGCCACCGAATTCGGTAGCACATAGAGCGTTTCCCGTTTCTGCTGAAGCGGTTTGAGCACCGTGTCCATGAACGCCTTGCGGTCGTCGAGGTAGGGCTCGATCACGTCCTCCCCCGCCGGGCATACCGCCAGACAGTAGGCGGCCTTGTAGTTGGCTTTGAACGACAGGCTCTGCCACATCGACGCGTTCTCCGAATCACTGACGCGGGAACGGAAATCGGCAGCGTCGGAGCTGTCGGCGATGGTTTGCGCCCAGTCGGTGAACCCACCCATGAACTCGCGGTAGTTGTGCACCGAGCAGGCGACGAAATCGAACTCGCCATCCTTGCCGATCGCGCCCACCGGGCAGGCCGCCACGCAGAGCTTGCATTCCAGACATGGCGAATAGTCCAGCGGCGCACCGTAACTGCTGATCGGCGCCGCCACCAGGATGGTGGCCAGCAGGATGAAGTTGCCGAATCTGGGGTGGATCACGTTGCGGTGAATGCCCATGACGCCCAAGCCGGCGGCCACAGCGACGGGCTTGTGCGCGACCACCCAGATCCGCCCCGGGAAGCGGTCCATCTCCATGGGAAAGGTGGCCGAGGGGTTGAGGGCACGCCGCCCGGATTCCTCCAGGGCGCGGGTGATGCGGTGCGCGGCTTCGTTGATGATCTCGCCGCTGCGGTGGAATTCCTGGTTGGCGACGCTGCGCGCGGTGGACCGCACATTGTCGCGGTTCATCTTGACCACCAGCGAGATGTAGCTGCGCACACCGGGCAGCGCGGCGTCGGCGTGCTCCTGCTCGGAGGCCAGCGCCGGGTCGTCGACGCTCGCGAATGCCACGTCGTCGGCACCGGCCTCCAGACAGATCCGGCGCAACCAGTCCGCGTCGATGACCGCCGGAACATGCGGCGCGGTCCGAGCCCGCACCGCCTGCACGGTGGGATGACCGGCAAGGCGCGCGGGAAGCTGATCCGTCATGAGGCTGAGTATAGATTTCTATACCCAGATGCGCAAAGGTCCCTCCTTTCAGACGTCAAGAAAGCGTTCGGACCCCTGTGCCTGCCGACAAAATAGGCGTAGACCCGAAGTATGGGCATCATGCGCTCGCACCCGCTGCGCCGCTGCGTAGCCCGGCTGCTCGACGGGGATCGGGTATGGGGTTCGATCGACATCCGTCCGGGCCGGTTCGGCATCGTCCACTACCGGCTGGTGGTGTTCCCGCCCGGCGTGAACAAGAGCGACCGCCGGTGGATTCGAGCCGCGCGGGGCTGGCCACTGTGGGGCATGCTGCTGTGGTTGCAGTGCGAGGCGTGGCTGTCCCCCACGCTGCTCTCCCCGTGGACAGCGTTGGCGGTCTCCTCGGCAGTGCCGTTGATCGGCGGCGCCGTCATCGTCATCCTGGCCGGCGAGGCCCGCAGACAGGTCCGCACCCTCGTCGCCATCACGATGGCCGGATATGACGAACCGTCCGCACTGGCCGACCGTGACAGGTTGGCTGCCGCGGCGGCCCGGCTCATCGATGCCGACGAGCGGCTGGCACGGCGCGAGATCTCGGTCGTCGACCACGAACTCATCTGGTGGCAGGTCTACGACCGCCTCGAGCAGGACACGGCAACGCGGTCGCCCCACGAACAGCCACACTGACTGCAGCCCAACATATTTCAGGCCTGTCCATACAGCTTCACCGAAACCGCCGCCAGCCAGACCCACACCAGCACCACCCCGGCCGTGAAGCCCACGTTGGCCGCGGGCGCACCGGCGCCGGCCATCATCGCAATGAACGACGCGGCAAAGGCCGCGCCCGTCAGCCTCGAGAATCGTGCCCACCCCCGGTTGCCTCGGTGGGCGAACTCCGCCGCCAGCACGAAGCCGGCTGCGACGACACAGGCGAATCCGACAGCTCCGCAGAGCAGATGCGCGATCCCATGCCAGGTGATCACCACGTCGACAGTGCCGGGCGGGAATCCCGGAAGCGGATCAGCCCGAAAGAGTCCGCCACCGATCAACCCCGCACCGTAACCGGCGATCAGCGCCCCGGCACTGCGGGTCCGCCGACCGCCCACTGCCCGACGCACGCCGACCCCGGCGGCAACAGTCATGACACCACTGACCAGGAAGTTGGCCACCTGTACCCACCCCAGTGACCCATTGGCGAGCACGCTCGCCGGATAGCGGACGGGATCGAAGCCCTCCCGGGTCACGGCCTGCACGGCCACCGTTGCGACATATATCGGCCCCGCGAGCACCCCGTAGCCGAGCAGCGATTTGGTGATTCGCACCGAGAGCGGCACCGGACACGAGTCGGTGGGCGCAGTGGTCATCGGACCCCTCCTCCAAACGGAACTAGACGGTACAGTACTGCTCATAAAACTAGACTGTCCAGTACTCAAGGACAGGAGCGACATGACACAGGCTCGGACACCCTTGCCGACACGTTCGGCACTCAAACGGCAGACCATCCTGGCCGCAGGCCGAGAACTGTTTCTGGGCAACGGCTTTCAGGGCACGAGTGTCGACCAGATCGCCGCCAGGGCCGAGGTGTCGAAGCAGACGGTCTACAAGCACTTCGGCGACAAACGCGACCTGCTCTTCGCCATCGTCGACGATGCGTTGGTCCGGGTGGTCGGGCAGTTCCGTGAGCGGATCGAGGCGCTGCAGACGGCCTCCGATCTGGAGCCGGCCCTGATCGACCTCGCCGAGGAGTACCTCAAGACCGTTCTGCAGGAACCGGTGGTGCAACTGCGAAGGCTGGTCATCGGCGAGGCGAACCGGCTACCCGAGCTGGCACAGCGCTACTACGACCGTGCGCCGACGCACACTCTGGCCGCGCTCGCAGAGGCGTTCACCCGCCTCGACGCCCGCGGATTACTCAGCGTTGCCGATGCTGCGCTGGCCGCCGACCACTTCGCGTTCCTGATCGTGGGGCGGCCGATCGACGAGGCACTGTTTCACGGCGGGCCGGATGTGCTGGCCCGCCTGGACGTGCCCCGCTACGTGCGGGCCGGTGTCGCGGTGTTCCTCGCGGGCTACCGCCGGCAATGACGCCCGCGGACCGACCCGGGCGAACAGACATGGCGGTACCCGAACACCGGCGTGTCGCGTGCCTGCGTGTCTGTTCGCGCGATCAAGTGACGCCCGCAGATTAGGTGACCAGGGAAACCGAGTTGGCGCGGCGGAGCTTGCCCGACGAGGTCTTCGGGATAGTGCCGGGGCCCAGCACGACGACGTTGCGCGGCCGCACGTCGACCTCTGTGACGACCTCGTGGGCGACCTGATGCTCGATCCGGCGCACTTCGGCCGGATCCTGCCAGGCATTGGACTCCACGGCGACGGCGAAGGTCTCGCGCGAATGCCCGGCGTCCAGCCGAACTGCGACGGCACATCCGGTACGCACGCCGTCGACGCGGCCGGCGGCCCGCTCGATGTCGGTCGGGTAGATATTGCGGCCGGCCATGATGATGACGTCCTTGACGCGGCCACAGACCACGACATGTCCCGCTTCGGTCAGGTAGCCCAGATCGCCGGTGTCATACCAGCCGTTCTCATCCTGAGCCGGCAGGAAGCCGCCCATGGTGACGTACCCCGGGGTGACGCACTCGCCGCGCAACTCGATGACGCCGACCCCGCGGGCGGGCATCACGTCGCCGTTCTCGTCGACCACACGGGCCTCGAGATCCGTCAGCAGCGGGCCGAGCGTCGCCAGCCGCCGCGTGTTGCCCTTGGTGGCGGGCACAGCGCGGCGCAGCGCGGCCAGCAGATCGGCGTCGACCTCGTCGACAACCAGACCGGCGTTGCATTCGGAGAAGGACACCGCGAGCGTGGTCTCGGCCATGCCGTACGCCGGCAGGATTGCCGAGGGCGCCAGCCCGAACGGCTTGCCGGCGTCGAGCAGGTCCTCGACGTCAGCGGGGTCGACCGGCTCGGCGCCGGACAGCGCGAAGCGCAGCGTGGACAGGTCGAACTGGCCCGGCTCGGCCTGCTTGCGCAGTCGCTTGGCGAACAACGCGTAGGCGAAGTTGGGCGCCGCGGTCATGGTGCCCTTGTACTTGTCGATGAGCTTGGCCCACAGCAGGGTGTCGCGCAGGAAGTCCATCGGCGTGACCTTGACCAGCTCGGCGCCGAAGTACATCGGGATGGTCAGGAAGCCGACCATGCCCATGTCGTGGAAGCACGGCAGCCAGCTGACCATGACGTCTTTCTCGACGTCGTACTGCGCGCCGATGAACATGGCCTCGGCGTTGGAGTGGATGTTGCGGTGGGTGATCTGCACGGCCTTGGGCGATCCGGTCGAACCGGACGTCAGCTGCATGAGCGCCAGATCGTCCTCGCCGGTTTCAACCGGGTCGATCGGCTCGGCGGCCAGCAGATCCGACACCGTGAGCACCTTGATGCCCTTTTCTTCGAGCACCGGGATGGCGACGAGGAACGGCTCGGCGACGATCACGGCCGTGGCCTCGATCATGCCGATGACGTTCATGGTGTCCTCGGCCCACACCGCCAGGTCGGTCCGCGGTGTCGGCTGGTGCAGCATGGTCAGGCTCGCGCCGCGCATCCACACGCCCTGAGCCGTCGGCGCGATCTCCACCGGGTAGCCGGCCAGCACGCCGATGGCGGCGCCGGGTCCGATCCCTGCCGCGGCGAGTCCGCCTGCGATGCGGCGAGCCCGCTCGTGAACCTCGAGCCAGGTGTGCCGTATGGGCTCGTGCGGCTCGCCGGTGACCATGCCGCGATCGCTCTCATGGGCGTTGCGGTACATCTTGTCGGTGAATCTGCTCACGACGACCTCCTCGGCTTCCGGAGCCGCAGCGCCGGTGACATGGGATACAGCGCCCGGGTTTCCATGCTCCGCCTGATGCCCGACGCCAGTGTGAAGGCGCGCGCGCACATTTGGGCAGCGGTTATGTCTCGGTTAGGTGATGCCGTCGGCGGCATGCCGCAAGACGACCGCCCGCCGAGCACGACGGGCGACGATGAATTATCGCTGGCAATCACCATCGGTCATCTTATGAGACTCTTAAGTAGCTGCCAAACCAACGCGAGAATTGAGTCCTGAGTCACACCGCGCCGATATCACACAGACGCCGACGGCGCAGGTACCACCCGCGCGCCATGGACCGGACCACTGGCCACCCGCACCGTGCGGCACACCCCGGCGCCCGCCAATTCCGCGCCGACATCGACCGCGGCCGTCGCAGACGCGCACAGGAACGCGCAGGTCGGCCCCGAACCCGACACGATGCCGGCCAGTGCCCCTGCCTCGACGCCGGCCCGCAAGGTGCGGCGTAGCTCCGGGTAGAGGCTCAACGCCGCCGGCTGAAGATCATTGCCAAGCAGCGAAGCCAGTTCCGCGGCGTCGCCGGAGGCCAGCGCCGCCAGCACGGGTTCGGGTTCCTCGGCGCGGGGCGGCTCGTCACGGCTGGCGTCAGCACGCAGCCGGTCCAGTTCCCCGAACACCTTCGGCGTGGACAGGCCGCGATGGGCGAATGCCAAAACCCAGTGGAAGGTGTTGCGGGCCAGCACCGTGGCCAGCTCCTCACCCCGTCCGCTGCCCAGCGCCGTCCCGCCGTGCAGTGCGAAGGGCACGTCGCTGCCCAGCCGGGCGGCCAGGGCATGCAGATCGCGCCGCGGCACCCCCAGTTCCCACAGCGTGTTCATGGCCACCAGCACACCTGCCGCATCGGCGCTGCCGCCGGCCATGCCGCCGGCCACCGGGATGGACTTGTCGATGGCGATCGCGACGTCGGGCGCACGGCCGACGTGGTCGGCCAGCAGTACGGCAGCCCGCCAGGCCAGGTTGCGCTCGTCGGTGGGCAGCACTTCGACGCCTTCGCCCGAAAGCGTCACCGACAGCACGTCGGCGTCGCGCACGGTCACCTCGTCGGTCAGCGATACCGCATGGAAGACCGTGGTCAGCTCGTGATAGCCGTCCTCACGCAAGTCGTCGACCGCGAGGTACAGATTGACCTTGCCGGGCACGCGCACGGTGACCGACCCGGTGGGGACCCATTCGGATGCGGTACTGCCGTCGGATGCGGACACGGCCACGACACTATCCCTGAGGACGGCAAACCGTCAGCGAACCTATGCTGTGACAGTGGTGTCACCCGGTGAGGGGTCCATCGCGGAATACGAGGTCGACGAGGTCCTCGGCCGCGGTGGCTGGGCTGTGGTGTATCGCGCGCACGGTCCCGATGGTGGCGTGGTCGCACTGAAGGTCCTCAATGAATCGCACCGCAGGCCGGATCAGCTGGCTCGGTTGCAGCGCGAGTTCGACTTCGCCCGCAGGCTCACGCACCCCAACATCGTCAGGGTTTACGCCGCCAGCGAGGTGTGGCTGGCCATGGAATTGATCGACGGCGGCACCATCGGCGGCCTGGCGATGACGAGCGACCGGCTCACGGCCTTGACCCAGATCGCAGGCGCACTCGACCACGCACACCGGTGCGGGATCGTGCACTGCGACGTCAAACCATCGAATATTCTTGTGGACAAGCCGTTTTCACGAGCAGTGCTGATAGATTTCGGTGTGGCACACTCGGTTTCGGAAGACGTGGCCATCCGCCTGGCCAACGACTCCGGACGCCTCACACTCGACCCCGCCAAGCGAATCACGCGCCAGCTCCGAGAGCCACCCGCCCACGTCGAGGCCTCATTACCGTACTCGGCTCCCGAATTACTCAGCGGGAGAGCACCTTCGGCGGCCACCGACCAATATTCGTTGGCCTGCACAGCCATCGAAATGCTGACCGGATCGCCGCCTTTTACTGCAAACACCGCGATGGGACTGGTCGATCACCAGTTACATTCCCCGCCACCGCGGATCTCCCGTCAGGTCTCCTGGATACCGCATGCGGTCGACTCCATCCTCGCCAAGGCCATGGCGAAAAGGCCTGACATGCGCTACAACTCGTGCTCAGAGTTCATGAAGCTGATCAACAAGGCGCTTCGGTAACACGCTCTGCATCGGTCCTTAACACATGTTTTACGATTATCGGACTACGGACGGCACATTGCCCAGCTAACGTCGGCACAATGTCATCAGCGCCATCCACCACCGACCACGACCCCTCGGGATTCGCCCGCGAAGACGAGGGATACCACAAGGGCCTCAAACCCAGACAGCTTCAGATGATCGCCATCGGCGGGGCCATCGGCACGGGCCTGTTCATGGGCGCGGGCGGGCGGCTGCACACCGCCGGGCCCGGGCTGTTCATCGTCTACGCGGTGTGCGGCCTGTTCGTGTTCTTCATCCTGCGTGCACTGGGCGAGCTTGTGCTGCACCGGCCTTCGTCCGGTTCCTTCGTGTCCTACGCACGTGAGTTCCTCGGGGAGAAGGCCGCCTACGTGGCCGGTTGGATGTACTTCTTCAACTGGGCGTGCACCTCGATCGTCGACGTCACCGCCATTGCGCTCTACATGCACTACTGGGGTGCATTCAAGGCTATCCCGCAGTGGACCATCGCACTCATCGCCCTGGTGATCGTCCTGACCGTGAACATGATCTCGGTCAAAGTCTTCGGTGAGATGGAGTTTTGGGCCGCACTGATCAAAGTAGTGGCGCTGGTGACCTTCCTGGTGGTCGGCATCGTGTTCTTGGCGGGACGTTTCACCGTCGAAGGGCAGAGCACCGGACTATCGGTCATCGCCGACAACAGCGGCCTGCTGCCCACCGGCGTCCTGCAACTCGTGATCGTCACCTCTGGTGTGATATTCGCCTATGCCGCAGTCGAATTGGTGGGCACCGCGGCCGGCGAGACGGAACACCCGGCGAAGGTCATGCCGCGCGCTATCAACTCGGTGGTGGTCCGCATCGCGGTGTTCTATGTCGGCTCACTCATCGTGCTCGCACTGCTGTTGCCCTACACCGCGTACCAGCAGGGCACCAGCCCGTTCGTCACGTTCTTCTCCAAGATCGGCGTGCCCGCCGCCGGCGACATCATGAACTTCGTGGTGCTGACCGCGGCGCTGTCCAGCCTCAACGCCGGGCTGTACTCGACGGGCCGCATCCTGCGCTCGATGGCGATGAACGGCAGCGCACCGCAGTTCACCGCGAAGATGACCAAGCGCGGCGTCCCGTTCGCGGGTATCGCCCTGACGGGTGTGTTCACCGTTCTCGGCGTCTTCCTCAACATGGTGGTGCCCTCGGAAGCGTTCAACATCGCGCTGGACCTGTCGGCGCTCGGCATCATCGCCTCATGGGCCACCATCGTGATCTGCCAGATTCAGCTGTACCGCTGGTCCAAACGCGGGCTGTTGGCCAGGCCGGCGTTCCGACTGTTCGGCACGCCCTATACGAGCTATGCCACCCTGGCGTTCCTGGCGGTAGTCACCGGCCTGATGTGCTACGAGAACTACTGGAACCTCATCGCCCTGGTGGTCATCATCCCCGCACTGGTCGTCGGCTGGTATCTGGTGCGCGGGCGGGTGATGACACTGGCCACTGAGCGCATCGGTGTCACCGGCAATTACCCCGTGGTGGCCGAGACCCCACTGATGGACGAATTTCTCGCCGAGAACCGCAGGGACGAGACATAGCGGGTGCAAACGACAGACGGGTCGCTCACCGCGGAGGTGAGCGACCCGTCTGTTGTCGTTGTGAGGCCTAGGTGACGCGCACCTGGTCCTGTAGTTTCCCGGCTTCGAGCGC
>NZ_LZTB01000132.1 GCF_001665685.1 Mycobacterium sp. 852013-50091_SCH5140682
GACCCTCTTTGAGAGCCAGCTTGATGCCGTCGGCGAGAGACTGCAACAACCCCCACGGGCCGACCCGATTGGGGCCGGGCCGTAACTGCATGCGGCCCAACACTTTGCGTTCGACGAGGATGGCGGTCAACACCGTCAGCAACAGGAACACGAAGATCGCCAGCGACTTGGCCAGGATCAGCCACCAAGGATCGTGGCCGAACAGGGTGGGATCGGGATATGTCATGCTCCGGCTCCGATCGACACGATGGTTCCGGCGGATGCGCCCAGCTGCCGGTACACCGCTGAGCCGGGGGAGTGCAGCGGCAGCCACACCACCCGGTCGGCCATCGCGGTCACCGCGAGCGGCAGCGTGACCGCACCGCGATCGGTCCGGACGGTCACCGGATCACCGTGTGCCACCCCGATTTCAGCGGCAGTTGCAGCCGACAGCCGAACCACCGGCGTCGGTGCTGTGCCGGCCAGATACGGCTCGCCGTCCTGCAGGCGCCCGGAATCCAGCAGCATGCGCCAGCTCGCAAGGACTGCCTGCCCGGGGCCGGGCTCGGCCTGCGCGGCGGGCGGCACCGACGGTGCGTCAGCATGCGGCCCGGACCACGAGCCCAATGCGGCCAGTTCGGCGTCGGCGGCAGCGGCGCTCGACATCCCCAGGTCGACACCGATCTCGTCGGCGAGGTAGTGCAGGACCCGCAGATCGGGAATCGCGTTGGTGCGCAGCGACGGTTCGAACGCCCGGATCCGGCCCTCCCAGTCGACGAAGGCCCCGGCCTTCTCGACCACGGGCGCGACCGGGAAGACCACGTCGGCCAGTTGGGTCACCGCGCTTTCCCGCAGTTCCAGGCTGACGACGAACGGCGTCGCGCGTAGCGCTGACACCGCCAGCGCCGGGTCGGGAAGATCGTCGAGTTCGACGCCGCCGACGAGCAGGGCGCCCAGCCGGCCGTCGGCCGCTGCGGTCAGGATCGCAGTGGTGTCGCGGCCGGGTGTGCTCGGCAGTTCGCCGGAGCTCCAGGCCTGCTCGGTCTGTGCGCGGGCCTGCGGATCGTTGACCGGACGGCCGCCCGGCA
Source organism: Mycobacterium sp. 852013-50091_SCH5140682 (assembly GCF_001665685.1). Lineage (GTDB taxonomy): Bacteria > Actinomycetota > Actinomycetes > Mycobacteriales > Mycobacteriaceae > Mycobacterium. The sequence goes on from NZ_LZTB01000132.1 coordinate 1,068, forward strand.
GCAGGTTGGGCAGGGCGCCGGCCTCCACGGCGCCGCGTTCCCCGGCTCGGCGCGGAATCCACGCCAGCCGGGCGCCGGTGGCCGCGGCCAGTCGGGCAGCCGCGGACAGCGCGCCCGGCGAGCCGGCGAGCCGTTCACCGACCAGGATCACCGCACCCGGCTCGCGGAGCCGCGCATCGTCGGTCAACGCGTCGAGTGCGGCGGCCTCGGCGCCGGGGACGGTCGGGATCAGCGTTCCCGACATCTTCTCCAGACCCCGGGTCGCGAACGGCGCCAACGCGAGCACCCGCACCCTGTGCTTGCGGGCCCCCTTACGCAGGCGCAGGAAGACGATCGGGGATTCCTCTTCGGGTTCGAAGCCCGCCAGCAGCACGGTCGGCGCGGTTTCCAGGTCGGCGTAGCGCAGCGTCATCGGCGTGCCGGCCACGGCGGTGGCGAGGAAGTCGGCTTCTTCTGCGGAGTGGTCGCGGGCCCGGAAGTCGATGTCGTTGGTGCCCAGCACCATTCGGGCGAACTTGGCGTACGCGTAGGCATCCTGGAGCGTGCTGCGCCCACCGACCAGGACGCCGGTGGTGCCGCCGGCTGCCAACAACCCCGCCCCGGCCACGGTGAGGGCCTCCGACCAGGACGCCGGCCGCAGGCCGCCGGTGTCGTCCCGCAGCAGTGGGGTGGTGATGCGGTCGCCGACGGTCGGGTACGTGAACGCCCAGCGGCCCTTGTCGCAGTTCCATTCCTCGTTGACCTCGGGATCGTCACCGGCCAAGCGGCGCAGCACTTTTCCGCGGCGGTGGTC
>NZ_LZTB01000133.1 GCF_001665685.1 Mycobacterium sp. 852013-50091_SCH5140682
TGCTCACATCACTGTTTTCTCATCAGGTCTGCGCACTTCTCGCCCATGGCCATCACCGTAATATTCGGGTTCACGGCAGGCAATTTCGGCATCGCGGAGGCATCCACCACCCGCAGGCGCTGCACACCTTTGACCCGCAACTCGGGATCGAGCACAGCCATCGGATCGTCCACCGATCCCATCCGGGCTGTGGCGGCCGGATGGTAGACGGTGTTGTGCGTCTTGTGGATGTAGTCGAGCAGCTCGTCGTCGGTGACGGCATCAGGCCCGGGTGCCAGTTCACGCGCGATCCAACTGCGCAACGGTTCCTGCTCGGCGATCTTGCGTGCCAACCGCACACCGGCAAGCATGACCTGCTCGTCGTGTCCTTCGGGGTCGGTGAAGTAGCGGGGATCGACCTTGGCGCGGTCCCGGAAGTCGCGCGAGCGCAGCCGCACCGTTCCCCGTGAACGTCCCAGCGTGACGTTGGGGGTGAGGCAGAATCCGTTGTCGGTGGTCGGGTAGCCCCAGCGCAGGGTGTTCATGTCAAACGGCACACTGCCGTAATGCATCATCAGATCCGGCTGGTTCAGACCGGGCTGCGTGGTGGTGAACAACCCGATCTCCCACCACTGCGTCGAGCTGGTGACCATCGGGCGTGACGCCTCCCAGAACACCAACCCTTCGACGTGGTCATCGAGATTGGACCCGACGCCCGGCGAATCGACCCGCACCGCAATGCCCATCTCGCGCAGGTGCTCGGCCGGCCCGATGCCCGAGAGCATGAGCAGCTTCGGGGTGTCGATCGCCCCGGCGGTCACCACCACCTCGCGCCGGGCGGCCACCGTGTCGTACCCGGTGAGGTCGGGCCGCTGGTAACGCACCCCGGTGGCATTGTTCTCGTCGTCGAACAGGATCTCACTGACCCACGAATTGGTCCGTACCTCAAGGTTTTTGCGGGTCCCCAGGATCGGGTGCAGGAAAGCGTGCGACGACGACATGCGGTTGCCGTTCTCGGCAGCGTTGATCTGGAACCAGCCCGCACCGTTGGTCACCGTGGTGCCGCGGTTGAACTTCACCGTCGGCAGGCCGACCTTGGCAGCGGCTTGCAGCACCGCTGCCCCGCACGGGTCCAGTGGCGGCACGTCGCGCAACCGCACCGGCCCACTGTGGCCGTGGTGATCCCCCTCGGCGTCGTTGGTCTCCAGTTTCGCCACGAACGGCCACAATCCGTCGGCGCCCCAACCCTTGGCGCCCATCGCCTCCCAGTCGGCAAGCCCCTCGGCCGGCGGCCAGAACGCGATACAGGAGTTGTGCGACGAACATCCGCCCAGCACCTTGGCCCGGGCATGGCGCATGAAGCTGTTGCCCTTCTCCTGCGGTTCGACCGGATAGTCCCAGTCGTAGCCGGAATCGAGCAGGTGCATCCACGCCGACAGTTCCAGGATGTTGCGGTCCTCGACGTCCGACGGGCCCGCCTCGATGAGGCACACGCTGACCGACGGGTCCTCGCTGAGCCTGGCCGCGAGAACACATCCCGC
>NZ_LZTB01000134.1 GCF_001665685.1 Mycobacterium sp. 852013-50091_SCH5140682
GCCAATTGCTGGTAGTGGGCAAGGAGTTTCGCGTCGCCGGTGTCGAAGATGGCGTCGAGGCGGGCGCGGGCTTCTTCGTCGGAGCGGGCCCGGACCAGGGCGATGACCTTGCCGTCGACCAGGTCCATGCGTTCGAGCCATTCCAGGGCCAGGTAGCGGCCCAGGAAGCCGGTGGCGCCGGTCAGCAAGACGGTACGGACCTCGGTCGGTGCCTTGGGCAGCGACGGCGCAGCCGCCAGCGTCGCGGCGTCGATGAACTTGTCCAGCGTGAGGTCGGCAGCGTGCACTTCCGTCGCGTCACGACCGTGCACCGACGCATACGTCGGTCGCTTCGAACCCTGCCGCTCGGTGTCGATGTAGCCGGCGATGGCGGCCAGGTCGTTGGCCGGGCTGACGATCACGCCGACCGGCACGTCGACCTCGAAGATCTCGTGCAGCAGATTCGAGAACGTCAACGCCGACAGCGAATCTCCACCGAGATCGGTGAAGTGGGCGTCGGGCCGCAGGTCTGAGACCGACGCGCCGAGCAGCGCTCCGGCGGCGCGGCTTACGGTGTCGAGAACGGGTGCGGCGGCACCATGGCGACGGAGTTCACGCAGCTCATTGGCCTGTCCCTCGGCGAGGTCGGTGTAGAGCTGTTCGAGTCGATCGCCGTAGTGCGCCTTCAGTTTCGGCCGGGCCAGCTTGCGGATACCGGTCAGCAGACCGTTCTCGAGTGTGAACGGCGTTGTCTCTACCAGAAAATCGCGAGGAACTTCGTAGGACTGCAGGTTCGCGGCGCGAGCAGCCTCCTGCAGCGAGTCACTGATGGCTTGCTTCGAGGTGGCGGGGTCGGTCGGAACCACGACGGCCAGCAGGTACGCGCGGGCGCTGTTGCCGTACAGGTAGATCTGTTGCACCAGCGGGCTGTCGCCGAAGACGGCCTCCAGCTTGGACACCGTGACGAATTCGCCCTGCGACAGCTTGAGGACGTTGTTGCGCCGGTCCAGGTACTCCACCTGATCGGGGCCGACCTCGGCGACGATGTCACCGGTGCGGTAGTAGCCGTCGGTGTCGAACATCTCGGCGGTGATCTCGGGGCGCTTGTAGTAGCCCGGGAACATCTGCTCGGATTTGACCAGCAGCTCGCCGCGCGGATGCGGGCGGTCGGTGCTCAGGTAACCCAGCTCGGGCACGTCGGCCAGTTTGTAGTCGATCACCGGCGGCCGCTGGATGTGTCCGTCGACGAAGACCGACCCGGCCTCGGTCGAGCCGTAACCCTCCAGCAGGTGCATCTGCAGCAGGCGCTCCACCCAGGCCTTCATCTCGGCCGAGATCGGCGCGGAGCCCGTCATCGCGGACACGAACCGGCCACCCAGCAGGTCCTGGCGCACTTCGGCGAGCACCTGCTCTTCAACGTCCGCAGAAGCGGCGCCGTGCTGGTCCAACCGGCTCTGATACTCCTGGAAGAGCATGTCCCAGATGCGCGGCACGAAGCTGAGCTGCGTGGGACGGACCAGGGCCAGGTCTTCCAGGAAGGTCGACAGGTCGCTGCGGGCAGCGAAGTAGGCGGTGCCACCGGAGGCCAGCGACGCGTACAGGATGCCGCGGCCCATCACGTGGCTCATCGGCATGAAGTTCAGCGTGATCGCGGGCAGCGCGCTCTGGTTCTCGTCCCAGGTGGCCTTGGATGCGATCCGCCACATGGTGGAGACCTTGTTCTCCGGGTACATCGCACCCTTGGGGGTTCCGGTGCTGCCGGAGGTGTAGATCAACAGGGTCAGCGGGTCGGCCTGGCCGGACACGTACAGCGGCGCGTCGGCGAGGCTGCGGCCGCGGTCGAGCACGTCGGCGAAGGCTTCGACCTGGACGCCGGTGCCGGCGAGCGCGGCCTTGGCGGCCTCGAACGCTTCCCGGTGGTCGTCGACCTCGGGGCGGTAGTCGAACACCACCAGGCGGGCCGGGGCGGGTCCGGACTGGATGAGTGCGACGGCGTCGTCGAGGAAGTCGACGCTGGAGGCGACGACCTTGGGTTCGGTTTCGGCGATGATCGGTTGCAGCTGCGCGACGGGTGCGCTGGTCTGCAACGGGACCGAGACCGCGCCGAGCTCGATGAGCGCGACGTCGATGGTGGTGTAGTCAACGCTGGTGAAGCCGAGGATTGCGACGCGGTCGGCGGGCTTGACGGGATGGTTGTGCCAGGCGTTGGTGACGGCCTGGATGCGGTCGCCGAGCTGGCGGTAGGTGATGGTCTCGAAGCGCGGCAGCAACTGAGCCGAGGTGCGGCCCTCGGTGTCGGTGACGAGTTCGACGGCGCGGGTGCCGAGGGCCGGGCGGTCGGCGTAGCCGGCCATCACTTCTTTGACGATGGCGGGCAGGCGCAGGCCAGGGCGGTCGACGGCGGTGCTGACGGCCTCGTCGGGCCGTGCGGCGGCAAACTGCGGATCGTTGGCATAAAGGGCGGCGAGTCGGCTCTCGAGCCGTTCTTCACGGGTTTCATTCGACATAATCAAGTCCCCTGAGCAAATCAAATCTTGTGGTAACCGACGCTCGATGCGTCTACCAAATACTACGTTAGTAAAACTAAATATATTTCGAGAGTCCAGGGCGCGTCGGTGCGAGATGCGTCACCCCACCCACACGCGACAACGCCCCCGCCCGGGGACAGGGCGAGGGCGTTGTACGGATGGGCTCAGAGCAGGCCGAGCTGCTTGAGGTTGGTGATGTACTGCACGATGACCGCGGGTGTCACATGCGGGATGTCCTTGTCGGGCCCGATCTTGGCTTCTTGCACGGCTTCCCGGAACCGATCGGTCGGCGCCAGCGCACCCAGCATCGGGCGTTCCGGCTTCTGGTAGTTGTGCAGCAGCGGCAGCAAGGAGGCCTGACGTTGCTTGTCGGGCAGCGCGCGCAGGGTGCTTTCGAACCGCTGCAACCACTGGGCGTAGTCGGCTATGCGCTCGATCTGATAGCCCGCCTCGATGAGCCAGTCGACGAACTCGTCCATGCCCAGACCGTCGTCGTACGGGTTCATCACGTGGTAGGTCGCGAAGCTCTCGACTGCCTGTGCCCCCAGCGTGGAGATCGACTCCGCGATGAATTCCACCGGCAGGCCGTCGTAGTGCGCCCGCTGCCGTTTGCCCTCGGCGTCCAGCTCGTAGAACGAGCCGGGGGCGATACCGCTGGCCACCAGGCTGAACATCATCCGGGTGAACATGTCGGGCAGGTTCAACTGGCCTGAATACGTCGTATCGGCCAGGATCATGTCGCAGCGGAACACGGCCACCGGCAGCCCGCACAGGTCGTTGGCTTCGCGCAGCAGGACTTCGCCGGCCCACTTGCTGTTGCCGTACCCGTTGGCGTACGAGTCGTCGATGCGGCGCACCGCGCTCATCTCGCGCACGTCAGCTTCTTCGACGAACTTGCCGGGTGTGATCTGGTCGCCCACCCCGATCGTCGACACATAGGTGTACGGCTTGATCTTGGTGGTCAGGGCGATGCGGATCAGTTCGGCCGTGCCCAGAGCATTGGGCCCGAACAGCTCGCTGTAGGGCAGGACGTGGTTGACCAGGGCGGCCGGGTCGACGATCAGGTCGACGTCGTCGGCCAGACGCTGCCAGGTCTGCTGGTCGAGTCCGAGGTTGGCCTCGCCCTTGTCGCCTGCGATGACCTCGAGGTGCTCGGCAGCCAATTGCTGGTAGTGGGCAAGGAGTTTCGCGTCGCCGGTGTCGAAGATGGCGTCGAGGCGGGCGCGGGCTTCCTCGTCGGAGCGGGCTCGCACCAGGGCGATGACCTTGCCGTCGACCAGGTCCATGCGTTCGAGCCATTCCAGGGCCAGGTAGCGGCCCAGGAAGCCGGTGGC
>NZ_LZTB01000135.1 GCF_001665685.1 Mycobacterium sp. 852013-50091_SCH5140682
AACGAGGCGGTGTTCATGCGAGGTGGGCAGACGTTGACCGCGGCCCTGGTCGAGGTCGACGACAAAGGGGTCGACGGGGCAGCCACCGGGCTGGCCGCTCTGGTCAGCCGAACCTCCGACCGGGCCCGACAATGGCAGACGGGCTTTGCCCGATCCTATGCGCTGTCGATGCTCGCCGGCGCGGCGCTCGTGGTGGCGGCGATCCTGGCGGTGCGGCTGTGGTGAACACCTTTCCGTCGCTGACGGTGCTCTGGGCGGTGCCGACGGTCGGCGCCGCGATCGTGATCCTCATCCCGGCCGGGCAGCGGGTCCTGGCCAAATGGTTCGCGCTGGCCGTGTCGGTAGTGGCGCTCGCCGTTGCAGTGGTGCTCGCGGTCGGCTTCGACCCGGCAGGCAAGCAGTACCAATTCGTCGAATCACACCCGTGGATACCGTCTTTCGGGACCGGATACATTCTCGGTGTCGACGGGATCGCCCTCGCGCTGGTGGTACTCACCGCGGTCTTGATGCCTCTGCTGATCATCGCGGGTTGGAACGACGCCGCCGACCGAACCGGGCTCGCCGGCCGGTCGGTGCAGGCGTACCTCGCGCTGATGCTGGCGGTCGAGGGCATGGTGTTCATGTCGCTGGTGGCCCTGGACATCCTGCTGTTCTACGTGTTCTTCGAAGCCATGCTGATCCCGATGTACTTCCTCATCGGCGGCTTCGGGGGCGAAAACAGGTCGCGCGCAGCGGTGAAGTTCCTGCTGTACAACCTGTTCGGCGGGCTGGTCATGCTCGCCGCGGTGATCGGGCTGTATGTGGTGACCGCGCAGAGCGACGTCTTCGCTTCCGGCACCTTCGATTTCCGGGCGATCGTCGAGGCGGTGGCGTCGGGTCGGCTGGTAATCAGCCCCGCCGTGGGCAGTTTCCTGTTCCTGGGTTTCATGTTCGCGTTCGCCGTCAAGGCCCCACTGTGGCCGTTCCACCGCTGGCTGCCCGATGCCGCGGTCGAGGCCACCCCGGCCAGTGCGGTGTTGATGATGGCGATCATGGACAAGGTCGGCACGTTCGGGATGCTGCGCTACTGCCTGCCGTTGTTCCCCGACGCGGCAACCTATTTCCGGCCCATCATCATCACCCTGGCGGTGATCGGCATCGTGTACGGCGCCGTGCTGGCGATCGGCCAGACGGACGTGATGCGACTCATCGCC
>NZ_LZTB01000136.1 GCF_001665685.1 Mycobacterium sp. 852013-50091_SCH5140682
GAGGACGAGACCGCCCATGAGGTGTCGCGCTACCAGTTGGCCACCATGACCGATTACGTCGCCAAATACCGCTGAGTCTCCCCGGCGAGCAGTCACGGCGGTACCGCAAACCCGGCGTGTCGCGTACCGCAGCGTCTGCTCGCCAGGAGAACTGGTGGTTAGCTTCGAGCATGCGTATCGACGGCCAGCAGCTTGCCGCGCTGGCCGCCGTGATCGAGTCGGGCAGTTTCGACGCGGCCGCGGCGCGGCTGCACGTCACGCCGTCGGCGGTGAGTCAACGCATCAAGGCCCTGGAGCAACGGGTGGGCCAGGTCCTCGTCGTCCGCGAAAAGCCGTGTGTGGCAACCCCGGCCGGGGTTCCGCTGCTGAGACTTGCGGCGCAGACCGCACTGCTGGAGTCTGAAGCGCTGGCTGAGATGGGTGGCGATGCGGCCCCCTGGACCCGGATTGCACTGGCCGTCAACGCCGATTCGATGGCGACCTGGTTCACCACGGTGCTGACACGGCTGCCCGGTGTGCTGTTCGACATCCGCATCGAGGACCAGGACCACTCGGCGCAGCTGTTGCGCGAGGGCGTCGTGATGGGCGCGGTGACCACCGAGCGCAGGCCCGTGCCGGGCTGCCGCGTCTACCCCCTGGGCGCCATGCGGTACGTGCCCGTGGCCACCGTCGAGTTCGCCGAGCGATATTTGCCGCACGGGTTCACCGCGGCAGCCGCCACGCAGGCGCCGTCACTTGCGTGGAATCGCGCTGACGCGTTGCAGGACAGCTTGGTACGCAAGGTGTTCCGGAAGGACATCGCCCGCCCGACGCAATTCGTGCCGACCGCAGAGGGTTTCGCCGCAGCCCTGCGGGCCGGACTGGGCTGGGGCATGTTCCCCGAGGAGCTCGTCGAGGAGTCCTGGATCCCGATCGCCCCGCAGCATCTCGACGTCCCGTTGTACTGGCAGTGCTGGAAATTGGACAGCGAGATGGTCTCGACTGTCACCGATGTCATCCGCTCGGCCGCGGCGGGCCTACGCGCGCGCCGGTAGTGGCGGCGCCGTTGGGTGATCCGCTGCCGCCCGGCCCCACCGTCCGGCCAAGGCGGCGCAGGTGATGAGCTGAATTTGGTGAAAGATCATCAGCGGCAAGACGATCAGCCCGACGGGATGACCGGCGAACAGTACGGTGGCCATCGGCAGGCCGGTCGCCAGGCTCTTCTTCGAGCCGCAGAAGATCACCACGATCCGATCGGCACGGCCGAAGTGCAGCAGCCGTGCCACGCCCGCGGTGATGCCCAACACCACGGCCAGCAGCACCACGCTGACGGCGATGACGGCCAGGATGCTGGAGACTTTCATCCCGGTCCAGATGTGCTCGGCCATACCGGCACTGAACGCCGCGTACACCACCAGATACACCGAGCCGCGGTCGACGACCTTGGTGAGTGTTGTGTGCGACAGCAGCCGGTGCAATTTCGACCGGAGCACCTGCCCGGCGACGAACGGCACCAGCAGCTGCAACACGATCTCCAGGATGGAGGTTGCCGAGACGGTCGCCCCGCCGGTGGTTTGCATGAGCAGCGTCACCAGCAGCGGAGTGATGAAGATTCCCAGCATGTTCGACGTCGACGCGCTGACGACGGCCGCCGCGACATTGCCGCGGGCGATGGAGGTGAAGGCGATCGAGGACTGCACCGTGGACGGCAGCAGGCACAGGTAGAGCATGCCGATGTAGAGCTCATCGGTCAGTACTGACGGGACCAGCACGCGCATCGCCAGGCCCAACAGCGGGAACAGCACATAGGTCGCGGCCAGGACGGTGGTGTGCAGGCGCCAGTGCTTCAGCCCCTCGAGTGCCTCCCGGGGTTCCAGGCGGGTGCCATATAAGAAGAACAGCACGGCGATGGCCACCTTCGTCGCCGACTCCAGGAGGTTCGCGGCGTCGCCACGCGCAGGTACCAGCAGACCGATGGCCATCGAAGCGACCAGACCGAGCAGGAACCCATCGATGCGGAGGTTGGCGAGCACCGGTTCACCGTACGGCGACCGGCACTCATAGCAGAAGTCGATGGAGTCGATATATCTAAACGGGTATCGTGATGAAGGTGTTCGACCCGGAGTTGCTGCGGACGTTCCTCGCAGTCGAGCGGGCGGGCGGTTTCACGGCAGCCGGACGCGTGCTCGGACTACGGCAATCGACGGTCAGCGGCCACATCGCGCGATTGGAACAGGCCGTCGGCCGGGAATTGATCCGTCGGGACACCCGCAACCTGGCATTGACCGCCGACGGCGCCGCCATGGTCGGTTTCGCCCGTCACATCCTGGACGCGCAGGCTCAGGCCGACCGGTATTTCTCGGAATCCCGGCTCACCGGCTTCATCCGGCTCGGCGCGTCCGATGACCTGGTGGCGCGCGAATTGCCCGACGTGCTGGTCGAATTCCAGCGGTCGTATCCGGGCGTGGATCTCGAGCTGGTGGTGGGTCTGAGTGAGAACCTCAAAATGCGCATGGCCGCAGGTGAACTGGACATGATGGTGGCCAAGCGGCTGCCCGGTGACCGGCACGGCCACCTGTTGTGGCGCGACCGGTTGGTGTGGGCGGGACGGCCCGGCCTGAGCGATATCGCCGATCCGGTTCCCGTGGTGACCTATCCGACGCCGAGCCTGACGCGTCGGGTCGCACTGCGGGCGCTGGAACGTGAGCACCGCGCGTGGCGGATCGCCTGCGTCAGCGACAGTCAACTGGGCCTGCAGGCTGCGGCACTGGCCGGGCTCGGTATCGTGCCGCATGCCGAAACCCTGTTGCCGGCAGGACTTTTCCCGGTCGACGACGGTCGATTGCCGGATCTCGGTGAACTCGAATTCGTGTTGCTGCGTAGACGTACCGAGCCGTCGGAGCCGGAGCGGGCGCTGTACGACGCGATCGTCGACGGCGCGAACCGCATGCACCGGTGAGGACGTCAGCCATTGCTGTAGACCCTTGTGGGCGCGATGAGTACGGCGGCGCGACCCTGTTCGGCCATCACCCGGTCGTAGGTGTCCCAATCGTCGTGCGTGCCGCCGGCGGCGGTGAAGATCTCGCGCAGCAACACGCGGAGCCGTTCCCGGTCCAGCCAGGGCTGAGGATCGTCGGGACCTGCCAGCTCGGCGCGTCCCTCGACGGTGGCCCATTGCCACCCATTGCGGAACGTAACCGAAATCTGCGGCCTGGCACGTAGATTCGCGAGTTTGACCCGTCCGTACGTGACGAACCCGAGGACCGGCACCGACGTCGCGGGGTGCGCCAACACGCCGGCATTGACCAGCGTGGACTGGATGGTCGCGTCGGCGCGCAGCGTGGACACCACGGCCAGGCCGTGGTCGTCGTGGGCCAGAGCGGCGGCCTCTTCCAATGTCGGCATGCCGGCTCCTCCTCGTCTCAGCCCGCCGGCACCACACCTCGCGGCAAGATGAGCGGCAGGTCGTTGTACGTGACGATACCCGGCGCTGCCGACACGACAGCCGGGATCGCGTTGAGCGGTGGTGTGGCGGTCATGATGTGGCCGAGCACCATGAACTCCTCTAGCGTGGTGGCCTCGAAGTCGGGTGGTGGCAGGAAGCCGACCTTCATGGTGACCGTCGGACGTCCGGCCACCTCGATTACCCAGCCGTCTTGATCGATCTGCCAATCCGGTTGCAGCGTTTGGCCTTTGCGCCACCGTACGTTGATCTCGACGCGTGTCGCATCCCCAACGATCCCTTTCCAGCTGGCATATACCCCCGCCACACACCCCGCCGGAATGGTCCATGAGCCGAGATCGAGATCCTCGGTGGTCTGGGCGTACTCGGCATCGCATCGGACTTCGTCGAGCTCGATGCCGAGGGCGTCGGCGACCATGCGCACGGCCTCACCGAATACGCCGGTGCCGTGTGCGGTCATGGCCTGTAGGTCGGGTTGGTCGATGGGCCGGCCGAAACCGACCGGTTTCTCTGTGGCGGGGGAGTCGTAGAACGTCGTGTCGGCCGCTTCGTTGACGGTGATCTTGTCCACCCGGTCGCAGATGCCCGCGGCCACCACCGACAGCTGGTTGACGTAGCCCGGGCTGATGCCGGATCCGAACATCGTCGCGCCTCCGCGCCGGCAGGCGTCGGCAATGCGCTCCCGTCCGTCGCCCTGGTTGTGCCCGGTGATGAACGACGCGGTGGCGACGACGTTGATGCCGGACTCGAGGATGCGCACCAGCTCGTCGACGTCGATCCACATCGGGTTGTAGACCACCACATCGGGTTTCAGCGCGAGTAGGGCATCGATGTCGTTGGTCGCGCTGACACCGAGCGGCTCGATCCCGCAGAGTTCGCCGACGTCGCGGCCCGCCTTGTCGGGCGACCACGCGTAGCAGCCGACGAGTTCGAGCATGGGGTTCCGGGCGATGGCGGCCACCGAGCTCTTGCCGACATTGCCCGTCGTCCACTGGACCACCCGATAGCTACCTGACACCTCGTCGGCCCCTTCCGTCGGCTTCAGCGGAAGTTTTCCACGGCCGTGAGAAAAAGGGAAGAGCTGGGTACGCGGCGGTCGGAGCCGCTACTGTTGCCGCCATGACCGCCCGCGCAGGCGCCCGTACCGGCGGCGCCGACGACACCCGGCGGCGCCGCGGGCGGCCGCGTCGAATCGATCACGAGCAGATCGTCGCTGCGGCACGCGGTATCGCTCCCGAGGACCTCACCATGCAAGCCGTCGCCGATGCGCTCGGCGTGGACCGCACGGCTCTGCACTACTACGTAGGCGACCGTGACGGGCTGCTGGAACTCGTCGTCGCCGACCTGTTCGAGACCGAGATCCGGGCGATTGAACTACCCGATGATGTCGATTGGCGAGAGACGTTGCGCGCCTATGCCAACGCGATCCGGCAGGGCGTCCTCAAACTCGGCGCAACCGGAATGAGCTTCCGGCTCAGCGGTATTGGTGGGGCAGCGAGTCTCGGGCTCGCCGAGCGTGTGCTGCGGTCGCTGACCGGCGCCGGCTTCGGCGTCGACGATGCGGGACGAATCCTCACGCTGGTGTCCGGCATCGCCCTTTCGGCAGCCCACGACGTACTCGGATCCGCGGACTCGCGGCGTCATCACCAGAACCCGGAGGTCGCCAGGGTGCTCAAAGAGCTACCGGCCGAGGACTTTCCGCTTCTCGGCGCCGTGAACGCCCGACGGGCGGCAGCCGCAGCCGACGATGGCGACTTCGAATTCAACCTCGGGGTGATCATCGCGGGCCTCGAACATGCCCTCGACGACTGACGCGGACTACTTGGCGCGCAGTGCCAACCGCTCGGCGTTGTCGATCAGAATGCTCTTGCCCTGCACGCGAATCCAGCCCCGCTGAGCGAAATCGGCGAGCGCCTTGTTGACCGTCTCGCGCGACGAGCCGACCAGCTGGGCGATTTCCTCCTGCGTCAGCTCGTGATTGACCCGCAGCGCGTTGCCTTCGCGGCTGCCGAAGCGCTGCGCAAGGTAGAGCAGCTGCTTGGCGACCCGCCCCGGGACGTCGGTGAAGATCAGGTCGGACAGGTTGTCGTTGGTGCGACGCAACCGGCGGGCCAGCACGCGCAGCAGCTGTTCGGCGATCTCGGGCTCTTCGGCGATCCACGACTGGAGTGCCGCGCGGCTCATCGACACGGCCGACACGTCCGTAAGGGTGGTGACGGTGGAGGTCCGCGGGCCCGGATCGAAGATGGCGAGCTCGCCGAACATGTCCGACGGACCCATCAGCGTGATCAAGCTTTCCCGGCCGTCGGTGGTCCGGCGCCCGATCTTCACCTTGCCGGAGATGATGATGTAGAGCGTGTCGCCCGGTTCGCCTTCGACGAACACCGAGCGCCCGCGCGGGAAGGTCACCGGTTCGAGCTGACGTGCGAGTGTCTCGATGGCCTTGGGCTGCAGGCCCTGGAAGATACCGGCACGGGCCAGGACCTCGTCCATGCCGCCCCCCTTCAAATAATCGCCTCAGGCGTCACCGTCAATTTCTTACCCTACCGAGGGCGGGGATTTCCCAACGTGACGGATACCACTTTAGCTGACCGGTTTCCCGGCCCTTGGGTCACTGGGGGGCGACGATCCCGGTGTCGTACGCGTGGATGATCGCCGCGGCCCGGTCACGCAGGTTCAGCTTGACGAAGATTCGGCCAATGTGGCTCTTGACAGTGAGGCCGGAAATGCTTAGTTCATCGGCGATCTCGGAGTTCGATCGGCCCCTGGCGATGAGCGTCAGGACATCGAGTTCGCGTGCCGTGAGGTCATTGATCGCGGTGGCGCGCGGTGCGGTGGCGACTTTGCGGTAGGTGCTGAGAACCCTGGACGTGACGGCCGGGTCGAGGTAGCTGTGCCCCTGGGCGACCGCCCGGACGGCCCGAATCAGTTCTTCGGCGGAGGAGTCCTTGAGGACAAACCCTGCGGCGCCGGCCCGCAGCACGCCCGACAGCAGCTCGTCGTCGTTGAAGGTGGTCAGGGCCAGTACGGGCGGTCCGGACTGCGCAGTGAGCAGGCGGGTGGCTTCGATGCCGTCGACGCGTTTCATCCGGAGATCCATCACGACGACATCGGGGCGCTGCCTGCCGACGGCGGCGGGCACCTCGTCACCGTCAGCGCATTCGGCGACGATGGTGAACCCGTCCTTGCGGCGCAGGATCCGGCGGAGCCCGGAGCGGACCAGGTCCTGATCATCGACGAGCAGGACCGCGATCTCAGGTGCCGGATCGGTCATGATGGCGCCAACGGACAGGACGACTCGGTGGTGCCGAGCGGAATGTTGGTACGGACCGCCCAACCGTCGGATGTCGGGCCGACGCTGATGATGCCGCCGAGCTGCCCGACGCGCTGTCGCATCCCGCGCACACCACGACCTTCTGAACATCCGGCCGCCACCGCGACCGGCAGTTGGTTCAACACGTCAAGTGTTACCGAGGTGCGTGAGATTGCCAGCGTCACAGAAGATTTCGCCTCAGGAGCGTGCTTGGCGATATTGGCCAGCGACTCCTGCGTGATGCGGTACAGGGCCAGGCCGACAGCGGGGGAGACCTGCGTCGTGCGTCCGCGGGCAATGAACTGCACGGTGAGGCCTGCGCGGACGAAGTCATCGATCAGCCCGGCGATGTCGTCGATGCCCGGCTCGGGCGTGGTGCCCATCGGTGCGCCGTCGAGGAGCCCGACCGTCCGGCGGATGTCGGCCATCGCCTGGCGGCCCAGATGTTCGGCCTGCTCGAGCGCGTCGACGGCGTCATCGATGTCGCGGTCCTGCTGCAACCCGCGGCGCGCACCTGTGATGTGCAGCAGCGTCACACTCAGCGAGTGGGCGATGACGTCATGCACTTCGCGGGCGATCCGGCGCCGCTCGTCGGCTGCGGCATGGGCGGCCAACGCCGCTTGGGCGTGCTGCTGCTGCTCCATCAACACGGTCTGCACGCGCATGAGATAGCCCACCAGCCAACCCATTCCGAGGATGCCGAGATAGAGCGGAAGATTGTCGAGCCGGTGCAGCGCCGCCGCGGTCAACAGCACGGCGGCGGCGGACAACGAGGAAAGACACCCGCCCGCAATCCCGGTCAATGACGTCACTTCGCCCACCATCAACACCACCAGCAGGGGGGCGAAATCGTTGGCGACCGGAGTGGACGTCGCAAAGAGCAGCAACGCGGTGGCGGCCGTCCAGCCCACCCACACCATCGGCGCCTTGAACTTGGCACCGGTCGCGTAGACCTGCATAAACGGGGCGACTGCCAGGACGAGTGCGAGCATGGACACCGCAAGGTCGGCCGTGGGCCGCTGCACGGCGGCGATCACTGCGGCGCCCACCACGGTGGCGTCGACCGCTATGACCGACGCCCAGTTGTGGCCGACCGGGATCGACTCGCCCTGCCTGCGCATCTGCTCGCGCACGGAGCGCGCCATCGCACTCAGCATGTTCCGATCGTAGAAGCCCCGGTCGCCGGTTCGCATCATGCCGCGGGGGTATGGATGTGTCCTACCACGGTCGTAGATCTACAGCCGCAACATCTCGCGGCCCATCGCGGCGTCCTCGATGAAGTCCAGTCGGTGCGGTCGGTGGTAGTCGTGCTGCGGCCTCGGTTTCACCGCGGGGGCGAGCAACCAGGCGCGCACGGCCGCCATGATCCGGCGCGATCTGTCGGTGATCGGGCGGGGTTGGGTGGCGGGTATGGCGATGGGGACGGCGCGCGGCAATGCACGTGCGACGAGCGCCATCTGGTGGGCTGGTGAACGTTGTGCTTGCGTCATGGTTTGACGCTAGGGAGCCGAGGGGGTCTTCCACATCGCGCTGCCGTCCGATCTTGATGTGCTACCGCAGTAGGAGATCGGCAACCGACCGCAGCACCAGGCTCAGGAGTGCTTGTCCTTCTTGCCGAATGGCAGCACGTGCATGATCGCGACGACGACGGCGCCGACCACCAAACCGATGACGGCCGATGCGGCGGTGTTGACCAGCCATGCCGCGACGCCACCCAGCCCCGCCGCATTCGCCAGTGCGTGACGCACGTATTCCTCGGCGTGGTGCACCAAGCCGTACGGGCCATGCCAGCCAAGGGTATTGGTCCCTGCGAGCAGGATGTGACCGCCGACCCACAGCATCGCGACCGTGCCGATGGCCGACAGGGCGCTGAGCAGCTTGGGCATCCCGGCGACAAGGCCGCGGCCGATCCACTTGGCGAACCGCGAATTGCGTTGTGTCAGCGCCAGTCCGATGTCGTCCATCTTCACGATGCCTGCCACCACGCCGTACACCGCGGCGGTGATCACCAGGGCGACGATGACCAAGATGATCAACCGGGGGAAGAACGGTTGGTGGGCAACCTCATTGAGGGCGATGACCATGATCTCGGCCGACAGGATGAAGTCGGTGCGGATCGCGCCGGTCACCATGTAGCGCTCGGCGTCCCCGCCGACCGCGCCGGCCGGCGCGTCGTGATGACCACCGGCCCCGTGCTTGGCGACGTAGCCCCAGACCTTTTCGGCCCCTTCGAAGCAGAGGTACGTCGCGCCCAGCATCAGGATCGGGGTCAGCAACCACGGCGCGAACTGGCTGAGCAGCAAGGCCACCGGCAGGATGAACACGATCTTGTTGCGCAGCGACCCGATCGCGATGCGCTTGATGACCGGAAGCTCACGATCGGCGGTGATGCCGTGGACGTACTGAGGCGTCACTGCGGTGTCGTCGATCACCACCCCGGCGGCCTTCGCGGTGGCTTTCCCCGTGGCAGCGCCGATGTCGTCAATCGAGGCCGCGGCGAGACGTGCCAACGCCGCGACGTCGTCGAGCAAACCGAACAGGCCGGCGCTCATGGTTCCTTCTCTTCGCGCAAGCGGCTCATCGGCAAATTCTCCATGACCCTGAACGTTACCTGTCAGTGCATGCCGATGAGCGACTCGATCCAGCCGCGAGCGAAGTACAGGATGAAGCCGGCTGCGACGATCCACAGCAGCGGGCTGATCTCCCGGGCCTTGCCTGCGGCCGACCGCAATACGGCCCACGCGACGAAGCCGACGCCGATGCCGTTGGCGATCGAGTAGCTGAACGCCATGGTTGCCACCGTGAGCACGACCGGCAGCGCGATCGAGAACTCGGAGATGTCGATGTGACGCAGGTGCGACACCATCATCGCGCCGACGATCACCAGCGCGGCGGCGGCGACCTCCGTGGGCACGATCGAGGCCAGCGGCGAGACGAACATGGCCGCGAGGAACAGGGCGCCGGTAACGAGGTTCGCCAGCCCGGTGCGGGCTCCCTCCTCGATACCCGCGCCCGATTCGATGAACACGGTGTTCGACGAGGCGGACGTTGCACCGCCGACGACGGCGCCTGCGCCCTCGACGATCAGCGCGGACCGCAACCGCGGAAAGGTGCCCTGGGCATCGGCCAGCCCGGCCTCTCGGGACAGCCCGGTCATGGTGCCCATGGCGTCGAAGAAGTTGGCGAACACCAGCGTGAACACCAGCATGATGGCGGCCAGCGCGCCGATCCGGCTGAAGCTGCCGAGGCTGAAGGCGCCGACCAGCGACATGTCGGGCAGCGCGAACGGAGAGCCGGACAGCGACGGCACCGACAGTCCCCACCCGCCGGGATGCTCGGTCGCCGACCCGAGGTGCCAGATCGCCTCGACGATGATCGCGATCACGGTGCCCGCAGCCAGCCCGATCAGGATGCCGCCGCGTACCCGCCGGGCCACCAGAACACCGGTGATCAGCAGGGTGACCACAAACACCACGGTGGGCACGGTGTTGATCGAGCCGGTGCCGCCGCTACCCAGACCCACCGGGGGTGACGGGTGCCCGGTGGAACCCACGAATCCGGCGTCGACGAGGCCGATGAACAGGATGAACAACCCGATGCCCGCGGTGATGGCGAGCTTCAGCTGGATCGGCACGGCGTCGAACACCAGCCGCCGCAATCCGCTGGCCGCCAACAGCACGATCACCAGGCCGTTGATGACGACCAGCCCCATCGCCTCCGGCCAGGTCACCGACCCGACGACGGTGGTAGCGAGAAACGAGTTGATACCGAGACCTGCCGCGAACGCGAAGGGCATCCGCGCGATGACACCGAAGAGGATCGTCATCACGCCGGCGGCCAGTGACGTCGTCGCCGACACTTGCGCGAACGCCAGCTTGTTGCCTGCCACGTCTGGAGCGCTCGACAGGATGACGGGGTTCAGCACGATGATGTAGGCCATCGCGATGAACGTGACGACGCCACCGCGTATCTCGGCGGAGACACTGGAGCCACGCGCCGAGATTTCGAAGAAGCGATCGAGGCGGTTCATAGCTGATGACCCTAAAGTCCGCGGCGGCCGCTCGCTCAGCATCACTCCGACTACCCTGCCCGTGCCGCGCCACGAACGCCTTGACCTCAAGTCGACTTCAGGTGCCATGCTGCGGTTATGACAGTCGGACGGCCGCCCGTAACACTCGCGGCCGCGTCGGAAAACCAGCATGAACCCGGGGGTAAACCCCCTGGGAGCGGGCTCCGGCGCGGGATAGCTTCGGGTTACGAAGTGGCCAGGACCGGATCGACGACAAACGGCAGGAGCGGGGCCATGCCAGTCACCAAGCCAGTCCCTATGAGTGCGCGATTCGAGCGCGATGCGTTACCCCTGTTGGACCAGCTCTACGGGGTCGCGCGCAAGTACGCGCGCAGCGCCGCGGATGCCGAGGACCTGGTGCAGGAGACAATGCTCAAGGCCTACGCCAGTTTTCACACGTTCGAAGACGGCACCAACATCAGGGCGTGGCTGTTCCGGATCCTCACCAACACCTGGATCAACTCGTATCGCGCTGCCCAGCGCAGGCCGGACGAGGTGCTGGCCGACACCGTCACTGACGCGCAGTTGGCTGCGGTGGCAGCACGTTCGACGGTCGAGTTGGCCTCGGCGGAACTCGCCGCGCTCGAGGCTCTCGGCGACGACGAAGTCTGCCACGCCGTGCAGTCGCTGCCCGAGTTTCAGCGGATAATCCTCTACTACGCCGACGTTGTGGGCTTCCGGTACAAGGAGATCGCCGAGATCCTGCAGATTCCGGTGGGCACCGTGATGTCCAGGCTGCACCGTGGCAGGCGTGAGTTGCGCGGCCTGCTCGCCGAGATCGCCGTTGCCCGTGGCTATGTCGGCCGCGATGGGTCCTCAGGGGCGGCAGCCTAACTGCCTCGCCGTCCGGTCGCGGCGAAGATTGCCCCGGTGAATCGGGAAGCCTGACGCGCCTGGCCGTGTTGTCAGCTGATTGAGGCACGGCGTGGTGGAGCGGAGAGGCCCGCTTGGGTGTAAGGTTCCTTCCCGCTGTACATAGTTATTCGAACTAATTCGCTGAGCGTTCGCACAGTTCGGATGATGTCGGGAGGTATGGGTGGTGGCGAGTCGCATCGGGCGAGCGTTCAAAGTGCTGTGGATACCACTGGTCTTGATCGTCGTGTTGGCGATCTCGGGTCTGGCGGTGTCCCGATTGCACCGGATGTTCGGCTCCGAAGATCTCAATGCGAATGCAGGTGCCGGCATCGAGATCGTGCAGTTCAATCCGAAAGTGCTGGTGTACGACGTGTATGGCCCGCCGGGGGCCACCGCGCAGATCAGCTATTTCGACCCGGACGCCAACATCCATGAGGTGAACACGACGCTGCCGTGGTCGGTCACGCTGTCGACGACGCTTCCGACGGTCAGCGCCAACCTCATGGCCCGCAGTGACAGCGATCAAATCGGCTGTCGCGTCACGGTGAACGGGACCGTTCGCGAAGAGCAAGCCGCCGATGGCGTCAATGCCCAGACCTACTGCTTGGTGAAATCCGCATGACACATACCGTGCCCGATCAGCCCGCCGAGCCCGACCAACCGGCGCCCGTCAAGAACGGCCGCGGCCACCGGCCCTATTTCGCGCACGCCATGCGCATCCTGGCCCTGCCCATCATTCTGTTCTGGATCGCGTTCGCGGTCGTGGTCAATGTAATCGCACCGCAGCTGGAGGTCGTCGGCGAGGAGCACTCGGCGCCGATGGCGCCGGCCGATGCGCCGTCGATGATCGCGATGAAGCGCATGGGCGCGAACTTCCAGGAGTTCAACTCCAACAGCACGGTGATGGTGGTCGTGGAGGGCGACAAGCCGCTCGGGCCTGACGCACACCGGTACTACGACGAGATCATCCGTAAGCTGCGCGAGGATCCCGAACACATCCAGCACATCCAGGACTTCTGGGGCGACACACTGACGGCCGCGGGCGCGCAGAGTGCCGACGGCAAAGCCTCTTACGTGATGCTGAACCTCGCCGGTGAGCAGGGCCAGACTCTGGCCAACGAGGGCGTCAACAAGGTTCGCGAGGTCATCAAGAACACCCAGGCCCCGCCGGGCGTGCAGGCCTACGTGGCAGGGCCGGCGGCCCTGACCGACGATCTGCACGTCATCGGCAATGCCAGCCTCGCCCAGATCACCCTGTTCACGCTGGTGGCCATCGCGGTGATGCTGCTCATCGTCTACCGGTCGATCCGCACCACGTTGGTGCAGTTGCTGTTGACCGCGATCGGCTTGCTGAGTTCGCGCGGCGTGGTGTCGGTCCTTGCCACGCACGATGTGTTCGGCCTGACGACGTTCGCCGGAAACATCCTCACGATGCTCGCGATCGCGGCGGCGACCGACTATGGCATCTTCCTGTTCGGCCGCTACCGCGAGGCGCGCGGCTCGGGCGAGGAGCGCGAAGACGCGTACTACACCACGTTCAAGTCCGTCGCGCCGGTCATCATCGGCTCCGGCCTGACGATCGCCGGTGCGACGTACTGCCTGAGCTTCGCCCGGCTGCCCTACTTCTCCACCATGGGTGAGCCCGTCGCGATCGGCATGGTCGTGGTGGTCGCATCGGCGGTGACCATGGGGCCTGCGGTGCTGTTCCTGGGCACCCTGGTCGGGCTGTACGAAGCCAAGAAGCCCGACAAGGGCCGGTTCTGGCGCAAGGTCGGCACTGCGGTAGTCCGTTGGCCGGCACCGATTCTGGTGGCCAGCGCGTTTGTGGTGATGATCGGTCTGGTCGCCGTACCCGGCTACAAACCTGCCTACAACGACCGCTGGTACCTGCCCACCGATGCTCCCGTGAACGTCGGATTCGCCGCAGCGGACCGGCATTTCACGCAGGCCCGCATGAATCCCGACATCCTGATGGTCGAGGCCAACCACGATATGCGCAACCCGGCCGACATGCTGGTGCTCGACCGGGTGGCCAAGAACGTGCTGCGCACGCAGGGCATCGCGATGGTCCAGAGCATCACCCGGCCGCTGGGAATTCCGATCCAGCACAGCTCGATTCCATTCCAGACCAGTATTCAGGGGCAGACGAGCAACCTGAACCTGCCGTTCCAGCGGGCACAGTTGGACGACCAGCTCAAGATGATCGATGCAACCAATGTCTCGATCTCCATCCTTGAGAAGCAGTACCAGCTGTCCCTCGAGCAGACCAAGCTCACGCAGGACTCGGCGGCCAAATCGCAAGAACTGCTCGCCGTCACCGAGAAGATGCGCGACAACATCGCCAATTTCGACGATCAGTTCCGCCCGCTGCGCAACTACTTCTACTGGGAACCGCACTGCTTCGACATCCCGATGTGCGCCGCGACGAGGTCGATATTCGATTCTCTCGACTCGATCGACGAACTGACGGACAAGACGGCCTCGGTGCAGGTCAACACCGACCAATTGGCGGACCTGGCACCGAAATTGACCGCACTGCTGCCCCAGACGATCGCCTCGATGAAGACCAGCAGGGATCTGTCGCTGGCGTCGTACAACTCGCAGAAAGCCTTGCTCGATCAAATGGAGGCGATGAACAACACCGCCCTGGCGATGGGGCAGAGCTTCGACGACGCCAAGAACGACGATCTGTTCTACCTGCCGCCCGAGGCGTTCACCAACCCCGACTTCGAGCGCGGTCTGAAGATGTTCCTGTCGCCGGACGGCAAGTCCGCCCGGATGTTCATCACCCACCAGACCGACCCGGCGACCACGGAAGGCATCGCGCGCGTCGACGCGGAGCGGACCGCCGCGCAGGAGGGCCTGAAGATGTCCTCGCTGTCCGACGCCAAGATCTACCTGGGCGGGGTGGCGGCGACGTACAAGGACATGAGCGACGGCGCGCGGTACGACCTGATGATCGCGGTGGTGTCGGCGCTGACGCTGATTTTCATGATCATGCTGATCCTGACGCGAAGCGTGGTGGCCGCACTGACCATCGTCGGCACCGCGGCCAGCTCGATCGCGGCGTCGTTCGGTATCTCAGTGTTGTTGTGGCAGGACCTTTTCGGTATCCAGGTGCAGTGGTTGGTCATGCTGATGTCGGTGATCATCCTGCTGGCCGTCGGATCGGACTACAACCTGCTGTTGGTGTCGCGGTTCAGAGATGAGATCCACGCGGGCCTCAAGACCGGCATCATCCGGTCCATGGGCGGGACCGGTGGTGTGGTGACGTCGGCGGGTCTGGTGTTCGCCGCGACCATGGCCGCGATGATGGGCAGCCAGCTGATCGTGCTGGCCCAGATGGGGTCGACCATCGCGATCGGCCTGCTGATGGACACCCTCGTGGTGCGGTCCCTGCTGATGCCGTCGATCGCGACGCTGCTGGGCCGGTGGTTCTGGTGGCCACAGGTCGTCTATCCCCGTGGGGACTACCACTTCCGCAAGTACCGGCCGCGTCGCCAGGAACCCGGTAAGGACGACGACACGGTGTCGCTGCCCGCCCAGGTGTAGTCCCGGCGAGGATGACCGCGGCGCACTGCAGGCGTTCTGGCTGACGAGACGTCGCGCGACCTCGTGACGACAGCCACAGGGAGCGGCAGATGGACTGCGTCGAGCAGCAGGTTGCCACGTCGGTGCTGGTGATCGGTGCCGGCGGCGCCGCGCTGCGCGCAGCCATCGAACTGGCCGAGCGCGGCATCGACGCGCTCGTCGTGGGCAAGAGACCGATGGCCGACGCGCATACCACGCTGGCGCGCGGCGGGGTCGCCGCGGCGCTGGCCACCATGGATCCTGACGACAGCTGGCAGCGACACGCGGCCGACACCCTCACCGAGAGCTGCCTGCTGGCAGACCCGGTCACAGTAGGCATCGTCACCGAAGGGGCGACCGAGGCGATCCGGG
The DNA here is from genome assembly GCF_001665685.1 of Mycobacterium sp. 852013-50091_SCH5140682. Lineage (GTDB taxonomy): Bacteria > Actinomycetota > Actinomycetes > Mycobacteriales > Mycobacteriaceae > Mycobacterium. The sequence goes on from NZ_LZTB01000136.1 coordinate 15,622, forward strand.
ACCTCGAGCGTTACGGCATGGCGTTCGCGCGGGAACGCGACGGCCGGATCTCCCAGCGCTTCTTCGGGGCACACCGTCACCGCCGGACGGCGTTCGCGGGCGACCACACCGGCCTGGAGTTACACCGCACCCTGGTGCGCCGGTCGCTGGAACTTGCTGTCCCGGTGATGGATTCGGTCTACATAACCAATCTGCTGGTGCGGGATGGGGTGATCTTCGGGGCCTACGGATTCGATGTGTGCGACGGTACCCGCTACACCATCCATTCGGATTCGGTCATTCTTGCAACCGGCGGGCACGCCCGGATCTGGTGCCGTACATCGTCGCGGCACGGTGAGAACACCGGCGACTCTTTGCGTTTGGCGCATGAAGCGGGTGCCCGTATCCGAGATGCCGAACTGGTCCAGTTCCATCCGACGGGGTTGATCGAACCCGAGGAACGTTCGGGAACGGTGGTTCCGGACATCGCGAGAGCCGAGGGCGGGATCCTGCGCAACGCCCTGGGCGAGCGGTTCATGCGGCGGTACGACGCCGAGCGCATGGAACTTTCGCCGTCCAATCGCGTGGCCGTGGCGGCCGACACCGAGATCAGGGCCGGCCGTGGGACGCCGCGCGGCGGCGTGTGGCTGGACCTGACCCATCTGCCGCGAACCCACATCCTTGACCGGCTACCGCGGCTCTACCAGAGTCTGCTGGACGCGCAGTTGCTCGACATCACCACCGATCCGATCGAAGTCGCTCCGGCCGCCCATTATTCGATGGGCGGGGCCTGGGTGCGTGCCGACGACCACAGCACCGACGTGGCCGGGCTGTACGTGATCGGCGAGGCGTCCTCCGGCATGCACGGTGCAGACATGCTGGGTGGAAATCCGCTCATCGAACTGCTGGTGTACGGCAAGATCGCCGCCCGCGCGGCCGCACGCTACTCCATTGCCCTTGGCGCACAGCAACGTTCCCGGTCCGCGGTGTCCAACGCACGCGACGCCATCGCCCGGATGTTGTCGTCGCCAGGCTCGGAGAACGCGCATTACCTTCATCGTGCTCTGCGCACCACCATGTCACAGCACGCCGGCGTGGTGCGCGACGAGGCGGGACTGCGCGCCGGGCTCGAGGAGATCGACGACATCGAAAGCCTCACGCCGCGGCTTGCCGTCCATCCCGATATCGCGGGATTCTCCGAATTGGCAGGAGCTTTCGATCTGCGCTCGGCGTTGCTGGCCGCACGGGCGACTTTGGAGACCGCGTTGCAACGGCGCGAGACCCGCGGCTGCCACAACCGTTCGGATTACCCACACACCGACGAATCGTTGCGCGCCAACCTCGTCTGGTCCGGACCGGGCAGGGTCGCGGCCGAAGCTGTGCCGGACATTCCCGAGGACATCTCCGCTCTGATGCGCCCGGTGGGCGCGCTCGGCAAACTGCTCGAATAGCCGGTTCAGGTCGAATGATCTGTCGAGCAAGGCTTCCCGGGGCGGCTTACGGTCCGGGTCTCCATCGGCGGGAGGATCTCACTAGTATTTCGTGATCGGACCCCAACCGCCGCTGGCCAGGCAGCTGGGCGCCACGAGAAACGGACGATGGTGCGGATGACGAGTGTGGGCGGAGGACAACCGCTGCGGGGGCGCGCCGCGGAATGCGAAACGCTTCGCGGTGTGGTCGCCGACGCCCGCTCCGGCATCAGTCGGACACTGGTGCTGCGCGGTGAGGCCGGGGTCGGCAAGACGGCATTGCTGGAGTACGCCATACATCAGGCGTCGAGTTTCCAGGTCACCCAGGTGTCCGGCGTGGAATCGGAGATGGAGCTGGCCTTCGCCGGCTTGCAGCAGTTGTGCGCACCGCTGCTCGGCCACATCGACGAGCTGGCCGAACCACAGCGCAACGCCCTGTCGGTGGCTTTCGGCCTCGGCGTCGGGCCGACCCCCGACCGCTTCCTGGTCGGGTTGGCCGTGCTGAGCCTCATGGCCGCAGCATCCGACGACCGGCCGCTGTTGTGTGTCGTCGACGATGCGCAGTGGCTCGATCAGGTATCGGTGCAGACGTTGGGGTTCGTGGCGCGCCGAATGTTGGCCGAACCGGCAGCCATGATCTTCGGAGTGCGCGACGGCGTCGGAGACTTCCTGACCGGCCTGCCGGAGTTGCGGGTCACCGGCTTGCCCGACAGTGACGCGCGGGTGCTGTTGGAGTCGGTCATGTTCGGTGGGATCGATCCTCGGGTGCGCGACCGTATCGTCGCCGAAACCAGGGGAAACCCGTTGGCGCTCTTGGAGGTACCGCGCACCATATCGGCGGCGGAGATGGCAGGCGGCTTCCGGCCCGCCGCCGTGCGGCTGCCGGCCGACCGGGTCGAGAACGGCTTCGTCGAGCGGATCAAGGCCTTGCCGCCGGACACCCGGCGGTTGGTATTGGCTGCGGCCGCCGAGCCGGTCGGTGACGCCGCGTTGTTTCTTCGTGCTGCAGAACACCTGGGTATCTCGGCCGATGCGCTGATCCCCGCCGAGGAGGCCGGGATCGTCGAATTCGGGCCGCGCATCCGCTTTCACCATCCGCTCGTACGTTCAGCCGCCTACCGCGCTGCGGACATCGGCGAGCGCCGCGACGTCCACCGCGCCTTGGCGCAGGCCACCGACTCGGCCGTCGACCCCGACCGCCGGGCCTGGCACGCCGCGAATGCCACCGCGGGGCCCGACGATGCCGTCGCAAAGGAACTGGAAGCCTCGGCCTGGCGGGCTCAGACCCGCGGTGGTATCGCCGCGGCCGCGACCTTCCTGGAACGTGCGGCCATTCTCACCGCCGACGCTGAGTTGCGCGGCTCGCGTGCCATCGCGGCCGCCCAGGCCAAGCGTGATGTCGCGGAGCTCGAAACCGCTTATGAACTACTCGGTTTGGCTGAGCTGAGCCCACTGACCGCGCTGCAGCAAGCCGAGGTCGGGCGATTGCGGGCACAGATGGAGTTCACGCGCAGCCGCAGCGGTGCCGGTGACGCGCCGCAACTCGACCAGGCCGCGGCAGCGCTGCTCGACGCCGCCAACCGCCTGGAGAGCCTGCACAGTGAACTCGCCAGGGAGGCCTACGTCGAAGCCTTCGCTGCGGCGATGTATGCCTCACGCAATCGGCCCGAGGCGCTGACCCAGGTAGCGACGGCAGCACGCGTCGCCGTCGACCGGGTTGCGGATCTGCGGCATCCCATCGACCTACTGCTCAGTGGCATGGCCCATCGCGTCACGGGCGGGCTTGCCGACGGTGCCCGCCAGCTGCGTTCCGCGCTCGAAACATGGTGCAGTCCAACCGGGCCCGGCGACGTGCAGGCGCTGCGCTGGATGGCGCTGGCGTACCCCATCGTCCACGAATCCGCGGCGGGCGAGTTGTGGGACGACGATCTGCTCGACCGGATGTCCGGCGCGATGGTTCAGCGTGCGCGTGCTGCCGGCGCGTTGGCCCTGTTGCCCCCGGCCATCGCATTCCGGGCCGGCGTGCACGTCATGGAAGGTGAATTCACCGCGGCCACAGCACTCATGGAAGAGGCCGACGCGATCTCGCTGGCGATCGGGCACCAGCCGATGAGATACCACAAGGTGGAGCTGGCCGCCTGGCAGGGCGACCTGGCGGTGGCGAGCAGCTTGATCGAAGCGGGCACCGCCGAGGCGGCAGCCAAGGGCGAGGGCCGCCTGGCCGGCGTGATCGGCTACACGGCGGCGGTCCTCTACAACGGGCTGGGCCGGTACGAGGAAGCGCTCGCCGCCGCCACCGAGGCGTGCGGGTTCGATGACCTGGGCTTCTACGGCTGGTGCCTGCTCGAGCTCGCCGAAGCCGCTGCGCACACGGGCGATCGCGCCGCCCTCGCGATGGCGGTGCGACGTCTGGAGGACGGCGCAGGCGTCAGCGGAACAGATTGGGGGCTGGGTGTTTTGGCGAGTGCCCGCGCCATGCTCGCAGAAGATGCCGAGGCCGATGCGCTGTACACCGAGGCGCTCGAGCGGCTCGCGCGCACCCGGGTCCGGTTACAGCTGGCCCGTGTTCACCTGCGCTACGGGGAATGGCTGCGGCGCAAGAAGCGTCGCGGCAGTGCCCGCGAACATCTCGGCACCGCTCATGAGATGTTCACCGAGTTTGGGGCGCGTGCGTTCGCCGAACGTGCTCGCCGCGAACTCATCGGCACCGGGGAGAAGGTGCGCAAGCAGGCCATCAGTTCCGGCGATGAGATGACGTCGCAGGAAGCGCAGATCGCGCGGCTGGCCCGCGACGGCCTGACCAATCAGGAGATCGGTGCGCAGCTGTTCATCAGCACTCACACCGTGGAGTGGCACCTGCGCAAGGTCTTCGTCAAGCTCGGTATCAGTTCGCGCAGGCAGCTGCGCACGGTGTCCTGGCCGCACTGAGTTCTCGCCATTGCAATTGACCGCGACATTGTCACGGTACGTCCGCTCGGCCCGACGGCGCTGCCACTGTTAGATAGCGCTCGTTTTCCGCGAAACGGTGGCAACAATCGGTCGCTGGACGAGGATCGCACCATGGACCGAGATAGCGGACGTACCAGAAGGCTGCGGGTCTCCTCGCTGGCGGCGGTGGCCAACCCGTCGTACTCGCGGATCGACACCTGGAACCTGCTCGACGATGCCTGCCGGCAGTTGCTTGCGGTGCACCGCGCGGGTCTGGACACCAAGCACGAGACGGTTCGGGTGAAACGGTTGCTGGACCGGCTCAGCGCCTACGAACGGTACTGGCTGTATCCCGGTGCGACAAAGGTCGACGAGTTTCGCGGCTACCTCGGTGATCTGGCAACCGAGCTGCTCAGTGACGAGGTGTCGCTCGCGGTGCGGTTGCTCTCGGATTACGGTGACCGCGCGGCGTTGTTCGACACGTCCTCGTCGTTGGCCGAGCAGGAGCTCGAAGCGAGGGTAAAGCGGCAGCAGTACTACACGGTCTTGCTCGCCGACGACTCGACATCGACAGGCCCGGAAGGCTTGGCCGAGAGCCTGCGTGCGCTGCGCAATCCGGATGACGATGTGCAGTTCGAACTGCTGGTCGTGCCCAGCGTCGAGGATGCGATCACCGCCGTCGCGCTCAACGGCGAAATCCAGGCAGCGATCATCCGCCACGATCTGCCGCTGCGCTCGCGGGACCGGTTGCCGGTGATGGCGCGGCTGCTCGGCGCCAACGACGTGGCGGTGGCGACCGACCGCACGCACGACTGGGTGGAGTGCGGAGAGTGGATCCGGGAGCTGCGCCCGCACATCGACCGGTATCTCGTCACCGACGAGTCGATTGCGTCGCCCGGCGAGTACGAGCCCGACATCTATCACCGCACGTTCTACCGGCTCAACGACGCCACCGACCTGTACAGCACGGTGATGGCCGGCATGCGCACCCGGTTCGCGACGCCGTTCTTCGACGCACTGCGCGAGTTCGCGCAGTCTCCGGTCGGCCAGTTCCACGCGCTTCCGGTGGCCCGGGGCGCGAGCATCTTCAACTCGAAATCACTGCAGGACATGGGCGAGTTCTACGGCCGCAACATCTTCATGGCCGAGACCTCGTCGACCTCGGGTGGCCTCGACTCGCTGCTGGACCCGCACGGCAATCTCAAGAAGGCGATGGACAAGGCCGCCAAGACCTGGAACTCCAACCACACCTACTTCGTCACCAACGGCACGTCGACCGCCAACAAGATCGTCGTGCAATCGCTGGTCCGGCCCGGCGACATCGTGCTCATCGACCGCAACTGCCACAAGTCGCACCACTACGGCCTGGTGCTGGCGGGGGCGTCCCCGCTGTATCTCGATGCCTATCCGCTGGAGTCGTTCGCGGTCTACGGTGCGGTGCCGTTGCGCACCATCAAGCAGACCCTGCTGGATCTGGAGGCGGCCGGGCAGCTGCACCGGGTGCGCATGCTGTTGTTGACCAACTGCACCTTCGACGGCGTCGTCTACAACCCGCAGCGGGTGATGGAAGAGGTGCTGGCGATCAAGCCCGACATCTGCTTCCTGTGGGACGAGGCGTGGTACGCGTTCGCCACCGCGGTGCCGTGGTCACGTGGCCGCACCGCGATGATCAGCGCCGAACGGCTGGAGACCATGCTGGAATCGTGTGAGTACGCCGAGCGGTACCGGGCCTGGTGTGCGGAGATGAAGGGCGTCGAGCGCAGCGAGTGGGTCAACCGCCAGCTGCTGCCCGATCCGAAGAAGGCCAGGGTGCGGGTGTATTCGACGCATTCGACCCACAAGTCGCTCTCGGCGCTGCGACAGGCGTCGATGATCCACATCCGGGATCAGGACTTCAACACCCAGAGCCGGGATGCGTTCGGCGAAGCGTTCTTGACGCACACTTCGACCTCGCCGAACCAACAGCTGCTGGCGTCGCTGGACCTCGCTCGGCGCCAGGTCGATCTGGAGGGCTTCCAGCTGGTCCGGTATGCCTACAACATGTCGCTGGTGTTCCGGCACCGCGTCCGGATCGACCCGTTGGTGAAGAAGTGGTTCCGGATCCTCGACGAGTCCGATCTGGTTCCCGAGCAGTACCGGCCCTCGGAGGTGCGGTCGTACCGCCAGGTCAGCCAGGGCGCGTTGGAGGGCTGGAACGAGGCGTGGCGGTCCGACGAGTTCGTGCTCGACCCCACCCGGCTCACGTTGTTCATCGGCAAGACCGGGATGACGGGCTATGACTTCCGGGAAAAGGTGCTGATGGAACGGTTCGGCATCCAGATCAACAAGACCTCGATCAACAGTGTGCTGCTGATCTTCACCATCGGTGTCACATGGTCGAGCGTGCACTATCTGCTCGATGCGCTGCGCCGGGTCGCGACGGATCTGGACCGGCAGTTCAACACGGCGAGCAAGGCCGATCGGGCCCTGCTGGCACGCCGGGTGGAGGAGATCACCGAGGATCTGCCGCCGCTGCCGGACTTCAGCGAGTTCGACATCGCGTTCCGGCCCGATGCGGTCAGCTCGTTCGGTGACATGCGCTCGGCGTTCTACGCCGGATACGAGGAATCAGACCGGGAGTACGTGCCGCTCGGCGCTGCGGGCCGGCGCATCGCGGAGGGAAAGACGTTGGTGTCCACCACATTCGTGGTGCCCTATCCGCCGGGGTTCCCGGTGTTGGTGCCGGGACAGGTGGTCTCCAAAGAGATCCTGTACTTCCTCGCCCAACTCGACGTCAAGGAGATCCACGGCTACAACCCCGATCTCGGGCTCTCGGTGTTCACCGAGGAGGCGGTCGCGCGGCTCACCGCGGCCCGGCTCGGCAGCGGCACACGTGCGGTAGACCACCTGCCCGAGTCGGCGTTCGACGTCACGTGAGTGCCCGCGTCGACAGGATTTGCGAAGACCCGACGGGGTCGTCAAATACCTGTCACCATGACTGCAATCGGGGTGACCTGTAGGACAAGTAGGAGCATCACATGGCCAAGCGCACCACCGCGTTGTTGTCCGCCGGCTTATTTGCGGCTGCAACGGCATTCGTACCCCTGATCAGCGCACCGTCGGCAGGAGCCGACGTGTGTGCGGGCGCCGACGGGCGGCACTTCGCCGCGGGCGGCTGCACCAATGTCGCCGGTGACGTCGCCGCCGGTGCCGCCATCGCGGCGGCTCACGTGCCGTATGTGCCCGGCGAGATCCCGTGCTACACAGTCGAAGGCGTGCCGTACTACACGCCGCCGGGCGACCCCTGCTGACTACGGGTTCGGCTACTTCAAGGGCTGAACCTGCAACGCGATCCAAGCGCTGACCCGGGTCTGCGGATCGTCGAGCTTTCCCGGCAGCACCGCCTCGATGGCCTCGAGCCGGTTGCGTACGGTGTTGCGGTGCAGGCCGAGTTCCTCGGCGACCTTGAGCCGGGATCCGTGGTGGCGCAGGAAGCAGCGCAGTGTCTCCAGTTGCTCGGAATCCAGGTCGCTCAACCATGATTCGGCGAATGCCGCGGCCCGCTGCGGGTCGATCAAACCCAGCGGGCCATCGCCGATGACGCGGTCCCAGTTCACCACGCGCGCGGTCGGGGTGGCCTGGGCCAGCGCCAGACCGGCGGTGCGGTAGCCGGCGGCGGCCTCGGCCAGCGGCACCGCGTGGCCGATGCCGATCAGCAGACCGGTTTGGTCCAGCCGGTCTGCGGCCTGCTGCGTCTGCTCCGGGGTCAGGACCGCGCACAGTTCGCCGGCCACCATGCCTGCCAGCATCCCGCGTCGTTCCAGCGCCGACATCGCGTCATCGGTGTCATGCTCGGGACCCGTCGCCCGGAGAATCCGAACCCGCTCCGGCAACACCGGCAGCGGCCAATCCACTTCGAGCACCAATTGCGCTGTCCTGGCATCGTTTCCGACCACCAGCTCGACGGCCCGTCCACGCAGATGCCGCCGGGTCCTCGCGCGGCTGCGGTCCTGCTCGTCGACGAGGCCGAGTACGGCCACCGCCGTGGTGACCGCGTGCCGTTGTCCGTCGGACAGTCGCATCGGGCCCATCGCGGCCAGATATGTCGATGGTCTGCCGCGCAATCCGATGGGATAGACCGACACCGACTGACCCGGGCGGGACTGGACCGCGGCCGAATGCCTGCCGTGTGCGTGGAGTCGACGGACATCTTCCTCGACCTCGTCGAGCGGGAAGTCCGCGCGCCGCGGTCCGATCGGGCCGGTCAGTACCCGTCCGTCCGGGGCCATCAGGCACACCGCGCCGTTGACGGCCTGGGCCAGGGCCGTGACGACCGCTGTGGTCGGGTCGGGTTTGGCCGCCGCGGAGATCAGCTGACGCTGGGTCGTGAGGGCTTCGCGGGCGGCGGTGGACTCCTGTTCCTCGAGTAGCTGCGCGATGTGCCGGCTGATCGCGACGAACGGGGTCTGCCGTGGCACTTCGAACAGATTCACCTCGTGTATCCGGCACGCCGTGATCAGGCCCGTCGGCGTCTTGGCGTGGGTCAGCCCGGCCGCCATCCCGATGCCGGCCACCCGGGCCTGCGCCAGCCGTTGCACATACCCGTCCCATTCGGTGCGCCAGCGCCCGGTCTCCAGGCCCGTGGTCAGCAGGATCTCGCCACCCTCCAGGAAGGGGGCCGGATCGACCAATTCGCTGGTGGCCACCCAGCGGACATCGGCATCGGGCCGCGGGATATGGATCCCGTGCAGCCCGAGCGCTTCGGATCGCAGGATGTCGCCGACGGTCAGCATATTGCCATTTTTGCACAGTTCGAAGATATGGAATTGTGCGTCTCTGACATGCCGGAGTGACTCCGGTCTCCCTAACGTGGTCGGCAATACCGCTCAGTAGTTTTTAGGAGGAGCACGTGACCACCACGGAGCTTTCGGCCATCGCTCAGGAACGCCGGCTCGTCACAGCCATTCCCGGACCCGTCTCGCAGGAGATGCACGCCCGCAAGGAGTCCGCAGTGGCCCGCGGCGTCGGAGCCACCCTGCCGGTCTACGTCGTCGCCGCAGGCGGCGGCATCCTGGTCGACGCCGACGGCAATCAGCTCATCGACTTCGGTTCCGGCATCGCCGTAACCACCGTCGGCAACAGCGCCCCGGCCGTCGTCGACGCCGTCAGTCAGCAGGTCGCGGCGTTCACTCACACCTGCTTCATGGTCACGCCCTACGAGGGCTACGTGCGGGTCGCCGAAGAGCTCAACCGGCTCACCCCGGGTGATCACGCCAAGCGCACCGTGCTGTTCAACTCCGGTGCCGAGGCTGTCGAGAACGCGGTCAAGATCGCCCGCGCCCACACCCGCCGCCAGGCCGTCGTGGTGTTCGACCACGCCTACCACGGCCGCACCAACCTGACGATGGCGATGACCGCCAAGAACCAGCCGTACAAGAACGGCTTCGGCCCGTTCGCCGGTGAGGTGTACCGCGTGCCGACGTCCTTCCCGCTGCGCGACGGCGAGATCGACGGCGCCGCCGCGGCCGCCCGGGCCATCGACCTCATCGAGAAGCAGGTCGGCGCGGAGAACGTCGCCGCCGTGGTCATCGAGCCGATCCACGGTGAGGGTGGCTTCATCGTCCCCGCTCCCGGATTCCTTGGCGCGCTGCAGAACTGGTGCACGACCGCAGGCGCGGTGTTCGTCGCCGACGAGGTGCAGACCGGATTCGCCCGCACCGGCGCGATGTTCGCCTGCGAGCACGAGGGCCTGGTGCCCGATCTCATCGTCACCGCCAAGGGCATCGCAGGCGGCCTGCCGCTGTCCGCGGTCACCGGCCGCGCCGAGATCATGGACGCCCCCCACGCGGGCGGGCTCGGCGGCACCTACGGCGGTAACCCGCTCGCGTGCGCGGCGGCCCTGGCAGTCGTCGACACCATCGAGCGTGAGCAGCTCGTCGCGCGCGCCGCGGCCATGGGCGAGACCATGATCAGCAGGCTCACCGCGATGGCCGCCGCTGATCCGCGGATCGGCGATGTGCGCGGCCGCGGTGCCATGATCGCCGTCGAGCTGGTCAAGCCTGGCACCATCGAGCCCGATGCCGACCTGACCAAGCGCATCGCGGCCGCCGCGCATGCCCAGGGTCTGGTCGTCCTGACCTGCGGCACCTACGGCAACGTGCTGCGCTTCCTGCCGCCGCTGTCGATGCCCGACCACCTGCTGAACGAAGGCCTGGACATCCTGGCCGCAGCCTTCGCGGAGATCGCATGACCATCGCGACCGAAACCGCCGCCGCACTGAGTCCGCTCGACGACGCCCGCTCCCAGCTGCGTGAGGCGACGACGATCCTCGGCTACGACGACGGCGTCTACAACGTGCTGGCCACCCCGCGCCGTGAGGTCACCGTCAGCATCCCGCTGCGCCGGGACAACGGCGACATCGAGCTGCTCATCGGACATCGCGTGCAGCACAACGTATCCCGCGGCCCGGCCAAGGGTGGTCTGCGCTACTCGCCGGACGTCACCCTCGACGAGGTGCGGGCACTGGCGATGTGGATGACGTGGAAGTGCGCCCTGCTCGACGTGCCGTACGGCGGCGCCAAGGGCGGGGTCCGCATCGACCCGCGGCAGTACAGCACTGCCGAACTCGAGCGCGTCACGCGGCGCTACACCAGCGAGATCAGCCCGCTGATCGGCCCGGCCCACGACATCCCGGCACCCGACGTGGGCACCGACGAGAACACCATGGCCTGGCTGATGGACACCTACTCGGTGCAGAAGGGCCACACCGTCCTCGGCGTCACCACCGGCAAGCCGGTGAGCCTCGGCGGATCCCTCGGCCGGGCCACCGCGACCTCCCGCGGTGTGGTGCACGTGGCGCTGGCCGCGATGCGCTCGCGTGGCATCACCGTCGACGGATCAACCGCTGCCGTACAGGGTTTCGGCAAGGTCGGCAGCCACGCCGCCCGATTCCTCTTCGACGAGGGGGTCCGGGTGGTCGCGGTGTCCGACCAGTACGGTGCCGTGGCCAACGCCACCGGACTCGACGTGCCGGCCCTCGAAGACCACGTCGCCGCGACCGGCTCGGTGGTCGGCTTCCCCGGCGCGAGTGAGATCTCCGGCGCCGACCTGCTGGAGAGTGACGTCGACCTGCTGGTACCCGCCGCCATCGAAGGCGTGATCACCGCCGCCAACGCGCACCGGATCCGGGCGCAGGTCGTGGTGGAGGGCGCCAACGGCCCCACCACGCCCGAGGCTGACCTGGTGCTCAACGATGCCGGTCGTCTTGTGGTGCCCGACATCCTGGCCAACGCCGGCGGTGTGATCGTCTCGTACTTCGAATGGGTGCAGGCCAACCAGGCGTACTGGTGGCGGGCCGACGAAGTCGAGTCACGGCTGGCCGAGCGCATGCTCACCGCGTGGGACGAGGTCTCCTCGCACGCCACCAAATTGAACCTTCCCCTGCGTACGGCGGCCACCTGCCTGGCCGTTGAACGCGTCGCCCAGGCCGCGCAGCTGCGTGGGCTCTACCCCTAGGAAGCCGACCGTGAACTACCAGAAAGCCATCGCCGAACTCGACGCCAAACACGGCATCCTGATCGACGGCCGGGCGCACGGCACCGCAACCACTTTCGAGGTGTACGACCCGGCGAACGGGTCCGTCATCGCCGATGTGTCCGACGGTACGGTGGCCGACGCCACGGCCGCAGTCGACGCCGCACACCGGGCCTTCCGGTCCTGGGCGGCCATGGCGCCGCGCAACCGCAGCGAAATCCTGCGCTGCGCATACGATCTCATGATCGCCGACGCCGACCGCCTGGTCACGCTGATTTGCGCCGAGAACGGCAAGCCGCAGGCCGATGCCCGTGCCGAGGTCATGTACGCCGCCGAGTTCTTCCGCTGGTTCAGCGAGGAAGCGGTGCGTACCGACGGCGGCTACGGAATGAGCCCCGCCGGCGCGGCCCGTACCTTGGTGACGCACAAGCCGGTTGGGGTGGCCGCATTGGTGACGCCGTGGAACTTCCCGGCTGCCATGGCAACTCGCAAGATCGCTCCCGCGCTGGCCGCGGGCTGCACGGTGGTGCTCAAGCCTGCTGCCGAAACCCCGTTGACCGCCTTGGCGATCGCGCGGATCCTGTCCGACGCAGGCGTGCCCGAGGGTGTCGTCAACGTGGTGCCCACCACCGACGCCGGGGCCGTGGTGTCGGCCTGGCTCGAGGACGAGCGGGTCCGCAAGATCTCGTTCACCGGGTCCACCGGCATCGGCCGGGTGCTGCTCAAGCAGGCTGCCGATCGAATCGTCAACGCCAGCATGGAACTCGGCGGCAATGCGCCGTTCGTGGTGACCGCTGACGCCGACATCGAGGCCGCCGTGCGGGGCGCGATGATCGCCAAGTTCCGCGGTGGCGGACAGGCCTGCACCGCGGCCAACCGGTTCTATGTGCACGCCGCGGTGGTCGACGAGTTCGTCGCCCGCTTCGGCGCCGAGGTCGCCGCGTTGCGGGTCGGCCCGGCCGCTGATCCGGCGTCACAGGTCGGACCGCTGGTCAGCCCCAAGGCTGCCGAGCGGGTGCGTGGCGCTATCGAGGCCGCGGTCGCCGACGGCGCCACGATCGCCGCACAGGCCAAGGCGCCCACCGATGGTTGGTACGTCGCGCCGACGCTGCTCACCGGGGTCGCTCCCGACGCGCGGATCCTCGCCGACGAGATCTTCGGACCCGTCGCGCCGGTGGTCGTCTGGGAGGATCAGGACGAGCTGCTTCGCTTGGTCAACGACACCGAATATGGTTTGGCCGCATACGTTTACGCGGGTCGCCTGCAGGATGCCCTGCGGCTGGCCGAGTCCATCGATGCCGGCATGGTCGGCATCAACCGGGGTATCGTCTCGGATCCCTCGGCACCGTTCGGTGGCATGAAGCAGAGCGGTCTCGGGCGCGAGGGCGCTCGCGAAGGCCTGCACGAGTTCCAGGAGACGCAGTACTTCAGCGTGGCGTTCGACTGATCCGCGGCCGCTGCAGCACGAGCTTGGTGGTGTGGGCCCGGTAGGCCTCTGGGGCGTCGTCCCAGTCGGCAGTCAACGTCGTGATCTCTTCTGCCGGGAACTCGTGCTGCACAACGAAATCGAGGAGATCCGGCAACACCGGCCGGACATGTGATACGCCGATCTGCAGCGTGGCGTCGTTGGCGTACATGTGCATGAGCGGGACCTTGGTGCCCGGGGGTAGGTAGTAGCCCACCGGACGGCAGATGCCTCCAGGTGCCAAGGCCCGTAGCGCAAGGTCGACTCCGGCTGCGCTGGAGGTGCCTTCGACGACGACGTCGTAGTCGCGGCGGGGAAGGTCGGCGGCGGTGCGCTTGCCCTTACCGACGGCGTGCACTCTGGCGCCCAACTTGTCGGCGATCGTCAGTCGTTCGGTGCGGTCGTCGACGTAATCGACCTCGCCTCCGAGGCGTACCGCCAGACCCGCGGCGTACAGCGCAATGCTCTGAGCCGCACCGCCGAGGATGAGCACCCGGCCTCCCGGCCGGATTTGCAGCGGCGGGGCGACGCATCGCCACGCGTCGGCGAGGTTGTCGCTTGCCGCGGCGACGCGCAGCGGGTCCACGCCGTCGGGCACCCGCACAAGCATGTGGTCAGCGAACGGAATGCGCAGGGTATCGGCGACCATGCCGCCCCATGGACCGCTTGCCGGACCAAACCCGAACGCGGCCAACGTCGTCGATCTCGTCGTCGAGCATTTGGCGGTGAGCCCGCGCAGACATTCGAGGCAACTGCCGCACGACACGGCCCACGGCACGATGCCCACGTCGCCCCGCTGCAGACCGCTGACCTCCGGCCCCACGTCGAGGATCTCGGCGACACACTCGTGCCCGATGCCGAATGGTCCGCGGAACGGCACCGCCCCGCAGATGCTTGCCACGATGGGGTCGACAAGGCCTACCCGCATCCCGACCTGCATGGCTCTCGACACATGCCGGTGGATCGGCATGGTGTCGCCGTCGCAGCGGCCGGCGACGAATGGTCGCACCAGCGCGTCACCTGGTTCGGACAATGCCGGTTCGGGACGCTCGCGCCAGGCGAGGCGGCCGGTCCGAATGAACTGCAACTCGCGCATCAGACTCCTATGACGATCGTTATAACACCAGGCACGCTAGACTATGACGGTCGTTATAGACAAGGAGGTCGGGGATGTCGGAAGCTGCGGGGGACGCGCGGGCCCGCCTGGTCGCGGGTACCGCCGACATGCTCAGGCGGCGGGGGCTCAATGCTGCGAGTGTGCGTGAGCTGGCCAAGCATGCCGACGCCCCGCTGGGCTCGACCTACCACTACTTTCCCGGCGGCAAGTACCAGCTTGCGGCCGAAGCGGTGCGGTGGGCCGATGAGCGCACCGCCCGGGCGCTCGCCCAGGCGATGGCTGCGGGGCCGCGCGAGGGGCTGGCGACATTTCTTGCCATGTGGCGCAAGATCCTGGTCGACAGCGAGTTCCGGGCCGGATGCCCCGTGCTTGCCGTGTGCATCGACGACGTGCCGGATGAGGACAGCGCGCCGCGCGAAGCGGCGGTCTTCGCGTTCAGCAACTGGGTGTCCATCCTCACCTCAGCCCTGCGGGAAAACGGCTGGGAGCGTGAAGATGCGACGGGGACGGCAACGTTGATCGTCGCCGCGGTCGAGGGAGCGGTCGCGATGTGCCGTGCGGAGCGCAGCACCGACCCGCTGGACCGGGTGGGGGAGCGACTGCTTCGGGTGCTGACCCGCGATTAGCGGTTCTCCAGGTACGCGACGATCGCGTTGGACAGGCCGCGCCGTGCCTCGTCGAGGTCGATGTAGGTGCCCAGTTGCCGTTCTGAGGTGATGCCGCGCATGGCGCCCGGGATGAACAGTGCCACCTCCCGCACCCGGGCCGGGTCGACGTCGAGGTCGGCAAATGCCTTCTGGCAGTCCTCGATCCACGTCCGCTGCCACGACGCGAGCTCGGCGGCGGTCTCGGGGTAGAGGCGTTCCAACTCGGTCCTGTCCCGAGGTAGTGCGGCGCGTAGGTTCTCGATCGCGCGGGAGTCGGTGGCGGTCAACCCGTCGTACATGACGTCGAGAATGCCTGCGACGCGTTGCCGCAACGTTCCGTGCGGGACGGCGTGCGACGGCATCTTCCCCCGGCGTTCTGCGGTGTACCGCAACACCGCCGCCCACAGGCCGTCGATGTCGCCGAACTGGTACTTGACCGTGCCCCACGTGGCGCCCGCATCCTTGGCGATGCGGTTGCCCGACACCGAGCCGGGGGCGCCCGAGGCCAGCGCGTGGACTGCGGCGTCCAGCATGCTCTCTCGGCCGGCCTGGCCACGCCGGTTGGTGCGCCGCTCGGTCATCCCCGGGATGTTACGCGAGTATTGACTTTTGATAGAACCCTCTGTGATTCTTGGTCTATGGCAAAACCGCCGTTGTCGATGAAACCGACAGGCTGGTTCCAGGTGGCGTGGTCGGACGAGATCGGTGCGGGCGAGGTGCACCCGATGAAGTACTTCGATCGCGAAATGGTCGCTTGGCGAACGCAATCCGGACAGTTGACGGTGATGGACGCCTATTGTGAACACCTCGGCGCGCACCTGGGCTACGGCGGGCATGTCGAGGGCGAGGCCATCCAATGCCCGTTCCACGGCTGGCAGTGGAACCACGAAGGCCGCAACGTCTGTATCCCGTACCAGGACCGCCCCAACCGCGGCCGCCGCATACGCACCTACCCGGTGGCCGAACGCAATGCATCGGTCTACATCTGGCATGACGTCGAAGGGCGCGAGCCGTACTTCGAGGTGCCCGACATCTTCGCCGACTTCGTCGAGCCGGACCCCAAGACCTCAGCCGACTACTACCCGCAGCAGCGGTTGTTCCGTCGGGGTCTGGAACTTCATCCCCAGTATGTGCTCGAAAACGGCGTCGACTTCGCGCATTTCAAGTTTGTGCACCAGACGCCGATCGTGCCTGTGTTCACCCGCCACGACTTCGCTGAACCCTGGTCCCATGTCGATTTCACCATCACCTTCGAAGGCGACGACGCGCAGAAGATCGAGGATGTCAACAGCGGCGTCGAGGCCATCAACGGCGGGCTGGGCATCGCGGTGACCAAGAGCTGGGGCATGATCGACAACCGCACGATCTCAGCGGTCACCCCGGTCGACGACCGCACCTGCGACGTGCGCTTCATGGTCTACATCGGCCGGACTCCCGGCCGCGACGACGAGAAGACCGCCGCGCGGGCTCAGCTGTTCGGCGACGAAGTGATCCGGCAGTTCACCCAGGACATCCACATCTGGTCGCACCAACGGTATTCGGACCCGCCGGCCTTGGCCTCTGCCGAGTACGAGGGCTTCACGGCGATCCGGAAGTGGGCCGCGCAGTTCTATCCCCCCGAGTGATTTGTGGAGTTTTACCCGTCACCAGCACGGCTGCAACTCCACAAATCGCCGGAAAAATAGAGAGAGGACTCCCATGACAGTCCGCGTCTTCCAGGTGGCCACCGGCAACGTGGGCACCGAGATGATCAAGCGCATCGCCGCCCACCCCGATCTGACGCTGGTCGGATTACATTGCTACACAAAGGAAAAGATCGGCCGGGACGCCGGTGAGATCGCCGGGCTTGCCCCGAACGGCGTGATCGCCACCGGATCGGTCGACGAAATCATCGCCGCCAGACCGGATGTGGTCACGTTCCACGGCGTCTTCCCCGATGAGGACCTCTACGTCAAAGTTCTCGAGGCGGGCATCAACATCGTCACCACGGCCGACTGGATCACCGGCTGGCATCGCGATACCAACCATCCGCATCCCTCTGGCAGGAAGGTTTCGGAGCTCCTGGCGCAAGCCTGTGCCAAAGGTGGTGCGACGTTCTACGGCACCGGCATGAACCCCGGCCTGAATCAAATCCTCGGTGTGGTGTGCTCTGCCGACGTCGCCGAGATCACCAACGTCACCACCATCGAATCCGTCGACGTCTCATGCCACCACTCGGCGGACACCTGGAAAGAGGTCGGATACGGTCTGTCCGTTGATGATCCACGACTGCCCGGCATGCTGGAGAAATACACCCGGGTGTTCGCCGACAGTGTGCTGTTGATGGCCGACTGCTTCGACGTGCAACTGGACGAAGTCACGTTCAGCTACGAGCTCGGCGCCTGCACCAAGGATGTCGACCTCGGCTGGTACCAGCTGCCCAAGGGCGCACTCGGCGGCAGCTACATCAAATACCAGGGGCTGGTCGACGGTGAGCCGAAGATCGAAACGCACCTCGAATGGCAGATGACCCCGCACACCGATCCCAGCTGGGACATCAAGGGCTGCTACATCACTCAGATCATGGGTGACCCGTGCGTCTACAACAAGCACATGATCTTCCCGAAACCGGGCGTGGATCTGTCCGATCCGAGCAGCTTCGCATCGATCGGGATGACGGTCACCGGGCTGCCCGCGCTCAATGCCATCGCATCGGTCGTCGCCGCGCCGCCCGGCTTGCTCACGAGCGCGGATCTACCACTGCGGGGTTTCGCCGGCCGGTTCAAATAGGGAGGGGATGACCGGCTGCCACATCTGACCGTTGTTGAACGGTGTGGTGTGCAACGTCGCGCTCAACACGCACACGGCCGCGGACAGCAGGAACGCCAGCATGACGAGAGCCATGACGATGACGACGAGTCCTTTGAGGCACTCCCGCTTGGCCCGCTCGAACTTGGCCAGAAATTCGTCATGCTTGAACTCGCTTGCCCAGACGGCGAACTCGACGTCGGTCAACTCCGCTTCGGAGGCGGGGGCGCCGGTGGCGATCTCGCGAAGACGGGCTGCGGCGATCCCGACACCGACGTCCGCGAACCGGCGGCTCATCTGCCGTGCCTGTCGGCGACTCAGGCAGTGATCACGCATGTGCACCGGATGAGGCCAGTATCCCCATTCGCCGCCGTGCGCATTCGCCGACGCCATAGTTTGCCCAGTTTACGTCTGAGGTGGTGCCTTCGACAGGTCGTTCATCGGATGTGTCGGTGGACGTCTTCACGGACAGCGCCGCCCTCCTGGGCGATCCACGGTCCGTCGATCGACGGGTCGACGATCCCGTGCTCGAGCCAGGTGTAGCGGCCGGCGAGCACGTCTTTCACCAGCGATCGGTCCGAGTCGTCGGTGTTGTCCCACAATCGCTCGAACAGCTGGTCGGCCCGGACCCGTGCCTGGCGGCTGAACGCGTCGGCCAGATCGCCGGCGCCGTCGTTCGTCTCGTCGCTCTGCGCCCGGACACAGGCCGCGGTGATCGCGAACAGTTCGGCGCCGATGTCGACGATGCGGCCCAGGAACCGTTGCCGGTGCTCGAGCCCGCCCTGCCACCGCGACATCGCGTAGAAGGTGCTGCGCGCAAGTCTGCGACTGGCGCGTTCGACGTAACGCAGATGTTCGGCCAGCGGTCCGAACTCGGAGTACGACGTGCGCAGTTGACCTTTACCGGTCACCAGCGTGGGCAGCCAGCGCGCGTAGAACTTGCCTGCCTGCGCGGCAGCCTTCGCTTTCTGGCGTAGGTCGGCATCGGGGTCGATGATGTCGCCGGCCACGGAAAGGTGGGCGTCCACCGCCTCGCGGGCGAGCATCAGATGCATGATTTCCGTGGAGCCTTCGAAGATCCGGTTGATCCGCATGTCGCGCAGGATCTGCTCGGCGGGCACGCCACGCTCACCGCGGGCGGCCAGCGACTCGGCGGTTTCGAAACCGCGTCCACCCCGGATCTGCACCAGCTCATCGGCGATCAACCAGGCCATCTCCGAGCCGTAGAGTTTGGCCAGCGCGGCCTCGATCCGGATGTCGGTGCGGCCTGCGTCGGCCAATTCGCCTGCCAGCTCGACCATGGCTTCGACCCCGTAGGCGGTGGCCGCGATGAATGCCAGCTTGCCGGCCACCGCGTCGTGCTCACCGACCGGACGACCCCACTGCACACGTTCCTTCGACCATTCGCGGGCGATCTTCAAGCACCACTTCGCGGTTCCCGTGCACACCGCAGGCAGCGACAGGCGTCCCACATTGAGCGTGGACAACGCGATGCGCAACCCTTCGCCTTCGCGGCCGATGCGGTTGGCGGCGGGCACCCGGACATCGGTCAGCCGGGTCAGGCCGTTCTCGATGCCGCGCAAACCCATGAACCGGTTGCGGTTGGCCACGACGATGCCTGGGGTGTCGGCTTCGACGACGAACGCGGTGATGCCGCCGCGATGTCCTTCACTCGGGGGCACCTGGGCCATCACGACGAGCAGATCGGCGATGACACCGTTGGTGGTCCACAGTTTGACGCCGTTGAGCACATAGTCGTCGCCGTCTGGAGTCGCCGTCGCGTGCAGCCGCGCCGGATCGCTGCCGACGTCGGGTTCGGTCAGCAGGAACGCGCTGATCTCGCGGGTGCACCGGGGCAGCCAGGTGCGCTTCTGCTCCTCGGTTCCGAACATCGCGACGGGTTGCGGTACGCCAATCGACTGGTGCGCCGAAAGCAGCGCGCCCAGCGAGGGGTGCACGGAGCCGAGCAGGGCGAGCGCCTTGTTGTAGTACACTTGGGACAGGCCCAGCCCGTCGTACTCGGTGCCGATCTTCATGCCGAACGCGCCGAGTTCCTTCAGACCCCGGATCACCGCGTCCGGGATCTGCGCCTCCCTTTCGATCACCGCGGCGTCGATGTGGCTCTCGCAGAACTCCCGGAGCCGGGCCAGGAATGCCTCGCCGCGCTGCATCTTCTCGGCTGAACCCCGCGGATGCGGGTGGACCAGATCCAACCGCAACCTGCCGAGGAACAGTTCTTTGCCAAAACTGGGCTGGTGCCACTGCGCTTCGCGGGCCTGCTCGGCAACCTGCCTGGCCTGTCGTTCGTTGACTTCCTCGCTGACGGTCATCGCGGACCTCCATCAGTTCACGCCCGACTGGACAGCGACGCCGTCCGGAGTGCGGGATACCCGCAATCCGCGCGGTTCACGCGCAGCGTTCTCGCTGGGGGCTTACCGAAAATGCAACGGGTTGAAGGGCGTGATGACCAGGTGATGGAGGCTCCACTGCCGAATACGAACGCCTCAAAAGCGAAACCGACGGCGTGCATGCAGATGATCTCTGCAGCACGCCGTCGGTTTCGCGGTGGCGAGGAGCCGGGTCTTCACCCGGCGGGGCTCAGTGGGCGAGCAGGTGGCGATGGGCGGCGCGGCGCCGCCGACCTAGCAGGCTTGTCAGCCATCGAACGTCGATCAGCATGGTGGTAGCCCTTTCTCTCAGGCGCTCTTGGTAAGCAGGGGCAGCAGCCGGCGGCGAGCCAAGTTGCCTTCGGCGAAGTGGTGCAGGGCTTCGGCCACCGACGCGGTGACCGGCACGCCGATGTCGTCGAGCTCGGCGATGACCGCGTCGCTCGCGACCACTGCCCAGTCCACACCGAGAGCGCCGCAGCGTTCGTCAACGTCGTAGAACAACGAAATCGACTGCGAGGCAAAGCCGGTCACGCCGCTCATGTCGACGACGAGTGGCTTCTCGGGAAGTGTGGACCGGCGTACGTATGCAGTGATGGTGTCGACGTTGAAAGTGTTGACGTCACCCTTGATCGTCACCACCGTGGCCAGCTGTCGGCACTGTGATCGGATCGAGGCACCGTCGCAGACGAGCGCCTGGTTCACGTACCGGAGATTGCCGTCCGAAGCCGGGGTGTTGGTCGTGATAGTCATGATCAGCCTCCCTTCGGTGGTTCTGTGCTTGCTGGGTTGTGCGTCGTCGCTTCAACCTGTCCACAACGCTAAGCGGGCAATCTAAGGCTGCTGGGTGCTGCCGTTAATACTTTGCTAAGAACCTGAATTCGTACTGGTCAGTAGCGGAATCGGGCCGAGCGGGGCCGCCGTGGCCTTGACGGGGTCGCATTCGATCCTCTAACGTGACCGCCATCACGAATTGAAACGTTTCAATTCGCCAGCCCTGCGGAAGAGGCGGTCCATGAAGATCGGAGCACGCTCCACAACCGGGTGGCGGGCCACCATCGCAGTCGCCATGTCGAACTACATCGAGGCGGGGTCGATCATTGCGATCGCCACGAGTCTGGGGTTCTGGCAGGCCGCCTTCGGCATCGGCAACTTCGCCGTCGGATTGCTGGCAGCGTTGAGCGCCAACGCTTTTGGCGCAGCGATCGGCGCGATCCTGGGTGGTCCGCTGTGTGATCGCTTCGGGCGCAAGGCGATTTACACATACGATCTGCTGGTCTACATGGCCGGCGTGCTGCTTGCGGCGTTCGCGGTGAATTACGCCATGCTGCTTGCCGCATTCGTCATCACCGGTATCGCGGTCGGTGCGGGTGTTCCTGCGTCGTGGACCTACATCGCCGAGCAAGCGCCGTCGACCGCGCGCGCCAAGCATGTCGGCACCGCGCAGCTGGCATGGTCGATCGGCCCGCTCATCGGGTTCGCGTTGGCCGCCGCCCTGGCTCCGCTCGGTCTGATCGGTTCTCGTCTGGTGTTCGGCCACCTCTTCGTCGTCGCAGCCGTGGTCTGGTGGGTGCGGCAGGGCCTGGCCGAATCGCAGATCTGGGCCGACGAGGGCCGCCACGAGTCGACATCGCTGGCATCGGCGGTCGGCTCGCGGGGTCTGCGTGGACTGTTCTCCCGCCGGGTCAACATCACCGCCCTGTTGTTCCTCGGCGGCATCTACCTGTTCTGGAACACCGTCGCCGGGCAGGCCGGCATCTTCATGCCGCGCGTGTACGACACGGCCGGCCTGCACAGCCCGGTAGCCCAGAACCTGCTGCAGGTCCTGGTGTGGGGCTGCACGGTGCTCGCGACCTACTTCGGCTTCATGCGCTACGCCGACCGGATGAGTCAGCGCCTGCTCTACGTGATCGGTGCCGCGCTCGGGATCATCGCCTGGATTGTGCTGGTGACGTTCACCGACGACGGCGTACCGACCATGCTGGTTTTCGCGGTGCTGTGGGGAATCTCCAGCGGCATCGGCGCGCAGGCCTTCTACAGCCTGTGGGCCAGCGAGCTGTTCGCCACGCCGTACCGGGCCAGCGCCCAGGGCGTGATGTTCTTCGTCGTCCGCACCGCGACCGGGCTGCTGAGCTACTTCTTCCCGACGCTGCTCGCGGCCACCGGCCTCACCGCCGTCGGCATCCTGCTCGTCGTCCTGCTCACCGTGGCCCTGCTGATCGGTGCCATCGGCGCGCCGCGCACCCGCGGCAAGACGCTGCAGCAGATCGAGGTCGAGCGTTACGGTGCGCCCGTCGTCACCACCATGGAAAGGACTGCAGCATGAGCACCATCGTCCTGCCCGCCCAACTGGACAGCCTGGCGATCGAACTTCCGTCGTGGGCGTTCGGCAACTCCGGCACCCGCTTCAAGGTCTTCGGCACGCCCGGTACCCCGCGCACGGTCCGGGAGAAGATCGCCGATGCGGCCACGGTGCACCGGCTGACCGGGCTGGCGCCGAGCGTGGCCCTGCACATTCCGTGGGACACCGTCGACGACTACGCGGCGCTGGGCAGCTACGCCGCCGAGCACGGCGTGCGGCTGGGCACCATCAACTCCAACACCTTCCAGGACGACGACTACAAGTTCGGCAGTCTCACGCACACCGACAAGACCGTGCGGCAGAAGGCCATCGACCATCACCTGGCCTGCATCGAGATCATGAACGCCACCGGATCGCGCGATCTCAAGATCTGGCTCGCCGACGGCACCAACTATCCCGGCCAGGGTGACATCCGAGGCAGGCAGGACCGGCTCGCCGAGTCGCTGGCCTCCATCTACCAGCACATCGGCCCGGACCAGCGAATGGTGCTGGAGTACAAGTTCTTCGAACCGGCGATGTACATGACCGACGTGCCGGACTGGGGCAGCGCCTACGCCCAAGTCAGTGCGCTGGGGGAGCGGGCGGTGGTGTGCCTGGACACCGGGCACCACGCGCCGGGCACCAACATCGAGTTCATCGTCGCCCAACTGCTGAGGCTGGGAAAGCTCGGGTCGTTCGACTTCAACTCCCGCTTCTACGCCGACGACGATCTCATTGTGGGGGCCGCCGACCCCTTCCAGTTGTTCCGCATCATGTACGAGGTGGTGCGCGGCGGTGGGCTGGATGGTCCGGGCGAGCGAAGCGACGGGGAAAAGCACGGGTCCGGTGTCGCGCTGATGCTCGACCAGTGCCACAACGTCGAGGCGAAGATTCCCGGCCAGATCCGGTCGGTGCTCAATGTCCAGGAGATGACGGCCCGCGTGCTGCTGATCGACGCTGACGCGCTGGCGGTCGCACAGAGCAGCGGAGACGTGCTGGGCGCCAACGGGATCTTCATGGACGCGTTCTATACCGACGTGCGGCCCGCACTGGCACAGTGGCGCGCCGACCGAGGGCTTCCGACCGATCCGATGGCGGCGTTCGCGGCATCGGGATATCAGGACACCATCAACGCCGAGCGGATCGGCGGTACGCAATCATCATGGGGAGCATGACGCATGACCAATCCTACTGTCGCTGAACTGATCGCACGGTCCAACCGGTTGGGATCCGACCCGAAGAACACCAACTACGCCGGCGGGAACACGTCAGCGAAAGGCACCGCCATCGACCCGGTCACCGGTCAGCCGGTAAACCTGTTGTGGGTCAAGGGGTCCGGTGGCGACCTCGGTACCCTGACCGAGGACGGGCTGGCCGTGCTGCGGCTAGACCGCATGCGCGCCCTGGTCGATGTGTACCCCGGCGTCGAACGCGAGGACGAAATGGTGGCCGCGTTCGATTACTGCCTGCACGGACGTGGCGGGGCAGCCCCGTCGATCGACACCGCCATGCACGGGCTGGTCGATGCCGACCATGTCGATCACCTGCACCCCGATTCGGGCATCGCGCTGGCGACCGCCGTCGACGGCGAGGCGCTGACCGCCAAGATTTTCGGTGACCGGGTGGTGTGGGTACCGTGGCGGCGCCCCGGTTTCCAGCTCGGCCTGGACATCGCGGCCATCAAGGAGCGCAACCCGCAGGCCATCGGAACCATCCTCGGCGGCCACGGCATCACCGCGTGGGGCGCGACATCGGCTGAGGCCGAGGCCAATTCGCTGGAGATCATCGAAACCGCCGAGCGTTACATCGCCGAGCACGGCCGGCCTGAGCCGTTCGGCACGCCACTGCCCGGGTTCGGGCCGCTGCCCGACGAGCAGCGCCGCACCAAGGCAGCCGAACTCGCACCGTTCATCCGCGGCCTGGCCTCCACCGACAAGCCGCAGGTCGGTCATTTCACCGACGACCCTCGGGTACTCGAATTCCTTTCCCGCAGCGAGCATCCCCGACTGGCGGAGCTCGGCACCAGCTGCCCCGACCACTTCCTGCGCACCAAGGTCAAACCGATGGTGCTCGATCTGCCGGCCGACGCGTCGATCGAGGACGCCAAGACCCGGCTGGCCGAACTGCACGACGCCTACCGTGCCGACTACCAGGCCTACTACGACCGGCACGCGGATCCAGCGACGCCGCCCATCAGAGGTGCGGACCCGGCGATCGTGCTCATCCCGGGCGTCGGGATGTTCAGCTACGGCAAGGACAAGCAGACCGCCAGGGTGGCGGGCGAGTTCTACCTCAACGCCATCAACGTCATGCGGGGCGCTGAGGCGATCTCGGTCTACGCCCCTATCGACGAGTCGGAGAAGTTCCGCATCGAATACTGGGCGTTGGAGGAAGCCAAGCTGGCCCGGATGCCGAAACCCAAACCGCTGGCCACCCGTATCGCGTTGGTCACCGGGGCGGCATCGGGTATCGGCAAGGCGATCGCCAAGCGACTGGCCGCCGAGGGTGCGTGCGTGGTGATCGCCGACCTGAACGCCGAGAAGGCGGCGGAGGCCGCCAAAGAGATCGGCAATACCGATATAGCCATCGGGATCACAGCCGACGTCACCGACGAGTGCGCCGTGCAGGCCGCCGTCGACGCCACCGTCCTGGCGTTCGGCGGGATCGACATCGTGATCAACAACGCAGGGCTGTCACTGTCGAAGTCGTTGCTGGACACCACGGTTGAAGACTGGGACCTGCAGCACAACGTCATGGCCCGCGGCTCGTTCCTGGTGTCGAAGGCCTCGGCCCGAGCGCTGATCGACCAGAAGCTCGGTGGCGACATCATCTATATCTCGTCGAAGAACTCGGTGTTCGCCGGCCCCAACAACATCGCGTACTCCGCAACCAAAGCCGATCAGGCCCACCAGGTTCGGCTGCTCGCCGCCGAACTGGGCGAGCACGGTGTCAAGGTGAACGGCATCAACCCCGACGGTGTGGTCCGCGGTTCGGGAATCTTCGCCGGGGGTTGGGGCGCCAAGCGCGCCGCGGTGTACGGCGTGGCCGAGGAGGATCTGGGCAAGTACTACGCGCAGCGCACGCTGCTCAAACGCGAAGTGCTGCCGGAGAATATCGCGAACGCCGCATTCGCCCTGTGCACGTCCGATTTCTCCCACACCACCGGGTTGCATGTTCCGGTGGATGCGGGGGTGGCCGCGGCCTTTCTCCGATGAGCGCTTGCGCGAAGAGCAGAGTGATCCGATGAGGGGTCAGGTCGCCGCCGTCGACTTGGGCGCGACCAGCGGCCGCGTCATGGTCGCCGACGTCGGCGGTGACCGGTTCGACCTGCGGACCGTCGCGCGGTTCGCCAACGACCCGGTGCGGCTGTGGAACGGCGCGCGCGAAGCGTTGCACTGGAATGTGCCCGGCCTGTACGCGCACGTCATGGACGGCTTGGTGACCGCAGCCCGGGACTGCGACAACCTGATCGGCATCGGCGTCGATTCGTGGGCCGTCGATTACGGCCTGCTCCGCGACGGCCGGTTGTTGTCGTTGCCGCACCACTACCGCGACATCCGGACCGAGCATGGCGTCGATCTCGTCCACGCAGTGATCGGTCCGGAAGAGCTGTACCGCCGCAATGGGTTACAGTTCCTGCCGTTCAACACCGTGTATCAGCTCGCCGATGAGCGGGCACACGGGCTGCTCGAGTTGGCCGACACCGTGCTGCTCATCCCGGATCTGGTGACGTACTGGCTGAGCGGTGTCGTCGGCGCAGAACGGACCAACGCGTCAACCACCGGTCTGCTGGGCCTCGACGGTACCTGGGACGGTGAGTTGATGGCTCGGTTGGGGCTGCCGCGTCAGCTGTTCCCCGGCATCGTGGAGGCCGGCAGCGGCCGCGGGCCGGTGCTGCCCAGCGTGGCCGAGCAACTGGGATGCGCTGCCGAGGTCGTTTCGGTGGCGTCGCACGATACCGCTTCGGCCGTCGCCGCCATCCCGATGGATCCCGATCACGCCGCGTACATCTCGTGCGGCACATGGGGTCTGGTGGGTGTCGAGCTGTCCGGACCCGTCGCGACGGGCGACGCGCGAGCGGCCAATTTCACCAATGAGGTGGGGGTCGGTGGCCGGATCCGCTTCCTGCACAACGTGATGGGGATGTGGTTGCTCAGTGAGACGGTGCGCCAGTACCAGCGGCAAGGACACCATGTCGAGCTCGTAGACCTGCTGGCACAAGCCGCGCAGGCGCCGGCGCCGGACGACGTGTTCGACACCAACGACCCCCGCTTCCTGACACCCGGCGACATTCCCGCCCGAATCTGCCAGTGGTACACCGAGCGGGGCAGGCCTGCCCCGGCCGGGCGGGCGCAGATGGTCCGGGCGATCCTGGAAAGCCTGGCAGCGGCCTTCGCGGCGGCAGTGGCCACAGCCGCCGAGCTATCCGGCGTCGATGTGCAGACGGTGCACATCGTCGGCGGAGGCTCGCAGAATGAACTGCTGTGCCAGCTCACCGCGGACCGCCTCGGGGTGCCGCTGCTGGCCGGGCCGGCCGAGGCCACCGCCCTGGGCAACCTGCTGCTCACCGCGCGTGCCCAAGGTCTGATCGACGGGGGTCTTGAGGAGTTGCGGGAGCGGGTGGCGCGGCGGTTTCCGCCGCGCCGGTACGTTCCGCGCACGAAGCGGGCTGCCGCAATGGTGTGATGGTGCCGTGGTGAGCATGCGTGAGGTCGCCGCCGCGGCGTCGGTATCGGTGGGCACGGTCTCCAACGTGCTCAATGCGCCCGACAAGGTCGCGCCGACAACTGTGGCGCGGGTGCAGGCCGCCATCGACCAGCTGGGCTTCGTCCGCAATGACGCCGCCCGCCAGCTCAAAGCGGGCCGCTCCCGCAGCGTGGGTCTGGTGGTGCTCGACATCGGCAACCCGTTCTTCACCGACATCGCCCGCGCCGCCGAACGCCGCGCGGGTGAACACAACCTCACGGTTCTTCTGGGCACCTCCGATGACGACAGCGCACGGGAACGGGCCTACATCGACGCATTCGACGAGCAGCGGGTGTTCGGCTTGTTGGTATCGCCGGTCGGCGAGGATCTCGCGCGCCTGAATGCGTTGCGGGACCGCGACACTCCCGTGGTGCTCGTGGACCGCGACGGCAGCGGTACGGCCTTCGATTCGGTGGCGGTCGACGACGTGGCCGGCGCACGGTTGGCCGTGCAGCACCTCTGTGCGATCGGACGACGCCGTATCGCGTTCGTCGGCGGCCCTGCGACGCTCCGGCAGATCCGCGACCGGCGCCGGGGTGCCGCCGACGCTGTTGCGGAAACGCCTGGTGCGCAACTGGAAATCATCGACACAAGCGCGCCCAGCGTGCTCGACGGACGCGCGGCAGGCGAGCGGCTGCGAGACCGCCGTCCCGAGGATCGCCCCGACGCGGTGTTCTGCGCCAACGACCTACTGGCCATGGGAGTGCTGCAGGCGCTGACCCTGATGGGTGAGGTGCGGGTGCCTCAGGACATCGCGTTGGTCGGCTACGACGACATCGACTTCGCCCGGTCGGCCGTCGTGCCGTTGACCTCCGTGCGCCAGCCCACCGCCGAGATCGGGGCTACGGCGGTGGACCTGCTCGTCGAAGCCGCCGAAGGCCGGCCGGCCGAGCCCAAACACGTGGTGTTCCAACCGGAATTGATCGTGCGGGACTCGACAGCGGGCTAGACGATCAGCACATCGAGCGTACGAGGACCGTGCACGCCTTCCACGCGTTCCAGTTCGATGTCACTGGTGGCGCTGGGCCCTGAGATGAAGGTCAGCGGCCGGGTCGCCGTCAGCGCGGCGAATCCTTGAGGCACGGTGTCGACGATTTGATCGACGCGGACCACACAGATGTGGTGGTCGGGTACCAGGGTGAGGGCACGACGGCCCTGGATGGCGCCGGCGTCCAGCACGATGGTGCCGGTCGCGGCAATGCCGACAGCACACCCGGTCAGGACCGCGTCGGCCCCGTCGAGGGCATCGATGCTCAGTACCGGATCGTCGACGAGGGTTCGCACCCCCGTGACCCATTCGTCGGGCACATCCGCGGGGATCACCACGGTGGCCTCGGCGCCAACCAGCTCGCGGACCGTGGCGGCGATGTCGGCGACGGCGATGCGGTGCACACGGGCTCGGTACTCGGCCACCGTTTCGGCGAACCGGTCCACATCGCCGGGGCCGGTGAGCGGCTGGTGGTCGTAATCCCGCGGTACCACAACGGGTTGCGGTGGGGCGCCCGCAAGGGCCGTGCGGATACGGCCGAGAATTTCCGAGCGTGCGTCACTCGCTGGACTCATGGTGTGCTCCCGTGCGTACGGATCCACCACTGCCGGAACGTCTCTTTCGGCGGCTCGGGCAGATCGCGGCTGGTGGTCCATTTCGATGCCGGCCACGGCAACGCGGAGATGCGGTGATCGCGGCCTGCGACCAATCGCCCTGCAGCCAAGGCCTTTTCGGCCAGTGCGAAGCGGCCTGCAGAAGTCATCGCCCAACCGGCGGCGCGCATGGCCAGGTCCTGACCAGACGGTAGGCCGCCTCTCTCGGAATCCACCTGCTCGGCTCGTAGGTGGACGAGGATCGACGGGATGTCGATACGCACCGGACAGGCCTCGAAACATGCTCCGCACAGCGACGATGCGTAGGGCAGGCTGGCGTTGGGGTCGTCGTGGCCGGTGGTCCCGGTGAGTTGCGGGCTGAGGATCGCACCGATGGGTCCTGGGTACACCGATCCGTAGGCGTGGCCGCCGGTGCGCTCGTAGACCGGACACACGTTGAGGCACGCGCTGCACCGAATGCAGTGCAGCGCAGCGCGTCCCACTTCATCGGCGAGCACCCGGGTGCGGCCGTTGTCGAGCAGGACCAGGTGGAACTGCTGCGGCCCGTCGCCGGGATGCACCCCGGTCCACATCGACGTGTAGGGGTTCATGCGTTCGGCGGTCGACGAGCGGGGCAGCAGCTGCATGAAGACCTCGAGGTCGGAGAACCTCGGCACGATCTTCTCGATGCCCATCACGGTGATGAGGGTCTGCGGCAGCGTCAGGCACATCCGGCCGTTGCCCTCGGATTCCACCACAGCCAGCGTTCCCGTCTCCGCGACACCGAAATTCGCGCCGCTGATCGCGACCTTGGCGGTGAGGAACTTGCGGCGCAGATGCGCCCGGGCGGCCATCGCCAGCACCCGTGGATCGTCGGTGAGCTCACCGGCGTCGGGCATCTCGCGGGTGAAGATCTCGCGGATCTCCGCGCGGTTGCGGTGGATCGCGGGGACCAGGATATGGCTGGGTTTGTCGTGACCGAGTTGGACGATCAGTTCGGCCAGGTCGGTCTCGAACGCCGCGATCCCCTCAGCTTCCAGGTATTCGTTGAGCCCGATCTCCTGAGTGGCCATGGACTTGACCTTCACGACTTCGTCGGCCCCGGCGTCGCGCACCAATCCGGCGACGATGCGGTTGGCCTCGTCGGCGTCGCGGGCCCAGTGCACCACGCCGCCGCGCGCGGTGACATTGCGTTCGAGTTCGTCGAGCAGTTCCGGTAGCCGGGCCAGCACGTCTTGTTTGACTGCGCCGCCCGCGGCACGCAGTTCTTCCCAGTCGGCGCATTCGCGGATGGCGTTGAGCCGCTTGGCCCGAATGGTGTGGGTGGCGTGGCCGATGTTGCGGCGCAGCTGAGAATCGGCGAGGGCGGTGCGGGCGGCCTTCGGGAAGGATTCGTCGCCGCGCAGGTTGCCCATCCCCGGGGTGCCCAGGAACGTGGTCATGAGCCCGTCCTCTTCCCGTCGCCTCGGCCCGCCAGGATCTCCGCCAGGTGCACGGTGCGCACGCCGCTGCGTAGCCGGCTGAGCCCGCCGCCGATGTGCATCAGGCACGACGAGTCCCCGGCGCTGCACACCTCGGCGCCGGTGTCGAGGATGTTGGTCATCTTGTCGGTCAGCATGGCCGTGGAGGTGTCGGAGTTCTTCAGGGCGAAGGTTCCGCCGAAACCGCAACAGGATTCGGCGGCGGGCAGCTCGAGCAGCGTCAGTCCGCGGACATGGCGCAGTAGCCGCAGCGGCTTGTCGCCGACGCCCAGCATGCGCAGCGAGTGGCAGGTCGGGTGATAGGTGACCCGGTGCGGGTAGTAGGCGCCGACATCCTCGACGCCGAGCACGTCGACGAGGAACTCCGAGAGCTCATAGGTACGGCCCGCGACCGCCTCGGCGCGCGCGGCCAGACCCTCGTCGCCCGCACGACGTGCGACCATGGCGTGCTGATGGCGCACCGATCCGACACACGAACCCGACGGGGCGACGACGGCGTCGCAGTCCGCGGCTTCGAACACCTGCACATGGTTGCGTACCACGGCCACGGCTTCTCTGAGGTATCCCGTGTTGACATGCATTTGGCCGCAACAGGTTTGACCGGGAGGAAACACGACCTGGTGCCCGAGCCGCTCCAGCAGCTCTACGGTGGCGATGGCGGCAGGCGGGAAGAGGGCGTCAGCAAGGCAGGTCGCGAACAGGGCGATTCGCATGACGCCTCACGCTACCGGCGGCGCCGCGGCCGCGGCTGCGAACTCGTGGGTCCACAGGGTCATGGTGGGTCTCCGACGCATGTTGAAACGTTTCAATCACCTGCGACGAACGTAGTGTGACGACCGTCATGTGTCAACGTAAGCCCGCTCGGAAGCGCGCAATTCGTTGCTGTTGTGGGCAATTGGCTGGGTCCCATCTCAGCCCTGCCGCCACTGCTTCCCGGAGTAGTTCTCCCACGGGCTGTAATCGGCGATCAGATCCTCTTGTGGTGGGCGCTCGGCCTCCGGTACATGCTGCAGATTGATCCGGATGCGGTACCAGATGGAGCTCGGGCCGCGCATGCCGTCGACAAGAACGTCCACGGGCTCAAGCCGTGCGGCGACCGCCGGATACCGCACGCGCCACACGTCCAGCGCAGCCATGGCCTCGTCACGGGTCTTGGCGCGGGCGATCTCGATGAGCGGCATCGTAGAAGCCCGCCGACCGTCTCGGGACGCACCCTTGGGTGCCTTTTCGGCTGGCCCGAGTTTCTCGGCCAACTCCAACAGCGCATCCAGGCCGCCGGGCGCGTCGTTCATGCCTTCCCACGGATCGCCGATCTCGGCGAACCGCGCGGGCACCGTGGAGATGGTGAATCGCTCGGGACGGCAGTCCGGTACCTCGTCCCAGCGCAACGGCGTGGACACCCGAGCATCGGGCGTCGCCCGCACTGAGTACGCCGAGGCGACCGTGCGGTCCTTGGCGTTCTGGTTGAAATCGACGAACACGCCTTCGCGCTCCTCTTTCCACCAGTGCGCCGTCGCGAGCTCGGGAGCGCGCCGCTCCACCTCGCGGGCGACGGTCTGGGCGGCCAGCCGGACCTTCGCGAACGGCCAGCGGGGGTGGATGCGGGCGTAGATGTGAAAGCCCCGCGAGCCCGACGTCTTGGGCCACGCGGTCAGGCCGTGATCCTCCAGCACGTCGCGCGCTATGAGCGCCACTTCGACGATCTGGCGCCAGTCGACCCCGGGCATGGGGTCCAGGTCGACACGCAGTTCGTCGGGGTGGTCGAGGTTGGTCGCCAGCACGGGATGCGGGTTGAGGTCGACGCAGCCGAGGTTCACCGCCCACACCAGCCCGGCGGCGTTGTCGATGACCGCTTCCTTGGCCGACGTGCCGGAGCGGTACTTGAGCTCGGCGACGTCGATGTAGTCCGGGCGCTTCTCGGGCGCGCGCTTCTGGAAAATCGCTTCGGCGGTGATGCCCTTGACGAACCTTTTGAGAATCATCGGACGCCCGGAAACCCCGCGCAGCGCACCGTCGGCAACCGCGAGGTAGTAGTCGATCAGGTCCCGTTTGGTGACGTCGGCGTCAGGGAAAATCACCTTGTCCGGGTTGCTGACCGAGACCTGCAGACCGTCCACATCCAGTGTCACACCACCGGCCATCAGCTCATGGTAGCTATCCCACCCGACTGCGACCCGCGTCACATATTGTGGGCCCCATGCCAAGTCTTTCTGACCTGCCTGCGCAGGTCGCGGGGAAAGCCCAGCGGTACCTCGACCGCGGCGCCGCGGAGTTGCACTACGCACGCAAGATGTTCGAAGCGGGCGCATTACGCCTGGAACCGCCGCAGAACATGGCCGCAATGCTGGCCGACATCGTGCGTTGGGGCGAGTTCGGCATGATTCCCGCGCTCAACGCGCGTCGTCACCCCAACCGCACCGCAGTCATCGACGACGACGGCGAGCTGACGTTCGGCGAGCTCGACGAGGCCGCCCACGCGGTGGCCAACGGACTGCTGACCATGGGAATCACGGGCGGCGACGGCGTCGCGATCCTGGCGCGCAACCATCGGTGGTTCCTCATCGCGGTGTACGGCGCCGCCCGCGCGGGCGCCCGGATCATCCTGCTCAACAGCGAGTTCTCCGGGCCCCAGATCAAAGAGGTCGCCGCGCGCGAAGGCGCCAAGGTGATCATCTACGACGACGAGTACACCGCAGCGGTCGCGCAGGCCGAACCGGAACTCGGCAAGCTGCGGGCCCTCGGCAAGAACCCCGATAAGGAGGAACCGTCGGGCAGCACCGACGAGACACTGGCCGACCTCATCGCGCGCAGCAGCGGAAACCCCGCCCCCAAGGTCACCAAGCATTCGTCGATCATCATCCTGACCAGCGGGACCACCGGCACGCCGAAGGGGGCCAACCGCAGCACCCCGCCGTCGCTCGCCCCGATCGGCGGTGTGCTGTCGCATGTTCCGTTCAAGGCGGGCGAGGTGACCTCTCTGCCCGCGCCGATGTTCCACGCGTTGGGCTTCCTGCACGGCTCCATCGCGATGATGCTCGGCACCACGCTGGTGCTGCGTCGCCGCTTCAAACCGGCCACCGTGCTCGCCGACATCGAGAAGCACAAGGTGACGGCCATGGTCGTGGTGCCGGTCATGCTGTCGCGGATCCTCGATCAGCTCGATCAGACGTCGCCCAAGCCGAACCTGTCGTCGTTGCGCATTGTGTTCGTCTCGGGTTCACAGCTGGGTGCCGAGCTGGCCACCCGCGCGCTCAAGGATCTCGGGCCGGTCGTCTACAACCTGTACGGCTCCACCGAGATCGCGTTCGCGACCATCGCGCGGCCCAAGGATCTCTCGATCAACCCCGCGACGGTCGGGCCGGTGGTCAAGGGCGTGCGGGTGAAGATCTTCGACGACAACGGCAACGAGGTGCCGCAGGGTGAGGTCGGGCGGATCTTCGTCGGCAATACCTTCCCGTTCGAGGGCTACACCGGCGGCGGCGGCAAGCAGATCATCGACGGCATGCTCTCCTCGGGCGATGTCGGCTACTTCGACGAGCACGGCCTGCTCTACGTC
This sequence comes from Mycobacterium sp. 852013-50091_SCH5140682, assembly GCF_001665685.1. Taxonomy (GTDB): domain Bacteria; phylum Actinomycetota; class Actinomycetes; order Mycobacteriales; family Mycobacteriaceae; genus Mycobacterium. The sequence continues at coordinate 49,618 of NZ_LZTB01000136.1, forward strand.
AGCGGCCGTGACGACGAGATGATCGTCTCGGGCGGCGAGAATGTGTTCCCGGCCGAGGTCGAGGATCTGATCAGCGGGCATCCCGAGGTCATCGAGGCCACGGCGCTCGGTGTCGAGGACAAAGACTGGGGTGCGCGGCTGCGTGCATTTGTGGTCAAGGCCGAGGGCGCCACCATCGATGAGGACGCCATCAAGGCCTACGTCAAAGACCACCTAGCCCGGTACAAGGTGCCCCGCGAGGTGGTGTTCCTCGACGAACTGCCCCGCAACCCGACCGGCAAGATCCTCAAGCGCGAGCTGCGGGACATTGCCGTCGGCGGAGCCGACGAATCAGCCGGGGTGAAAGACGAATCAGCCGAGGTGGAAACAGACGGGGAATAGCCGGGCCCGGCGAGCGGTCGTATTGCGACGTGAATATCGACCTGACCGGAAAGACCGCACTCGTCACCGGCTCGACGCAGGGTATCGGGCTGGCCATCGCTGAAAACCTCGCCCGCAGCGGTGCGCGCGTCGCCGTCAACGGCCGCACCGCCGAACGAGTCGACGAGGCCGTTGCCAAGCTGGCGGGCCTCGACGTGATCGGCGTGGCCGCCGACGTCGCGACCGAGGAGGGCACGGCCGATCTGCTGCGGCAGCTGCCCGCCGTCGACATCCTGGTGAACAACCTCGGCATTTTCGGCGCGGTGCCGCCCCTGGAGATCACCGACGAGCAGTGGCGCACCTATTTCGACGTGAATGTCCTTGTCTCCGTACGACTCATCCGCAGCTATCTGCCCGGGATGACCGAGCGGGGCTGGGGCCGGGCGATCCAGATCGCCAGTGACTCGGCGATCGTGACGCCCGCGGAGATGATCCATTACGGCGTCTCGAAGACGGCATTGCTGGCGGTGTCGCGTGGTTTCGCGAAGGAGGCCGCCGGTACCGGGGTGACGGTCAACTCGGTGATCGCCGGGCCGACCCACACCGCGGGCGTCGAGGACTTCGTCTATCAGCTTGTCGACAAATCGCTTCCGTGGGATGAGGCGCAGCGGGAGTTCATGATCAAGCACCGGCCCCAGTCGCTGTTGCAGCGGTTGATCGAGCCGGAGGAGATCGCGAACATGGTGGGTTACCTGGCCTCGCCGCTGGCTTCGGCGACCACGGGTGGCGCGTTGCGCGTCGACGGGGGTTACGTCGACGCGATCCTGCCCTAGGCCGAATGGCCAGTTGTTGCACGGATTTTCGTGATTCGCGTGCAACAACTGGCCACTGGGCACAGTCTTACGGGGTCAGTATTGCCGAACCGGGCACGGCCAGGCAGACCAGCGACAGGGCAAGCAGGAACCAACCGGCGCCGTGCCAGATGGGCCACGTCCCGCCGGCCTTCCAGACCTGATACGTGCGCACGAATGCACCTACCCCGCCGACGAACAGGACGGTGGGAACCAGGATGGCCGACAGCAACGAATGGTCGCCGATCAACGCGTACGACGCGAGAGCCACGCCCGCCACCGCCACGACGCACACCACGTAGGTGACGGCCGACCTGAACATCTGTGGATCGTGCCAACGTTTTTCGACGTCGTTTGTCATCATTCTCATGGCCCGTTCACGTACCACGACAGGCATCCCGGCTTCCCGCGGCACGCGATGATGGCTCCGGCGTCAGGAGCTGCGCCGCGCACCCGCGGCATTCTGGGCTGTAGGTTGCAGTTCACAATGTAGGGATTCCACGGAATGACGCCGTCTACACACGGGTCGGCGCGAGTTTCGGTGGGCCCTGGCGAGATCTGCTGGATGACCGCCGTCGGTGCGACGACAACTGACAGCGCCGCAGCGCTCAGCAGTACCGGGCGCAGTACACGTTGCCTGAACATCTTCATCACTAATGCCAACCGTCTGTGACGTTCGCCTATTTCGACGGTAGCACCGGAAGGCTCGCGCAAGGAAAGTTACGGATCGCGCGGGAGTCCCAGCAGCCGTTCGGCGATGATGTTGAGCTGCACCTCCGAGGTGCCGCCGTAGATCGTGGTGGCCCGGCTGGCCAGCAGGTAGTCCGCCCACCGGCCCGGGGCCTGCGTGTTGTCCCCGATCGCCGCGTCAGTGCCGAACGAGGCCACGGCGAATTCGGCATAGCCCTGACCGGTTTTCATCGACAGCAGCTTGGAGATGGCGGCAGCGGGCATGGCGTCGCCGCCGGCCAACGTGAGGAGGGTCGATCGCAGGTTGAGCACCTTGGCCGCGTGCCCCTCCGCGATCAACTGGCCGGCCCGGTTCTGCTCGATCTGGTCGAAGTGGCCGTCGCGCAGAAACTCCACGAACTGGTCCAGGTTGGCCAAGAACGGCGGCTCGCTGCTGCCGATCGACACCCGCTCGTTGGTCAGCGTGTTGCGGCTGACCTCCCAGCCACGGTTCACCTCGCCCAGCACCAAGCTGTCGGGCACGAACACGTCGTCGATGAAGACGGTGTTGAACATCGCGTTGCCGGTCAGTTCGCGCAGCGGCTTGACCTCGATGCCCGGTGACTTCATGTCGAGCAGGAAGTACGTGATGCCGTTGTGCTTCGGCGCGCTCGGATCGGTGCGGGCCAGCAGCGCGCCCCACGCCGAGTATTGCGCACCGGTGGTCCAGATCTTCTGTCCGGTGATGCGCCAGCCGCCGTCGACCTTGGTGGCCTTGGTGGTCAGGCTCGCCAGGTCCGACCCCGCGCCGGGCTCGGAAAACAGCTGGCACCAGATCACTTCGCCGCGGAACGTGGGCGGCAGGAAACGCTGCTTCTGCTCATCGGTGCCGAACGCCACGATGGACGGGATGATCCACGCGGCGATGCCCATCTGCGGACGCCTCACCCGGCCCGCGGAGAATTCCTGGGCGATGATGATCTGCTCGATCGGTTCCGATGCACGGCCCCACGGTTTGGGCAGATGTGGCTGCACCCAGCCGCCCTCGGCGATGGCGACGGTGCGTTCCTCACGTGGAATCGCTTTGAGGGCATCGACTTCCGCGCGGATCTCCGCCCGCAGCTTCTCGGTGTCGGGGTCGAGGTCGATGTCGACGGGCCGCATCCCGGTGGTGGTCGCGGTATCGACCACCCGCTGCGGATATTCGGCGGCCCGTCCGAACGACGCTGCCAGCACCAGTGCGCGACGGTAATAGACGTTGGCGTCGTGCTCCCAGGTGAAGCCGATGCCGCCGTGCACCTGAATGCAGTCTTGCGTGCAGTGTTGTGCCGCGGCCGGTGCAAGCGTGGCCGCCACGGCTGCGGCGAACTCGAAATGGACTTCCGCTGAATCGTTCTCGCGGAGGTCGTCGATGGCGCGTGCGGCATCCCAGACCGCCGCGGTAGCCCGCTCGGTTTCGGCGATCATCCCGGCACATTTGTGTTTGATGGCCTGGAACTGACCGATCGGCCTGCCGAACTGCTCGCGGATCTTGGCGTACGCCGCGGCGGTATCGGTGGCCCAGCGCGCCACGCCGACGGCCTCGGCGGAGAGCAGGGTGGATATCAGCGCGTGAGCCAGTGGCCGGCTGAGGTTGGTGAGCACCCGGGCTGTTGCATCGTCGGCGCTCAGTTCGACCGCGTTGGCTCGCACGTCGGCCAGTGGGCGCAGTGGGTCGACGCTCTTGACTGGTTCGATCTCCAGCGCGTCGGCGTCGAGCACCACCCACTCCTCGCCGGAGTCGATCGCCACCGGAAGCACCAGGACCGACGCTTGTGCGGCGGCGGGCACGGCCCGCACTTCACCGCGGATCACGAGCCCGTCGCCGTGTCGCGTGGCGGTCAGCCCGGAATCGATGGCATAGGCCGCGATCCCCTCGCCGGAGGCGAGACCGGCCAGCACGTTGGCCACCGGATCGTGTGCGGCGATGAGCGCACTGGCTATCGCCGACGAGACGAACGGCCCGGGTACCGCGCCGTAGCCGAACTCGGCCAGTACGATGGCCAGCTCGAGGATTCCGAACCCTTGTCCGCCAACGAATTCCGACAAGTGCACGCCCTGCAGGCCTTGCTCGGCCGCGGCCTTCCAGAACGGTGGGGGATTGGGGATGGGGCTTTCCCAATCGGCGTCCAACGCCTCGTGCAGCACCTCGGACGGTGCGACGCGGGCCACGAACGATCGGACCGAATCGGCGAGGTCGGTGTGCTCAGACGTGATGGCAATGGGCATGCGGTTCCTCCGTTGGCGGCATTTCCCTATTAACCGGTGGGTCGGGTTCGAGGGTACGCCGGGGTGATCGGCGCCACCGCCGGGGCCTAGGTCACCTCATTTACCACGTTCACCAATGGCCTGCCGTCGTGAATACGACGGCAGTTGTCCACTGCCGCCTGCAGATAACGCCGCATGGTGTCGACGGTGTACCAGGCCACGTGCGGCGTGAGTACCACGTTCTCCAACCCCAGCAGCGGATGCCCGGCGGGAATCGGCTCGACCTCGAACACATCGAGGCCGGCTGCGGCGATCTGACCGGTGCCAAGGGCTTCGAGCAGTGCGGTCTCATCGATGATCGGGCCGCGCGCGGTGTTGACGATAACCGAGCCAGGCTTCATCGACGCCAGCGCTTCCCGGTCGAGCAGGCCCCGGGTGGAGTCGGTCAGCGGCAGGTGCAATGACACGATGTCGCTGGTGGACAACAGCTCTGGAAGGTTGCGCCAGCGTGGGTGGCCCGTGTTGCGGGTGCTGGTGTGCAGTACGTCGGCGCCCATGGCCGTGACGATCCGCTCGACCCGATGCGCGACATTGCCGTAGCCGATCAGCCCGACCGTGCAACCGCCGATGTCGCGGACCGTCTCACCCAGGGTCGGATCTGTCGGCCAGCCGTCGCCCTCGCGGGTGTACTGGTCGAGTTCGATCAGGCGCCGCAACGCAGCCAGCATCAGCAGCACGGTGCCCTCGGCGACCGAGGCCGCGTTGGCCCCGGGCATGTTGGCCACCAGGATCCCCAGTTGTGTTGCGGTGTCCACGTCGATGGTGTTCACGCCGGCGCCCATCTTGTGGACGAGTCGCAGCCGCAGGGCACGATGCAGATCGTCGCCGGTGATCGGCCGCAACACGTGCCAGAGCACCTCGGCCTCGGGCAGCTCCCGGTAGAACGTGGTGTCGTCGTCCTCGGCGCAGAACCGGACGTCGAGCCAATCTAGAAGGGGCGCAAGGAAATCCAGTACCTTATCGCCCGGCTCGAAATGCGCGAGGACCCGGATGGGGCCGGGGCTCACCGCCATCTCTTGCCGATCCAGCGTGCGATGGTGTCGGCCTGCTCACTGCGGGCGCCGGGCGTGGTGAAGTAGTGGTCGGTGTTGATCGAGCACTGGGTTTTGTCGCTACTCGCGAGCGCACCGTAGATGCGCTGCGCGTCCGACGGATACACGCCGGTGTCCTGGTCGGCGTTGATCACCAACGCCGGGCAGTGGATGCGGGCCAGGTGCGGCTCGGCCCTGGTCTGGGCGTGGCGCAGGCTCCACATCCCGAGCCAGTTGCGCAGTGTGGTGGCCGCGGCGATGCCTCGCGCCGAGCGATTGGCCTTGACCGGGACTCCGGCGTAGCAGAGGTTGGCCTGCCGCGCGGTCGGCTCGATGGTCGGGTCGACCATGCGGGGGTCGGCCCAGGTGCGCAGCACGGTGAACGGGCGATCCGAGAATCCGGCGGCCTGGACGTGTTTGAGTTCCTGCTCGACCCAGTCGGTGATGGCGTCGTTGCGGGTGATCTGGGCGGTCCGGTAGCGGGCGACGAATTCCGGTGCGAACGGCGGGCCGTTGCGTTCGTCGAACAGGTCCAGTGCGGGGTCACTGGCCACCGCGTCGTTCTCGTCGATCACCGAGGCGTCCATCCACGCCGTGAGTACGTCGGGACGGCCCGGGTGGGCGGCGCTGGCGATGTACCCGTCGGCCGGTGGCAGATCGCCGACGCCTGCCGCCGGTCGCATGCCCTCGCGTGGCGTGATGTGTCGGTCGACGGCCTGTGCCTGGTAGGCGGCCATCAGTGAACCGCCGCCCGAATTGCCGAGCAGCACCACGGTTTCGATGCCCTGGACCTCGCGCAACCAGCGCACCCCCACGCCGATGTCCACCAGTGCGTGGTCGAGTACGAAACTGCTCTCGAAACCGCGGAACCGGGTGTTCCAGCCGAGGAAGCCGATACCGCGGGTGGCCATGTAGTCGGCGAGATAGTGCTCCGAGAAGTCGATCTGGTAATGGGTGGCGATCATCGCCACCTTGGGTTTGCGGCCGACGCCGCGGTAGTAGATGCCCTGACACGGGTGCCCGCCTGCGCCGGCGCGGCGCGCGGTGGGGGATTCCAGCCCGACGAACTCACGGACCACACCCGCGGCCGCCGCTGACCCGGAGGTTCTGCTCATGGACGCGTGCTCTCCTTGTAGTAGATGGTCCGGTAGAAGATGTTGGCCAGGGTCGTCACGCAGGCCTGGTCGTCGACGTCGGCTGCGTTGCCTCCCGATAGCTGCGTGTAGCAGAACTGGTTGAGTGTCGACACCAGCGCGACGGCGGTCAGGTGCGGATCGTCGTCCGGGCAGAAGCCCTGTCGCTGAGCATGTTTGACCATATCGGTGATCAACCCTATGGGCAGTTCGCAGATCTCGGCCCAGTACCGCGCGAAATCCTCGTTGACCATGGCGAGTTGGTACACGCTGATGATCTCGGCGAGCCGATGTCGGTAGGTCTGCCAGTGGGCGGCCGCGGCTTCGTACGAGCGTTCCCAGCCGGACAGCCCCGGCTGGGCGCCGGCACGCGCGCGGTCGCGGGCCTCGTCGCGGAAGCGCAGCGCCCATTCGCGGACCATCGCTTCCTTGGAGTCGTAGTAGTTGTAGAACGAGGCCGTGGACCGGCCCGCCTCCGAGGCGATGTCGGCGATGGTCGTGGCCAGGATGCCCTTGCGGGCGATCACTTGCCGAGCAGCCGCATCGATGGCGGCCTGGGTCTGCCGGCCACGTGCGGTCGGCAGTTGCTCGCGGGGGCTGACGGTCACAGGACTCCTTGTTCGAGCGTTGATCAGACCTGAATCTGATGTTAGATTCAGATTGGCAGCCACGCCAGTTCTCGGCGGGTTCGCAGTGGAGGAGTCGCGACGTGATCAAGCCCAACAATCCCAATTCCGAGTTCGAGCTCGGCGGCATCAACCATGTGGCACTGGTGTGTTCGGACATGGAACGGACCGTCGACTTTTACACCAACGTGCTGGGCATGCCCCTGGTGAAATCACTGGATCTGCCCGGCGGCATGGGGCAGCACTTCTTCTTCGACGCAGGCAACGGCGATTGCGTGGCGTTCTTCTGGTTCCGTGACGCGCCCGACGGCGTCCCCGGGGTGTCGGCGCCCGCCGCGATCCCGGGTATCGGCGAGATCGTCAGTGCCACCGGCTCGATGAACCACCTCGCGCTGCATGTGCCCGCCGAAAAGTTCGACGAGTACCGGCAGAAGCTCAAGGACAAGGGTGTGCGGGTGGGGCCCGTGCTCAACCATGACACCAGCGCCATGCAGGTCTCGCCCACCGTGCATCCCGGCGTGTACGTCCGATCGTTCTACTTCTTCGACCCCGACGGCATCACGCTTGAATTCGCCTGCTGGACGAAGGAATTCAGTGACGAGGACACCCACGTGCCGCCGAAGACGGCGGCCGACCGCCGACCGGCGGTGACCGCCGGGCACTAGGCTGCACGATGGATGCGCCCGGGCTCTCCGATGCGCAGATCGCCGCGATGTCGGATGTCGACCGCCGTGACCTGATCCGGCGACTGGAGCGGCCGGTGGGTGAGGTGCTGGAGCCTTCGGCGCTGCGGCGACTACGGCGGGTTCGGTTGGTGCTCTTGGTGGGGGCGTCGATCGGGCTGGTGCCCTGGACCGGCTATCTGGCGATGACGCTGCCGGACAAGTATGTCGCCCACAACTGGCCCGCGACCTGGGTGGGTTTCGATGCGATTCTGCTGGCATTCCTGGTGGCTACCGCGGTGCTGGGGTTGCTGCGCCGGCAGTTGCTCATCCTCACCGCCTTCACCACCGGTGTGCTACTGGTCTGCGACGCCTGGTTCGACGTCATGACGGCAGCGCCCGCCGACCGTCAGCTCTCGTTCCTCACCGCGGTCCTGGTCGAACTGCCGCTCGCGATCATCCTGATGACCGGTGCCTTGCGCATCCTGCAGATCACGGCCACCCGCCTGTACCTGCTCGAACCCGGTAAGCCGTTGTGGCGGGTTCCGTTGTTGCCGTGAGTATTACCGCTTGACCGCCTCGACGAAGTAGCCGCGCGGCACGTTCGGCACGTCCAGCGGCACCGCGGGCGCGAACCAGCGGTTCCACCGGTTGCCCGGTTCGGCCACGTCGGTGACCACCGCAGACCAACCCAGCCGCTCGCACAGTTCCCCGGGTTTGTCGGTGGCGAACAGCCAAGGTGCGCCGTTGCGAGCCATCCGCTCGCGGACCGCCGCCAGCACCACGTTCTCCAGGAGCGCCTTGCCGACGATGTCGTAGAGCAGTACCGAACCGGGCGCCGACATCGCGTCGACCCGCTCGAACACCGTGCGCACGGCCGACTCGTCGAGGTACTGCAGCAGCCCTTCGGCCAACCACACCGCAGGCACGCTCGGGTCGAAGCCGTTGGCCCGCAACACGTCGGTCCAGCCCTCGGCCAGGTTGACACCGATGGTCACCCGGCGGCAGCGCGGCTCGTCGCCGGCCAGCGCTTCGGCCTTGGTGGCGATCACCGCTGGTTGGTCGAGTTCGAAGACGGTGGTGCCGTCCGGCCATGGCAACCGGTAGGCCCGGGCGTCCATGCCCGCCGCGAGGATCACCACCTGGGTGAGTGGGGGCACCGCGCGTGACAGTGCCTCGTCCCAGAACCGGGTGCGCACGACGATCTGCAGCATGGACTTGTCACCCATTGCCGCGACGGACTCGGCAAGCATCCGCCGCCCTGATTCACCGGCGAGTTTCTCCGCGAACGGATCGGCGAACAGCCGGTCGGGACGTCGGGTTTCCTCGGCACGGATGGCTGCCACCAGGATGCCGGTGTCGGCGACAGCCTGCCCTGGGTTCTGGCCGGAGTTGGTCATGTCGCCATCATGCGCGCCCGGTCGGAGGCCGGTCTTGGATTTTTTTGCCGGCATGCATCTTGACCGATGTCGCTACGCGCATTAACTTGTTAGACAACAAGCAAGTGAAAGGTGCGGGTGACCATGCGAGCACTCGTCGGAGGTGTCGGAGTGGCCGGCGGGATGTGCCATGGTTGACCCGTCCGCGCGGCGCAGCCAGGAGCAACGTCGCGGTGAGGCCGAACGCAGGCTCATCACGGCGGCCGCCGAATTGGTGGGTGAAGTCGGGCCGTCCGGGGTCACGCTGGCCAACGTCGGAGAACGCGCCGGGTACAGCAGGGGGTTGGCCACACACCACTTCGGCTCCAAAGGCGCACTGATGCAACGCCTCGTGGAGACCGTCACCCATCAGTTCCGCGAAGCCATGTTCGACGAGTCGGGCTCCGATGCGCTCGGTGAACTGGAGACGCTGATCGGCATCTACTTCGCAGTGCTGTCGAATCCACAGCCCGTCAACCGGGCTCGGCTCGTGCTGTGGGCCGAGGCCGTCACCACCCCGTCGGAGGAGATCCGGCCCGCCATGGTGGCCGCCGACCGGGAATTCCGTGAAGAGATCGAGAAGCGATTGCAATTGGCCGTCGCGGCGGGCCAGGTGCCGGCATCGGTCAACCCCCACGGATTGGCCACCGTGATCATCGCCATGCTGCGCGGCGTAGCGCTGCAGGCGTTGATCGACGAGCACGTCGACCTGGCCGCGGCCCGGTCTGAAATCGAACGACTACTCACCACCCGACTCACCCAGGAGGACCCGTCATGAGCCGAATGTTCGGCAATATCAACCAGATCGGATACGTCGTACGCGACATCCACGCTTCGATGGACCGATGGGTCCAGTGCGGTGTCGGGCCGTGGTTCTACATCGAGAACGTCGTCACCGACTACTTCCGGTACCGCGGCGCGGATTCGGAGATGACCATGAGCATCGCGCTGGCCAACTCCGGTGACGTCCAGCTCGAACTGATCCAGCCCACCAACGACGCCCCGTCGATGTACCGCGACTTCCTGGCCTCCGGACGCGAAGGCGCACAGCACATCTCCTACTGGAGCACCGACTACCAGGGCCTCTACGACCGCGCCCTTGCGGCCGGTTACGTCGTAGGCCAGGAGGGATGCATCGGCGGTGAACAAGGCCGATTCGCGTATCTGGACACCGAATTCGACCAGGGCACGGTGATCGAGATCAGCGACATCAGCGGGCCCAAGGGACAGATGTTCGCCTACGTCCGCGAGGTCGCAGCCAACTGGGACGGCGCAGAGCCGATTCGGGTGCTGGGATGACCTCCGAATTCGCCTACCCGGATCTGGACACGCTGCCCGACGACTTGCGCGAGGCCGTCACCCGACGTGCGTCGCTGAACATCTTTCGCATGATCGCCCACAGCCCGAACCTGGCTCCGGGTTTTCTGTCCTTCGCCGCCGATGTGCTGCAGCACAATTCGCTGCCGCCGACGTGGCGCGAACTGGTCATCCTGCGCGTCGGCTATCGCTACGAGGCCGGCTACGAGACCTACCAGCACGTCAACATCGGCCGAGCTGTCGGCATGAGTGAGGATGCGATCGCTGCCGCGAAGTCCGGATCGCCTGACGGTCTCGACGAGCAGGAGGTCCTGCTGCTGAGGCTGACGGATACTCTGCTCGACCACCACACCCTCACCGATGCCGAACGCGACGACGCACTGACCGTGCTTACGGCCAACCAACTCACCGACTTCACCCTGACGGTCGGGTTCTACCAACTGGTCTGCAATTTCCTCAACACCTTCGGTGTCCGACCCGAGAGTGCTGATCGGTGAAGGTCCACCACCTCAACTGCGGGACCATGCGCGCGCCGGGTGCCCCGCTGGTCTGTCACGTGCTGCTGGCCGAGACCGCGAACGGACTGGTGTTGGTGGACACCGGGTTCGGCACGCAGGATTGCGCCGACCCCGCCGGGCGGCTGGGTGCGGCCCGCTATGCTTTCCGGCCGGTGCTGAGCCCGACCGAAACCGCGGTACACCAGATCGAAGCGCTCGGCTTCGACGCCGCCGATGTGCGGCATATCGTGCTCACCCATTTCGATCTCGACCACATCGGTGGCCTGGCGGACTTCCCCGATGCTCAGGTCCATGTCACCGCCGCCGAAGCGCGCGGCGCCGTACACGCACCGTCGTGGCGGGAACGGATGCGGTACCGCGCCGGGCAGTGGGCCCACGGTCCACGATTGGTCGAGTACCCCCCCGAGGGCGAGACCTGGCGTGGATTCGCTTCCGCAACACCGTTGGACGCGATCGGCGACGGACTGGTTTTGATCTCGTTGCCCGGTCATACCCGCGGGCACGCCGCCGTGGCCATCGACGCCGGACACCGGTGGATCTTCCACGCCGGGGACGCGTTCTACCATCCGGGCACCGTCGATCGGAGATCCCGCGTGCCGTGGGCGCTGCGGGCGCAGGACGTTCTGGTCAACTACGACCGAAAGCAGCTGCGCGACAACCAGGACCGGCTCTCGGAGCTGTACCTTCGGGGCGATCAGGACCTGCTGATCGTCTGCGCGCACGATCCCGGTCTCTATGCCCACGCCCAGGCGACCGCTATCGGCACCGGTCACTGAGGCCGACGTGACTGGGCAGCCACATGCGGCGCTGCGCATACTGCGTCGGCGTCATCGCGGTGAATGACCGGAATTCCCGGGTGAAATGGGCCTGGTCGAAGTAGCCGAGGCTGGCAGCGACATCCGCGCCGCGGTTCGTGCCGTCGTCGAGCAGCCGCAGGGAGGCCTGCAGCCGTCGCACCCTCAGGTAGGTCTTGGGTGGCAAGCCGACCTCGGTGCGGAACAGCCCGATCAACCGCTTCGGTGAAAGTCCGGTCAGTGCAACGGCATGCGCGACGCGCATGGACGGGTCGTGTTCGGCGGCCTCGAGTACCGCGGATATCCCGCGGTGCCGAGGCCGGATCCGGGCCAGCAGGAATGCCTCCACCAGCGCGAGCCGGGGCCGCACAGACGGCGCGTCGAGCAGTCGTTCGGACAGCTCGTCACCGGCGCGGCCCCAGACGTCGGCCAGCCCGACGCAGGAGTTCTCCAACTCGCCCAGGGGAGTGGTGAGTACGGCTCCGGGGTGGAAGTGGATCGTCAAAACGGTTTGGGCTGCGTCGATCTGGGTGACGTAGGAGATGTTGCCCGCGCCGGCGACGAAGGCGGGCGGTACGTCGAGGCGGGTGGTCCCGTCGGCGGCGTAGAAGTCGACCTGCTGTCGGGGGCTGAGGTCGATGATCACGGTCGCCGCGCCGCGGGGAAGCGCGCGGCTGCGGTGGGTCGGCCCGCCGGCGCGGTCCCAGTAGCCGAAGAAGTCGACGTGCGACGCCAGCGGTGCGCTGGGCCGGAACAGCTCGGGGCCGCTCACGGCACCTTTCGTCGAGACTCGATTCCGGCAAGCCCGTCGAGCATCGATCGCAGTTGCTCGATCAGTTGCTCCGGGCTCAGCCTGATGTCACCGGCCAGCCACGCGCTGATGGTCTGCGCCACCCCGCCGACAGCGAAATGGGCTGTGGCTCTGAGTTGTTCGTTGTCATCGAGGTTAAGCTCCGCTTCGGCGTGCTGGCCGAGCAGCATCGCGAAGAAGGTTGTCGACTCGACGCGCTTGCGGGCCAGCATCTCGTTGGAGAGCTCCGTGCTGAACAACAACCGGCCCACCCGCGGATCGTCGGCGATGGTGCGCACGATGTTGCCCATTGCTGCGCCAGTCTGTTCGGCCAGGGGAGCGGCCGCCACAACAGCTTGCGTGGATGTGGCGATGTCACCGATCACCCAGTCATATACCGAGGCGACGAAGTGGTCCTTGTCGGTGAAACTCTCGTAGAAGTACCGGGCGGCGAGGCCGGCCTGTCGGCAGACCGCCCGCACCGTGAGATCGGTGGCCTCGGCCGCCTCCGCGCCGAGTAGATCGAGCCCCGCCGTCAGCAACTGACCGCGCCGCTGGGAGAGGCGGGCGGTGGCGTCGACGCCGCGGTAGGGCCGGACGGGTGTCACCTAGATATCGTGACACATCTTGACACCTGTCAGACGTCCCGCCAATATCAGGAAACAGACGTTCTCAACTTTGCGACAGGGGTAATCATGACGGTCGACGAGCCGATCCTGCATGTCGAGCGCGCCATGGGCGAGCCGGCGCATCCGATGCTCGCGGCCAGGCGACGCAGGCGCGGCGCCACGATCGACGACGGTTTGATGGGTGTGGCCCTGCTGGCAGGCCCGGCGAACGTGATCATGCAGCTCGCACGGCCCGGCGTCGGCTACGGCGTGATGGAGAGCCGGGTCGAGAGCGGACGCGTCGACCGGCACCCGATCAAGCGGGCCCGTACCACCTTCACCTACCTGGCCGTGGCGACCCGGGGCACCGAGCAGCAGAAGGCGGCGTTCCGGCGCGCGGTGAACAAGGCGCACGCGCAGGTGTACTCAACCGAAGACAGCCCGGTGCAGTACAACGCGTTCGACAAGGGCCTGCAGTTGTGGGTGGCCGCATGCCTGTACAAGGGCGCCGTCGACGTGTACCGGATGTTCGTCGGGGAGATGGACCAGGCGACCGCGGACCGGCACTACCAGGAGGGTGTGGCGCTGGGGTCGACGTTGCAGGTGCCACCGGAGATGTGGCCCGCCGACCGGGCCGCGTTCGACCGGTACTGGCAGGAGGCGCTCGCCCACGTGCACATCGACGACGCCGTCCGTGAGTACCTGTATCCGATCGCCGTGGCGCGGTTGCGGGGCCTGAACCTGCCCGGCCCGCTTCGGCGGGCTTCCGAGGGTCTGGCCCAGCTGATCACCACCGGCTTTCTGCCGCAACGATTCCGCGACGAGATGCGGCTGCCGTGGGACGCCCGGCGGCAGCGCCGGTTCGACCGGCTCATCGCGGTCTTGCGTACCGCCAACCACGTGCTGCCCGCGATGGTGCGCCAGTTCCCGTTCAACGTGTTGCTGGTGGATCTGGATTGGCGGATCAGAACCGGCCGTCCGCTGGTGTAGCAGGCTACGTTACGCCGAAACTGGTTGCAGGGAAGGGCTTTTCATGCTTTGGGACGCCGGCTTGGCGCTCCAGACCGCCACGGCGAAGGCGATGGTGATCGGTCCCGGAGCCCCGACCATGCCGCCGGCGATGAAGCCGTTGATGGTGCCGTACACGGGTGCGGCCACCAGCGCGGTGATGCAGGCTGCTATCGGTGCGGCCGCCACTCCTGCGAGCATCCAGCGCCAGCGCTGTTCGAGGACTGGTGTGTTCCGAACGCGTGACTTGCCGACGCCGACCAGGGTGACACCGATGGCAAGCCATAGCGGCAGCAGGTGGAACCAGACGAACACCGGCGGCACCTCGGCCGGCAGGCGGCTGAACAAGGCTCCGTAGCCGATCGATCCGGCGATCGCCACGGCGAGCAGACCGGCGTAGACCGTCGGTGCCCCCGGCCGCACGGCGGCGGTAGTCGAGCTTCTCTGGTGGGTGAGCAGGAAGGCAACCGCGGCCCCGAACGGGGCGGCCACCCCCAGCAGGACAGCGGCAGCGCCGAGGTTGTCGAGCAGTTCGGGCTGCGGCACCAGGGGCTGGACTCCGATCCATAGCACGCGCAGCAGCGGTGCCGTCATCATGAGCGCGATGCTGTAGCCCATCCAGGCTCGGTGACTGATCACATCGCCGCGGCGGATCGCCACAAGGGCGTACCACGCGCTGGCAAGTGTGCCGAGGGCAAGCGTCCACAGTTGCAGGTCGAAGGCACCCCCGATGAAATGGGTTACCGGCGTCGTGGCGGCCAGGAACACCAGCGCGGTGAGCATGCTGATCGACATCAGGACCAGATAGGTGCGGCCGGTCCACCGATGGACGGCTGGGTGCCGGTTTCGCAGGCGTGCGGAGAACTGGAACATCGCCAGGCTCAGGGCCAGCGCGCCCAGCGTGGTGTGAATCAGCATGACCATGCGATGGTGCGAGTAGTCGACGTGCCGGACCGCTTCCACGGAGCCGGGCCCGACGGCATACGCGTGACCGTTGACCAGTGTGTTGACACTGTCCTGCAGGCGCGGCGCCGGGAAGAACAGGGGCCAGGTGTAGTTGACGGCCAGCGGCAGATACAACACGGCGACGGCGGCCACGACGCCGAAACCCACCCGGGAGAGCGTGATTCGGCGTTTGGCGGAGGCTCTGACGGAAGTTGTGGTCACGCCTGGTCGCCCCCGGCCTCGGTGAGCCGGATGATGGGGATGACCCGGTCCGTACGCGCGGCACGGTCGCGATAGTCGGCGAAGAGGGGGTAGACGCGATCGGCCAACGCCCACAGGCGCGTCTGCTCAGCGGGCTCGGTGACCTCGGCGGCCGTCATTGCCAGCCCGGGGTGGCTCCCCACCCGTACCTCGGGATGGGCCTTCGGGTTGAAGTACCAGGCTGGATGGTGTTCGCGACCGTAGCTCGACGCGATGACGATCACGTCGGCTCCGTCGTGGAAGTACAGCACCGCGTGGGTGCGTGGCAGGCGGCTCTTGGCGCCCGTCGTGGTCAGGAGCGTGGAGGGCAACATCAATGCCATCCCGATTCGTCCTCCGGTGACGCGCAGAAGCCACGGATCGACCTTCGGAGCGATGTTGATCGCGGTCCACCGGCCGGCCGAGGTTCGGAGAAACGCGACGTAGGCCCGTGATGCTGGTCCGATGGGGGCAGCCGGATCCACCCGCTGCAGATCTGTGGGCGACATGCGTGACCACTACTCCTGACGAAGGTTCGCGGCTCCATTGATTTTAGAGTCGCACTCTAGAACTCTATTTTAGAGTGCGACTCTAAAACTGGCAACGGGTCAGCCGTTTGTGACGCCGCTGATGATGATCGACCGGGCCTGCCGCAGGCATTGCTCGACCTCGTCGGGGGTCAGCCGCGATGCGTCCCGGCGTAGGGCGAGGGCAGCCACCCCGTTCCAGGCGCCGAACAGGAAGTACGAGAACAGCCGACTGTCCAGCGGCCGGATCTCCCCGCTGTCCACCGCGGCCTGGATCCGCTCCTCGAGGGCTGCGCGCAGCAGGTCCACCCGGGCGGCCACAGCGTCGTCCATCGAAAGTTCCGGCCCGCCAAGGGCATTGACCGACAGGTAGCGCGTCAGGGCGGGGTGTTCGACCAGCAACCGCATGTACGCCAGACCGGCCTCCTGGGCCTGGTCGAACGCACTGCCATCACCTGTGTACGCGGCCATGATCGATTCCCCCGCCACATCCAAGAGGCGCTGAACGGTCGCCGAGACGAGCGCGTCCTTGGTGCCGAAGTGCACGTACACCGACGCCGGCGAGATCCCCGCAACTGCAGCGACGTCCTCCATCCGGATTGCGTCGGCAGACCGCTCGGACAACAACCTTTCGGCGGCGTCCAACACCGCCGCCTGGGTCTTGAGCCGGCGACGCTGACCGCGGGCCCCGGGCTCGTTCGACGCCGCGCTGCTGGTAGTCACGTGTCGAACCTACTGACTGGCTCCGCGATCCGTTCCGCTGTCAGCTGCCGCGCGTACGCTCGCGGCCGTGAACAGCCGTACCGATAAGGACACCTGGGACATCTCCACCAGCGTCGGCCAGACCGCGTTGTTCGTAGCCGCGGCAAGGGCTTTGGAGGCACAGAAACCTGATCCGCTGGCCGTCGACCGGTATGCCGAGGTGTTCTGTCGCGCCGTCGGCGGCGACGCGGCCGCGGCACTCGACGACCCCGACGCGGACTTCCCGCTGCGCACCGAGTGGGGTGGACACTTCGTCAACTTCCAGGGCGCCCGCACCCGGTACTTCGACGACTACTTTCACCGCGTCGCGCAGGCCGGTGTGCAGCAGATCGTGCTGCTGGCGGCCGGCCTGGATTCCCGGGCCTATCGGCTGTCCTGGAGCGCGGGCACCGTGGTCTACGAACTCGACCAGCCGCGGGTGCTGCAGTTCAAACGCGAGACGATGGACAGCCACGGCGACATGCCGACGGCCGAGCGTCGCGAGATCGCAGTCGATTTGCGCGACGACTGGCCGCAGGCGTTGCGCAGCCACGGATTCGACCCGTCGAAGCCGTCGGCGTGGATCGCCGAGGGCCTGCTGATCTATTTGCCTGCGGCCGCGCAAGAACAGTTGTTCGCCGGCATCGACGCACTGGCTGCCCCGGGCAGCTTCGTCGCCGTCGAGGAAGCGATGCCGATGGATCGCGAGGTGTTCGGGGCCAAGCGTGCCGAGGGCCGCGTCTCCGGGCAGGAAACCGAGTTCTTCTCGCTGGTCTACAACGAACAGCACGCTCCCGCCGAACAGTGGTTCTCCGAGCGTGGCTGGACTGCGACCACCACCGGCCTGTCGGGCTACATCCACCAGCTGGGCCGAGAACTGCCTGATCCGGGCACTGACGCGCGGTACATGCTCGATTCCAACAGTCTGGTCACCGCCCGCAAGACGTGAGACGGCTCACGTCTCTTCCCGATACCGTGCGTCTCGACACTTAAGTTATGCAATGCTAACTTCAGCCAAAAGTTAGCTTAGGCATACATAAGGGAGAGAGACGGGGGCGAATGTCGCTTCCGCGCACGCATATGGGTAGTGACACGCTCGCCGCTCCGCTTCAGGGAGCACCCAGGCTCGACCGTGACGTGGTCAGCCGATTTGCCACATGCTGTCGCGCGCTCGGCTTGTCGGTCAACGACCGGCAACGCCCGGCGGATCTGGCCGCCGCTCGATCAGGGTTTGCCGGACTGACACACATCGCGCACGACCACTGTGACGCCTGGATCGGGCTGGCCGCCGCGGGCGACGTGTCGGCTCCGGTGATCGACTCGGTGTGGCGCACGGTAGCGAGTGCCGGCCTGCTGCAGCGGGAGATCGACCTCGCTGCGGGCGACCTCGGATTCACCTACGACACCGGTCTGTACCTGGGATTCCGGGCCACCGACCCGGACGACTTCCAGCTCGCGTACGCCGCGCGGCGCTGCGAGGCCGATGAACTGGCCGAGGCCGACGCACTCGTCGACGACGTCCTGACGCGACGGCCGGGATGGTTCAACGCGCGCTGGCTGCGGATCGCGATCAATCACCGCGCACAGCGCTGGTCGGACGTCGTGCGGCTGCTGACGCCCGTGGTGACCGACGAGTCCCTCGACGACGTAAGCGCCCACGCCGCCAAGACCACCCTCGGTATCGCGTTGGCCCGGCTGGGCATGTTCGCGCCCGCCCTGTCCTACCTGGAGGAACCGTCCGGCCCGGTCGCCGTGGCCGCCGTCGACGGTGCGCTGGCCAAGGCCCTGACCCTGCGCGGCCAGGGCGAGGACGACGACGCCAACGAAGTCCTGCAGGATCTGTTCGCCGCGCACCCGGAGAACAGGCAAGTCGAAGAGGCGCTACTGGACCCGACATTCGGTCTGGTCACCACCACATCGGCGCGCATCGACGCCCGCAGCAATCCATGGGACCCGGCGACCGAGCCGAGCGAGGACGAGTTCGTCGACCCGGGCGCCAAGGAGCGCAAGGCCCATCTGCTGGTCGAAGCCGAGGCCGAGCTGGCCGAGTTCATCGGTCTTGAAGAAGTGAAGTTTCAGGTCGCCCGGCTCAAAAGCTCGGTGGCCATGGCCATCCGGCGTCAGGAACGCGGCCTGGCCGTCGCGCAGCGGACCAACCACCTGGTGTTCGCCGGACCGCCAGGAACCGGTAAGACCACCATCGCCCGCGTGGTCGCCAAAATCTATTGCGGTCTGGGCCTTTTGAAAAAAGAGACGGTCCGCGAAGTGCACCGCGCCGACCTGATCGGCCAGCACATCGGAGAGACCGAGGCCAAGACCAACGCGATCATCGACAGCGCCCTGGACGGCGTGCTGTTCCTCGACGAGGCGTACGCCCTGGTTTCCACGGGTGCCAAGAACGACTTCGGTCTGGTCGCCATCGACACGCTGCTGGCCCGGATGGAGAACGACCGCGACCGGCTGGTGGTGATCGTCGCGGGCTACCGCAAGGATCTGGACAACTTCCTGGACACCAACGAGGGTCTCCGGTCGCGTTTCACGCGCAGCATCGACTTCCCGTCCTACAGCTCGCCCGAACTGGTGGAGATCGCGGTCCGAATGGCCGAGAAGCGCGACAGCCTGTTCGAGACCGCCGCCCACGACGACATGGAAAAGCTGTTCGGCCATCTCGCCGAGGCCACCACACCCGACGCCAACGGGGTGCCTCGACGCAGCCTGGACATCGCAGGCAATGGCCGCTTCGTCCGCAACCTGGTCGAGCGTTCCGAAGAGGAACGCGAATACCGGCTGGACCACCTGGAATCCGATGACTTCACCGACGAGGAGATGATGACGATCACGGCCGGTGACGTCCGTAACTCGGCCGCCCCGCTGCTGCGCGGCCTCGGTTTGACGGTGCCCGAATGAGCGAGCGCAGGTCGTTCAGCTCCCGCACGCCGGCCAACGACAACCCCGACCGCGTGCAGTATCGCCGCGGGTTCGTCACCAGGCACCAGGTGACCGGATGGCGATTCATCATGCGCCGCATCGCATCCGGCGTCGCGCTGCACGACACGCGCATGCTCGTCGACCCGCTGCGCACCCAGAGCCGGGCCGTGGTGACCGGCGCGCTGATCGTCGCCACGGGGCTGATCGGCTGCTTCGTTTTCTCGCTCATCCGTCCCGGCGGCGTCGCCGGGCACGACAAGGTGCTTGCCGACCGGTCGACCGCGGCGCTCTACGTGCTCGTCGGTGAGCAACTGCATCCGGTGCTGAACCTGACCTCGGCCCGGCTGATCGCCGGTGCCGCGGACAACCCCACCACAGTCAAGACCAGCGAGATCGACAAGTATCCGCGCGGCAACCTGCTCGGCATTCCCGGCGCACCCGAGCGGATGGTGCAGACCGCCGCGACGGACGCGGATTGGACTGTGTGCGAATCGGTTTCGGGTATCAATTCCGGCGTGACGGTGCTGGCGGGCCGACCGAGCACCGACGGTGAGCGGGCGGTGTGGCTGCCCGCTGATCGGGGTGTGCTGGTGCACAACGCTTCCGGGCCGAACCCAGGTGACTGGCTGCTGTGGGGCGGCAAGCGCAGCCCGATCGACGTGGGCAACCGCGCCGTGGCCGAGGCGCTCGGTCTCGGTGCCGATGTCCCCGCACCCCGACCGATCGCGGCCGGGCTGTTCAACGCGATCCCCGAGGCTCCGGCGCTGGCCCCGCCGGCCATCGTCGACGCCGGTGCGCCCCCGCACTTCGAACTGCCGATCCAGGTGCCGGTCGGGGCCGTGGTGAGTGCTTTCGCCACGGACAACAGCCTGCGTTACTACGCCGTGCTGGCCGACGGTCTGCAGCCGGTATCACCGGTGCTGGCCGCGATCCTGCGCAACAGCGACTCCTACGGGCTTGAACAGCCGCCACGGCTGAGCGCTGACGCGGTCGCCGCGGCACCGGTCTCTCGCGGCATCGACACCGCCGCCTTCCCCGAGCAGCCGATCCATCTGGTGTCGGCCTCGGCGGATCCTGTCACGTGCGCAGAGTGGACGAAACCGAGTGGGGCGAACGAGAGTTCGCTGAGACTGCTGTCAGGCGCAACGCTGCCGCTGCCCGACGGGCTGCACACCGTCGACCTCGTCGGCGCAGGCCGGGACGGCGCGGCCAACCGCGTCGCGCTGACCCCGGGCACCGGCTACTTCGTGCAAACCGTTGGCGCCGAACCCGGCTCGCCGACGGCAGGCTCGCTGTTCTGGGTGAGTGACACCGGCGTGCGTTACGGCATCGAGACCGCCGGCGACGACAAAATCGTTGGCGCACTTGGCCTGCGCAGCCCCGCCCTGCCCATCCCGTGGTCGGTGCTTGCCCAGTTCGCGGCCGGCCCCACCCTGTCCCGAGGCGACGCTCTGGTGGCACACGACGCCCTATCGGCTGATTCGGGCGCGGCCCGGTTGGAGGCCCATTCATGAGCAGGCTGATCTTCGAGCACCGGCGCCGCATCGCGCCGCCGACCACTCGCAAGGGCACCATCACCATCGAACCGCCGCCGGAATTGCCGCGGGTGGTCCCACCGTCACTGCTGCGCCGGGTGTTGCCGTACCTCATCGTCATCCTGATCGTCGGCATCATCGTGGCGCTGGTGGCCACCGGTATGCGGCTGATCTCGCCGACCATCCTGTTCTTCCCGTTCGTGATGCTGTTGGCCGCGACCGCGCTGTACCGCGGCGGCGGCGACAAGATGCGCACCGAGGAGGTGGACGCCGAGCGTGCCGACTACCTGCGCTACCTGTCGGTGGTCCGCGACAACGTCCGCACTCATGCGGCCGAACAGCGTGCGGCACTGGAGTGGTCGCACCCGGCGCCCGAGGTGCTCGCCACCATCCCCGGCACCCGCCGACAGTGGGAGCGTGATCCCCGCGACCGCGATTTCCTGGTACTGCGTGCCGGATTGCACGACGTGCCATTGGATGCCGCGATGCGCGTCAAGGACACCGTCGACGAGATCGACCTGGAACCGGTGTCGCACAGCACCCTTCGTGGCCTGCTCGATGTGCAGCGCACCGTGCGTGACGCGCCCACCGGCATCGATGTCACCAAGCTGGCGCGCATCACCGTGCTCGGTGACGACGTCGAGGTCCGCGCAGCGGTGCGAGCCTGGATCGCTCAGGCCGTGACCTGGCACGACCCCACCATGCTCGGTGTCGCGCTGGCCTCGCCCGGCGTCGACTCCGAGGACTGGTCGTGGCTGAAATGGCTTCCGCATGTTGACATCCCGGGGCAGGCCGATGGTGTCGGCCCGGCCCGCTACCTCACCGACGACGTGGCCGAGCTGCGCGCACTGCTGCAACCGGCGTTCAGTGACCGGCCGCCGTTCCCGGGGGAGACGGACCTGGCCGCCAAGCATCTGCTGGTCATCCTGGACGATCCCGATGCCGATCCAGACGACATCGCCCGGCGGCCCGGCCTGGCCGGCGTCACCGTGATCCACCGATCCGTGAATCTGCCCAATCGAGACCAATATCCGGACCCCGAGCGGCCCGTCCTGCGGATCTCCGAGGGCCGCATCGAGCGCTGGCAGAGCAACGAGTGGCAGCCCTATATCGACCATGCCGACGCGATGCCGGCCGCCGAAGCCGCACACATCGCCCGTCGGTTGTCACGCTGGGACTCCAACCCGGGTTATGTCCGGTCCACTGCGACCGGCGGTGCCACGTTCAGCACACTGCTCGACATCCCCGACGCCGCCGCGCTGGATGTGGCAGGCCTGTGGGCACCCCGCCCCCGTGACGAGGAGCTACGGGTCCCGATCGGTGTCACCGCCACCGGCGAGCCGCTGTACTTCGATCTCAAAGACGAAGCCGAAGGCGGCATGGGCCCGCACGGCCTGATGATCGGTATGACCGGTTCCGGCAAGTCGCAGACGCTTATGTCGATCCTGCTGGCGCTGTTGACAACCCACTCCGCCGACCGGCTGATCGTGATCTATGCCGACTTCAAGGGTGAGGCCGGCGCCGACATCTTCCGCAACTTCCCCCAGGTCGTCGCGGTGATCTCGAACATGGCCGAGAAGCGGTCGCTGGCCGAGCGGTTCGCCGATACGCTGCGTGGCGAGGTGGCCCGCCGCGAGCAGATCCTCAAAGAGACCGGCCGCCGCGTGCAGGGCAGCGCGTTCAACTCGGTCACCGAGTACGAGGCCGCCATCGCCGCGGGCCACGACCTGCCGCCGATGCCGACGCTGTTCGTGGTGGCCGACGAGTTCACCCTCATGCTCGCCGATCACCCCGAGTACGCCGAGCTGTTCGATTACGTCGCCCGCAAGGGTCGTTCGTTCCGCATCCACATCCTGTTCGCGTCGCAGACGCTGGATGTGGGCCGTATCAAGGACATCGACAAGAACACCTCTTACCGCATCGGTCTCAAGGTCGCCAGCCCGAGCATCTCGCGGCAGATCATCGGCGTCGAGGACGCGTACCACATCGAGTCGGGCCGCGATCACAAAGGCGAAGGCTTCCTGGTGCCCGCGCCAGGTGCAGTGCCGATCAAGTTCCGCAGCACCTACGTCGACGGCATCTACGATCCGCCCAAAGTCGAGAAATCGATTGTGGTACGCGCCCTTCCGCAGCCTGCGCTGTTCACCGCGAGCCGTGTCGAGCCGCAGCCCGACACCATCGTCGCGGCCGGCGGCGACGCAGACGAGGTGGCCGCCCTGCCACCGCGCAAGCTGATCACCACCATCGGCGAGCAGCTCGCGCAGTACGGTCCCCACGCGCCGGCGCTGTGGCTGCCACCGCTGGACGAGGCCATCCCGCTCGATGATGTGTTGGCCCGCACCGGGATCGACGCCGGTCAGCTGCGGTGGCCGCTCGGCGAGATCGACAAGCCGTTCGAGATGCGGCGCGATGCACTGGTCTTCGACGCCAACTCCTCGGCGGCCAACGTGTTGATCCACGGCGGCCCCAGATCGGGTAAATCCACTGCGCTGCAGACGTTCATCCTCTCCGCGGCCGCGCTGCACACCCCGCGTGAGGTGACGTTCTACTGCCTGGACTACGGCGGTGGCCAGCTGACCGGGCTGCAGGAGCTGGCCCATGTCGGAAGCGTCGCCACCCCGTTGGAGCCCGAACGGATCCGCCGCACCTTCGGTGAGCTGGAGCAGCTGCTACGGGCGCGGCAGAAGCAAGCGTCGGTGAGCGGGCAAGGCGCTTATACCGACGGCTACGGCGAAGTGTTTTTCGTCATCGACAACCTGTACGCCTTCAGCCGCGACAACACCGACACGTTCAACACCCGTAACCCGTTGCTGGCCAAGGTCACCGAACTGGTCAACACCGGTCTCGCCTACGGCATCCACGTCGTCATCACCACGCCCAACTGGCTGGAGGTGCCACTGGCCATGCGCGACGGGCTGGGCCTGCGGGTCGAACTCAAACTGCACGACGCGCACGACAGCATCGTGCGGGTGGTGGGCGCCCTGCGCCGCCCCGCCGAGTCGGTCCCCGCCGAGCAGCCCGGTCGCGGCCTGACCATGGCGGCCGAGCACTTCCTGTTCGCGCAGCCTTCGCTCACCGACATCGCGGTCATCAACGCCCGGCACCCCGGAATCAGTGCCCCGCCCGTGCGGCTGCTGCCCGCCGAGCTGACCCCGGCGGCGGTAGCCCCGCTGTACCCGGCGCCCGAGACGGTGGTCATCGGCCAGCGCGAAGAGGATCTGGCTCCCGTCGCCATCGACTTCGCGAACAACCCGCTGCTGACGGTGTTCGGCGACTCCAAATCGGGCAAGACCACCCTGCTGCGGCACATCATCCGGACCATCCGGGAGAACTCGCAGCCCGACGAGGTCGCTTTCACCGTGATCGACCGCAGGCTGCACCTGGTCGACGAACCGCTGTTCGCCGACAACGAGTACACCGCGAACATCGACCGCGTGCTGCCGGCGATGCTGGGGCTTTCGGCACTCATCGAAAAGCGCCGTCCACCCGCGGGTTTGACCCCGCAGGAGCTCACCGGATGGGGCTATACCGGGCACACGCACTATCTGATCGTCGACGACGTGGACCAGATTCCCGACGGGCCCGCCGTCAGCGGTCCGTTCGCCGGGCAGCGGCCGTGGACCAACATCGTCGGCCTGTTGGCCGAGGCGTCGGACCTCGGTCTGCGGGTCATCGTGACGGCCAGGGCGACGGGGTCGGCGCATGCGGTGATGACCGCGCCGCTGCTGCGGCGGCTCAACGACCTGCAGGCGACAACGCTGATGCTGTCGGGCAATCCGGCCGACAGCGGCAAGATCCGCGGCCACCGCTTCGCCCGCTTCCCGGCGGGACGCGGGATGTTGCTCGGCGATGGCGACGCTCCTGAATTCGTCCAGCTGGTCAACCCGTTCGGCGCCGATTCGGCACTGTCGGCCAACAACGGAACCAACACCACAGGAAAGGAATACCGATGACATTGCGGGTAATCCCGGAAGGGTTGACTGCGGCCAGCTCGGCCGTGGAGGCACTGACCGCGCGGCTGGCCGCCGCCCATGTTGCCGCCGCACCGGTGGTCTCCGCGGTGGTTCCACCCGCCGCGGATCCCGTCTCGCTCTTGACCGCAACAGGTTTCAGCGCCCACGGCGCCGAGCACAACGTGGTCGCGGCCCACGGCGTCGAAGAACTCGGCCGGTCCGGTGTCGGTGTCGGCGAGTCCGGCGCGAGCTACGCGACCGGTGACGCCATGGCGGCGTCGTCGTACCTGATCGCCCGCGGTATCTGAGATGACGGCCCCCGTGTGGATGGCCCTGCCACCCGAGGCGCACTCGGCGCTGCTCTCCAGCGGCCCCGGTCCCGGGCCGCTGCTCGCCGCCGCGGGGGCATGGCAAGCACTGAGCGCTGAATATGCCTCTGCGGCTGCTGAACTCACGAGTGTGCTGAGTGCCGTGCAGGCCGGGGTGTGGGAAGGCCCGAGTTCCGAGCAATACGCCGCCGCGCACGGTCCCTACCTGGCATGGCTGGCGCAGCAGAGCGCCAACAGTGCTGCGGTGGCGGTGCAGCATGAGACAGCGGCCGCGGCGTACACCACCGCACTGGCGGCCATGCCGACCCTGCCGGAACTGGCGCTCAACCACGCGGTGCACGGCGTCCTGATCGCGACGAATTTCTTCGGTATCAACACTATTCCGATCGCTGTCAACGAGGCCGACTACGCTCGGATGTGGATCCAGGCCGCGACCACCATGGGCACGTATGAGGCCGTGTCGGGTGCGGCGGTGGCTGCCGTGCCGAGCAGCACACCCGCACCCATGCTGTTGGCGCCCGGCGTAGGGGAGGCCGGTGATGCCGCCGCGACGGCACAGCAGCTCGCCACCCAGGCCCAGGCCGGCGATTCCGGTTCGTCGCTGAGCATTTCCGACTGGCTGTCCGATCTGCTCGAGCAGTACCTCAAGAACGTCCCGGGCGGGCAGGAGATCATCGACTTCCTCAAGGACCCCATCGGCAACCTCGGGAAACTCATCACCGATTTCCTGACCAACCCGTCGGGTGCCCTGACCACCTGGGGACCGTTCCTGTTCGCGGTCGCCTACCAGGTGTTCTTCAACCTGGTGGGCTGGCCGACGTGGGGCATGATCCTGGCGTCGCCGTTCCTGATCCCGGCGCTGGCCGCACTCGGCATCACCGGGCTGGTGTTGCTGATCGATCACGTCATGCAGCCGGCACCGGAGGTCGCACCCGAGGAGGTGCCACAGGACGCGGCCCAGCCCCGAGCCGAACAGCCGAACGTGTACAGCCTCGCCGGTGTGCCGTCCGGTGGTGGCGCGGCCACCGGAGCCGCAGGCGCCCCGGGCGGTGCCGCGTCGGCCGCAGGTGCTCCGGCGGCTCCCGCGGCTCCGGCCGCGCCGCTCGCGATGTACGCCGTAGCCGGTGGCGATCCGGGCGAAGGGTTCACTCCAACGTTGCGCGACAAGACCAGCGCGCAAGCACCGGCCTCGGGCATCCCGGCTGCCGCGTCAGGCGTCGCCGCTTCGGTGGCGGCACGGCGTAAGCGTCGGCGCAAGCGCGCCGCAGAGCTCGAGGACTACGGCTACGCCGACGCCTATATGGACTACGAGGAGCCGGGTCCGGACCCTGAACCGCGGCGCGAACCTTCTGTGACCGCCTCTGCGCGTGGCGCAGGACAGATGGGATTCACCGGCACCACAACGAGATCCGACGCGGTCGCCGGCGGCCTGACCACACTGGCCTCCGAGGGCTCGGGCCTGGGCGACGGTCCTGTCGCGCCGATGCTGCCGGGCAGTTGGGAGCCCGGCGATGCCCCTGACACACCGCAGGGGGGTCCGCGCCGCTGACCAGACCACACCCCGCACGTTCTCACCCACCACGCACCGTCACGAAAGGAAAATCCATGAGTCTGTTGGACGCTCACATTCCCCAGCTGGTTGCCTCCGAGGCCGCCTTCGGCGCCAAGGCCGCGTTGATGCGCACCACCATGGCCCAAGCCGAGCAGGCAGCCATGTCCGCCCAGGCATTTCACATGGGCGAGGCATCGGCCGCTTTCCAGGCCGCGCATGCCCGGTTCGTCGAGGTCTCCGCCAAGGTCAACGCCCTGCTTGACGTCGCACAGCTGAACCTGGGCGACGCCGCGAGCACCTACGTCGCGCAGGACGCAGCGGCCGCAAGCACCTACACCTCCGTCTGATCACCCAAGCCGAAGAGATACAGGAGTTTTCATGTCGCAGATCATGTACAACTACCCGGCCATGCTCGCGCACTCCAGCGAGATGACCGGCTACTCGGGTGCCCTGCACGCCGTCGGTGCCGACATCGCCAGCGAGCAGGCCGCTTTGGCCAGTGCCTGGCAGGGCGACACTGCGATGACCTACCAGGCCTGGCAGGCCCAGTGGAACCAGGCGATGGAGGAGCTGGTTCACGCGTACCGGTCGATGGCCAGCACTCACGAGATGAACACCATGTCGATGAGTGCACGCGATCAGGCCGAGGGCGCCAAGTGGGGCTGATGCACGGCCCGCGGTCCAGTGGTGGCTGACGCCGTCGAGCTGACCGCCGAGCAGGCCTGGTATCTCGCCGATGCGCTCGGTGCCGGGGCGTTCCCGTGGGTCTTGGCGATCACGCCGCCCTACAGCGACCCCGCGCACCGCGCGGCGTTTGTCGCCGAGCAGCGCGCCGAACTGACCCGCATGGGAGTGCTCGGCGCGGGCGGGCAGATCAGAACCGAAGTGGCCCAATGGGTTCGGCTGGCCTGTCGGCCCGCCCAGTGGCTCGACCTGAGGTTCGTCTCGGCATCGGGCGACCTGCTGCGCGGCATCGTCGCAAGGCGCGACGGCCGCAGCGTCGTGGTGTTGCGCAACGCGCAGCTGGTCACCGTCACCGAGCTCGACATCAGCCACCCACATGCGCTGGTGCCGGTTCTGACCGCAGGACTGTCGCATCGCAAGCCGGCGATCTTCGAGGAGTTCGCGATGCCCGCCGCGGCGGGCGCCCGCGCCGACGAGCAGATCCGCACCGGTACACCGCTGGCCGAGGTGCTGGCATTCCTGGGGATCCCGCGGTCGGCGCATACCGTCGTGGAGTCGGTGTTCGACGGCCGGCGTACGTATGTCGAGATCGTCGCGGGGGAGCACCGCGACGGCCACCGCGTGACCACCGACGTGGGGGTGAGCATCGTCGACACGAGCGCGGGTCGTATCCTCGTTGCTCCGACCAAAGCATTTGACGGGGAATGGATTTCAACGTTCACCGCGGGCACTGCCGAGGCGATCGCCGTGGCGGTCGAACGGCTGACCGCGGCGCTGCCCGGCGGGCGCTGGTTCCCCGACCACCCGCTCACCCGCGACTTCACCGAAGCCGCACCAACCAATCGACCCAGAGAGAACGAATGCCCGACAACACTGTGATGCCGATCGTCCGGGTGGCCGTGCTGGCCTCCGGAGACGACGGTGGTCGGCTGACCGAGATGGCGCTGCCGTCGGAGCTGCCGCTGCGCGAGATTCTGCCCGCGGTTCAACGGATCGTGCTGCCTGTGAGCGAGGACGGTGCGGCGCCGGACCCGGTGCGCCTGAGCCTGGCTCCGGTGGGTGGGGCACCGTTCAGTCTCGACGCCACCCTGGACACGGTCGGCGTCGCAGATGGCGATCTGCTTGCCCTGCAATCGGTTCCCGCAGGACCGCCCGCGCCGCGCATCATCGAGGACATCGCCGATGCCGCGGTCATCTTCTCCGACGCGCGCCGGCGGCCCTGGGGCCCTGCACATATCGCTCGCGGCGCGACGCTGGCGCTGATCGGGCTGATCCTGATCGGGACGGCTCTCGCTGTCGCCCAACACCTCAGCACCGGCCGGTGGCTGGGCCTGGCCGTGGTAGCGGGCATCGCCGTGGGCACCGTGCTGGCTGCCCTGTCCACCCGCGGCCACGCACCGGTGCTCTCGACCGCACTGTCGGTGACCGCGCTTCTTCCCGTCGGGGCCGCCCTGGCTCTCGCGGTGCCGGGCGGATTCAGCGCGCCCAGTGTGGTTTTGGCCGCCGCCGGGGTCACAGCATGGGCGTTGATCAGCATGGCCGGGTCGCCCGATGATCGCGGCATCGCGGTGTTCACCGCCGTCGCGGTCGCCGGGGTGGGTGTGCTGATGGCCGCGGGTGCCGCGTCGCTGTGGGAACTTTCGGCCACTCTTCTGGGCTGTGCCCTGGTGCTCGTCGGCCTGCTGGTGACCGTGCAGGCGCCGCAACTGTCGGCCATGTGGGCACGGTTCCCGCTGCCGGTGATCCCTGCGCCCGGTGACCCCACTCCGTCGGCGTTGCCGGTCTCGGTGCTGGCCGACCTGCCGCGCCGAGTCCGGGTCAGCCAGTCGCACCAGACGGGCGTTATCGCCGCGGGCGTGTTGCTCGGCGTGACCGGATCCCTGGCACTGGTTGCGGGGCCCACCGCGTCGCCGTGGGCCTGGTACGTCGTCGTTGCGGCTGCGCTTGGCGCGGCACTGCGGGCCCGCATCTGGGATGCCGCGGGATGCAAGGCCTGGCTGCTGGGCCACTCGTACCTGCTGGCTGTGGCAGTGCTCGTGGCCTTCGCGATCCAAGGTCGGCACGAGGCGGCCTGGTGGGCGCTCGCGGCGCTTGCCGCGCTTGTGCTGGCCTGGGTGGTTGCCGCGGTCAGCCCACGGGTGGTGTCGCCGGACACGTACTCCCTGCCGATGCGCAGGCTGGTCGGGTTCCTCGCCACCGGTGTCGACGCCTCGCTGATCCCGGTGATGGCGTATCTGGTCGGGCTGTTCAGCCTGGTACTCGACAGGTGACGCAGTGATCCGCAAGAACCTCGGCGTCACGGCGGTTGCCGCGCTGGTGGCGCTGATCGGGTGCCCATCCGCGGGGGCCATCAGCCCGCCGGTGGTCGACCCGCAGGCCGGCCCGCCACCGGGCAGCACCGGTCCGCTGCAACCGATGATGCAGCGCACCGCGTGCAGTACGACGGCGGTGTTGCCCGGCAGTGATCCCGGTGCGGTCAGCGCAAACCAGTTGGCGCTCAACCTTTCCGGCGCCTGGCAGCACAGCCGCGGCGAAGGGCAGACCGTCGCCGTGATCGACACCGGTGTGCAGCCGGGGCCGCGGCTGCCCAACGTGGAACCCGGCGGTGACTACGTCGAGTCGACGGACGGGCTCACCGACTGCGACGGGCACGGCACCGCTGTGGCCGGGCTGATCGCCGGACAGCCTGGGGCTGACGGGTTTTCGGGCGTGGCCCCGGCTGCGCGGCTGATCTCCATCCGGCAGAATTCCCCACGGTTCGCGCCGCGCACTCCCGGCACCGACGCCGTCGTCCGCGCATCGGCCGACGTCGCAAGCCTCGCACGCGCCGTGGTGCGGGCGGCCGATCTGGGCGCCCGGATCATCAACATATCGGTGGTCACCTGCCTGGCCGCGGACAAGCCCATCGACCAAACGGAACTCGGTGCAGCACTGCGGTATGCGGCCGTGGAGAAGGACGCGGTGATCGTCGCCGCCGCGGGCAACAACCGCGGCGGAGTGAGCACAGGGGCGGCATGCGAATCCAACCCGCTCTCGACTGCGGGCACCGGTGACCTCAGGAACTGGGGCGCCGTGACCTCGGTGTCGATACCGTCGTGGTGGCAGCCGTATGTGCTGTCGGTCGGATCGCTCACCGCCGGTGGGCAGCCGTCCGGGTTCACCATGGCCGGGCCCTGGGTGGGCATCGCGGCGCCGGGGGAGAACGTCGTCTCGGTGAGCAATGCACCCGGCGGAGGGCTGGCCAACGCCGTGCACACCGAACAGGACAAGCTGAACCCGTTGAGCGGCACCAGCTACGCGAGTGCCTATGTCTCCGGGGTGGCCGCGCTTGTGCGCAGCAAGTATCCAGGTCTGACTGCTCGGCAGGTGGTGCACCGGCTCACGGCCACCGCGCACGGCGCAGCCCGGTCTCCGTCGAACCTGACCGGAGCCGGTGGGGTAGACCCGGTCGCCGCACTCACCTGGGACGTCGCTGGCCTCCCCGCGGACGGGCCTGCTGTGCCGACCACCAAACCCATTGCCGCGCCGGCAGACCCCGCACCGCGCGACAACACCCCCCGCACCATCGCGTTCGCAGGCACTGCGGTATTGGCAATCGCAGCTCTGGTCGCGCTCGCGGTGCACCGACGGAAGGACAACACCACATGACCGCCCGCCTCGCGTTGGCGTCCCTGTTCGGCGTGGCGGCGGTGCTGGCGCGCCCCTGGCAGAGCCCGGTGGAACGCTGGGTGCTCGGCGTCTCCCTCACCGCGGTATTGGTGCTGATCGCCTGGTGGGGCGGGCTGTTCCTGACCACCCGGATCGGCTGTCTGCTGGCGATGCTGCTGAGAAACCTGTCGAAAGGTAAGGGGGACAGGGGTTTTGCTCCTGCTGTCGAAACCATCGTGTTACGGGTGGACCCCGCTGCCGAGGCGCAGCTGCCCATCGTGGTCAGCTATCTGAACCGCTACGGCATCCGGTGCGACAAGGTGCGGGTCACCCACCGCGACGTCGACGGCGCCCGGCGCAGCTGGATCAGCCTGACCGTGGCCGCGACCGACAACCTAGCCGCGCTGCAGGCCCGCTCGTCGCGGATTCCGTTGCGCGACACCACTGAAGTGGTGGGCCGTCGGCTGGCCGACCATCTGCGTGAGAACGGCTGGACCGTCACCGTCGTCGACGGCGTGGACACTCCGCTGCCGGACCCGGCCAAGGAGGCGTGGCGTGGGGTCAAGGACGAATCCGGTTTCGCCGCGGCCTACGGCGTCGCGGTCACCGACTCACTGGCCGACACCCTTGCGGCGGTGCGCGGGCTGCCGGCGCGGCAGGTCTGGACCGTGCTGGAGTTCACCGGAGACCCGTCCGAGCCGCAACTGGTCGTCGGCTGTGCGGTGCACACCGACGAGCGTCCGGGCGCCAAGGCCCCGGTGCCGGGACTCACCCCGCAGCGGGGACGGCACCGCCCTGCCCTGCGGGCGCTCTGCCCCCTGTCCCCGCATCGTTTGGACGGCAGGCCGGTCGACGCGCTCGACGTGTTGTTCGAGGGTCCGGTCGTCGAACCGGAAATTGTGCGGGAGACCCCGGTAGCGTCCTGAGCTCGGAACGCCTCCTGTCTCCGGCGAAGGGAAAGGCCACGACCTGAGGGTCGTGGCCTTCGCCATTGCTGTGCCGGTGCCCCCAGCGACAGCTGCATCTTCGATGCCGGTGTCCACTGCAGGTGTGCAGACCCGCTGGACGAGGCGGTTGTCATGCTAGGAGGCGCGGCGACGTCCGGTCAAGAAGCAAACGCCAAGCAAATACACAGGACGTTTACAGGCCTGGTTGAGCGCGCTTCTCTGTCGAAATCGCTGCACGCAGCAAACAGCGCCGAGAGGGTGCTTGATGTTGGCGCCGTTGCCGGTCGAGGCGGTGAAGTCGGTTCCGGTGGCTGCTGGAGTCCTTTCCGCTGCGGGTAGTGCGGGTCGGTCGTCGTGCAGGTCGACGTCTTCCAATTCCCTTGCTCCACAGGTGTAATGGCCTTCACATGGCCGTTCAGGACGATGTCGCCAACCGTGGCGCGCGCCTGGCGACAATGCCGTCGTGTTGCAAATATCCGATCACACAGCGGATTACGTCGATGTGAGTCAGCGCGGCCGGCGCGATGGGTCGATGAAGGGGCATCTCGTGCAGGACCCGCGCGAGGTTCGCAGATTCTCTGTAACTACCCTGTCGGGTAGTTGCAGCTCCGAAATCCCGCGGTTTCCAAGGTAACTAGATTGTTGGTTTTGAGTCGCACGGGTGCAGCGCCGTGGCATGATCGACATTGACGGACAACATGATTAGCCCCAGCCTGAGTGGAGCGCACCATGACTGATACCGATGCCAAGCCCGTTGTCGTTGTGGGGGTTGATGGTTCGCAGTGCAGCAAGGATGCGCTTCGCTGGGCCGCCAACTACGCCGAATTGGCCGGTGCCACGCTGCGCGCTGTGATCTCGTACAAGACTGAGCTCTACGTCGGTGGCTCGCCCAATGCGGGGCTTGCCGCCCAGGCGCGCGAGGCTCTCGATGAGGCGGTCAGCAATGTCCTCGGTGCGAAACCGTCGGTATCCGTGACCTCCGATGTGATCGCGGGCCATCCCGCCCAGGTGCTTGTCGAGGCGTCGCGCTCAGCGGACTTGCTGGTGGTCGGAAGCCGTGGCCACGGTGCCTTCGTCGGCATGTTCCTCGGATCGGTCAGCAACCACTGCGTCCATCACGCGAAGTGCCCGGTGGTGGTCGTCCATCATGACGACGACCACGCCTGAACAGCCAAGCCGGCTTGGTCGGCTTCAGCGCTCTGCGTGCTGTCCGTGATCGGGGCGGACCTGGGCTCAGATCGTCGATCGCGTTGCTCAAATCGCCGGTGCGGTGTTGTGCAACGTGTTCTACCAGCGGGTGCACCGCCTGGTCTTTTCAGCTTTTCCCCAGCCTGCGGCGGGCCGTTGTGGGTGCCGACGGGGTAGGTGATCTGTTTCGTGGGCGGTACGGCAGAGGCGAACAGCGGGGTGCCCGAGCTGCCCGGTGACGGCACGCGTCAGCAACGCCGACAGGTGGGCGGCGTCGCCTGAAATTCCTTGTGTGACAGGCAGGATGCGCTGCTCGCGGGGGTTGCCTCGGTATACCTCGAGGAGCTTCGTAGGGCCACCGAATTGACCAAACATCGGCCCCTATTGACACACCAATAAGAAACGTTGTTTCCTTACAGGAACCTTGCCGTGACCTGTGCCACAGCCAAGGTAGGGGGTGAGAAGTCTCTCTCTCACAGAAAGCTGGAAGAAGGATCGAGTTGAGCAACAACGATGTAGCTACAGACGATTTCCTGGACTATGAACATGGGAATCTGCAATCCGGGACGAACTGGTGGGGCGCCTTCGTCATCGGTCTCGCCGGCACCATCCTGGTCACGGGTGCGGCGCCCGCGTTCCTGACCGTTTTCGGCGCCTCGTACATCCCCTTCATCACCTTCTTCACCCTCACCGGTGTGGTGCTCTGTCTGCTGTTGGCCGAACTGTCCGCCATGATGCCTGGCCGCACCGGCGGATCGCCGTCCTACGCCTATCCGGCGTTCAAGATGCGATTCCCGCGACTAGCGCCGCACGTCAACGGCATGACGGCGTGGATGTACTGGGTGGGTTGGATGCCCGTCGCGCCGCTGAACATGATCCTGGCGTCCTTCTACATCACCCACCTTCTCGGTCTTGACGCCACCAAGGGCTTCACCCCGATCAGCACCTTCATTCCCTGGTGGACGCTGGTAATCACGATCGTCGGCCTGCTCGTCTTGTCGATCCCGGCCTACCTGGGCATTCGCTTCGGAACCTCGATGGCGACGG
The DNA here is from genome assembly GCF_001665685.1 of Mycobacterium sp. 852013-50091_SCH5140682. GTDB lineage: Bacteria > Actinomycetota > Actinomycetes > Mycobacteriales > Mycobacteriaceae > Mycobacterium. Next base: position 83,974 of record NZ_LZTB01000136.1, read on the forward strand.
TTCTGGCGGTTTTGTCGATGATTCCGCTGACCTTCCTGTCCATCGGCTTCATCTTCAACCCGGGCAAGACGAATTGGCACGAGCTCGCCGGGTTCCCGCATCTCGACGGGTCGAGCTTCGGTAGCCCGGTCGGCGGACACTCCGCCTGGATCATGTACATCGCCTACGCCTTCCCGCTGCTGTGGACGGTCATCGCGTACGAAGCGGCTGCGTGCTACATCGGTGAGTGCAAGAACCCGCATCGCGACGCCAAGATCGCGATGACCCTGGAAGGTGGCTACGGGGTGTTCGTCTACACCCTGCTGCCGATCTCCTTCGTTGTCGTTCTCGGCGCGGGTGCCCTTTCCAATCCGGATCTCGTCGACCCGAAGACAATGTTCGTCACCTTCGCCAGCACGATCTTCCCGGGTGTGGCCGGCGCAGTGATGGAGTGGCTGATGGCAGGCATGCTGATCGTGGCGCTGGTGCTGTCGGCGCTGAATTCACTGATGGGTTGCTCGCGGTCGCTCTACCAGATGTCGCTCGACGGTCAGTTCCCGAAGTTCTACCAGCACCTCAACAAGCACCACGTGCCTGACCGCGCCATGATGACCAACGTCGTAGCGAGCATGCTCATTGCCTTTATGGGTGGCGCCATCGAGATCTACGCGTTCTCCAACGTCGGCTACCTCGGCTCGTTCGTACCGGTGCTGATCGGCTACTACCTGCTCCGTAAGGACCGGCCGAACCTGCCGCGTCCGTTCCGGTTGCCGGAGCCGTTCAAGTACCTGGCGCTCGCGCTGGCCGCGCTGTACTTCTTCGTGTGGCTGGTGGGCGGCATCATCTACTCCAACATCGGTGGCCAGGCCGTCTACTACTACCTCGGCGTGGCAGCGATCTTCCTCTACCTACCGCTTTACTGGTACCGCAAGCGCGAGGATCGTAAGAGCATGGTGAACCAGCCGGTCGCGCCGGGTCAGACACCAGAACCGGAGATGGTGAAGTAGCCGTGTTTCGGAACCGCCAGAATCGTCCACGTCGCTCTCTGCCGCCTGTGGCGCCGGAGAATGCCGCTGAGATCCTGCTCGCCTCCGAGGGCCGTCCCTTTACCGAGGATGCTCTGAAGCTTGCGGCGCGGATGTCTCGTGAGGGGCGTGGGCGGGCCATGGTGATCACGGTCGCGCGGCTGCACGGCACGAGTTTCGGCCTGCCCAATCCGGGTCTGCAGCCGAACCGGCGGGAGATGGCAGAACAGGAGGAGATTGTCGAGAGCGCCATCGCCAGGCTCAAGAAGCTCGGCGTCCCCGCCGACGGGCACATCGCCATCACCCGCAGCCCCCGAAAGAGCATCCTCAAGGAGGCTCGGCGGTGCCACTGCTCCGCGATCGTGATGGGGGCTGATCCGAAGCGCAACGCATTCGTTTCCTCACTGATGTGGAGCCAGGAACCGCATCGGGTTCGCAGACGGGCCGACATTCCGGTCCATCTCGTGGAGACGTCGCCGTAGCCGTCCGGCAGTCGTAAGCACGACAATGCGGGGTGGTCTCAACTGTGAATGTTGAGACCACCCCGCATTGTCATGTCAACCCGAACAGGCGTGCCGCGTTGTCGTGCAGCACGTTGCGCAGCCACGCGTCGTCGACGCCGGGCAGGTCGGTGAGGGTACGGATGGCATCGACATAGCTGTAGGGAATGTTCGGAAAGTCGCTGCCGAACAGGATCCGGTCACCCATGGCCCGCAACCGCTCGGCATCCGCACGCGGGAACGGCATGGTGGATTCGACGAACGGCGTGAACGCCATGGTGGTGTCGAGCCGCACATTGTCGAAACGTTCGGCGATATCCAGGAATTCGCTGTACTCGGGCATCCCCATGTGCGCGACGATCAATGCCAACCGGGGGTGACGGGCCAACAACTTCTCGATCCGCAGCGGGCCCGTGAACTCGCCGGGCACCGGTCCGGACCCGCAGTGGATGATCACCGGGATCCCGGCGTCCTCGACGGCTCCCCATACCTCGGTGAGCAGCGGATCGTTGGGATCGTAGCGGCCGACCTGAATGTGGGCCTTGAACACCTGCGTCCCGGCCGTGATGGCAGCGGCGACGTAGTCCGCGGCGCCGGGTTCGGGATAGAAGGTCGCGGTGGCCAGGCAGTCCGGGGTGTCGGCGGCGAAACCGGCGGCCCATTGGTTGAGCCACGCCGCCATGTCGGGCTTGTGCGGATATACCAGCGACGAGAACCGGCGCACCCCGAACGAGCGCAGCGTGGCGACGCGCTCGGCTTCCTCGGCCCGGTAGGTGATGGGCCATTCCCGGCCGATCATCGGGCCCTGCGCGTCGAAGTACTGCCACACCTTGTCCATGACGTTCTTCGGCATGAAATGGGTGTGGACGTCGATCATGCCGGGCAAGCCCAGAGATGACCAGATCTGTCGTACTGACTCTGACTCGCTCATCGTCTGCGACCATATAACGCCCCGCACGTCGGCTGCCGCACGCCAGGAGGACGATGGAATCCCGCACGCGAGGAGGACCTGTAACCGATGTGGAACCCCGATGTCTATCTGGCCTTCGCCGATCACCGTGGGCGACCGTTCTTCGACCTGATCGGTCGGATCGGCGCGGACAATCCCCGCCGCGTCGTCGATCTGGGCTGTGGGCCGGGCAATCTCACCGTCACCCTCGCGCAGCGCTGGCCGGGCGCGGTGGTGGAGGCTTGGGACAGCTCGCCGGAGATGGTGGCCGCGGCGCAGGAGCGGGGCCTCGACGCCCGCATCGGCGGCATCGAACAGTGGTCGCCCGAACCCGACACCGACGTGGTGATCTCCAACGCCGTGCTGCAGTGGGTACCCGCTCATCGTCAACTGCTGGTTCGATGGGCTGCGCAGTTGGCGGCAGGGTCGTGGATCGCGTTTCAGGTGCCCGGCAACTTCGATTCACCGTCGCATCAGGCGGTGCGCGAGGTGGCGCGGCGTCCGCATTTCGCGGATGCGCTGCAGGACATGCCTTTCCGTGAAGCCGATGTGGTCGATGCGCCCGAGCGCTATGCGGGTCTGCTGACCGACGTGGGATGCGTGGTCGATGCCTGGGAGACCACCTATACGCACCAATTGACCGGTGAGACACCGGTATTGGACTGGATCACCGGAACCGCACTGACCCAGGTGAAGGGCCGTCTCACCGAGGAGGGCTGGAAGCAGTACCGGGAGGAGATCATCCCGCTGCTCGCTGAGGCCTACCCGCGGCGAGCTGATGGCATCACGTTCTTCCCGTTCCGGCGGGTGTTCGTCGTCGCGCACGTGGGCTGATTACCTCCGACGTAATCGACAGGCATACGTACTCGTTCGACGATGGATGCATGCCGACACTATTGACCGCAGACCGCACCGACATCCACTACACAGACGCCGGAACGGGCCCGGCGGTGGTGTTCACCCACTCGTGGGGACTCAACTCCCGACAGTGGGAGGACATCGCCGAACGCCTCGTACAGTCGGGGTTTCGGTGCGTGCGCTATGACCGCCGCGCCCACGGCGCGTCCGGTATGTACGACGGTGAATGGACGCTGGATCTGCTGGCCGACGACCTGGCTGTCCTGCTGACGCATCTCGACGTCAAAGATGTGACGCTGGTGGGTCATTCGTTGGGGTGTGGCGAGATCGTGCGGTACCTCAGCCGACACGGCACCGCCCGGGTGAGCGGCGCGGTGTTCGTCGCACCGCAGTTGCCGCTGCTGATCAAGACAGCTGACAATCCGGATGGTGTCGACGAGACCATGCTCGATGCGCTGCTCGCGCAGCTGCAGGCCGACGTGCGGCAGTGGTGCATCGACAACGCTCCGCCGTTCTTCGGCGCGAACTACCCTGTGCCACAAGAAGTTCTGGACGAGACCATCGAGCAGATCGTCGCGGTCCCGGTGCGCACCCTGGTCGCCACCCAACGGCTGGGCGCCCGCACCGATTACCGCGCCGAACTCGTCGACCTGGATCTGCCGGTTCTGGTGATCCACGGTGACGCCGACGTCTCGGCGCCCATCGAACTCACCGGGCGGCGCACGGCAGCCCTGCTACCGCAGGCGGAGCTCATCGAGATCCCGGGTGCCGCACACGGGCTCTACGTCACGCACGCCGACGCGATTTGTGAAGTTTTAGCCGCCTTCGTCACGGCAAAAACTCCACAGATCACCGGTTAGCGACGCGACTCGAGCAGCTCGATCACCTGGGCGACGAGAGTGTCGATGTCGGCTTCGGTGGTGTCGAGCACCAGGTCCGGGTTCTCCGGCGCCTCATAGGGTGCGTCGACGCCGGTCAGTCCGCGAAGCTCGCCGGATCTGGCCCGGGCGTAGAGGCCCTTGGGGTCGCGCCGCTCGCATTCGGCCAACGAGGTCGCGACGTGGATCTCGAGGAACGGCAGCTTCGCGGCATCGTTGAGCGCCCGTGCGGTGTCGCGGTCGGACTTCAACGGCGACACCAGCGAAGCCAACGCCACCACACCGGCATCCGCCAGCAGCCGGGTCAAATGCCCGACGCGGCGGATGTTCTCGGTGCGGTCACCCGCGGAGAAGCCCAGATCATCGGACAAGCCGTGGCGCAGGTTGTCACCGTCGAGCAGGTAGGCGACCTGGCCGGCCTCGACCAGTGCCCGTTCGACGGCCACCGCCAGCGTCGACTTGCCCGACGCGGGCAGCCCGGTGAACCAGATGGTGGCGCCGCGCTGCCCGGTCTTGCCCCAGCGGTAGGTGCGGTCCAGTGACGACGGGTGCCATTTGATGTCGGAGCGGTTGTGCCCGCTGGGTTTGACCTCCCGCGCGTCGAGGATGATCCCGGCGCCGACGGTGTCGTTGGACACCTCGTCGATGAGGATGAACGCGCCATTGTCGCGGTTCTCGGCGTAGGGGTCGGCGACGACGACGGAGCTGGTCCGCAGCGTCACCGAGCCGATGTCGTTGAGCGCCAACTCCACTGGGCCGTCGACCTCGTCAAGGGTCTCGGGGTCCAGCTTGGTGTGCAGCTCCTGCACCGTGGCCCGCACCGTGCGCGTGCCCTGTTTGAGGGCCAACCGGTCGCCGGCCCGCAGGGGCGCGTCGAAGAACCAGCACACCGTGGCGTCCAATTCGCGGGCCAGCACAGGCAATACGGCCTGCTCGGAACCGCTGACGAAGACGTCGCCGCGCCCCACATCGATATCGTCGGCGAGCTCGATCGAAACCGACAGCGGTGCAACACCTACCGGGCGATCATCGTCGAGGGTGTCGAGTGCCGTCACCGTCGAGCGGTTCCCGGCAGGCAGGCTCAGGATGGAGTCACCGACACTGAGCGTGCCGGCCGACAGCCGCCCCGTGTAGCGCCGGCGCTGCTCGGAGGTGGGGCGCGAAACCCATTGCACCGCCAGGCGCAGGCTCGCCGGATCCGGGTGTGGCGCCGACAATTCGATGTCTTCGAGGTAGTCCAGCAGTGTGGGCCCCTCGTACCACGACGTGCGCTCGGACCGGTGCACCACATTGTCGCCGTGCTTGGCGGCGATGGGGATGACGGTCAGGTCGGCACCGCCGAGCCGGTCAGCGACCTGATGCAGTTCACGCTCTACCTCGGCGAACCGTTCCTTGTCGAAATCGACCAGGTCGATCTTGTTCACGGTGGCGACAAAGTGCTTGATGCCCAACAATTTCGCGATGCGGGCGTGCCTGCGGGTCTGGCGCAGCACCCCGGCGCGAGCGTCGACCAGCAGAATCGCGACGTGTGCGTTGGATGCCCCGGTGAACATGTTGCGGGTGTAGCGCTCGTGGCCGGGGGTGTCGGCGAGGATGTAGCTGCGGGTTTCGGTCGAGAAGAACCGGTACGCCACATCGATGGTGATGCCCTGCTCGCGTTCGGCGCGCAGCCCGTCGGACAGGGCGGCCAGATCGGCGACGCCTTCTTCGTCAGTGACGGCTTCCAGGTGATCCAGCGGCAGGCTGTCGGTGTCGTGCAGCAACCGGCCGATCAGTGTGCTCTTGCCGTCGTCCACGGACCCGGCGGTGGTGATGCGCAACAGTTGACGGGTACTCATCAAAAATAGCCTTCCCGTTTCCGGTCCTCCATGGCCGCTACCGACGTCCGGTCGTCGGCGCGGGTTTCGCCGCGTTCCGACACTGTGGCAGCGGAGATCTCGGTGATGACACCGTCGATCGTGGTCGCTTTCGAGCGCACCGCGCCGGTGATGGTCAGGTCACCCACGGTGCGGTACCGAACCCATTCGACGGCTGCCTTTTCACCGTCGGTCGGCTGCGCATATTCCGACACCGCGAGCAGGATGCCGTCGCGTTCGAACACCTTACGTTCGTGCGCGAAGTAAATCGACGGCAGCTCAAGGTTTTCCAATTGGATGTAGCGCCAGATGTCCAGCTCGGTCCAATTGGACAGCGGGAACACCCGGACCTGCTCGCCCTTGCGGATCCGGCCGTTGTAAAGCGACCAGGGCTCAGGCCGCTGGGCCCGGGGATCCCACTGGCCGAACTCGTCGCGGAAACTCAGGATGCGTTCCTTGGCGCGCGCACGTTCTTCGTCGCGACGGGCGCCGCCGAACGCGGCGTCGAACCCGCCGGCCTCCAAGGCGTCCAACAGGGTTCGGGTCTGCTGCCGGTTGCGCGACGCGCCCGGGCCCGGGTCGGCGACCCGGCCGCTGTCGATGGTCTCCTGTACCGATCCGATGATCAGCTTGTGCCCGACGCCGGTGGTACGGCGGTCACGGAACTCGATCACCTCGGGGAAGTTGTGGCCGGTGTCGACGTGCAGCACCGGAAACGGCAGCGGTGACGGCCGAAACGCCTTCTCCGCCAATCGAAGCAACACGATCGAATCCTTGCCCGCCGAGAACAGCAGCACCGGGCGCTGCAACTCGGCGACCACCTCGCGGATGATGTGCACGGCTTCGGCTTCCAGTAGCCGCAGCTCGTCGACCTGGGTCAGGCCGGAATACGTGAGCGTCACAGTGGCAGTCCCTCCTTCTCGGCATCCGAGCGGTAGCGGTCCACCCACTCGTCGGAGCGTTGATCGGCCTGACGCTCCAGCACCGGTGGGGGAGCGAGCCGAGGGTCGAGGTTCAGCGCCTCCAGCACGGTGGCCACGACCTCGGTGAGGTTGCGCCACAGGAACGGGTACGAGACGTCGATCGGTTTGATGTCCTCCTCGGCGAACCAGGAGCGCCACCCCTCTTCCTGCGCTCGCAGCAGGGTGACGACGTGTGCGATGGCGCCGGCGTGGTACTCGGCGCGGGCGTCACGCACCGGGTCGGGCCTGCCGCGCCACACCCGGGTCTGCACGGCCCGCCAGAACGACACCGCCTGGGACACCACGTCGGGGCGGTACACGTGGATGAGCACAGGATCGCTGCCGACGACATCGCGGATTGCCGACAGCAGCCCGGGCCCGGACCGGTCGGGCAGTCCCTCTGCGCGGTCGAGCAGCAGCGGCGTCTGGTTCCACATCAGCTTGCCGCCCCACACGCCGTTGGGAGTGCGGCCCACGGTCTGGATGTAGTCGCGCCAGATCGTCGCCGGCGCCAGATCGGGCTTGCCCTCGTCGAGTGGATCCAGCAGACGAAGGATCGACTCGTCCTCCACGCCTGCGAACCACTGCCGCGGCTGGGGCGACTGGCTGGTGGTCGGCAGGTATTGGAAGAACTCCTGCGGTTCCCCGGCTACGCCGGTGGCGCGCAGGGATTCCACGAGCAGCGTGCTGCCGCTGCGCTGTGATGCGAGCACCAGGTAGGCGGTGGGATGGTCTGGCATGGGCGAAACTCTAATCCCATTTTGTTTGCGACGCCTATTTGATACGGTCGCTGATATTTATATTCACCGTGAACAAAACTATTGTTCGTCTTGTCGCGTTTCGGCGAGGTTGCGATCGGTCGCGATGGCCGATCTGCTGGTGGCGGGACGGCCGTGAATATGAAGATATGTCTCGGTATATCGCTCGGATATCCGGGTACCGGCGAACTCCGATGGAATGACGTCGTGAGTCTTTTGCCGCCAGTCGTTCAGCTGGATGGCCAGCTCGTCGGCAATTGCCTCGTCTTTGTCGGTGGCACCGGGTCCGAGCAGGTTATTCGACTCAGTTGGGTCGTCGGCGAGGCGGTAGAGCTCGCGGGCCGGACGGGGAGCGCGGGTCAGGGGCTCGAGGATGCGGCCCGGAGGGCTGTCCGCGATATCCCACGGGAGGTCCAACAACGGCCGTTGCGCATAATTCTCGATATAACTGTATTCCTTCGTGCGGATCGCGCGAATGGGGTCGAAAGAATCGTGGAAAGTTTTTGTTGTGTACACCGCGGCGCGCACCTCGGTGCCGTCAGATGAATTTTCCAGAAGATTGCTGGCATGGGATAGCCCGTCCACTTCTGCGGGAATCTCCACCCCGAGCAGGTCCAGCAGGGTGGGCAGCAGGTCGACCCCGCTGAACAGGTCTTCGTAGCGCTGCGGCGCGATACCCGAGCCGGTCGGTGGCCGCACGATCAGCGCGATGCCGGTGCCCGCGTCGTACAGCGTCGATTTGGCCCGCGGCAGGGCCGGGCCGTGATCGGTCATGAACACCACCCAGGTGTTGCGGTCGAGGCCATTCGCGGCCAGTGCGTCGAGCAGCTCACCCACCTTGGCGTCGGCCAGGGTGATCGAACCGTAGAACTCGGCGAGGTCTTCGCGTACCTCGCCGGCATCGGGCAGATAGTCGGGGACACTCACCTCGTCCGGATCGGCGGGGACATAACGCTCGGGCGGGTAGGGGCGGTGCGTTTCGAAGAAGCCCGTCGTGAGCATGAAAGGTTCTCGCGGGGGCTGGGCCAGCCATTCGGTGGCTTTCTCGGTGACGTACTCGCAGAAGGAGTTCGACACGTCGAATTGCTTGTAGCCGAGCGTCGTCGGATACGAGGTTTCGTGCTGCATGCCGAACAGTGCTGTGTACCAGCCGGATTCCGCCAACAGATGAGGCAGGGTACGCACACCCGCGTGGTATTCCCAGCCGTGGTGGGCCAATCCGAGAATGCCGTTGCTCTGCGGGTAGCGGCCGCTGAACAACGAGCCGCGCGACGGCGAACATAACGGCGCGGTGGCATGCGCGCGGGTGAACAGGATGCCCTCGGCGGCCAGCGCATCAAGTCGTGGGCTCGACACATCCGGATGTCCGTAGACACCGAGATAACGTCCGAGATCGTGCCAGTGCACGATCAGCACATTGCTCTTCGAGCTCACGTCCACCTCCTCATCTTTCGAGGCAACCATCCCACAGCGAGAATTTCATCTGTTGTTGGCTTTTGCTCACCACGATCGAAGGGCTAGGCAACGCGCGGCGGTCTACTTCCAGGCGAAGACGGGTTGCTCCAGCTCATCGACGCGGTCATGGCGGCCTTCCAGACACAGCCACCGCAACTGCAACAGCACCGCGCCGGTGGGGGCATGGATCAGATCGTTGCCGAGCGGGATCTGCACCACCGGCTTTGGGCTCTCGGGGATGGAGATGTAGCGCGGCGAATCCTCGCGTTGCAGCTGGTGCAGACCGACGCGGTAGGTCGCGACCACTTCGGCGGGGGACGGGCGCGGGTCCAGCCGGCCGCCACCCCAGATCACCACCGGGGTGATGACGTAGCCCGACCGGGTCGGATAGTCGTCGAGCTGGCCGAGTACGGCGCTGCCGGGCAGTTCGATGCCGACCTCCTCGTGCAGTTCGCGCAGCGCGGCGTCGACCGTCGTCTCGCCGGGGTCGAGGCGCCCGCCCGGCAGCGCCCACTGGGCGGCGTGCGAGTTCATCCGGGTCGCCCTGCGGCACAACAGGAACGCCGCACCACCCGACACGTCGACCATGCGGCCGTCGAGGTTTGCCTCCGGCATCGGCCGGCCCCCGATCCATTCGTCGACCGGTGCCGGGTCGACCCGGTCCTCGCCAACTGCCGAGTCCACCAACACCACTGCCACCGCCGCGTGCCTCTTGGTCGGGTCCGTCACGGTGTACCGATCGTGGCTCGCCAGGTTGGCCTGGATCTGCCGGCGCAGCGCCTCGTCGTAGGTGATGGTCATCGTCTGACCATAGGCGGCGCTCATGGGTGGCCCGGCGGCGCGCTTGAATGAAACGGTGAGCAGACGAACCGGATTGCTGATCGCGTCGGCGTTGATCGCTGTCGCGGTATACGCACTGATGTGGATCGGCTACGCGCAGAACTGGGCCTGGCTGGCCGAGTTCGACGACGCCGGCCTGCGGGTGCCCTACCGGTACGGGGCATCGCATCCCGCCTGGATTGCGGGCTGGGACGTGTTCTGCACGGTCCTGAGCCCGGTCACCTTCCGGATCGTGGCCCTGGTGCTCATTGTGCTCGCCATCCTGCGCCGACAGTTGCGGCTCGTGCTGTTCTTGCTGCTCGCCGTCGAGTTGAGCGCACTGCTCACCGAGGTGGCCAAGAACCTCGCCGACCGGCCTCGTCCGGTCACGGCGCTGGCCTACGCCCCGTCGACGTCGTTCCCATCCGGGCACGCACTGGGCGTGATGCTCGGCGTGCTGGCCCTGCTCGCCGTGGCCTGGCCGCTGCTGCGGGCACCAGTGCGCACGTGGCTGGCGGTTGTGGGCGCGGTGGTCATCGTCGCGATCGGGGTGGGCCGGGTGGTGCTCAACGTGCACCACCCGTCCGATGTGGTGGCCGGTTGGGCGTTGGGGTACGCCTACTTCGTCGTGTGCTGGCTCGCGGTGCGGCCCTATCCGGCGGTCACCGAAGTGGACGGAACACCGGCAGCGCCCGGTATCGCACGCTGAAATCGGCTTTCGAGCAGGCCTCTCCGACTTCGCCGTCGTGCGCAAGCACCGTGGGCCCGTCCAGGGTGGTGAACCGAAACTCGGGCACCTGGAATTCGTGGTAGAGCGGGCTGCGCACGAGCCGGCCCAGGGCGATCGCCGTGGCGATCCGCAGACCGCTGAATCGCCTGCCGCTCTCCAGGATCCGTACATCGAGCAGCCCGTCGTCCATGCGTGGACGTATCGACGGCGCGAACCCTGACGGCAGATACGTCGAATTGCCCAGGAAGAACAGCGAAGTCTGCACCGTCTTGTCGTCGTAGGCGATGCGGACCGACCGATCGCGGCGCAACGTCAGATACGCCGCGTACGCCCCGGCCAGCCGCTTGCCGATCTTGCCTTCGAGCTTCTCACGCACCCGGACATAGTTCGGATAGGCACCGATGCTCGCGGTGTTGATCACGGTCTGGTCGTCGTTGAGGCGAACCAGATCCACATACGCAGCGTTGCCATCGCGGATGGCGTCGACCGTCTGCGTGACCGTGGCACACCCGATGTCCTTGGCGAAGTGGTTGAACGTCCCGCCCGGGAAGACCGCCAGCGGAACCCCCGCGTCGAATGCGACTCCGGCTGCGCAGGCGACGGTGCCGTCACCACCGCCGACAGCGAGCACCTCACCGCGGGCCGCGGCGTCGCGCATCACCTGCACGACGTCGTCCTCGCCATCGAGTTTGACTATCTCGATGTGCGGCAACGCCTTTCGGACCTCGTCGATGACGCGACCGCCGGTGCCCTCACCGGAGTCGGGGTTGATCACCAGGACCACGCCGTCCCCGTCCGGCCGGGGATCGGTGTGATAGCGCAGCGGCTCGGCCGCCGGGATCGCCGAGGTGGGGATGGTGGGCACGACCCTGGCGCCCAGGATGGCGATGGCTGCTCCGATACCGAACCCGGCGAAGACGTCTCCGGGATAGTGCGCGCCGGTGGCCACGCGGGACAGCCCGACCAGGCCTGCGAGCAGGCCCAGCGCGAGCCCGACGGGCGGGCTCTCCAGGCCGACGCCCACCGCGAACGCCGCGGCGCTCGCAGAGTGGCCCGATGGTAGGGAATGCGAGGTGGGGATGCGTCGGGAGCGCCGCGCCAGGGGGATCAAGGTGTGGTCCGGCCGCGGCCGGTGCCAGAGCCGTTTGGCGATCTGGTTGGTCACGAGACTGGTGACGGCCAGGCTGGCCACGCCCCGGACGCTGCCGCGCCGCACCGACGAGCCGCCAACTACTCCCAGCGCAGCCGCTATGGCCAGCCACAGCTTCGAGTGGTCGGCAGCGTTGGTCAGCCGCGGCATGGCTTTGTCGAGCAGCGGGCTGGGGGATTCTGCGACAGCTTCGAACACCTCGCGGTCCAACGTCCCCAGGTCTCGGGCGATCTTTCGCACGTCCATCAATTCAACTTACCGACCGTCCGCGACCTGATCGTGTCCAAACCTTTACGGCGACGATAGCGTTGCCAGCGACGATAGTTGGGTGCGACGACTGGGAGCCCTGCTATGCGCCGCGGTGTTGGCTCTGGCGGGCGCGCCGGTGGCAGGCGCTGTCGAGCCGTGGTTCGGCAACTCGGTGGGCACCGCCACGCAGGTGATTTCCGTTGTCGGCGTTGGTGGTTCGAAAGCCATGATGGATGTCTATCAGCGGGACGCCACCGGCTGGCAGGCCGTCGCCGCAGGCATCCCCGCCAGTATCGGCGCCAACGGCATGGCTGCTGAAACCCACGACGGCAACATGGCGACCCCGATGGGCGTGTTCTCGCTCGACTTCGCGTTCGGCACCGCGCCCAATCCCGGCGGTGGGCTGCAGTACGTGCAGATCACCGACAACAACCACTGGTGGGACGGCGACGTCAAGAGCCCGACCTACAACACCATGCAGGTGTGTCAGAAGGCGCAGTGCCCGTTCAACACCGATCCGGCCAGCGGGACCGAGAACCTGAACATCTCGGCCTACAAGCACGCCGTGGTGATGGGCGTCAACAAGGCCCGGGTCCCCGGTAACGGTGGTGCGTTCTTCGTGCACACTACCGATGGCGGGCCCACCGCGGGGTGTGTGGCGATCGACGATGCCAAACTTGTGCAGATCATGCAGTGGCTGCGGCCCGGTGCGGTGATCGCCGTCGCCAAGTAGCCGTCAAATATGCAGGGCCGTACCGGGTTTGAGGTTGAAGTTCAAGCCGTCCAGTGACATCGTGGCGTCGTAGGTGCGGTCGTATCCGGTGCCGCTGATCTTCCAGCCATCACTCGTGCGGCGGTAGGTGTCGTGGTAGAACGCCGCGCCGATGAGCATGAAGTTGAACGCCGGTGCGATCACCCGGTCCTGCAGGTACCACGTCGCCGTGGCCTCGTCACCGGTCACGGTGATTTCCGGGTGGGAGACGTGGTGCTCGGTGATGGTCTCCGGGCCCAGTGACTGCCGCATATAGTCCACCAGGGCGTCGCGCTCGGTGAAATGCAGCGACTCGCCGAGCGATTGCCCGTAGTCGGCGACGACGTCCTCGGTGAGGGTGTCGGCGAATTCATCCCAGTTCTTGGTGTCCAACGCGCGCAGATAGCGGTATTTGACCTGCTTGACGTCGTCGATGTCGCTCATGCCCGCCATTGCAACACAATCGCCCGGGGCGGGTACAGAGTGCGCCCACAACGGCATTGTTAGGGTCGTCATGGCGCGGCGCGCAGGGGCAATGCGGTATGTGGGCACCGGTATAGAGCGCGCTGTGAATGCCATGTGGAGTCCAAAAGCGCGATGGCGGAACGTGTTCGATTCGATTACGAAAGTGTGTCAGGGGTCTGAGTGCGTGCCGAACCGACTACTGTGATTCCCGTTATGAGCGACCCGCTTGGGTTGTCGATCGGGACCACCAACCTGGTTGCGGCGCGCGTCGGCAATCAACCTGTGATACGGCGATCGGTATTGACCTTGTCGGCAGACCGCACGCCGCAGGTCGGCGCGCCCGCCGACGGGCACGGCGTGACGTTGGCCGGGTTCGTCGAACGGGTCGGTGACCCGGTTCCCCTGGTAGCGCCCGACGGGGCCTCGTATGCGGCCGATGCCCTGCTGGTCGAGGCGCTCGACGCGATGGTTGACGCCGCAGGCGGCCCGTCGCCACAGCTCGCGATCGCGGTTCCCGCGCACTGGGGGGCGCCGACGCTGCGCGCGTTGCGCAGCGCCATGCGGACCAATCCGAACCTTTCTCACGACGGGATGCCCGCGCGGCTGGTCTCCGATGCCGTGGCGTCGCTGACGGCGTTGCGGGCCAACCCGGGCCTGCCGCTCAGCGGCGTGGTGGCGCTGCTCGATTTCGGTGGGGGCGGCACAAGCATCACATTGGCCGACGCGGGAGCGTCCTTCGAGCCGATCGACGAGACCACCCGGTACACGGACTTCTCGGGTGACCAGATCGACCAGGCGCTGCTGACTCATGTGCTCGACGGCGTCGCGCAGGCCGGTGGTATCGACCCCGCAGGCACCACGGCGGTGGGATCGTTGGCCCGACTGCGGGAGGAGTGCCGACAGGCCAAGGAACGGTTGTCGGCGGAGACTGCCACCGACCTCATGGTCGAACTGCCGGGATACTCCGCGGCTGTCCGGGTGACCCGTGCCGAGCTCGAAACGCTGATGCGGCAGCCACTGGCCGGTGCGCTGGCGGCGCTGGAAACAGCCTTGGAACGCAACGGGATTGGCTGGCCTGCGGTGGCCGCTGTGGTCACCATCGGCGGCGGTGCCAATATTCCGCTTGTCACCCAACAACTTTCGGAGCATTCGCAGGCTCAGGTGGTGACGACGCCGCAGCCCGCGCTGGATGCCGCGATCGGTGGCGCGCTTGCCGCGGCGTATTCGGCTGACGCCGACGTGCAAACCGGGGTCGCTCCGACCCTGGAAGCCACCGCTGCGACCCCGATCCCCGATATGACGCCCCAGGAACCGGATTCCTCGACGTTCCGGGCGCTGGCCTGGTCTCAGGACGACACCGACGACGACGTCGTGCCCTACACCGGGCCGGACCTGGACTCCTTCGGAACCCACACCGCGGCGCGCCCCACCGTGCACTACGTGCCGCGGACCGGTCCGATCGAAGAGCCCCGCTCCGCGTGGCAGAAGCTGCCGGTGGCGGTGTTCGGCGTCGCCGCCGCGTTGGTGATCGTCGCCATCGGCGGCGTCACCTACGCGCTGACCAGTGCCACGGACACCGCGACGACATCGGTAGCACCGCCCCCGCCACCACAACCCGTGACACAGAAGTAGCCGTGTTTCGGAACCGCCAGAATCGTCCACGTCGCTCTCTGCCGCCTGTGGCGCCGGAGAATGCCGCTGAGA
>NZ_LZTB01000137.1 GCF_001665685.1 Mycobacterium sp. 852013-50091_SCH5140682
TGATGATGCCCACCCGCACCCACACCCGCGAACACGACCGCCGCGACCGCATCGCCGCCGAACGCCGCCACCGCGCCACCCTCAACACCGAACAACAACGCCAACACCAAGCCTGGCTCGCCACCAACTACCAACCACCACCTTTCTAAACGCAGTCGACATCTAGCGTCAGCCACCAAACCGGCCCGGCAATACCTCTGTTACAGAGGTATCGTGGACGACGTGGCGGATGCGTACGGAGATCTGATCAGCAATCTGTTCAGCGTCGTCGGCCGATTTCGGCGACAGCTGCGCCGATCCACCGGCGGCGGGTTCGATGCGGCGGGGCTGACGCAGTCTCAGGCCGAACTCGTACGCCTGGTGGGTCGCCGTCCCGGCATCTCGGTACGGGAATCCGCCGCCGAACTCAGCCTGGTGCCCAACACCGCATCGACCCTCGTGTCGCGGCTCGTCAGCGACGGACTGCTGATCCGGACCGTCGACGACACCGACCGTCGCATCGGGCGCCTGGCGCTCACGGAGTCGGCACAGCGGGTCGCCGACGAATCGCGGGCCGCCCGCCGCGCGGCGCTGTCGGCCGTGCTGGCCAAGCTCGAACCCGGCCAAATTGACGCGCTGACAAAGGGATTGGACGTGCTCGCCGAACTGACCCGGCTGCTCCACGAGGAAGCCCAGCTACGGGACACCCCCGAGGAGGTGAGGGCATGACGTCCGACGACGTGCTCGCCATCGACTGCCGCCACCTGACCCATCGCTACGGGCAGTTCACGGCGGTGGAGGAGGTGAGCCTGCAAGTGCGCCACGGCGAGACCCTAGGCCTGCTCGGCCCCAACGGCGCAGGCAAGACCACCGTGGTGCGGGTACTGACCACACTGACGCCGGTCCAACACGGCGAGGTCCGCATCTTCGGGCTGGACACCCGCCGTCACACCATGGACATCCGCCACAACATCGGCTATGTGCCGCAACAACTCTCGATCGAATCCGCACTCACCGGCAGGCAGAATGTCGAGCTGTTCGCCCGGCTCTACGACGTGCCGCGGGCAGAACTGCGCGAGCGGGTCACCGTCGCTCTGGAAGGCATGCATCTGCTCGATGTCGCCGACGAGCCCGCGGGCACCTATTCGGGCGGCATGGTGCGGCGCCTGGAACTGGCACAGGCTTTGGTCAACCGCCCGCTGCTGCTGATCCTCGACGAACCGACGGTCGGGCTGGATCCGATTGCCCGCGACAGTGTGTGGGAACAGGTGCAGCGGATGCAGGCCGAGTTCGGCATGACGGTTTTGCTGACCACCCACTACATGGCCGAGGCGGACGCGCTGTGCGACCGCGTGGCGTTGATGCACCACGGCAGGCTGCAGGCCGTCGACACCCCGGCCGCTCTCAAGGAGTCCGTGTCCGGCGACGGTGACGGCGCGACCCTGGAGGACGTCTTCCGCCACTACGCGGGCTCCGAACTCGGCGAGGACACCCGGCGTTCGGGCATCCGCGAGGTCCGCTCGAGCCGAAGGACGGCACGCCGTGTCAGTTGATTCCTCTTCCTCTACCGCCTTGGTCCTCGCGCCCCGCGGATGGCGCCGAGTTCGCGGTATGGCCGTGCGCGTCGGCGCCTTCGCGCTCGTGGAGTTGCAGAAGCTGCGCTACGACCGGACCGAGTTGTTCACCCGCCTGATCCAGCCCGCGCTGTGGCTGCTGATCTTCGGGCAGACCTTCAGCCGGTTGCACGTCGTGAACACCGGCGGCGTGCCCTATCTGACCTTCCTGGCGCCGGGCATCATCGCCCAGTCCGCCCTGTTCATCTCGATCTTCTACGGCATCCAGATCATCTGGGACCGCGACGCGGGCATCCTGGCCAAGCTCATGGTGACGCCGGCGCCGGCCTCGGCCCTGGTGACCGGCAAGGCGTTCGCGGCCGGTGTGCGTTCGGTCGTGCAGGTGGTCGGCGTCGTCGTGCTCGCCTACCTGATGGGCATCCCGATGACGGCCAACCCGCTGCGGATCCTCGCCGCGATGGCCGTCGTCGCGCTCGGCGCGGCCTTCTTCGCGTGCCTGTCGATGACGCTGGCCGGGCTGGTCCGCAAGCGGGACCGGTTGATGGGCATCGGCCAGGCCATCACCATGCCGTTGTTCTTCGCGTCCAATGCGCTCTACCCCGTCGACATCATGCCCGGCTGGCTGCGCGCACTGTCCGCGGTCAATCCACTGAGCTACGAGGTCAACGCCCTACGCGGACTGCTCATCGGAACGCCGACCAACTGGGTCGTCGACGTCACGGTGCTGGTGCTCGCCGCAGTACTCGGAATCGCTGCCGCCTCGGCACTGCTACGCCGGCTGGTGCGCTGACCGGCTCGTGAGGAAGGCTCTCTGACCTGGC
Source organism: Mycobacterium sp. 852013-50091_SCH5140682 (assembly GCF_001665685.1). Lineage (GTDB taxonomy): Bacteria > Actinomycetota > Actinomycetes > Mycobacteriales > Mycobacteriaceae > Mycobacterium. The sequence goes on from NZ_LZTB01000137.1 coordinate 2,375, forward strand.
CGTTTCGTCGCCCAACCAACCGGTGGTTTAGTGTGCTGTCAGATCCACGGAGCAGGGAGATGGTCATGCAACTGGCGCTCACACCAGAGGAAGCCGCGTTCCGCGACGAACTGCGCACCTTCTACACCACCCAGATTCCCGCCGAGATTCGCGAACGCAACCGGTTGGGTAAGCCGCTCGGCAAGGACGGCATCGTCACCGCGCACAAGATCCTCAACGATCACGGCCTGGCGGTCCCCAACTGGCCGGTCGAGTGGGGCGGCAAGGACTGGACGCCCACTCAGCACCAGATCTGGCTCGACGAGATGCAGTTGGCCAGCGTGCCGGAGCCGTTGACGTTCAACGCCCGGATGGTCGGCCCGGTGATCGCCGAATTCGGCTCCCAGGCCATCAAGGAACGCTTCCTGCCGCCGACCGCGGCGCTGGACATCTGGTGGTGCCAGGGCTTCTCCGAGCCCGAGGCCGGCTCCGACCTGGCCTCGCTGCGCACCACCGCGGTGCGTGACGGGGACAGCTACGTGGTCAACGGCCAGAAGACCTGGACCACACTGGGCCAGTACGCCGACTGGATCTTCTGCCTGGTGCGCACCGACCCGCAGGCCCCCAAGAAGCAGGCGGGCATCTCGTTCCTGCTCATCGACATGAACACCCCGGGCATCACGCTGCGTCCCATCAAGCTCGTCGACGGCAGCTTCGAGGTCAACGAGGTGTTCTTCGAGGATGTCCGGGTCCCCGCCGACCAACTCGTCGGCGAAGAGAACCAGGGCTGGACGTATGCGAAGTTCCTGCTCGGCAACGAGCGCACCGGCATCGCGCAGGTGGCCCGCACCAAGGTGCGGCTGGCCGAGGCCAAGGAACGGGCCGCCGCCAACGGTCTGCTCTCAGACCCCCTGTTCGCCGCACGGCTGGCCGAGGCCGAGAACGACGTGCTGGCACTGGAACTCACCCAGATGCGGGTCACGTCCGACTCCGCCGACGGCAAGCCCAACCCCGCGTCGTCGGTCCTGAAGTTGCGCGGCAGCCAACTGCAGCAGACCGCCACGGAACTGCTGGTCGAGGTCGCAGGCGTCGACGCGCTGCCGTACGAGGCAGGCGACGCCATCGCATCGCCCGAGTGGGCCCAAGAGGCCGCACCGCACTATCTGAACTACCGCAAAACCTCGATCTACGGCGGCAGCAACGAGGTTCAGCGCACCATCATCGCGTCCACCATTCTCGGATTGTGAGTTGAATCATGGACTTTCAGCTGACCGAAGAACAGACTCTGCTGGCAGACACCACCCGCGACGTGCTGTCGGGCTACGACACCGAGAAGCGCAACAAGGTGGTCGACACCGATCCCGGCTACAGCCCGCAGGTATGGGCCCAGCTCGCTGAGATCGGCGTTCTCGGACTGGGATTCGAGGAAGACGCGGGCGGCCCCCTGGAGATCATGGTGGTGCAGGCCGAGATCGGGCGCAGGCTGGCACCGGAGCCGGTGCTGCACGCCGCGCTGGTTCCCGGGTCGATCATCGCCGAGGCGGGCACCGACGCCCAGCGACAACTCCTCGACGAGGTCGCCGCCGGGCAGCGCCTGCTGGCCTTCGCGCACGCCGAGCCCGGCATGCGGTTGTCCGGCACGGTCACCACAACTGCTGTGCAGCAAGGTGATTCGTGGGTTCTGAACGGCCGCAAGAACCCTGTGCTGGCCGGCGACAACGCCGACACCCTCATCGTCAGTGCCGCACTGCCCGACGGCGGGACCGGGCTGTTCCTCGTCGACGCGGCAGCGGTCACCCGAGAGAACTACCGCACCTTCGACGGGCAGCGCGGCGCACAGATCGACCTGGCCGATACGCTCGCTGAGCCGCTCGGCGACGCGGTCGACGCCGGAGATGTCGTCACCCGCGCCCTGATCCGCACGTCGGCGGGACTGTGCGCCGAGGCGGTCGGCGCCATGGAGGAGTCGCTGCGGCTGACCACCGATTACCTCAAGGCGCGCAAGCAGTTCGGCGTCACGTTGAGCAAGTTCCAGACGCTGACCCAGCGGGCCGCCGATATGTACGTGTCGCTGGAGCTGGCCCGCAGCATGGGCCTCTACGCGTCCATGTCGATCACCGACGGCAACTTCGACCCCGTGATCGCAGCCCGCACCAAGCTGCAGATCGGGCGCTCGGGCAGGCACATCTCGCAGGAATCCATCCAGCTGCACGGCGGCATCGGCATCACCGCGGAGTATCCCGTCGGGCACTACGCGGCGCGGCTCACCGCGATCGAGCACACCCTCGGGTCCTCACAGGACCAGCTGCACACTCTGATGGGCGAGTTGGCCGACTACCAGATCGTGACGCTGTAGGGACGACTCAGCCCAGAAGCCGGTTGATGGATCCCATCGGGATGGACAACCAGTCCGGTCGGTGCCTGGCTTCGTAGGCCGCCTCGTACACCGCCTTGTCCAGCTCGTAGGCCGCCAGCAGGTCTGCCGAAGCGCGTGGGTCAGCACCGGATTCGGCGGCGTACCCGTCGCAGAAGGCCGTGGCATTGCGGTCTGCCCAGGCTTGCGCGGCAACGCCGGGCCGTTGGTAGGCCGCGTAGTCGTACGACCGCAACATGCCTGCGACGTCACGCACCGCTGAATCCGGACGACGCCTCTGCTGCAACGGTTTTCCGGGCTCGCCTTCGAAGTCGATGAGCAGCCAGCGCTGCGGCGTGCGCAGGACCTGACCGAGGTGCAGGTCGCCGTGCACGCGCTGCACCGTGATCTGCCGGCCGGCCAGGTCGCGGTAGCGCTGTTTGATACGCGGGGCGTAGTCGTACAGTTCGGGCACTGCTTGCGTGGCCGTCGTCAGCCGGTCCACCATCACGTCGACGGGGAACGGGACACTGTCCGTGCCCAGCACATCGGCCAGGCAAGTGTGCACCGAGGCCACCGCTGCGCCGAGCAGTCGGGACTCGTCCGTGAAATCCGCGTCGCCGGTGGTGGCCATGTGCCAGCCCTCGACGGAGTCGGCGGCGAACTCCGACACCACCCCCAGGGCACACGGTTCACCGTCCCAGCGAGTTTCGATCGAGCCCAGCAGTCGTGCGACATGTTCGTTGCCCGCCCGCGCCAGCGCGCGGTTGAGTTCGATGTCGGGATGCACGCCCGCGGTGACCCTGCGGAACACCTTGAGCATCGCGTCGCGCCCGAACACCACGCTGGTGTTGCTCTGTTCGGCCGTCGAGACCCGGGGTGGGGCGTCCAACGGGAGTCGGGCCCCGGGTTCTTTCGCGAACTCCACCGGCCCGACCGTGGCGGCGTCATCGATGAGCTTCAGCAGATAGCGCGCGGCGTCCGCGTCGAACAATGCGTCGTACGCGGTCCGGCCGTCGTCGGAGTTGATCGCGGCGCCGGCGTGGCCAGGATCCGGGCCGATGCCCATGACGACCTGGTAGCGCTCCACGGTGCCGTCGACATACGAGGCGTCCACCAGAACCAGGAACAGGTCGTCGCGCAGGTACACGGTGAGCACCGGTCTGGCCGCACTGAGCGTGCGGCCGCGGCCGGCGTACCACCGCTGCCGCGGTAACCACGCGTCGAACGGGACGTCCAGAACCTGCAGGGCTACTCCGTCGATGTCCTCCATCAGTTCTCAAACGTACCCACTGAAGTGCCCGACGAACCGCCGTCTGATGTCACGATTCGCTGTGGCTCTGCCGATCCCAGCCGCCAGCAACGTGATTCGCTGTCACGCGGGAGTTTGCGGGAAAACTAACGGTTGAATAAGAGCCCAGGACGGGTTACGTTTTCCCCGAATTTGATCTTGTCCGTGGCGGTCTGCCGGAGAGATCGCCCCAACAATTCGATTGAGGGATGGCCCTGTGGGTGAGTCTGCGCCTAATGACGGCGAAGCACCGGTAATCGTTGGTCTGTCGGATGCGGCGATGCACATGTATTCCGCCGCGATCGATGCACTGCCGCCCGTCAGCGATCCTGAGTTCCCCGAACGGGCCTCGATCGTGCTGAGCGGGCTGCGCAAGCTGCAGAGTTCGCTGTCCGAGGCGGCGGCCCGCAGCCGGGTCACCCCGTCGGTCATCGTCGCTCTCAGCGGTGTCCGCGGCCGCTACGACGAGCTCATGACCGCGGCCGCCGAGGGGCCGGGCGCAACGCTCGGCCAGCGGCTCTACGTCGCACGCGGCCGGGCCAAGCTCTCGACGCGGGAAGCCGCCAACGGCGTCGGGCTGCGCAAGGACCTCATCGAAGCAGTCGAGGCCGAAGAACCGGCGACCGAAGCCGAGACCGCGCAGATCAAGGATCTGATCGCCGCGCTGGGCGGTTGATCCTGACACGCGACTCAGGTGGGACGCGTCGCTCACGCGACTCAGGTGGGACGCGTCGCTCACGCGACCATGGCGACCCCGGCGACGCACCCACCGTCCCCCCACCGCTGACCTCACCGGTCGAAGCCATCCGGCCATCGGCGGCCGAGGAAGCCCGCACCGTCGCCGCGTCGACCAACACCGGCACGCTGGCGACCCTCACCGCCGCGGGTGACCCGTGGGCGTCGTTCGTCACGTACGGGTTGCTCGACGGGGCACCCGTGCTGTGCGTGTCGAACATGGCCGAGCATGGTCGCAACCTCGCAGCCGATCAGCGGGCGAGCATCGCGATCGTGGCACCGGGAGGCGACGCGGACCCGCTGGCCAGCGCCCGCGTCACGCTGGCCGGTGTCGCCGAGCGCCCTCTCGGAGCCGAGGCCACCGCAGCCCGCGAAGCCCACCTCGCGGCGGTCGCAGCGGCGAAGTACTACATCGACTACAGCGATTTCTCGCTGTGGGTGCTGCGCGTGCAGCGCGTGCGCTGGGTCGGCGGCTACGGGCGGATGGATTCGGCCACCGGCGCGGATTACGCCGCAGCCGAACCCGATCCGGTGTCACCACGCGCAGCCGGCGCGATCGAGCATCTCAACGCCGATCACGCGTCGTCCTTGCTCGCGATGGCCCGCACCCTCGGCGGCTATCCCGACACCACCACCGCGGTGTGCACCGGCGCCGACCGCTACGGCCTCGATCTGCGCGTCACGACCGATCGCGGGGTCGCCTACACCCGCGTCGGCTACGCCGCCCCGATCGGCTCATTCGACGAATTACGGGCTGCCACAGTCGAGTTGGCCAGACGTGCCCAGGCGGGATAGGCCCACCGGCGCAGGTGCAATACGATCGCCGTTATGCCTGATGCGACCGAGCGCCCGGACACCTGGCAAGCTGCCTTCGACCTGATCCGGACCCGCGGCTACGAGCACCGCGAGGAACCGTTCCGGCTCGCCAGCGGCCAGCTCAGCCACGATTACATCGACGGCAAGTACGCCATCGACACCGGCGAGCGGATGCTGACCGTCAGCCGCGCGGTCGCCGATCTGGCTGCCGCCCGCGGCATCGAGTTCGACGCGGTCGGCGGCTTGACCATGGGCGCCGATCCACTGGCGCACGGCGTCGCGATGGTCACCGGCAAGGCCTGGTTCTCGGTCCGTAAGGAGCAGAAGAGCCGCGGCCGCGAGCAGTGGATCGAAGGCACTCGGCTCGAACCCGGCATGAAGGTCCTACTGGTCGACGACGTCATCAGCACCGGCGGATCCACCGAGATCGCCTACGAGCGCATCGTCCCGCTCGGTGTCGTGGTGACGGGCGTGATCCCGATGGTCGACCGCGGCGACGTCGCGACAGGACGCTTCGCCAAGCGCGGAGTGCCGTTCGCGGCGCTGGTGACCTACCGCGATCTCGGGATCGAGCCGGTCAAGGACGTCTGAGCCACCGGTTCAGACAACCAGGACCGGCGCGGGCTCGACGCCGACGCGCACCGGGTCTCCCGGGCTGAACGCCGCCGCGGCCGCACTCGCCAGCTGGGCGTGCAACACCGCGCCGTCGGGCATCGAGACATAGACCCGCGAGATCGGTCCAAGAAACGCCACCGAGCTGACCCGCGCATTGCCGTCGGTGTCGGCGGTCACCGTGATGGACTCGGGCCGCACCAGCGCCGTCCCGCCGCCCGACCCGACAGAACCGGCCAGTGTCGGGACCGAGGTACCCAACAAGCGGGCCCGCCCCTGCGAAACCTCCGCCGGTACTTGATTGTTCAGCCCGACGAACTCCGCGACGAACGGGGTGGCAGGGTTCGCGTACAGATCCGCCGGGGCGGCGAGCTGTTCTAGTTTGCCCTGGCTCATCACACCGACCCGGTCGGCAACAGCCAGCGCCTCCTCCTGATCGTGGGTGACGAACAACGTCGTGGTGCCGACTTCGAGCTGAACGCGCCGGATCTCGTCGCGCAACTGCACCCGCACCTTCGCGTCGAGCGCCGACAGCGGCTCGTCGAGCAGCAGCACGCCCGGCTGGATCGCGAGCGCGCGGGCCAGCGCGACACGCTGCTGCTGGCCGCCCGACAACTCGTCGGCGTACTTGTCCTTGTGCGCGCCAAGGCCGACGAGATCGAGCATGTCCGCGGCCCGAGACATCCTGTCGGCCTTGGCTTTACCGCGCATCTTCAACCCGAACGCGACGTTGTCCAACACCGTCAGGTGTGGAAACAGGCTGTAGGCCTGGAACACCATGCCCATGTCGCGCTTGTTGGCGGGCACCGAGCTCACGTCGCGGCCGCCGACCAGCACGGTGCCCGACGTGGCCTCGTCGAGCCCAGCCAGGATGCGCAACGCAGTGGTCTTGCCACACCCCGATGGGCCGAGCAAGGCCACCAGCTCGCCGGGTTCGATGTGCAGGGTCAGCCCGTCGAGCGCCTTGACACTGCCGTAAACCCGCGTGAGGTCGTTGAGTTCGACCGAGAGACTCATATTGCTCCTCACGTGCGCGGGCCCCATATTGCTCCTCACGTCCTCCGACGACGGCCACGGGTGACGACCGCCAGAGCCAGCAACAACACGAAACCCAAGAGCAGCACCGCCAGCGAGGCGGCCACTGACGTCGGACCGTCGCTCTTGCCGATCGCGACGATCTGCACCTGCAGCGTCTGATAACCGCTCAGCGACGCGATGGTGTACTCCCCGAGCACCACGGCGATGGAAATGAAGGCAGCGGAAAGGATTCCGGGCCAGATGTTCGGCACGATGACCCGGGTGATCGTGGCCGCCCAGCCGGCACCGAGCGACCGCGCCGCCTCCGACAAGGTGCGCAGGTCGATCGCCGCCAGCGCCGCGTCGAGGGAGCGGTAGGCGAACGGCAGTACCAGCACGACGTAGACGAACGTCAGCGTCAGTGCCGACTCGCCCAAAAAGTAGGTGACCCAGAGGTAGACGTTGCGCAATCCGACCACGATGACCAGCGCCGGAATCGTCAAGGGCAGCAGGCACAGAAACTCGATCGCACGTCGCGCCCACGGCGCCCGCAACCGCACCCAGATCATCGTCGGAACCAGCAGCACCAACATCGCGACCACGGTGAAGACGGCCAGCAGCACCGAGACCACGATCGCCTGGTAGAGCGCCTCGTCGGCCACCAGGTTGTGCCACGCCGCCAGGGTGCGGCCGCCCTCGATCAGGTTGCGCGTCGAGAAATCCGCCATCGCATACAGCGGGAACAGGAAGAACAATCCGAACAGCAGCCACAGCCCGACGCGCAGCGCCGTTCTTGCGCGCGTCATTTCAGCCACCTCGCTGTGCGTCGCACCAATGCGTTGTACGCCAGCATCACCACCGCCACCACGACGATCATCTCCAGCGCCAACGCGTAGGCGAACCCGGACTGCCCCAGCACCACCTCACTGGTCAGCGCGGCGCGGATCAGCAGCGGCACGATCGGGCTGCCCTGGCTGACCAGCGCCGCTGCGGTCGCATACGCGGCAAAAGCGTTGGCGAACAACAACAACGCCGACCCCAGGAAGGCAGGCGTCAACAACGGCACCGCCACCTCACGCCAGTACTGCCACGTCGACGCCCCGAGACTGACGGCCGCTTCGCGCCACTGCTCGCGCAGGCCTTCCAGGGCAGGCAGGAACACGATCACCATCAGCGGAATCTGGAAGTAGGTGTACACCAGGATCAACCCGGGCAGCCCGTACAGCCAGCCCGATCCTGCCAGGTCCCAGCCCAGGTGCTCGCGGGCCCACACCGTCAGCACACCGTTGAGCCCGATGGTGGCCAGGAACGCGAAAGCCAGTGCGACACCGCCGAACTGGGCGAGCACACTGCACAGAGCCAGCACCGAACGCCGCACCATCGACGACGGCGGACTGCTCACGATGAGCCAGGCCAATACCGCGCCCAGCACCGCACCGATCAACGCGGTGCTTCCGGAGAGCAGCACGCTCTTGCCCAGGGCGGCCAGTGCCGTCGGCGAGAACAGCGCGGCGATCCGGCCGAGCGAGAACGACCCGTCGGCGAAGAACGCCATGACGACGACCGTCACCGTCGGCACGATCAGAAACACGGTGACGACCGCGAGAAACGGCAGCAGCGGCAGACTTTCGCGGACCCGCCGCATCACCACGGCACCCGGCATCGGTCGCTCAGCCGATCGCCTTGGCCCAGTTGTCCGCCAGATACTTGGTGGCCGCCTCGGTTTGAGCCGGGGTGGGGATGACCACCTGCCCGTCGATCGACGGAAGCTTGGAGAACGCCGCCTTGTCAACAGTGCCCGCGACGGCCATCTGGTCGGCACGGACCGGGCGAACACCGCCCACCATGAACATGTTCTGGCCTTCGTCGCTGAACAGGAACTCCTGCCACAACCGCGCCGCGGCCGGATGCGGGGCCTCCTTGTTGATCGCCTGGAAGTAGTAGCCGGCGACGGCATGGTCCGGCGGCACCACGACCTGCCAACTCGGCAGCTTCCGGGTTTCGGCGGCATTGGTGTAGTTCCAGTCGATCACCACGGGAGTCTGGCCCGACTCGATGGTGGCCGGGGTGGGATCCACCGGCAGGAAATTGCCCGCCTGGTGCAGCTTTCCGAAGAAGTCGACGCCGGGCGCGATGTTGTCGGCCGACCCGCCCTGAGCCAGCGCCGCCATCACCACTCCGGAGAACGCGGCACCGGCCTGGGTGGGATCGCCGTTGAGAGCGACCTTCCCGTGGTATTCGGGTTTGAGCAGATCGTCGACGGTGGTGATGGGAGGCACTTTGGCCGAATCGAACCCGATCGACATGTAACCGCCATAGCCGTTGACCCAAACCCCGTTGGGGTCCTTGAACTTCGCCGGGATGCTGTCGAACGTCGTCACCTTGTACGGCGCGAACATCGACGTGTTCGCCAGTGCCACAGCCTGTCCGAGGTCGAATACGTCAGGCGCGGCGCTCTTGCCCTTCTGCTGATTGGCGGCGTTGATCTCTTCCTGGCTGGACGCATCGGGCTGCGCCGAGTTGACCTTGATGCCGTACTTGTCGGAGAACGCCTTGATGATCGCGCCATAGTTGGCCCAATCCGGGGGCAGCGCAATGACGTTGAGTTCGCCCTCGGCCTTGGCCGCCTTGACCAGGCCGTCCATGCCGCCGAACGCCTCGGCGGAGGTGGCCTCGGCGGCCTTGACCCCCGATTGGGTCTGCGCGCCACCGTTGTCTTTCTGCGGTGGGGCACACGCCACCACACCGGTGGCGACCAGGGCCGTGATGGCGGCGAGGATGCCCGGGATCAGTTTGGGCTGCGAAGTTCTGGGACGCGCTGTTCTGGAAAGCATTGCCAACCTTCCGATGATCAGAATGCGCGGCAATGGCGCCGCGGTTACCGACACTGGTCGCTGCGGTGAATGGCTCCGGGACGTCCGAACCCTACCGTGGCCGACCTCCGCCGGGGGTCCATTCCGTCATCGCCGGGTTTCGTCGTCGTGTCGACATTGCAATCATCACGCGTTCATGCAGGTCGTGCCGCTAGCATCAGAACGTGGCTGAACCTGAGGCAGCTGGTCGCTTCGACTACCTCTGGGCCGACGCTGCGCCGGAAACCCCCGGCGAGGACGCCCCCGGACCATCCGGCGGAGCCGAACCAGAGGCGGACGGCTTCGACGCGTTCGACGCCACGACCTGGAATTTCAAACCCGCTCCGGTGCCGTGGTACCGCACCCGCGGGGCCGCTGTGGCACTCGGCGCGGCCGCGCTGGCCACCGCCGCCATCGTGGTGTCGCTGGTGCTGTTGATCGTTCGCAATCCGTCGTCAACCAACGACCGGACCCCGACGTCAGCGACGACGACGGCGTCGAGTCCGACTGCGCCCCCGCTGCCCCCGTTGCGGGCAGGCCTTTCGCCTGCTCCGCCG
>NZ_LZTB01000138.1 GCF_001665685.1 Mycobacterium sp. 852013-50091_SCH5140682
GACCCTCTTTGAGAGCCAGCTTGATGCCGTCGGCGAGAGACTGCAACAACCCCCACGGGCCGACCCGATTGGGGCCGAGTCGCATCTGCATCCTGGCCAAGACCCTTCGTTCCACAAGGATCGCCACAAGCACGGTCACAAGCAGAAATACGAAGACCGCCGTGGCTTTCATCCCGACCAGCCACCAGGTGTCCATCATTGCGACACTCCAATCTGTACAGGAGCGCCAACGCCGACTCCGAGTTGCTGATAAACCGACGAACCGAGGGAATTCAACGGGAGCCAGACCACCCGATCCGGCATGTCTGTAATGGTGAGCGGTAAGGTCACGGTGCCGCGAGCAGTCCGCACGGTCACCCGTTCATTCTCACTGGCACCAATCTCTGCCGCGGTCAATGGAGACAGGCGCAGCACGGACCGTCGCGCCGTCATAGCGAGATCCGATTCGCTGTCCTGCAGGCAGCCATTGTCCAGTAACATCCGCCATCCGGCGAGAATCGCTTGGCCTGCAACGGGGTTGGTTGAGTGCCGAGCCGGCACAGAAGTTGCTTCAGGCCGCGCATCGCCCCAGTCCCCGATCCGACGCAGTTCCTCGCGTGCGGCGTCAGAATCGGTAATTCCCAGAGGGGTGCCCATCTCAGTAGCTATCGAATCAAGCACACGTAGATCGGCTAGTGCCGTCGATTCCTGAAAGATAGCGGGGAAGAAGCGCTGTCGACCTTCCCAGTTGAGAAAAGTGCCGGACTTCTCGCTCACGGACGCTACTGGCAGAACGACGTCGGCGTGATCGGTGACCTCACTGTGACGCAGCTCGAGGCTGACGATGAACGGTGCTGCCGACAGTGCATTCCGGGCTGCTTGTGGATCCGTTAAGTCGGTGATCTCCACCCCACCGATGACTAGAGCATCTAAAGCTCCGGCTGCAGCTGCGGACAGAATCGAGGTGGTATCTCGGCCGGGACGGCTCGCGGGTCGTCCGCCCGGTAGCAGGTTGGGCAGGGCACCGGCTTCTATGGCACCGCGTTCGCCCGCTCGGCGCGGTACCCATGCCAGATGTGCACCGGTAGCGTCAGCCAGTCGTGCCGCCGCAGATAGGCCGCCGGGAACCGCGCTCAGCCTCTCACCAACCATGATGACTGCACCCGGTTGTCGCAGCAAGACGGCGAGGTCGCCGGTATGCAGTTCGTCGAGCACAGCAGGTTCCTCGTTGGGCCTCGTGCGTAGCAGCGTTCCCGCCATCTTGGCCAGGCCTCTGGTGATGAACGGTCCAATCGAGTACACCCGCAGGCCATGCACGCGCGCGGCCTTGCGCAAACGCAAGAAGACAATCGGGGATTCTTCTTCTGGCTCAAATCCCACGAGAAGCACGACAGGAGCTGCATCGAGATCCGCGTAGGTGACGGTCATCCGACGACCGGCGACGCGTGACGCCAAGAACTCGGCCTCTTCTGCCGAGTGAGCACGCGCTCGGAAGTCGATGTCGTTGGTGCCAAGGGCTATCCGGGCAAACTTCGCGTAGGCGTATGCGTCTTCTAAGGTGACGCGTCCACCAACCAACACTCCGGCACGGCCGCGCGCCTTAAAAAGACGGGCAGACGCAATAGCCAACGCCTGTGGCCAGGACGTCTGGATCAATGATCCATCGATGTTGCGTATCAGCGGGCTTGTCAGCCGATCCCTTTGCCCGGTATGGGCAAAGGCCCACCGGCCTTTGTCGCAGTTCCATTCCTCGTTGACCTCGGGATCGTCACCGGCCAAGCGGCGCAGCACTTTTCCGCGGCGGTGGTC
>NZ_LZTB01000139.1 GCF_001665685.1 Mycobacterium sp. 852013-50091_SCH5140682
TCGAGTTTCCTCAAGCACGCCATCCGTCAGTCCGAGCGCTACGGGGTGCCCGCGCACCAGCTGCTGCACCGGGCCGGGCAACGCAAACTCATCGGCGGCCAGGAAGACCAGCTGATCGACATCGCGCTGGAAATCAAACGCGAACAGGAAGCCGAGAAGGCCAAGGCCTGACCCCGCAAGAAGGTTTGTCACGCTGGGCCTTCCGTTTTCGGAAGGCCCAGCGCAGGCTCTGTGTCAGCGATCCGGCCAGCCCAGCGCGTCGAACACCGAGACGGGGTTGAGATAGTCGCGCCAATGCGCGACCTCGCGGTCGCGAATCGTGATCACCGAGATGAACCTGTTCGCGTACGGCCGGTTTCCGTCGACCGTGTGCCCTTCCGACGCGTACTCCAGGATTGCGACGCTCCGGTGTGGATCGTGGTACACGGACAGATCAAAACAGCGGTCGAGCTGCATCGCGGCCCCATAGGGACGGTAGAGCTCGGCGAGCGCCTGCCGCCCTTCGACTCGCGGCGGGTACCCCGGCACCGTGATCACGTACTCGGTGACGACGTCCTCTGTCATGAGGTCGAAGAAATGGCCCGGTTCGACAAGGCCGTCGAGCCCTTGCTCGATGATCCGAAAGAACGGATCGAGCGCGGTGAAATCGTCAAGCTTCTCGATCGGTGTCTTCATCGTGCACTCCTCGCTTGTGTGGTCGGTGTGGATTGCTTCCATATTGGTGCCGCTTCTGTGGCGAATTCGGCGAAGCTGATCGGTGGCCGCCCGGTGACGGCCAGTACGTCGTTATTGGGGCGTGAGCCGTTGCCATCGGCGATGGTTGAGGTCAGTTGGCGCAACATCGTTGTGTAGTCCCGCGGGACGCCTGCAGCGATCATGGCGTCGATCCAGCTGTCCTGGGCGATGGGGCGGTAGGTGATCGCGCGGCCAGTAACCGCCGAGATTTCTTGTGCTGCTTGTGACACCGTCAATGCTTCTGGTCCTGTCGGTGCATAGGCGGCGCCGGCATGTGCGGAGGGGTCGGACAGCGTCGCTGCCGCGACTGAGGCGATATCGTCGGTGTGGACGTACGCCTCAGCTCCCTGGCCGTTCGGCACGGCGATCGTGTCGTCGACGGGAATCAGGAAGCTCTCGCTGAAGTTCTGCATGAACCATGCGGGCCTGATGATCGACGTGGTCAGCGCCGACCGAGACAGCAGGTCCAGTTCTACGGCGCGAACCGGAAGGTCCGCAGGGGCCAGTTCCATGGCGTACGCACTGAGATAGGTGACGTGATCTACTCCGGCTTGCTCAGTGTGGTCGAGGAAGTCGGACACGATGCCGGCGTAGTCCATCCGCATGACGGGCGCGACCAGGTATACGGCGCCGACGTCGGCAAGTGCGGGCGCGAATGTTGTTGTGTCATCCCAGTCGAATGCGATGTCGCTGCCGTGGCGCGAGGCGGTGCGCACAGCTGTGCCCCGCTGTGCGAGCTTTGCGGCGACCCGTGAGCCGGTCTTCCCGGTAGCGCCGAGAACCAATGTGGGCCGGTGTGGGTTGTTCATGGCTTCCATACTTATCTCGCTGAATGAGCTCCTCAATGGTCTTGACGCTCATTTGTTTGTGCGAGACGCTCATTGCGTGGACTTGCTCCAAGAACATCTGGTTCGTGCCCGTGCTGCTGGTGGTGTGTTTGCGCGGTCTGCGGCGGTTCCGCCGTGGGGACTGAGACTCCCGGGTGCCATCCAACTTGCCGTCCATGCCGTCATCCAGGGCACCGCCTGGTTGTGGGTCGACGGGGTCGGCGAACCGGTCCAGTTGCGGCCAGGCGACCTCGCCCTTGTCCGGGGTGGGCCCGACCACTGCATCGCCCATGAGCCCGGCGCCCTCTGCGCCTTACCTGACGACTTCCGATCACTGCCCGTTGCCGAAGAAAGTGCGCTCTCTGACAGGGCATCGGTATTTCTCTGCGGCGCTTACCGTTTCGCCGGGGACATCGGACAGGGGCTGGTTGACGCGCTGCCACCGATACTGCCGCTACCGGCCAACGTCGACGATCCGATCCATACCGTGGTGGCCCTGCTGTCACGAGAGATGCAGCACGAGAACCCCGGACGCCAGACCGTCCTCGACAGGCTGCTCGACGTTCTGGTCGTATTCGGACTTCGCGCGGGACTGAGTCGCAGTGCAACCCCGCCCGCGTGGTTTCGCGGCGCATCGGACCCGCGCCTGGCGCCGATTCTCCAGGTGATCCATGCCGAACCCGAAAAACCCTGGACTGTGGACGAATTGGCGAAGCTCGGCCATATGTCCCGGGCCACCTTCGCGCGCACGTTCCAGCAGGTGATCGGCCATTCGCCGATGAAATATCTGACGGACTGGCGGATGACGTTGGCCCGGGACCTTCTTCTCACATCGGAAGCGACGCTGGACGAGATCGCCGCTCAGATCGGGTATGGCTCGGTATACGCCTTCGCTACAGCGTTTCAGCGCCATCACGGTCAGCCGCCGCGGCGCTGGCAGACCGCTCAGGCTGGTAGTCAGACAGTGTCGGTCGACCACTGATCTTCGCCCCTGTCAGTGCGCCCCGGCAGTATGGAGCCATGGCAACCCGCGAACAGGCCCAAACCATTCTCGAGCAACTGGCCGGGCCCGCGGCGCGGTTGCGTGACGACCAGTGGACGGCCATCGAGGCGCTCGTGGTGCAGCGCCGCCAGGCGTTGGTGGTCCAGCGCACCGGGTGGGGCAAGTCGGCGGTGTACTTCATCGCGGCTAAGCTGCTGCGCAGCAGCGGGCACGGTCCCACGGTGATCGTGTCGCCGCTGCTGGCGCTGATGCGCAACCAGGTCGCCGCGGCCGAGCGGGCGGGGGTGGCCGCCGCGACCATAAACTCCGGCAACGTCACCGAATGGGACGCGATTCATCAACGGGTCGCGGCCGGTGAGCTCGATGTGTTGCTGGTGAGCCCGGAACGGTTGAACAATCCCGATTTTCGCGACAACGTGCTGCCCGCGCTCGCGGCCGACGCCGGTCTGGTGGTGGTCGACGAGGCGCACTGCGTGTCCGACTGGGGACACGACTTCCGTCCCGACTATCGACGCATCCGCACACTGATCGCCGAGCTCGGCGCCGACATCCCCGTGCTGGCGACCACCGCGACCGCAAACGACAGGGTGGTCAACGACGTCGCAGCCCAACTGGGCGTCGGCGGTCGTGACACGCTGGTGCTGCGCGGCGGGCTGGACCGCGAGTCGCTGCGGTTGGCGGTGGTCAAGGCGGGCAATCCCGCACAGCGTGCGGCCTGGATTGCCGCACAACTAGATTCGCTGCCGGGGTCGGGCATCATCTACACCCTGACCGTGGCCCAGGCCCACGATGTGGCTGCCCTGCTGTCCGAGCAGGGTCACAAGGTGGCCGCCTACACCGGGTCCACCGATCCTGCCGAGCGGGAGCAGTTGGAGGCCGACCTGCTGGACAACCAGGTGAAAGCGCTGGTGGCGACCTCGGCGCTCGGGATGGGGTTCGACAAGCCCGACCTGGGTTTCGTCGTGCATCTGGGTGCGCCGTCCTCGCCGATCGCCTACTACCAGCAGGTGGGCCGCGCGGGTCGTGCCACCGCCAGCGCTGAGGTCATCCTGCTGCCGGGCGTGGAGGATCAGGACGTGTGGCGGTACTTCGCGTCGGTGGCGTTCCCGTCGGAAGCCATGGTGCGCAATGTGATTCGTGCACTCGACCCCGAACGGCCACAGTCGGCTCCCGCACTGGAAACCCTGGTGGATCTCAACCGGTCACGCTTGGAGATGGTGCTCAAGGTGCTCGACGTGGACGGCGCGGTGTGCCGCGTCAAGGGCGGGTGGATCGCCACCGGTGAGCCGTGGAGCTACGACGAGGAGCGCTATCGCGCGCTCGACGAGGCGCGCCGGCGTGAGCAGCAGGCCATGCTCGACTACCTGGACACCGACGGCTGCCGCATGGCGTTTCTGCGTGGGCAGCTCGACGATCCCGAACTGCAGCCCGGGCAGCGGTGCGGCCGCTGCGACAACTGCACCGGAACCCGGTACGAGACTGCCGTCGACGAGGCCACTCTGACCGCCACGCGGGAGCGGCTGCGGCGTCCCGGGGTCGCGGTGGCACCGCGCAAGCAGTGGCCGTCGGGCCTGGCGTCCCTTGGTGTCGCGTTGTCGGGGCGGATCAACGACGGCGCCGCGCAGGGGCGTGCCATCGGCCGCCTCACCGATCTGGGCTGGGGCGCGCGGTTGCGCAAGCTGCTGGCCGAACCGGATCAGGACGTGCCCGACGAGGTTGTGCAGGCGGCGGTCGCGGTGCTTAAGGCCTGGAACTGGGAGCGCCGGCCTGTTGCCGTCATGGGTCTGGATTCGGAAAGCCATCCCGTGCTGATCCGCTCGACCGTGCAGCGGCTGGCTCAGCTGGGCCGGCTGACCGATCTGGGCACGCTGCGCTATGCACTCGACCGCCGGCCGGTGACCGCCGCGAATTCGGCCTACCGGGTCGCGGCGTTGAACGGCGCTTGGGAGACGCCTGCCATCGGCTGCGACGGGCCGGTCCTGCTGGTCGATGACATGACCGATACGGGATGGACCCTGACGATGGCGGCGCGCGTGCTGCGCGACGCCGGTGCGCCCGAGGTGCTGCCGTTCGTGTTGGCCGCCACGAGTTAGCGCGTCGGCTTCGAGCCGCCCAACTGGGCCGTCAGCACGTCGGCGGCGGCACACAGCCCGCGGGCGTGTCGAGTGATCTCCGCGTCGGACAAGGCCCGGCCGATCTGTAGCGAGACCACCATCACCTGGCGCTGATGATGGTCGAAGACCGGCGCGGCGATGACGCTGATGTTGTGGGCTTCGGCACCAGATTCGCTCGGGAGATACACGCGTTCGCCGATATCGGAGATCAGCTCGCCGAGCAGTGCGCGCAGCTCGTCGGGCAGCGTGCTCGACATGCCCGCCATCAGTGCGTAGAGGCGTCGACCGCCGGGGGTGAGACGTTCCACCAGGTACCCCGACGCGCGGCATTCGGCGATGACGCGGTCGAGACGCTTGGTGTCGGTACGCAGCGGGATGGTCGGTTCTTTGGCGAGCCAGTTCTTGACGGCTCGGTCGTCCCACAGCACGAACATCAACCCGACGGGCGGCGCGAACGGGTAGCTCTGCCCGATTTGCACCGTGATGGGGGTGCCGGGTGGTGCCACGAGTTCCAGCAGGGTGATGCGGTCGTCCACCACGCCTGAGAGGGCCGCGGTGGCGTTGAAGGTCTCGGAGAGCCGCCGTAGTTCGTCGCGCGCGCCGGGGCTGATGCGCATCGATTCCTGTGCGGTGTGGCCCAGTGAAATGAGCGCGGGCCCAAGCCGATAGGTCTTCTCCTGGGCGTCGCGGATCACGTAGCCGGCCTCGGCCAGGGTGCTGAGGATGCCCAGGCAGGTGGGCTTGCTCAACCCGATCCGGCGAGCCAACTCGGACAGGCCGAAGTGCTCGTGCGGATGCGCGGACAGGAAATTCAGGATGGCCACCACCCGCGCCGTGGGCGGCGACGCACGGCCGGCCGATTCCGCAACCGTCACCCGGCACCTCCGACATTGACTCGAACTAGAACACGTTTTAACCTCAGGTCGGAAACTCTACCACTGCGGTCCAATATTGGACCGCGAGGACGGGGACGGATGTACGCCCAACCACTTGTCGACGCCATCGCGGAGGCCGAGCGCCTGGTCCGCGAGGCGCCGCACATCGAATCCGAGGCCGATCTGCTCGAGGGTCTGCAATACCTCGCGGGCGGCATCTCGGCCTGTACGCACATGGCGTTCGACTACGACCGCGACCACCCGTTCTTGCAATCGGGCACCGGCCCGTTCAACAAGATGGGCCTGGACAACCCGGACACCCTGTACTTCGGTACCCGGGTGCAGGCGGGTCGTGAGTACGTTGTGACCGGAACGCGCGGCACCACAACGGATCTCAGCTTCCAGATGCTCGGCGGTGAATACACCGACTCAAACGTGCCCGACAGTGAGACGGCGTTTGACGACCGTGCCCTCGACATCGCCGAGGACGGCACCTTCGAATGGCGGGTGACGCCGAAAGGCCCGGCCCAGTTGGTGATCCGCGAGGTCTACAACGACTGGTCGGCTACTCGTGGCACCCTGGCGATCGCCCGCACCGACACGGCAGGCACCGCACCGCCCGCACTGACCCGGGAGCTGATCGAAAAGCGTTATGCCACCGCGGGCAAGCAGCTGGTGCAGCGGATCAAGACCTGGCTGCAGTTCCCGCAGTGGTTTTACATGAACATCCCCGTCAACACCATGGTGGCACCGCGGCTCACCCCCGGTGGCCTGGCCACCCAGTACTCGTCGGCCGGGCACTACGACCTCAAGCCGGATCAGGCGCTGGTCATCACGCTGCCCGTCACCGACGCGCCCTATCTCGGATTCCAGCTGGGCAGCCTCTGGTACATCTCGCTGGACTACATCAATCATCAGACATCGCTCAACGGCACTCAGGCCCAAGCGGATCCGGACGGCAAGATCCGCATCGTCGTCTCCGATGAGAACCCCGGCGTCACCAACTGGGTGGAGACCCTGGGCCACGCCAAGGGATTCCTGCAGTTCCGTTGGCAGCGCGTGTCACGGGAGCTGACCGAGGCCGACGGCCCGACAGTGGAATTGGTCGACCTCGCCAAGGTCGAGGCGGCCTTGCCGTACTACGAGAACAACAAGATCTCGCACGAAGACTGGCGGCAGCGAATCGCCCTGCGCCAGAAGCAAATCGCCAACAGGATGCTGGGGTAGCAGATGTCCGAACTTCTCGAAAACAAGGTGGTCGTCATCAGTGGCGTCGGCCCGGCTCTGGGCACCACGCTGGCGCGCCGGTGCGCCGAGGCGGGGGCCGACCTGGTGCTGGCGGCCCGTACCGTCGAACGCCTCGACGACGTCGCCAAGCAGGTCGCCGACCTGGGTCGGCGCGCCATCGCGGTCGGCACCGACATCACCGACGACGATCAGGTCAACAACCTCGTCTCAGCGGCGACCGAGGCCTACGGCAAGGTTGACGTGTTGATCAACAACGCGTTTCGGGTACCGTCGATGAAGCCGTTCGCCAACACCACTTTCGAGCACATGCGCGAGGCCATCGAGCTCACGGTGTTCGGGGCGCTGCGACTGATCCAGGCCTTCACCCCGGCGCTGGCCGAGTCGAAGGGCGCGGTCGTCAACGTCAACTCCATGGTGGTGCGGCACTCGCAGGCCAAGTACGGCGCCTACAAAATGGCCAAGTCCGCGCTGCTCGCGATGTCGCAGACGCTGGCCACCGAGCTGGGGGACCAGGGCATCCGAGTCAATTCCGTTCTGCCCGGCTATATCTGGGGTGGCACTCTGGAGAGCTACTTTGCCCACCAGGCCGGCAAGTACGGCACCACGGTCGACGAGATCTACAAGGCCACGGCCGCCGCATCGGATCTCAAGCGGCTGCCGACCGAGGACGAGGTCGCCTCGGCCATCCTGTTCATGGCCAGCGACATGGCGAGCGGCATCACCGGCCAGGCCCTCGATGTGAACTGCGGGGAGTACAAGGCATGAGCAGCGTGCGGACCGACGTCGGCACCGTCGACGATCTACACGCGTCAGCGACCAAGGCCACGGGACTCGACGATTTCGGGGCTGACGACGACAACTACCGCGAAGCCCTCGGCGTACTGCTCGAGTCGTATCAGCGCGATGCCGATCTCACCGAGCTCGGCAGCAAGATGTCCCGGTTCTTCCTGCGCAACGCCCTGATTGCGCGGCTGCTGAGTGAATCGTCCTGGAAGCAGTACCCCCAGCACGCCGAGGTGGCGATCGAGCGGCCGATCTTCGTCACGGGACTGCCGCGCACGGGCACCACGGTGCTGCACCGGTTGTTGACCGCCGACCCCGCCCATCAGGGTTTGGAGATGTGGCTCGCGGAATTCCCGCAGCCCCGGCCGCCGCGCGAAACCTGGCCGGAGAACCCGGTTTACCAGCAACTGGCTGCCCGCTTCGACCAGCATCACGAGGAGAACCCGGATTACACCGGGCTGCACTTCATGACCGCCGACGAAGTGGAGGAGTGCTGGCAGTTGCTGCGCCAGTCGCTGCACTCGGTGTCGTATGAGACGCTCGCGCACCTGCCCACTTACGCCCATTGGCTCGCCGGGCAGGATTGGACCCGGTCGTATCAGCGCCACCGCCGCAACCTGCAGCTGATCGGGCTCAACGATCCGGAAAAGCGTTGGGTGCTCAAGAATCCCAGCCATCTGTTCGCGCTGGACGCGGTGTTCGCGACGTACCCCGACGCGCTGGTGATCCAGTGCCACCGGCCGGCCGAGACCATCATGGCCTCGATGTGCTCGTTGTCCCAGCACACCACCGAGGGTTGGTCGAACAGTTTCATCGGAGCGCAGATCGGCGCGGACGCGCTCGAGACCTGGTCGCGTGGTCTTGAATTGTTCAATGCCGAACGTGCCAAGCATGATTCGGCCCAGTTTTACGATGTCGACTACTTCGAGTTCATCGCCGATCCGAGCGCGACCGTGGAGAACGTGTACCAGCATTTCGGCCTGCCCTACACCGATGCGGCCCGCGCTGCAGTCACCGCGGTGAACGAGGCCAGCAAGAAGGGGCCCCGCGCGCCCAAGCACACCTATGATCTGGCCGACTACGGGTTGACCACCCAGCAGGTCAAGGAGCGCTTCGCCGGGCTGTGAGCTGCCCTCACACCGTGGTGTTCGCGAGTGTGTTGATCCGCTTGAGCGCCTCGCGGGCGAGTGACTGCACGTCATAGCCTCCCACAGCGCCGCACGTCGAGATCTCGATGGCGGCGTTGTGGGCTGCGACGAACGCGCTGTCGCAGGCCCAGTCGCGGCCGCGGTAGGACCACAGCGCGATGTCCGGGGATCCCGAGTTCGACTGGGGCAGAAGAGTGAACGTGTAGTGCTGGCCGCGCATCGTGGTGACGGTGAACGTGACGTCGCGGCACGAATTGATGGTGTTGCGGGCGTCGGCGAGCGCCGCCTTCGGATCGAAGTCGCGCTGATAGACCGCGACCATCTCTTCGATATACACCCGACCCTCGTCGGCCCAGTGTCCACCGTCGGTAGCCGCCGGGTGACGTCCGGCGATGAACGGGGGATCGACTTCTCTGGCCACCCCACTGCACCTGTCGGGTGACACGGTGACGAACAGGTTGCCGTCCTGATCCTGGACGTGCGGACTCAACAGATCGTGCACCTGACCCGCCGGGATCGGTGCCACCGATTGCTCTGCCTGCGGGTGTGGCGTGTCGAGCACCCGGGTGCAACCGGCGAGCGCGAGGACCAGGACGAGGACCAGAACGGCCCCTCGTCGGGGCATGGCCTCAGCCGTCGCCAGGCGAGGGCGCAGAGGAGAACTCCTCCAGGCAACCCTCGGCGACAGCATGCCTGATGCTATCCGTCAGCCGCGGGCAGGAGCGTGCCCGTGCCGGATCGCCTCCGGATTCCCGCAGTTCGGCGAACACGGCGCAACGTTGCGTCGCCTCCGAACTCCACTGCACTGACGTGTGTTCCGGACCCAGCTTCTTGACCTGGACCGTGACGTGGCAGAACCGGCAGTCCACCGAGGCCAGGCCCGCGGTGAGGTACCGTTGCCGGTCCCGCTCGGTGGCCTCCCGGACTGCGGCCGCTCGTTGCGGATCGGACGCGAAATCCGGTGCCTTGGACCATGTTCCGGGCTTGCTGGCACTGCTGGCGGGGTGCGTGTCGTCGTCATCGTGCACCCCGTGCAGCAGCAGCATCGAGCGGGCCAGCTCGTCAACCTCGGGCCTCATGGCGTCGACGCCTGCTCCGCCTCTTGCTGCCGGAGGTTCTCCTCCACCTCGATGTGCCATTTCTCGTTGGCCGCGGTGGTGTCGATCTCCAGTTCGAACCGGTCGGTCATGTCCGGCGTGATGTCGGCGACGTCGACGTAGAACTGCTGGTACCAGCGGCGCATCTGATACACCGCGCCGTCTTCCTCGACCAGCAGCGGATTGTCGATGCGGGTCTTGTGTTTCCAGATCTCGACGTCCTGCATGAAG
Organism: Mycobacterium sp. 852013-50091_SCH5140682; assembly: GCF_001665685.1. Classification (GTDB taxonomy): domain Bacteria; phylum Actinomycetota; class Actinomycetes; order Mycobacteriales; family Mycobacteriaceae; genus Mycobacterium. The sequence goes on from NZ_LZTB01000139.1 coordinate 10,062, forward strand.
CCCTTGCTGACACCGTCGGTCATCGCCGCGGCCAGCTTCTCGGTGGTGGCGTCGTCCATGCCCTTGGGCTTTTCGACGATCACACCCCATTGCAGCACGAACGCATCCTGGCTGACCGGGTAATGGCAGTTGATCAGAATGGACTCGGCCTTGTAGCCGCCGTAGTTGTTGTGCAGCCAGTTGATCATGAACGACGGCCCGAAGTACGACGCCTCCGAATCCAGGTGCGCCTCACCGTAGGCGGTGCCCATCCCCCCGATGTCGGGGCGGCCCACGTTGTGCAGGTACTGCGATGCGATGTGGCCCTCGAACACGTTCTTGAAGTACGTCGGCAAGCCGAAGTGGATGTAGAAGAAGTGCGCCATGTCGGTGACGTTGTCGATGATCTCGCGGCAGTTGCTGCCCTCGATGAGCATCGTGTTCCACCGCCAATCGGTCCAGTCGTCGCTGGCGAACTCGGGGATCTCGGGGATCCGAACCTCTTCCTGCGGCGGGTTGCCCTCGTGGTCGTGCCACACGAACAAGAGGCCACCGCGGACATCGGTATGCCAGGCGCGGGTACGGGCCAGGCGGGGGGTGCGCTTGGCGTAGGGGACCAGCTTGCACTTGCCGTCGCCGCCCCAGCGCCAGTCGTGGAACGGGCAGGCGATGGTGTCGCCCTTGATGGTGCCCTGGGACAGGTCCCCGCCCATGTGACGGCAGTAGCCGTCGAGAATCTTGAGGTCCCCCTGCGAATCGGCGAAGACCACCAGCTTGGTCCCGAACGCCTCGATGGAGTGCGGCTCGCCGTCCAGGAAGTCCTTCACCGGTCCGAGGCAGTGCCAGCCCCGCGCGTACCGATCGGGCAACGCGCCGGTGTCGATCTCTCGAATGGCAACACCGGTTCCCCGGTCGCTGCGCTCCTGCCCACCGGCAGTGTCCGTAGCCATGACGCCTCCAGTCTTCGCTCTCTAACTAGAACACGTTACAGTTTTGCCTCCGCGTCTGGCAATGAGGGGTACGTGACCTGCGGCATACCGCGCCCTCGGCCGCCTCACGTGGCGGGCACACCCACCCGCAGCGCGATCTCCTGCATCCTTCCCACGCTGGTCACGACCTCCGGTGTGGCCGGTTGACCAGGGGCGCTGTCGAACTCGAGCCGCACCAGCGCACGCCCCTCGGTGAACATGAGAAGCGTCACTGCTTTGGCGCCATCGGGGGAGACGCCGGCGACGATGGTGCCGTCCGTGCCGACCGGAAACGGCTGCGGGGTACCACCGGTGACAATGGTGCTCACGGCGGTCGACGCCTGACGCAGCGTGGCCGTGGCGGTGGCGGCGTCGGGATAGATCAGGATCGTGTCCGCGATGGCCTTGGTGTCGTCGGTGTTCACGAAGAACGCGCTGGCGCCGGACATGCCGTTGGGGTTGGTGTTCGACGATCTGACCGTGAACGTGTCCGGCGGAATGCTGATGTCGGTGGCGGTCAGCATCAGACGGCTGTAGTCGAGGCTGCCGGGCTTGGTGGCACCGCCGGCAGGCGGGGCGGCTGCGGGTGGCGCGCTGGACGCTGTGGTGGGCGTCATACCCCATCGCGCGGCGGAGCCTGGATCGGTTGCGGAGCAGCTCGCCGCTGTCGTGGCGACGATCGTGGCGAGACCTGCAGTGAGCACGAGTTTCAACGGCGATGACGTCGGGAACGGCATAATTACTGTTCACAGTACGCGTCGCGATGGGCGAGTGCCGGGCCCGCGGAGCTGGCCTGCGGTATATGTGAACGATGCCCCTGTACTCATTTGAGGGTCGCGCGCCCAGAGTGGATCCGACTGCGTTCGTGGCGCCGACCGCGACGTTGATCGGTGATGTCACGGTCGAGGCCGGTGCGTCGGTGTGGTTCAACGTGGTCCTGCGGGGCGACTACGCGCCCATCGTGATCCGAGTGGGCGCCAACGTGCAGGACGGCTCGGTTCTGCACGCTCCGCCCGGTATCCCGGTGGACATCGGGCCGGGCGCGACGGTGGCGCACATGTGCGTCGTGCATGGCGCACATGTCGGTGCCGAGGCACTGATCGCCAACCACTCGACGGTGCTCGACGGCGCCGTGATCGGGCGACGCAGCTTGATCGCCGCCCACTCATTGGTGGTGGGCGGCACCAAGATTCCCGACGAGGTGCTGGTCACCGGTGCGCCCGCGAAGATCAGGGGACCGATCGGCGGCACCGGGGCCGAGATGTGGGTCAACACCAACCCGCAGGCCTACCAGGAATTGGCCCAGCGGTACCTGACCGGGCTCACGGAGATATCGGAGGGTTAGTTTCGCCGATCGCGGAAAGGTCGCCCTCGAGTGCGAGTACCTCGAGGCTCAGGTGGATTGCGGTGATCAGCGTCGGTGACCGCAGCGACTCACCGAACATCGACTCGACGCGTTTCACTCTGTGCCGCACGGTGTTCGGATGTACGTTGAGCGCCTTCGCTGTTGCTACGACATCGAGGTCATGGGCGAAGAACGTGCGGATGAACTCGAGGTAGCCAGCGTGCTGCCCGAGCACGGCGAGCTGTTCGGTGGCTTTGGCCGCGGTGGTCTCCCGGTGTTGTCCGGTCAAGAGCCAATCTGCGATGCCCACGTCCTCGAACTTGGTGTAGCGGAGGTTCCGCGTTTGCGCGGCCCGCAGCGCCCGCTGTGCGTTTCTCAAACGTTCCGGACCGGTGCGCACATCCTGGAACGGTTCGGAGAAGCCGCAGACGGCACCTTCGGGCTGGTTGGTGATCCAGCCGTTGACGGCGGGGACGTCGGCCGCGAGTACGCCGATCAGCTGATCGGCGAGCTGCGCGAACATCACGGGCAGGCGCATCAATCTCGCGAGATCGAGCGCATCAGTCTCCAGGGCGTCAAGCGCGGTCGCGGCTCGCGTTACCCAGCGTCCGGCGTCGTAACCATCCGTGGGAGACATTGCGAACACCCGCAATTGGGGTCGGTGCCCGAACCTCAACGACTCCAGATGTCCTTCAGCGCTGAATTGATCGATGATCTCACCGGCAACCAGCTCGCGCACAAACGCTGCCTGGCGTGCACGGTTCTCTACCGCCGCCCGGTAGCGCGACCGCTCGATCGCGTTGAGCAGGCGCACGGAGACCTGGAGAGTCGATCGGGCGAGAGCGTCGGGAACTTCGTGACGGGTCGAGGCGACCACAAGCCAGTGTGGTTCTCCGCCAGGCTCAATCGGGTCGGCTGTCACCGACCACTTACCGACGCTGAACCGTAGATGGCCGCTGCGGCCACGCAGTTGGGACCGCATCAGATGCGACGGCGCCTTGCCGGCGGCCGCGACGACGTCACCCAGCTCGTTGTACAGCAGTACGCTGCAACGCAATATCGCGGCCAGGCGGGATATCAGCTCCTGCTCGGGATCAGCGGCGCCCAGCGCGTCGAGTAGCTGATCCTGCATCTGCAACGCACGCCGCAAGGAATGCGACTCAACCGAATGGGTCTGTTCCGCAACACGATCGATCACCGTCATGAAGGCGACTTCGCGCGGCACGGTGAACACCGCGAAGTGATGACGGTTCGCCTCGTCCACCAGTGCGCGAGGCACTTCATCGGTGACAACCCCGAGGCCGTACCCGAGGGCGGCGACGCCGGCCGACACCAGCTCGCGCACGAGGCCGCGGTACGCCTGCGCTGATTGTCCGCTCCTGGCGGCATCGCCGTAGAGCGACCCCGTCGTCAGCATCACTGTTCCCGGCTGCAGCCACTCCGACGGATGGGCGATCTCGATCGCATGTGCGCCCGACAGCGGTACGTGCGGATTGCAGTCGCTCACCAGGGCAAGGCCGAGCGACTGATCCAACAGCAGATCAACAAGGCGGAAATCGTCGTTTTGCACGGGTTGCAGCCGCCTCATCTGGACAGTTAAAAACTCCAACCTGATTGTAGCCAACAGTCACTTTCTCCAATTGGCCCAGGATTCGTGCAGCTCAATACTTGACCACACTTCACAAGAGGAGGCTTGCAATGAAGCAGAACACAGCCACGAAGACCCTTCGTGTTGCTGTCGACGTGGGTGGGACGTTTACCGATGTGTGCATCTTCGACGAGCGTGACCAGAGCACCCGCGTTGCCAAGGTGCCGTCCACTCCGCACGACCCGATGGAGGCGGTCGTTGCCGGTGTGCGATCAGCCGGTGTCGATCTCTCAGCGGTGACCCTGTTCTCGCACGGCACGACGGTCGCGACCAATGCGTTGATCACGCGCCGATTTCCGGCTGCCGCGATGGTGTGCAGCGAGGGGTTCCGCGACATCCTGGAGATCCGCGACGGCACGAAAGATGAACTCTGGGATGCCTACGTCGACGTCGGCGCGCCGTACATCAAGCGGCGAAACCGGTACGAGGTGCCTGAGCGAATCGATTATGTCGGCTCGATAATCACTCCCCTCGACGAGGACAAGGCACGAGACGTCGCACGCATCCTGCGGCGCAAAGGTGTACTGACCGTGGCTGTTTGCTTCATGAACTCCTACGTCAATGACACCCACGAACGAAGAATGCGCGACATTCTGCTCGACGAGATCCCCGGCGTCACGGTGTCGACGTCAAGTGAGATCCTGCCGGAGATCTTCGAATACGACCGCGCGTCCACGACAGTGGCCAATGCGGTGCTCGCCCCGCTGGTGAGCGGTTATGTGAAACGACTCGAAGGGTCTCTGCGCGCCGACGGTTACGACGGTGACCTGTTGCTGTTGCACTCCGGCGGTGGATCGATGACGCCGGCCATGGTCGACCGCTACCCGGTGCGGTTGGCCGCCTCGGGTATCGCCGCGGGCGCGATCGCGGTGGCCGACATCGCTTCCCGGTGCGGGTACCCCAATGCGATCGGCCTCGACATGGGCGGGACGAGTTCGGATATCTCTCTGGTCTACGACGGTGAGATCCGCACCACCAAGCGGTGGCAGGTCGAGTATGGCTTCCCGATCTGTTTCCCCAGCATCGAGGTTCTCACCATCGGTGCGGGCGGCGGCTCGCTCGCCTGGATCGATGAGGCCGGCTCCCTGCGTAACGGACCCCAATCCGCAGGTGCGGCACCCGGTCCGGCCTGCTACCAACGCGGCGGTACCGAACCGACCAACACCGACGCCAACCTGGTGCTCGGCCGACTGGGCGAGTCGCTGATCGGCGGCGAACTGACGCTCGACGTCGATGCGGCGCGGGAAGCCGTGCGCACCGGCATCGCTGAGCGCCTCGACCTCGATGTCGATACCGCTGCGTCGAACGTCATCCAGGTCGCCAATGCCAATATGGCCGACGCAGTCCGATTGTTGTCCATCCGCCGTGGGTACGACCCGAGGGACTTCGTCCTGGTGGTTTGTGGTGGGGCCGGCGCACTCCACGGCGCCGCCCTGGCCAAGGAGCTGTCGATCCCCACGGTCGTGGTGCCGGCTCACCCTGGAATCACCTCGGCGCAAGGATGTTTGCTCGTCGACATTCGGCACGACTTGTCTGCGATGTTCCAGCGCATCGCTTCCGACGTCAACCCGGCAGAGCTCGAATCCGAATTCGCACAGCTGGAAAAGGAGGGCCTCGCGCGGCTCCGGCACGAGGGGGTCGAAGAGGATCGCATGCGTATCGACCGCTCGATCAGCATGCGCTACGCGGGACAATGGCGGTCGCTGAGCGTCGCCGCCGACAACCAGGACGGGTTCTTGGACCGTGCGGTCGAACTCTTCCACGAAGAACACGAACGCGACTACTCGTTCCGCCGCGAACACGTTGACGTCGAGATCTACCAAATCGGCGTTCGCGCCATCGGCGAGACTCCGAAACCGCGCTTCCCCCAACAGAACGCGTCGGACGCACCCACGCCGTCGCCACTCACAATTCGTCAGGTCTACTTTGACGAAGTCGGTGGGCGCGTGCCGACGCCGGTCTTCGACCGCGACGAACTCATCGCCGGAAACTCGATCGACGGGCCCGCCATCATCGACCAGCTCGACTCGACCACTGTCATACCGCCGTCGACCACCGCCGTCGTCGACGAGTGGGGCAATATTCGAATCCATATTCACCAGGAGCAGCAGTGAACGCCGCAAGCACTACCCGCCGCCGCCTCGATCCGGTCACGTTCGAGGTCCTCAAGAACGCGTTCGTGACGTCCGTCGACCTGATGAGTGAGCAGATTCTGCGCACCTGCTACTCGTTCGTCATCTACAGCCGAGACTTCTCCTCGGCGTTGTGCGATGCACAGGGCAAGACGGTCATGCAGGGCAGCCAAGACATTGCGGTGCACGTCGGAACGCTGCACTTCCAATGCAAAGCCGTGCTCGAAGAGTTCGGCGACGACATCAATCCCGGTGACGTCTTCTGCATCAACGACCCCTACCGCGGTGGCACCCACCTCAATGACGTCAGCTTCATCCGGCCGATCTTCGCCGATGCCCAGCTGATCGGATTCGCCCAGAACAAGGGACATTGGGCCGATATCGGCGGCAGCGTCCCTGGATCTTTCGACGTCACCGCCACTGAACATTTCGCCGAGGGGTTGCGGATCACGCCCGTCCGTATCTGGCACGAAGGCCGTTTTCTCGCAGATGTCGCCAAACTGCTGGTGGCCAACACCCGGGCCCCGGAGATCAGCTTGGGCGACCTGCACGCCCAGGCCGAGGCAACTGGCGTGTGCGAGCGCGAGATTCAACGACTGGTCACCAAGTACGGCCGCGACACCGTCGTCGAAGCCATGGCCGAGGTGCAGGACTACGTGGAGCGCATCGTCCGCCAGCGCGTCGCAGAACTGCCCGACGGCGAGTGGGTGACCGAGGACTACCTCGACTCGGATCCTTCGAAACCGGAAGGGATGGTGCCGATCCGAGTGAAAATGACCATCGAGGGAGATCAGCTCAGTTACGACCTTTCCGGCAGCGCCCCCGCGGTAGCGAGCTTCCTCAACTGCGGGTACGGCACGGCCTTCTCCGGAATTGTCGCGGGCACAAAGACGTTTTTTCCCGACGTTCCGCTGAACTCCGGCTTATACGCCGCCATCAATACCGACATCGGGCCCGAAGGCACTGTGGTCAACGCGGGCTGGCCGATCGCGGTGACCGGATTCTGTTCTGGCCCTTACGAAAAAATCATGAACGCCATCTTCGAACTATGGTCGGCGATCACGCCCGAGCGGGCCATCGCATGTTCATTCAACCTTGAGTACCTTCTCGTCGGCGGCCGCGACGCCCGAGCCGACGAACGTCCGTTCTTCATGTGGTACGACTGGATGGCCGGCGGGTGGGGAGGACGCAGCACCAAGGACGGTTCCACTGCCACGGCGCCGGTATTCGGTGTCGGACTGGCCGTCCAGCCGTGCGAGGGTCAAGAACGCCTGACTCCGGTGCTGACGACCAAGCACGCGATCATCCCCGACTCCGGCGGGCCGGGTTTGTACCGTGGAGGCTGCGGCGTGACCAAAGGCGGCATCCTGACCGACTGCGAGAACACCGTGATGTCCTATTGCTGCGACCGATCCAGGTCGGTTACCTGGGGCATCGACGGCGGGCTCCCCTCGATTCCTCACGGCGTGTGGCTCAACCGCGGCACGGCAGAAGAAGCGTTTCTGGGATCGGTGTTCTCCGGTGTTGTGGTGCAGGCCGGCGACACCTTCGAGCGGCCGTCGGCAGGCGGCGGCGGACTCGGCGATCCCCTCGACCGCGCTCCGGAGGCTGTCCTGGAGGACGTGATCGACGGCTATGTGACCATAGCGGGCGGCGCGCGCGACTACGGTGTGGTGATCACGCCGATCGACCCTGAGATCGACCAGTACGAGATCGACCGCACCGCAACCGATGCGCTGCGCGCCGAAATCCGGGCAGCCCGCAAGCAGTGGCTCAACGTCGACCCCGCTGAGGTCGCTGCTCGATTCCGTGACGGTGAGCTCGATACCTTCGATCTGTTGCGCCGCTACGGAGTCGTGGTCGACTGGGGGACCGGCGAACTGCTCCCGAACACCACCAAACAATTCCGCGACCTGCTTCAGGTGCGGGCCACCTCGCACTGGGAATGACGACGCGTCGCGGTTGGACCCGGGTACGGCATCATCGCCGTGCCCGGAGTCCTGCCGCCATTGCCTTGCCGAGCTCTAGCTCTCGATCTTCTCGGCGGTCGCGCGGTCCACTTCCCAGTAGGCGCGCAGCGCCACCAACTGTCCCGCTTCGTTGGCCCGGTAGGTGAAGACGCCGGGAGTGGTGATGCGGTGCCCACCCATGGTGGTGACGATGCTGCCGACGTTGGCCTCTTCACTGCCGCACTGGTACGTGTCAAGGAACTTGAACTCGAGGTTGTCGGTGGGGGCAATCGCCTTGTCCCAGAAGGCCGCGATGGCCTCCTTGCCGCGATGGCCCATGCCTTCCGGGTCGAAGAACGACGGTCCGATCGGATCCTGCACGATCGCGTCGTCGGCGAAGTTGTCCAACCAGGCCTGCTTGTCCCGGGCGGCCACCGCATCCCGGGATCGCTTGCCCGCCAGATGTGCCGGATGGTTCGGATCGCTCACTGCCATGTCAGTCCTGCCAGCCGGAGTGAATGTAGGTGTCGGCGAACCGCTTGAGTGAGTCCTGCTTCTTGTCCAGCGGAGCGTCGAAGCCCAGGCCCTCCAGCAGCCACGGGATGACGATGTTGTCGGTGATGCCTGCCGCGGCGAGCTCGCGATGCCCGTCGAGGTCGAATTTGTCGATGCACACCGCCTGGTACTCGAAAGGCTCGTCGGCGCGGCCGTATTCGGCCCGCAGCTTGTTGAGCGCCTGAACCGTCTCGGCCAGTTGGGCACACGTCATCATCGCGCTCGTCCACCCGTCACCCACCCGGGCGGCCCGCTTGAGTGCGACCGGCGTGTGCCCGCCGACGTAGAACGGGACGGGCTGCGACGGCGCGGGACTCATCTGCAGGCGCTCGAAATCGTAGAACTCGCCGTGGAACTCGACCATGCCGCCGCCGAGCACCAGCTTGAGCACCTCGATCATCTCGTCGACACGGGCACCGCGTTTGGCGAACGGCACCCCGCACCATTCGAATTCCTCCGGCGCCCAGCCGATCCCGACACCGAACCCGAAGCGGTTGTTGGTGAGGTTGGCCACCGAGCCGACCTGCCGCGCCAGCAACAGCGGATTACGCGAGCCGAGTTTCATGACATTGGTGTAGAACCGCAGCGTCGAGGTCGCCGCACCCATCGACGCGGCCGCGATCAGCGGATCCACCCACGGGGTCTCGGCATTCCACATCCGCGACCCGTCGGGCGTGTACGGGTAATCGGCAGCCTGCTTCTCCATATAGAACAACGAATCGGGCAGGGCGATGGCATCGAACCCGACTTCCTCTGCGGTACGGGCCAACCCGGTCAGATGTTCCAGCGGACCCATGGCCACGCTCAGCGTGTACTTCATCATCACTTGTCCACCGGCTTGTCGCTACCGACCACCCACATCGAGTAGTACTGCGAGCCACCGCCATACGCGTGACCGAGAGCCTTGCGGGCACCCTCGACCTGATGTTCGCCTGCCTTGCCCATGACCTGAATCGCCGACTCGGCGAACCGAATCATGCCGGACGCGCCGATCGGATTGGAGCTCAGCACGCCGCCGGAAGCGTTGAACGGGATCTTGCCGCCGATGGCGGTTTCGCCGGCCTCGGTGAGCTTCCAGCCCTCGCCCTCCGCGGCAAAGCCCAAGTTCTCCAACCACATCGGCTCGAACCAGGAGAACGGCACATATACCTCGGCGACGTCGATCTCGTCGATCGGGCTGGTGATGCCGGCGTCGCGCCACAGCGCGGCCGCGGCGTCCCGGCCGGCCTGCGGGTTGACCTGGTCGCGGCCCGAGTAGGCCAGCGGTTCGGTGCGCAGCGCGGTGGCGTGGATCCAGGCGACCGGGTGTCCGTTGGCAACTCGGGCGTCGGCCGTCTCCTCATCACCGATGACCATCGCGGCCGCACCGTCGGAGGACGGGCAGGTCTCGTCGAAACGGATCGGGTCCCAGAGCATCTGGGACGACATCACCTTCTCCAGTGTGATGTCGGGCTGATGCAGGTGGGCCAACGGGTTCTTGGCGCCGTTGAGGCGGTCCTTTACCGCGACCATCGCGCCGATGTGATCCGGTGCGCCCGAGCGCCGGATGTAGGCGCGTACGTGCGGTGCGAAGTATCCGCCTGCACCGGCGCCGACCGGCTTGGTGAACGGCACCGGGATACTCAACGCCCACATGGCATTCGACTCGGACTGCTTCTCCCACGCCATGGTGAGCACACGGCGGTACTTGCCGGATTTCACCAGGCTCGCGGCGACGACGGCCGTCGATCCGCCCACCGACCCTGCGGTGTGCACACGGATCAGTGGCTTGTTGGTCGCGCCGGTCGCGTCGGCCATGAACAGTTCGGGCATCATGACGCCCTCGAAGAAGTCCGGTGCTTTGCCGACCACGACGGCATCGATATCGGCCATTGTGGAACCCGAGTCGGCGAGGGCTTTATCTATGGCCTCGCGCACCAGGCCGTTCATCGAGACATCGTGCCGTTTGGCCACATATTTGGTCTGCCCGGTGCCGAGAACGGCTGCCTTGTTGGCCATCAGTTGCTCTTCCCTTCCAGCACGGCGACCAGATTCTGTTGCAGTGCAGGGCCACTCGTCGCGTGCGCGAGCACGCGGCCCGCGGACCCATCGAAGATGTGCTGTGCGGCGAAGCCGATGCGCTCCAGACCGGCCGAGAACATCGGGTTGGCCGCAAGCGCGCCACCCGACGGATTGACGTTGGTCGACGCGCCCAGCCCGATCGCCTCGGTGAGGATCAGCTGCTGGTGGGTGAACGGCGCGTAGATCTCGGCCACCTCGATCGAGCTCACATCTCCGCCGGTGGCGGCCTGGGCCGACGCGGCAGTGGAGGTCGACACGGTCAGATCGCGCGCGCCGAGCACCGGGGTCTCGATGCGGTGCTCGAATCCGGTGATCCAGGCCGGGTTTTCGCGAAGCTCGCGAGCCCGGTCTCCGGCTGCCAGCACGATCGCTGCCGCACCGTCGGTGATCGGGGCGATGTCGTGGCGGCGCAGCGGGTCGGCGAAGAACGGGCGGTCCAGCAATTCGCTGATGCTGCCGGTGACCTGCTCACGGTCGGTGCGACCACCCGCGGCATACGAATCCAGCGCCACCTGGGCCATCTGCTCGGCGGTCCACTTGCCGGCGTCCAGGCCGAACCGGGCCTGCAGTCCGGCCATCGACACCGAGTCCGGCCACAGTGGCGCGACGGTGTATGGGTCGGTCTGCAGCGACAGCACGCGGCGCAGCACGCCGGCCGAGGACTTGCCGAAGCCGTAGACCAGCGCGGTGTCGACCTCGCCGGTGAGGATCTTGATGTAGGCCTCGTACAGGGCCCACGCCGCGTCCATCTCGACGTGGGACTCGTTGATCGGCGGTACTGCGCCGATCGAGTCGATCGCGGAGATGAACGAGAATGCCCGCCCGGCCAGGTAATCCGAAGAGCCCGAGCACCAGAAGCCGATATCGGTCTGCTGCAGGCCCAGTTCGGCGTACAGCTGGGCGAAACACGGCATCAGCATCTCGACGCCGTTGGTGGTGCCGTCGGTGCGGCGCACATGCGGGGCATGCGCGAAACCGACGACAGCGACATCACGAAGAGTCATGTGGGGTTTCCCTTTACAGGTGGTGCTTGTAGCTGTCGTAGTCGGCGTCGGGCTCGCCCGTCGGCCGGAAATGGGAGATGTTGTCGATGCCCAAGCCCCATTCCTCCCGGGGGCGCCATACGGCCTCGACCCGCATGCCCATGCGGACCTCGTCGGCGGGGATCTCGGTCACCAGGTGCAGGAACGGGATGTCAGCGCCGTCGAGCAGCACGTATGCCGCCACATACGGCGGTTTGATGCGCTGACCGGCGAAGGGGATGTTGATGATCGCGAACGTCGTGACCGTCCCCTTGTCGGACAGCTCGACATATTCGGTCAGCTGCTGGCCGGTGGCCGGATCAGCCTCGCGCGCAGGGAAATACACCTTGCCGTTCACGCCCGTGCGCGCACCCAGCAGCGTGCCCTCCTGCAGTGCCCGCAGGTACGCACTCTCCGGGTACGACGCGGAATGCTGGATCTCGATGGACGTCGGCACCACGAGCATGGTGATCGGATCGCGGTCGTCAGAACTCGATGCGGACACGTCTGCGGTGTTTTCAGCGGTGTCCCCGAGCGCGAAGTACGCGATATCGGTGATCGCGCCGACGGGTTCGTCGACCCAGTGCACATGGACCCGGGCGCCGGTGCTGATCTCGCCCGCGGCGGCGTCGACCGCATGCAGCAGTGGGGTGTCGGCGCCGTCGAGTTTGATCAAGGCCCACGCGAACGGCCGGTCCAGCGGCTGGCCCTCCAGCGGCTCGGGCTGCCAGGTCCAGGACACCACGGTGCCGACGCTGGAAACCGGTACCACCTCGGTCAGGGCCTCGTAGGTGACCGGGTCATACTCGGCGGGTGGCACATGCACACGCCCGTCCGACCCGCGTACGCCGACGACGCGGCGATCACGCAGGGCAGTGAAGAACTGACCGAGCACCGGGCCCACTGAACGGGTGTAGTCAAACGACAGTTTCAGTGGCGCAGAAAGTGGCGGCTCGTGATGATCTATCGAGGCCGGGCGGCTTTGGCTGGCTGTCACACATCGAGTAGAACAGGTTCTAAGAATCGTGGCAAGGACGGGTCGAAAGGCAAACTAATGAAGCTCGGTCTTCAGCTCGGATATTGGGGCGCGCAGCCGCCCACCAACCATGCGGAACTGGTGGCTGCCGCCGAGGAAGCCGGGTTCGACACCGTGTTCACAGCCGAGGCGTGGGGTTCGGACGCGTTCACGCCGCTGGCCTGGTGGGGGCGCGAAACCACCCGGCTCCGGCTGGGCACATCGGTGGTGCAGCTCTCTGCCCGCAGCCCGACGGCGTGCGCGATGGCGTCGCTGACCCTGGACCACCTCTCGGGCGGCAGGCACATCCTCGGGCTCGGGGTGTCCGGACCGCAGGTGGTCGAGGGCTGGTACGGCCAGAAGTTCCCCAAGCCGTTGGCCCGCACCCGCGAATACATCGACATCATCCGCCAGGTGTGGGCCCGGGAGGCCCCGGTGACCAGCGCGGGACCCCACTACCCGCTGCCGGTCACAGGCGAGGGGACGACGGGGTTGGGCAAGCCGCTCAAGCCCATCACCCATCCGTTGCGTGCCGACATCCCGATCATGTTGGGTGCCGAAGGTCCGAAGAACGTCGCACTGGCCGCCGAGGTCTGCGACGGCTGGCTGCCCATCTTCTACACGCCGCGCATGGCCGACACCTACAACGCCTGGCTCGACGAGGGATTCGCGAAACCGGGGGCCCGTCGATCCCGCGAGGACTTCGAGATTTGCGCGACGGCCAACATCGTGATCACCGAGGACCGCCCCGCGGCGTTCGCGGCGATGAAGCCGTACCTCGCGCTGTACATGGGCGGAATGGGGTCGGAGGACACCAACTTTCACGCCGAGGTGTACCGCCGCATGGGCTATGGCGACGTGGTCGACGAGGTGACGGCGCTCTTCCGCAGTGACCGCAAGGATGAGGCGGCCAAGGTCATCCCCGACGAGGTGGTCGACGACGCGGCCATCGTCGGCGACAAGGACTACGTGCGGGAGCAGATCAAGGTCTGGGAGGCCGCGGGCGTCACCACCATGGTGGTGAGTGGCCGTAGTGCCGAGCAGATCCAGGAGCTCGCCACGCTCATTTGAGCTTCGCGAGCAGACGCAGACTCGCACGTTTTGGGCAGGAAATATGCGAGTCTGCGTTTGCTCGCAGGAAACGGTAGACACTTCTTGCAAAGTGTTTAGAACGCGTTCTAGATTTGGGGTGTGACCGAGCACACCATTGCCGGGTCCGTCGTGACCATGCCCGTACGGATCCGCACCGCAGATCAACACATGGCGATGTTCTCGGTGGATGCCGACGCTGCGCAGCGGATGATCGACTACAGCGGCCTGCAGGTCTGCCGCTACCGGCCGGGCCGCGCAGTCGTCGTCCTGATGCTGATGCGCTACCTCGACGGTGACCTGGGCCAGTACCTGGAATACGGCACCAACGTCATGGTCAACCCGCCCGGTTCGACCGCGGCAGGCGTGCGCGCCCTTCAGTCCGCCGGGGCGTTCATCCACCATCTGCCCGTCGACCAAGAATTCACGCTGGAGGCCGGTCGGTCGATCTGGGGATACCCAAAAGTCATGGCGGACTTCACTGTTCGTGACGGTCGGCAGTTCGGGTTCGACGTGACCATCGATGGGCAGCTCGCGGTCGGGATGGAATTCCGACCGGGTATACCGGTGCCTGCCAGATTCACCTCCAAACCGCAGGTCCACCCGACCTTCTCGCACCTCAACGGTGTCACGCGGGAAACCGCGGGGGAGATGCGGCTTTCCGGCGTGCGCTATCGGCCGGGCGGGGTCCGGCTGTGGCTCGGCGATCACCCGTACGCCAAAGAACTTGCGGCACTTGGCTTGCCCAAACGCGTCCTCATATCGAGCTCAGTGCAGAACGTGGAGATGACGTTCGGCGACGCCAAGGAGATCTCATGACCCAGACCCTTCCCAGCACCAAGCCCGACGTCGATCTGGCCGACGGGAGGTTCTACTCCGACGGCGGAGCCCGTGAGGCCTACCGCTGGATGCGGGCCAACGAACCGGTGTTCCGCGATCGCAACGGCCAGGCCGCGGCCGCCACCTATCAGGCGGTCCTCGACGCCGAACGCAATCCCGAACTCTTCTCCAGCGCAGGCGGTATCCGGCCCGACCAGCCCGGTATGCCGTACATGATCGACATGGACGATCCCGCACACCTGTTGCGGCGCAAGCTGGTCAACGCCGGGTTCACCCGCAAACGCGTGATGGACAAGGTGCCGTCGATCATCCGGCTGTGCGACACCCTGATCGACGCCGTGTGCGAACGCGGCGAGTGCGACTTCGTCCGCGACATCGCCGCGCCGCTGCCGATGGCCGTCATCGGAGACATGCTCGGCGTGCTGCCCGAAGAGCGCGACATGCTGCTGCGGTGGTCCGACGACTTGGTGTGCGGACTGTCCTCGCACGTCGACCAGACCGTCATCCAAAAGCTGATGGAGACGTTCGCCGCCTACACCGAGTTCACCAGGAACGAGGTCATCAAGCGGCGGGCCAATCCCACCGATGACCTGTTTTCGATCCTCGTCAACGCCGAGGTCGAAGGCCAGCAGATGAGCGACGACGAGATCGTCTTCGAGACACTGCTGATCCTCATCGGTGGTGACGAGACCACCCGGCACACCCTGAGCGGCGGGGTCGAGCAGCTGCTGCGGCACCACGATCAATGGGAGGCGCTGGTGGCGGATGAGCGCTTGCGCGAAGACCAAAAATCGCGCCCGGACAAGCTCCCCGGCGCCATCGAGGAGATGTTGCGCTGGACCTCGCCGGTGAAAAACATGTGCCGCACGCTGACCGCCGATACGACGTTCCACGGCGCCGAGCTCAAATCCGGCGAGAAGATCATGCTGATGTTCGAGTCGGCCAACTTCGACGAGGCCGTGTTCGGTGACCCCGACACGTTCCGGATCGACCGGAATCCCAACAGCCATTTGGCATTCGGCTTCGGCACGCACTTCTGCCTCGGCAACCAGCTGGCCCGGCTCGAGCTCAAGCTGATGGTCGGGCGGCTGTTGCAGCGGCTGCCCGATCTGCGGCTGGCCGACGGAGCCGACGTGCCGCTACGCCCGGCGAACTTCGTCAGCGGCCCTGAGGCGATGCCGGTGGTGTTCACGCCGACCGCTCGCGGATCAGTCTTCGAGGAATGAGACGTTGTCGCTGACCGGGTTTCGGGGAGGCCGGACGTTGTTCGCCGGGAAATCCTTGACGCCGTAGCCGACCGCGACCCCGCACAGGATGCGCATGTCGTCGCTGATCCCGAGTTGCTCGCGCACGATCTCGGGGTAGCCGGCGATGGATACCTGCACGCAGCTGTCGAGTCCGCGGGCGGTGAGCGCCAGCAGGAAAGTCTGCAGGAACATACCCACGCCGAGGCTGTCGGCGTGGCTCAGCTCGCGGTGCATGCATACGACGCCGGCCAGCGGGGCGCCGAAGAATTCCCAGTTCCGGAGTACTGCAAGGCGTCTGGCCTCCGCGTCGGCGCGGGCTATGCCCATCGCGGCGTACACCAACGTGCCGACGTCGCGCCGGTAGTGCTCGAACTGTGCGGGCAGTGGCGGGATCTGCGGATCCGTCGCCTCTGCTTCGGCCACCAGTGCCTTCACCAGCCGGTCGCGCGCGGGGCCCGTCGTGAACACAACCTGCCACGGCTGGACGTTGGAGTTCGAGGGCGCGTGGATGGCGAGCTCGAGGGCTTCGTCGACCAAGTGTCGAGGAACGGGCTTGTTTGGTCGGAACAGCCGGGTGGAGTGCCGCGCTTGGATCGCCGCCTCGAGGTCATGCATAGCTCGGGACGGTATAGGCCCTGGTTGGCGACCACGCAGTCATTTTCTGTGTGCTCCGGAAAAGCTATGTACTGGTTAAGTTTTCGCTATGTCTCTGGTCGGCGAACTTCCTTTGCCGTGACACTATTAGATAGCCTGTCTAAATGTGATGACGAGGAGGTGCACGATATGGCACGACGTAAATTGCGGCAGAGGCTGATCGGCGGGGTGGTGATCAGCGGAGCGCTTGTGGCGGGATCGCTCGGTGTGTCTGGGGTGGCCAATGCCGAGCCCGCGCCGATGCTGGCAGGCGTCCAATTAGGGCCCGTCCCGCTCTGGGGTACGCCGCCGCCACCGCCGAACGGAAGGTAGGCCGACCGGGGCCGGTCAGGCGCAGGGCTGAGGAACCGGCCCGGGTCGAACCCCGG
>NZ_LZTB01000140.1 GCF_001665685.1 Mycobacterium sp. 852013-50091_SCH5140682
CGAGGCTGAACATGGCGACGAACGGGCTGCGGTCGGCGCTGATCTCGCGCCATGGGGTGACCGAGATGATGACGGTCAGCGCGGCGACGTAGAACAGCATCACGCGGACCGGGATCGAGTTGATGGCCTTGGGCAGGTTCTTTTCGGGGTTCTTGGCCTCGGCCGCGGTGGTGCCGACGAGTTCGATGCCGACGAACGCGAACGTGGCGATCTGGAAGCCGGCCACGAATCCCATTGGGCCCGTGGGGAAGAACCCGCCGTCGTTCCACAGGTTGGCGAAGCTGGCGTGCGCCCCGCCGGGAGCCTGAAAGTGGTTGAGCACCATCACGATACCCACCACGATCAACGCGCCGATCGCGACGATCTTGATCAGGGCGAACCAGAATTCGGTTTCCCCGAAGGCTTTTACGGTCGGCAGGTTCAGTCCGATCAGGAGCACCACCGCGGCCAACGCCGGGATCCACAGCGGCAGGTCACGCCACCAGTACTGCACGTACCCGGAGATCGCGACCACGTCGGCGACCCCGGTGACGATCCAGCAGAACCAGTACGTCCAGCCGGTGAAGAAGCCGGCCCACGGGCCCAGCAGGTCCGCGGCGAAATCCGCGAACGACTTGTAATGCAGGTTGGACAGCAACAGCTCGCCCATCGCCCTCATCACGAAGAACAGCATGAAGCCGATGATCATGTACACGAAGATCACCGACGGGCCCGCCAGGCTGATGGTCTTGCCCGAGCCCATGAACAACCCGGTGCCGATCGCGCCGCCGATCGCGATGAGTTGGATATGGCGGTTGGAGAGCTGGCGCGAGAGCTGCGGCTCACCGGACGAGAGAGTTGGTTGCGCTACTGGAACAGTCAGATCATTGGATTGGGTCACAACATCCTCACGGATCAGGCGCGATGGAGAGCGCGGACTATGGCGCCTCCCCGACTCTGTCCATTGGACCTGAGAGTTTTCACGCACCGCCGACTGAATCGTGCGACGGTGCGCTTGCCCCTTCGGTGAGCCAAACCGGTAGCGGTTGACTGCTTTCCAGAGGTGCCTAGTCGCGGCGGTATCGTTTGCCTGAGAGATTCCCGGGGAGGATTTGCTCCTGCGGCGCCCGCCCACTGGATGGGGGTGGGACTCTCCCGCCGCGCCTCAACGGCGTCTTGAGTTGTGAGCCACTTCAACCTCGAAGTGTGCCGCGCGTCACTCTATCGGCCCGCACCCGGGTTGCGCAATCGGGGGCGGCGCCAGAGGGTTGTCGGGTGGTACCGGACCCTCGACGCCACCGACAAAATCGCCCAAACCCGCACGGGTTTGGGCGATTTCGTATCGACTCCGGGCTATCTCAGTAGCGGTAGTGCTCCGGCTTGTACGGGCCTTCGACGTCGACGTTGATGTACTCGGCCTGCTCCTTGGTGAGCTTGGTCAGCGTGCCACCGAGTGCCTCGACGTGGATGCGGGCCACCTTCTCGTCGAGATGCTTGGCCAAGCGGTACACGGCGTTGTCGTACTCGTCGTTCTTGGTCCACAGCTCGATCTGAGCGATCACCTGGTTGGAGAAGCTGTTGCTCATCACGAACGACGGGTGGCCCGTCGCGTTGCCCAGGTTCAGCAGACGACCTTCCGAAAGGATGATGATCGACTTGCCGTTGTCGAACGTCCACTGATCGACCTGCGGTTTGATGTTGAGCCGCTTGGCATCTGAGCGCTCCAGGGCGGCCATGTCGATCTCGTTGTCGAAGTGGCCGATGTTGCCGAGGATGGCCTGGTCCTTCATCGCCTTCATGTGGTCGAGGGTGATGATGTCCTTGTTGCCGGTGGCGGTGACGACGATGTCGGCGCTACCGATCCCGTCTTCCACCGTGACGACGTCGAAGCCGTCCATCAGCGCCTGCAGCGCGTTGATGGGGTCGATCTCGGTGACCGACACCCGGGCGCCCTGGCCCGCAAGCGATTCCGCGCAACCCTTACCCACGTCGCCGTAGCCGCAGATCAGCACCTTCTTGCCACCGATGAGCACGTCGGTGCCGCGGTTGATGCCGTCGATGAGCGAGTGCCGCGTGCCGTACTTGTTGTCGAACTTGCTCTTGGTGACCGAGTCGTTGACGTTGATCGCCGGGAACGGCAACTCGCCGGCAGCCTCGAACTGGTACAGCCGAAGCACACCGGTGGTGGTCTCTTCGGTGACACCCTTGACCGACTCGGCGATCTTGCTCCACTTTGTCTTGTCGGTCTCGAACGTCTTGCGCAGCACCGACAGGAAGACTTTCCACTCCGCAGGATCGTCGTCCTCGGCGGGGGGCACCACACCGGCCTTCTCGTACTGCGCGCCGCGCAGCACCATCATGGTGGCGTCACCACCGTCGTCGAGAATCATGTTGGCGGGTTCGCCTTCCCAGGTGAGCATCTGCTCGGCGGCCCACCAGTACTCCTCGAGCGACTCGCCCTTCCACGCGAAGACCGGCACACCCTTGGGTGCCTCTTCGGTGCCGTGCGGGCCGACGACGACCGCCGCGGCGGCGTGATCCTGGGTGGAGAAGATGTTGCACGACGCCCACCGAACCTCAGCGCCGAGCGCGACGAGCGTTTCGATCAGCACCGCGGTCTGGACGGTCATGTGCAGTGAGCCGGAGATGCGCGCGCCGCGCAGCGGCGCCACGTCGGCGTACTCGCGGCGCAGCGACATGAGGCCCGGCATCTCATGCTCGGCCAGGCGAATCTCTTTGCGGCCGAAGTCGGCCAACGACAGGTCAGCGACCTTGAAATCGATGCCGTTGAGGCTGTCCGCCTTCAACTCGGTCATGTAGAGCCCTCTTTCAGTCGTGATTGCTTGCCAGCGCACGGGGTTCGCGCACAGCGCGACGCCACATGCAGATACCTCTAGCCTGCGGGCTCGCGGGACAGGCGCTCATGCGGTTTTACTGCGGCGGCGCTCTGACAGCTAAGGGGTATCTATCACACCGTAGCGCTCAGCGAATGGCGTCATGAGTCGGGCCAGGTCACCGGCCACATCATGATCAGCCTCGGGGGGCATCGACACGTAACTCATCGCCAGTCGTACGATCGCGCGCGCCAGCACCCCCGCGTCCCGGTCGCTCGCCTTCATCCAGCTGTTCTGGAACGTCCCCGTCAGCCGGTCCGAGCACCGGCTGATGATGGGCCCGCTGCCGGTGGTGATGATCTGCAGCAGGTCCGGTTTGGACGCCCCGGTCAGCAGCGAGATCACCAGCGGATCGGCGGCCGACTCGGCGAAAAACGCCCGGAAGCCCTCCAGGAACGCCGCATGCACCTCGCCGACGTTGTGGTTGATGGCCTCGTCAACCGCGTCCACCAACCTGTCGGCGAGCCGCATCGCGTACCCCTCGGCCAGCCCCTGCCGCGAACCGAACTCGTTGTAGATGGTCTGACGGCTGATGCCGGCCGCGGTGGCCACGTGCGACAGGGTGATCGCCGACCAGTCCCGGGTCAGCAGCAGCTCACGCATGCCGTCGAGGATCGAGTCACGCAGCAGCACCCTGGACGCCTCGGCGTAGGGGATGCGCTGCTTGTCACTCGGTCGACTCACACGCGCGACTCTAATCGCTCGCGGCGTCGCAATCGGGCTTCCGGCACTTCCCGTCGTGCTGATCCGCGCTGCGGTCACGGCCGGGCGATCTCCATCATCTCGAAGTCGGACTTGGCGGCGCCGCAGTCCGGGCAGCTCCAGTCGTCCGGGATGTCGTCCCAGCGGGTCCCCGGGGCGATGCCGTCCTCGGGCCAGCCCTTCTCCTCGTCGTACTCGAATCCGCACTGCACGCAGACGAACAGCTTGTACGGCTCACTCATTTCGATACCTCTCTGCTATTCCCCGTCGCTTCGCTCGCCCCGGCTTCCTCGAAGTCGACTTTTTCTCGCACGGCACAGTCCGGGCAGCACCACTCATCGGGTACTTGGTCCCACGGCGTGCCTGCCGGGAATCCTTCGCGCGGCGCGCCCTTGGCCTCGTCGTAGACGTAGCCGCACCCAGGGCATTGATAGGCGCTCACTGTGGGAGTCCATAGCGGGCCAGCACCTTCTCCCGCAACCGCGGCTGGATGTTCACCCGCGTGATGTCGCCGTCGTAGTGCTCCAGCACGCGGTGATCCATCAACCTGCGCCACAGCGGCGGCAAGTAGGTCAGCCCGATCAGGGTCGCGTAGCCACTGGGCAGGTTCGGCGCGCCGTCGATGCTGCGCAGGGTCTGGTACCGCCGGGTCGGGTTGGCGTGGTGGTCGCTGTGCCGCTGCAGGTGGTACAGGAACAGGTTGGTCACGATGTGGTCGGAGTTCCAGCTGTGCACCGGCGCGCAGCGCTCGTAGCGGCCGCTGGGCATCTTCTGCCGCAGCAGACCGTAGTGCTCCAGGTAGTTCACCGACTCCAGCAGGCTGAACCCGTAGATGGCCTGGACGATGACGAACGGGATGAGCGCCGGACCGAACACCGCGATCAGGATTCCGAAGAACACCAGCGACATCGCCCACGCGTTGAGGACGTCGTTGGACCAGTGCCACGGTGACTTGCCCATCCGGCGCAGCCGCTGGGCCTCCAGTTCCCACGACGACCGCAGGCTGCCGAACACGCTGCGCGGCAAGAACTCCCAGAACGTCTCCCCGAACCGGGCCGAGGCCGGGTCTTCCGGAGTGGCGACCCGCACGTGGTGACCGCGGTTGTGCTCGATGTAGAAGTGGCCGTAGAACGTCTGCGCCAGGGTGATCTTCGACAGCCAGCGCTCCAGCGAGTCGCGCTTGTGCCCCATCTCGTGTGCGGTGTTGATGCCCACCCCTCCGAGCACCCCGACCGACAACGCAACACCGATCTTGCCCAGCCAACCCAGGCCACCTTCGAAGCCGAGCCAGCTCAGGTTCGACGCGGTGAACAGATACGCACCCAGGATCACGCTCGCGTACTGGAACGGGATGTAGACGTAGGTGCAGTAGCGGTAGTACTTGTCGTTCTCCAGCCGCTCCATCACCTCATCGGGCGGGTTCTGACCGTCGGGACCGAATCGCAGGTCCAGCACCGGCAGCAGCACGTACAGCAGGATCGGGCCGATCCACAGCGGCACCTGCGCCGCCGTGTGCCAGCCCGCCTGGTTGAGCGCCCACACGATGGGCAGCATCACGAACAGCGCGGTCGGGGCGATCAGGCCCATCAACCACAGGTACCGCTTCTTGTCTCGCCATTGCACGTCCGCGACGTCCGCGCCACGGGAAAGGGCTGAGCTGTCTATCGCCACGTCATACCTCCTTGTGTGAGAGCGATCACTGCAATGACTTGACTATATATGGTCATATGTCGTCTGTCTAGACATTTGATGCTTGTTTGTAAACCAGTGGCGCGGCCTACAGGCCAAAAGAAAAGCGATATCGCATGCGATATCGCTTTTCGGTGGATCCCGGCGCCGGACTATCCCGTGGCGGCGGACTCCCGCTGTCCCAGCACCGAGTGCCTGCGGCCGTACAGGGCGTACACCACGAGCCCGATCGCCATCCAGATCAGGAACCGGATCCAGGTCAGCCCGGTCAGGTTGAGCATCAGCCATCCGCACGCGGCGATCGCGGCGATGGGCAGCAGCGGCACCAACGGCGTCCGGAAACCCCGCGGCAGGTCCGGACGGGTCCGCCGCAACACGATCACCCCGGCCGAGACCAGCACGAAGGCGAACAGCGTGCCGATGTTCACCATCTCCTCGAGCTTGCCCATCGGGAAGACCGACGCGGCGATGGCGACCAGCACGCCGACGATCACCGTGATGCGCACCGGCGTGCCCTGCGGACTAGTCCTGGCCAACCGGCGCGGCATGAGGCCGTCGCGCGACATCGCGAACAGCACGCGGGTCTGCCCGAGCATCAGCACGATCACCACCGTGGTGAGACCGGCCAGCGCGCCGATCGAGATGACCTTGGCGGCCCAGTGCACGCCGTTGGCCGCGAATGCCGTCGCCAGGTTGGCCGAATGACCGTCGGAACTGCGCAACTCCCGGTAGGACACCATGCCCGAGAGCACGACGGCCACGGCGACGTAGAGCACCGTCACGATGGCCAGCGAACCGAGAATGCCGCGCGGCACATCCCGCTGCGGGTTCTTCGTCTCCTCCGCGGTGGTCGCGACGATGTCGAAGCCGATGAACGCGAAGAACACGATGGAGGCCCCCGCCAGCACGCCGTACCAGCCGAAGTGACTGCCGGTGGCGCCGCTGATCAATGAGAACAGCGACTGGTCGGCACCGCTGCCGCCGGTACCGGCCTCAGCGGGCGGGATGAAGGGCGAATAATTCTGCGGCTTGATGTAGAACGCGCCGACGACGACCACCAGCAACACCACCGCGACCTTGATGACGGTGATCACCAGGCTCACTTCCGCTGACAGTTTGGTGCCGCGCGCCAGCAGCAGCGTCACCACCGCGACGATCAGCAGCGCACCCCAGTCCACCTCGAATCCGCCGATGCTGAGCGTGCCCCCACCGAATCCGAACACCGTTCCGAGGTAACTGGACCACCCTTTGGCTACCACGGCCGCCGCCACCGCGAACTCCAGGATGAGATCCCAACCGATGATCCAGGCGATGAATTCACCGAAGGTGGCATAGGAAAAGGTGTACGCGCTGCCGGCGACCGGGAGAGTCGAGGCGAACTCGGCGTAACACAATGCAGCCAAGCCACATGCGATTGCGGCGATGACGAACGAAATCGAAATCGCGGGACCGGTGAGGCTGCCGGCGGTCGACGCGGTGATGGTGAAGATGCCCGCCCCGATCACCACCGACACGCCGAAAACGGTCAGATCCCACCAGGTCAGGTCTTTGCGTAATCGCGTCGACGGCTCGTCGGTGTCAGCAATCGACTGTTCGACGGACTTCGTCCGCCACCGTGAGCTCATAATTGACGCCACCTCTCATACTTGACCCGATCCGGGGATTGAATCCATTACTGTCGACACCGATGCGTCGTAACCTTCAGTCCCGTTCCCGCCATGCAGTTGTCATCGGTGGCAGCATTGCAGGCCTGTGCGCTGCCCGGGTGCTATCCGATCACTTTGATCGCGTCACGATTTACGAACGTGACGAGCTGCCGGACGAACCGGTCAATCGCAGTGCCATACCGCAGGGTCAGCACGTCCATCTCCTGATGGCCCGCGGGGCGCAGGAACTGGAATCGGTGTTTCCCGGGCTGCTCGCCGACATGGCCGCCGCAGGCATCCCCGTGGTGCGCAACCAGCCCGAGTCGATCCACTTCTCCGCGGCTGGTTATGTGCTGGGCACCGGCCGGCAGGATCTGGAAGGCAAGTTCACCGCATACCTGCCGAGCCGTGGGCACCTCGAATGGCAGATCCGCAAGCGTGTGCTCGCCCTCCCGTCGGTCGACGTGCAACGGCGAGTGGTCTCCAATCCGCAGTTCGACGCCACGGCGCGGGCCGTGACGGGCGTCGTGCTCGACGACGGCCAAACCGTGGCGGCCGACCTGGTGGTCGACGCCTCCGGCCGCGGTAGCCGCCTGCCGGTCTGGTTCGAACAGTGGGGTTACGGCAGGCCGAGGGAGGACGCGGTCCAGGTCGGGGTCACGTACGCATCGCAGCGGGTGCACATCCCCGAGGGCTTGATCACCGAGAAGATGGTGGTGGTCGGCGCCGCACTCGACCGGCCGCGGGGCATGGGCATGCTGTTCCATGAGGACGGCATCTGGATCGTGACGGCGTTCGGTGTCGGCAAGGCCGAGCCGCCGCGGGACTTCGCAGGCATCTGCAAGCTGGCCGACACGGTGCTGCCGTCGCATATCAGTGCCGCACTGCGCGAAGGTGAACAGGTCGGCGGGATGAACTTCCACCGCTACCCCACCGCCAAGTGGCGCCGCTACGACAAGCTGTCCGACTTGCCGAGCGGGATCATCCCCTTCGGCGACGCCGTCGCCAGCCTCAACCCGACGTTCGGGCAGGGCGTGACGATGTCCGCACTGCAGGCGAGCAACCTGCGTGTCGTTCTCGCCGACGGAACGCAGGATCTACCCGGCCGGCTGGCCCGGGCCACCGCGAAAACCACCTTCCCGGTGTGGCTGATGAACGCCGTCGCCGATGTCGAGGAGCACGGCGCCCAAGGTTCCCGGCCCTTCTGGTACGGACCGGTCTTCGGCTTGTTCAAACAGTTCGTCGGTGCCGCGGAAACCGACCCGGTACTGGCCGAATGGTTCTTGCGGCGCACAAGCCTGCTCGACAGCCTGTGGCTGCTGCCGACCCCGCGGCTCATCGGGCGCGCCATCCGCAACAACCTGCGGCTGATGCGGGCTGAGCGGCACCGGGCGCGCACCGGTGGCGCCCCGGCCGCCGATGACGCGGCTGTGCGCCAGGCCGTCGAACGTACCGAGCCCACGCTGAGCGCTCCGGCCGAGTGACGAGCCGGTCGGGTGCTACAACCCGACCGTGACCCGGAACAGGTGGGTCGGCCGCTGGGCGGTCAGCCGGATCGGCCCGTCGTCGGCGGGCACCCAGGCCGCCGAACCGCGTTCCAACGTCAGCGTGCCGCTCTTGGCGTGCACCACCGCAGCCCCCTCGGTGCACAGCAGCACCTGCGGACCATCGTGACGGCATGGCGCGTCGATCTCGTGGCCGAGCTGATCGCCGTCGACTTCCAAGACCGAGACGGCGAACTCCGATGCCGGCGTCTTGTAGATCCGTTCCCGCCCGTCCCTGATGATTTTGGGACGCAACTCCTCCTGCGGGGTCGGCGTGAAATTCAACACCCGCAGCAGTTCGGGAACGTCGACGTGTTTGGGTGTCAGGCCACCGCGCAACACGTTGTCGGAGTTGGCCATCACCTCGACGCCGATGCCGTGCAGATAAGCGTGCAGACTGCCTGCGGCGATGTACATGCCGTCGCCCGCCTGCAAGCTGATCCGGTTAAGCAGCAACGCCGCCAGCACGCCCGCGTCGCCCGGGTAGCGCTCACCGAGCTCCAGCACCGTCTTGGCCTCGGCGGCGAAAGTCTTTTGCCCCGAACGGATGTAGTTGATCGCGCCGTCCAACACCGCGGGCACCAGAACATCGAGATCGGGCTGCGGGGCCGTGATCCAAGTGGTGAACAACGCCCGCAGTCCGTCGGCATCGGACTGGTCGGATAGCAGGTTGATGTACGGGTCGAGGTCGGAGACCGCCAATGCCCGCATCAGTTCTACCGTCTGCGCCACAGGGCGAAATCCTGCCAGCGCGTCGAATTGTTCGAGCGCGACGAGCAGTTCGGGTTTGTGGCTGCGGTCGCGGTAATTGCGGGTCGGCGCCGAGATGGGTATCTCCAGGCGGTCCTCGCGGTCGTAGCCCTCGCGGGCCTGCTGTGCGCTCGGATGTGCTTGCAGGGACAGCGGTTCCCCGGCGGCCAACACCTTGACCAGGAACGGCAGGGTGTCGCCGAAGCGGCCGATGGTCGCGGCGCCGAGTTGACCCTCGGGGTCCTCGGCGACGGCTTGCAGCAAGGACTCCTCACCGTGTTCGGTCTGCAGCCACGCGGGATCACCCGGATGCGCGCCGAACCACAGTTCAGCCTCCGGATGAGTTGTGGGGCTGGGTCTTCCGGTGAAATCGGCAATGGCGGTCCGCGAACCCCAGGCATAGGTCCGCACCGCTCCCCGTAGCAGATGCACTCGCTTTAACCTCGAACCAGTTTCAGGTAGACGGCCGTCATCTCCAACCGCACGGCGAGGATCGCCAATTGTTGTTCCGCGCGCCCGACCGGGATGGCCGGGCCCGCGTCGGGCACGTCTTCGGCACCGAGCGCCGTGATGTCGTCGAACCCGGCGATGCGCGCGGACACCGCGGGCCGTTCGGTGTCCGTGGTCAGAACAAAGGTCCGCAGCCGGCTGGGCAACGGCCCGTCGATCTGCTCATCGTGGAACAGTGACCGCTCGGCCCCCCTGCGGTCGGACGCGCGGTTGGCAACGGCGGCCAGCACATCACCCAGGCCCGCCGCGGCCGTCACCTCGCCGGCCAGTCGCAACATGACATCCGCACCGTGGCGGGCCAGCGCCAGCGTCGCCGCAGTGGCTCCTGCCAGCACCACGTCGGCGCCGGACATCCGCTCGGCGAGCGTCTTGGCGGGGTTGGTGAACAGTTCCCGCGCCGTGCTGTTGCGCAGGGCCTCGGCGTCCAGCTCGTCGGCCAACGCCGAGAGATCCACCCGCGTACCGGGATCCACCACATGCAGCGCCGCAAGCCCGGCGGCCAGATAGCGGGTGAGCCCGAAGTCGTCGGGCACCCACAGGCGCGCAGGCAGCGCCACGGCGCGACCCGCCGTCACGTCGCGCAGCGGCCCCTCCTGCGGTGCCACCACCAAAACCCTCGCGCCGCGGTGCACCGCGGTGGCCGCGGCATTCACCAGCGCCGGGTCCCCCGGATCATCGCCGGCCACGATCACCACATCCAGCGCGCCGATCCACGGCGGCGCCTCGGAGGCGATGACGATCGGGGCGGCCACGGATCCACCGAGCGCGGCGGCCAGCATCGTGCCCGCGCTGTGCGCCACCCCGCGACCGGCCACCCAGACCACCGTGCGCGGCGGCAGGTCTGATCTCAGCGGTTCCAGCACGCCTTCGGCCAGCGCCGCGGCGGTGGCACGCACCTGCGCGCCGGCCATTGCCGCCGCCCGCAGCAGACCGTTGCGGTCGGCTGCGAGCAGACCGTCGCCGTCGTCGAGGTCGACCGTCGAGTCGACGGCGTTCACCTCGCCGCCTCACTCACCGTGCTGATCCGGTCGGCCACGGTCTTCACGATCGCGTCGACGTCCTCTTTGGTGCGGGCCTCCACGTTGAGCCGCAGCAGGGGCTCGGTGTTGGACGTACGCAAGTTGAACCAGCTGCCCTCCCCGAGATCCACGGTGACGCCGTCGAGGTGATCGATGCTCTGAATGGCTGCGCCGTAGTTCTCCAGCACCGCGTCGACGCACTTGGCGGCATCGCTGACGGTGAAGTTGATCTCACCGGAGGATTCGTAGCGCTGGTAGTCGGCCATCAGCTCCGAGAGCGGGCGGTCCTGCTCGCCCAGCGCAGCCAGTACGTGCATGGCCGCGAGCATGCCCGAATCGGCGCCCCAGAAGTCGCGGAAGTAGTAGTGCGCCGAATGCTCGCCGCCGAAGATCGCACCCGTGTCGGCCATCAGGGCCTTGATGTAGGAATGTCCGACCCGCGAGCGCACGGGTGTGCCGCCGCGTTCTACGACCAATTCCGGAACGGCCCGCGAGGTGATCAGGTTGTGGATGATGGTCGCGCCGATCTCGCGGCCGAGCTCGCGCCCCGCGACCAGTGCGGTCACCGCCGACGGCGAGACCGGACGGCCGAGCTCGTCGACGACGAAACACCGGTCGGCGTCGCCGTCGAAGGCCAGGCCGATGTCGGCCCCGGTCGCCAGGACATGGGCCTGCAGGTCGACCAGGTTCGCCGGGTCCAGCGGGTTGGCCTCGTGGTTGGGGAAGGTGCCGTCGAGCTCGAAGAAGAGCGGCAGCACGGTGGCTCCGGCGATCGGGCCGAGTACCGCCGGGGTGGTGTGCCCGGCCATGCCGTTGCCCGCGTCGACCGCGATGCGCAGCGGCCGCAGCCCACTCAGGTCCACGAGCGACCGCAGGAACTCCCCGTACTCGGCGAGCACGTCGCGATCGGTGATGGTGCCTGCCGTGCCGTCGAACGCGGACACCCCGGCGATCACCTCGTCGGAGATGGTGGTCAGCCCGGTGTCCTTGCCGACGGGCTTGGCCCCGGCCCGGCACAGTTTGATGCCGTTGTAGGCGGCCGGATTGTGGCTTGCGGTGAACATCGCGCCCGGGCAGTCCAGGAGACCGGAGGCGAAGTAGAGCTGATCGGTGGAGGCCAGCCCGATCCGGACCACGTCGAGGCCCTGCCCGCGCACCCCCTCGGCAAACGCCGCGACCAGCTCGGGTGAGCTCGCCCGCATGTCGTGTCCGATGACGACCTGGGACGCACCCTCGCCGCGAACCAGCCGGGCGAAGGCCCCACCCACCTCGGCGACGAGGTGCTCGTCGAGCTCCGAGCCGACCAAACCACGTACGTCATACGCCTTGATGACACGCTGAACAGCAGCAGCTGGCCGAGACATTAGGAACTCCTTGCAAACGGGATCGTTGGCGCCAGCCTAACCGCCGTAAGACGACCACACGGGCACTAGCTTGAGCCCACCACGCAGCCTTAACAGTTGTCTAATCGTCGAGGTCAGGCAACACCCGTAGATGACCCCGGCGTCGCCCGTTCTGTTCGGGCCTACGCACCGCCGGTGCCATCACGGCCCCGCCGGTGACGCCGGGGGCGGGATCGGAGAAACCTGCCGTCACTCCACCGCGCATCGCGGCGCCGTCGTGCCCCTCTCGTACCGCGTCAGCGAGCGCCACCAAATCGTCTTCATCCGGGTGCGTGGGCAACGGCCCCGCATGGCGGACCAACTCCCAGCCGCGCGGTGCGGTGATCCGGCTGGCATGCCCGACGCACAGGTCCCAGGAATGCGGTTCGGAAACGGTGGCGAGCGGTCCGACGACGGCTGTCGAGTCGGAGTAGACGAAGGTCAGCGTCGCCACGGCATAGTGCGGGCACCCGGGCCGGCAGCAGCGACGGGGAACATTCACGCACCAGAGATTATCTTGCACGGTCGCTGGACGCGTTCGGACACGCGCAGCCGCCGAGCGGCCGATCTCGAACCGTTACGATCTCCTGCGTGGCTCAGCGGAACCTTTGGCGATCGCGTCGCGGTCGCGACGTCCGCGGTCCGTTGCTTCCCCGATCCGTTCCCGGCTGGCGCAGCCGCGCCGAACGGTTCGACATGGCGGTGCTTGAGGCCTACGAGCCGATCGAGCGGCGGTGGGCTTCCCGGGTCAGTGCGCTCGACGTCGCTGTCGATGAAATTCCCCGGATGTCACCGCGGGATCCCGAGACGGTGCAGTGGCCGCCGGAGGTCATCGCGGATGGTCCGATTGCGTTGGCCCGGTTGATACCGGCGGGGGTAGATGTCCGGGGAAATACCACCCGGGCCCGAATTGTGTTGTTTCGCAAGCCGATCGAGCGTCGGGCCAAGAGTGCCGACGACCTCGCGGAGCTGTTGCATGAAATCCTGGTGGCTCAGGTGGCCACCTATCTGGGGGTAGAACCGTCGGTCATCGATCCGACGATCGACGACGACTGAGTGCCGTCGGCGCGAGGAGCAGAAACCCGCGCCGGACACTCACGCGAAGCGCCTCAGAACGCCACGAGCGCTTCGCAAAGCGGCTCAGAGTGCTTTCTGAAGCGCTTCGCGCAGAGCTTCAGATAATGCCGCGCTTGAGCCGACGACGCTCGCGCTCCGACAGCCCGCCCCAGATCCCGAAGCGTTCGTCATGCGCCAGCGCATAATCGAGGCACGCATCCTTGACTTCGCAGCCCTGGCAGATGCGTTTGGCCTCACGGGTAGACCCGCCCTTTTCCGGGAAGAATGCCTCTGGATCAGTCTGCGCGCACAATGCACGTTCCTGCCATTGGTCATCTTCAGTTGCCGGATCAACATCAATTTGATCGGGAACCAAACTCAGTTGAGGACGTCCGGTTGCCCCCATCGGTGTCGGCCCGGTGTTGATGTGCGGTGCGTTGTCTACCGAGCCGAGCAGCCGGTTGTCAAACCGGACAACACGATCGAAATCGCCGCTCTCATAAGACATCTCCCCCGCCTCCTCACTCGGTCTCGTAGATCCACAGTGGAGCCCCACTATTGTGATATAGGCCATTTCATTCGAACATTTGATCGAATCTCGGGTTGCAACACCGGAATCAGTCGCTAACCGGGAAATGACACTGCTGTGATTACACACGTGTTAGCTGCCAGGGTCAAGCGGATCGGCAGGAATTCATACCATCCCGTGATATCAATTCGGCGCGTCGCAACATCGGCGTGTCCTGGTCGTGACGACGTCGTTTCCTTGCGAGACCCCTCTGCGCCTAATGTCGACCGTTGTGAAGATCACCGTTTTGGTCGGCGGCGTCGGCGGCGCTCGGTTTTTGCTGGGCGTCCAGAATCTGTTGCGACTCGGCGCCTTTGCCGACGACTCTGGCAACCAGAAACAGGACCATGAACTCACCGCGATCGTCAATGTGGGCGACGACGCGTGGATGTTCGGCGTGCGGATCTGTCCCGACCTCGACACGTGTATGTACACACTCGGAGGCGGTATCGACCCCGAGCGCGGCTGGGGGCATCGTAACGAAACCTGGCACGCCAAGGAGGAACTCGCCGCTTATGGCGTACAGCCCGATTGGTTCGGCCTGGGCGACCGCGACCTCGCCACCCACTTGGTCCGCAGCCAGATGCTGCGGGCCGGCTACCCGTTGTCGCAGGTCACAGAGGCGCTGTGCAAGCGTTGGGCACCGGGCGCGCGGCTGCTGCCCGCCAGCGACGACCGCTGCGAGACGCACGTGGTGATCACCGACCCGGGGCCCGGCGAGCACGAGGGCGAGCGGCGCGCTATCCACTTCCAGGAATGGTGGGTGCGCTACCGCGCTCAGGTGCCCTCGCACAGCTTCGCCTACGTCGGCGCCGAACAAGCTACCGCGGCACCGGGTGTCGCCGAGGCCATCGCCGAGGCGGACGTGGTGTTGCTGGCACCGTCGAACCCGGTCGTGAGCATCGGGTCGATCCTGCAGATCGGCGGTATCCGCGGTGCACTTCGTTCCACGGCAGCGCCGGTCATCGGCTACTCTCCCATCGTGGCGGGAAAACCGTTGCGTGGCATGGCAGATGAGTGCCTGTCGATCATCGGCGTGGACTCCACCTCCGAAGCCGTCGGTCGGCATTTCGGGGCGCGGTCGGCCACCGGGCTGCTGGACGGCTGGCTGGTGGACGCCGGCGACCACGCCGACATCGATGGCGTCGCCGTGCGCGCAGTGCCACTGTTGATGACCGATCCCGCGACCACCGCCGAAATGGTGCGTGCCGGCCTTGATCTCGCGGGGGTTCGACTGTGACCACCGAGCACGGCTCTGCCGACCGGGTGGAGATCCTGCCGGTGCCGGGCCTGCCCGAGTTCCGGCCCGGCGACGACCTGGCGGGTGCGATCGCCACCGCGGCGCCCTGGCTGCGTGACGGCGACGTGCTGGTGGTCACCAGCAAGGTGGTGTCCAAGTGCGAGGGCCGCATCGTCGACGCGCCTGCCGATCCCGATGAGCGGGATACGCTGCGGCGCAAGCTGATCGACAGCGAAGCGGTCCGCGTGCTGGCCCGTAAGGGACGGACGCTGATCACCGAGAACGCCATCGGACTGATCCAGGCCGCCGCCGGGGTCGACGGTTCCAATGTCGGATCCACCGAACTGGCCCTGCTCCCCGTCGACCCGGACGGCAGCGCCGCGGCGCTGCGCGACGCGCTGCGTGACCGACTCGGCGTCACCGTCGCAGTCGTGATCACCGACACGATGGGCCGCGCCTGGCGCAACGGCCAGACCGATTTCGCCATCGGCGCATCGGGATTGACCGTGCTGCACGGCTACGCGGGGGCGATGGACCGGCACGGCAATGAACTCGTCGTCACCGAGGTCGCCGTGGCCGACGAAATCGCGGCGGCCGCCGATCTGGTGAAGGGCAAGCTGACCGCGATCCCCGTGGCTGTGGTACGCGGACTGGACCTCGCCGACGACGGATCCACCGCGCGCACCCTGCTGCGCTCCGGCGAAGACGACCTGTTCTGGTTGGGCACTGCCGAGTCAATTGACTTGGGACGCAAGCAGGCCCAACTGCTGCGGCGATCAGTCCGCCGATTCTCGGCCGAACCCGTGCCCGCTGAACTCATCGAAGCCGCTGTCGGAGAGGCGCTGACCGCACCGGCACCGCACCACACTCGTCCGGTCCGGTTCGTCTGGGTCCGCGACCACGGCACGCGCGTGCGTCTGCTCGATCGCATGAAAGACCAGTGGCGCGCCGACCTGACCGGCGACGGCAGGTCCGCCGAATCGGTCGAACGCCGCGTGGCCCGTGGCGACATCCTCTACGCTGCACCGGAACTGGTCATCCCGTTCATGGTTCCCGACGGTGCCCACAGTTACCCCGACGCCGCCCGCACCGCGGCAGAGCACACCATGTTCACGGTGGCGGTCGGCGCTGCCGTACAGGCGCTGCTCGTCGGGCTCGCCGTACGCGAGGTCGGCAGCTGCTGGATCGGTTCCACGATCTTCGCCGCGGATCTGGTGCGGGCCGAACTGGATCTGCCGGCCGACTGGGAGCCGTTGGGCGCCATCGCGATCGGCTATCCCGAAGAGCCGCAGCCGCCGCGTGATCCGGTGTCTGCCGACGATCTGCTCATAACGCGATGAGTTTGCACTCGTCCGCTGTGGACATTCTCACGGCTTGGCAGACAACCGATCCCGCGCAGGACACGCTGCGCCACGCCGTGCTGGCGTTTTTGGCGGCCCGACCCGACGCCTGCGAACGGGCCTGTGTCCCAGGCCATATCACCGCGTCGGCCCTGGTGCTCGACCACACCGGCACCCAGACTCTGCTCACCCTGCATCCGCGCTTCGGCCGGTGGCTGCAACTCGGCGGGCATTGCGAGGACACCGATCCCGATATCCGCTCGGCCGCATTGCGCGAGGCCACCGAGGAATCGGGCATCGTCGGGCTCACCATCGACCCGGAGCTGGCTGCGGTGCATGTGCATCCGGTGACGTGCTCGCTGGGAGTCCCGACCCGCCACCTCGATCTGCAATTCGTGGTGCGGGCCCCGGCCGACGCCGAGATCGCCTGCAGCGACGAGTCTTTGGATCTGCAGTGGTGGCCGTTGGCCGGGTTGCCGGGGGGCACCGACTTCGGCTTGCGTCAACTCGCCGAAACTACGGTTTCTGGTGCGATTTCGGCCGATTCGCGCCACAAAGCGTAGTTTCGGCGACCGTCAACGCCTCAGACGTCGGTCGAGAAGCGCAGGCCGCCGTCGGGAATCGACACCCCGGGCCACACGCGGGCCCCGCGCAGCAGTTCGCAGCGGGCACCGATGTCGGCCCCGTCTCCGATGACGCCGTCACGGATCAGGGCCCGCGGCCCGATGCGGGCGCCGAAGCCGATGATCGAGCGTTCGATCACCGCGCCGGCTTCGACCCGCACGCCGTCGAAGATCACTGCGCCGTCGAGGCGGGCGCCGGCACCGATCTCGGCCCCGCGGCCCACCACGGTGCCGCCGATCAACAGCGCGCCCGGCGCCACCCCGGCACCGTCGTGCACCAGGGACTCGCCGCGCTGGCCGTGCAGCGCCGGCGACGGGGCG
This sequence comes from Mycobacterium sp. 852013-50091_SCH5140682, assembly GCF_001665685.1. Classification (GTDB taxonomy): domain Bacteria; phylum Actinomycetota; class Actinomycetes; order Mycobacteriales; family Mycobacteriaceae; genus Mycobacterium. Next base: position 17,264 of record NZ_LZTB01000140.1, read on the forward strand.
ATCCCGCGAACCAGGTCCGCCGAGCCGCGAACGAAATCTTCGGGCGTGCCCATGTCTCGCCAGTAGGAGGCGTCGACGTATCCGCACACGCGATGCCCGTCGGCAAGCAGACCGGGGAACACCTCGCGTTCCACCGAAAGGGCCCGGCCCTTCGGGATGCGGTCGATCACGTCGCGCTTGAACACGTAGCAGCCGGCGTTGATCTGATCGGTCGGCGGATCCTGCGTCTTCTCCAGGAACGCGGTCACGACGCCGTCGGGGTCGGTCGGCACGCAGCCGAAGGCACGGGGATCCCCGACGCGGACCAGATGCAGCGTCACATCGGCCTGGTGGTTGTCGTGTGACTCCAACAGCGCGCCCAGGTCGGCGCCTGAGAGCACGTCACCGTTGAACACCAGCGCGGTGTCGTGGCGCAGGTGCCCGGCGACGTTGGCGATGGCACCTCCGGTGCCCAGCGCATCGGTTTCGGTGACGTAGTCGATCTGGAGTCCCAGCTTGGAGCCGTCGCCGAACTCGGACTCGAACACCTCGGCCTTGTACGAGGTGCCCATCACCACGTGGGTGACCCCGGCCGCGGCGATGCGCGAGAGCAGATGCGTCAGAAAGGGCAGTCCCGCGGTCGGCAGCATGGGTTTCGGCGCCGAGAGCGTCAGCGGACGCAGCCGGGTGCCTTGCCCGCCGACCAGTATGACGGCATCGACCTCCGCAGGATTGGTCACCTCAACGCCGCCCTTTCGCCTGTTTACGCCGAGAACTGCCGACCACCAGGCCCGCACGCACCGCGAGCGCGCCCCGGATCGTCCACCGTAACGGAGCCTGCCAGGACGCTGGGTACCTATCGGCCAGAAAAGTGTAGGTACTGCGGTGATGGGCGGCCAAATTGCGGGCGGGGTCACGCCCGGTCGAGTGGCCCTTGTAGTGCAACACCTCGGCGGCGGGTACGTATATGTTCTGCCAACCCTGCCGGCCGAGCCGATCTCCCAGGTCGACGTCCTCCATATACATGAAGTAGCGCTCGTCGAAGCCGTTGATCTGATCGAAAGCAGCGTGGCGCAGCAACAGGCACGAGCCCGACAACCATCCGACGGGGCGTTCGCTGGGCTGCTCGTGATCCTGCCGGTAGGTCGCCGTCCACGGGTTGGACTTCCAGAACGGCCCGACGACGGCGTGCATGCCACCGCGGACCAAGCTGGGCTGCTGGCGCGCCGACGGATACACCGAACCGTCGGGATCGCGGATCAGCGGGCCCAGCGCGCCGGCCTTGGGCCAGCGCGCCGCGGCCTCCAGCAGTACGTCGATCGAGCCGGGACCCCACTGCACGTCCGGGTTGGCCACCACGAAGAACTCGGGATCGAAGTCGTCGTTGTGGTAGGCCGCCACCCCGCGGTTCACCGCGCTGCCGTAGCCGAGGTTGGCGCCGATACGCAGCAGCCGCACGTTCGGATACCGCTGCTCGGCCTCTTCGGGTGCGCCGTCGACGGACCCGTTGTCGGCCATCACGACGGTCACGGGACGGTCGGTGGCCAGCGAGAGCGACGCCAAGAACCGCTCCAGGTGCGGCCCCGGCGAGTACGTCACCGTCACCACGACAAGTGGGCGCAGGGCTTCCTGTGTCACGGCGTAGAGGGTAGCTGTCCGGCGGCGCCGTTCCCGCCGGTGTCCGCGACGGCCGCGATCAGCGCATCGCGCCAGTCCCGCAGCCCGGTCAGGCCGGCCGCCACCGAACGCTGCTGGGAGAGCACCGTGTAATTGGGGCGGGTGGCCGGTCGCGGATGCCGGTCACTGCCCACGGGGCGCACCCGCTCGGGATCGGCACCCACTGCGGCGAACGTGGCTTGCGCGAGCTCGAAACGGCTTGCCACCCCGGAGTTGACGGCGTGAAGCACGGGTCCGCCGACCCCGCCGCCTGCGACCTCCAGCAACGCCGCGGCCAGGTCGTCGACGTATGTCGGCGAGCCGATCTGATCGTCCACGACGTCGATCGCCTTGTCCCCCGCGGCCAGCCGCCGCATGGTGGCGACGAAGTCGGTGCCCTCGCCGCCCTTGTAGACCCACGCGGTGCGGACCACGTGCGCATCCGGTTTGGCCGCGTGCACGGCCTGCTCACCTGCCAGTTTGGTGCGGCCGTAGGCATTGATCGGTTTGGTCTCGTCATCGATCTCGTAGGGGCGCCGATCCCCGTCGAACACTCCGTCGAACACGTAGTCGGTGGAGACATGGATCAGGTCGGCGCCGGTCTGCGCGCACACCTGCGCGATATTGCCCGCACCCACCGCGTTGACCTCGTAGGCCCGCGCCTCGTCGGTTTCGGCGGCATCGACCTGGGTGTATGCCGCGCAGTTGATCACCACGTCGCCGGTCGCGACGTGCCGACGCACCGATTCCCGATCGGTGATGTCACATTCCGACGACGTCAAGGCCAGCACCTCGCGCCCGGCGCGACGGGCCTGATCAGTCAAAACACGGCCAAGCATGCCACCGGCCCCGGTGACGACAATGCGCTGCGACATACGCCGAGTCTGGCACGCCGGTCAGCGTTACCCGGCTCACGCGTACCCCGCAAGTAGCCTGGGCAGGTGCCTAACCGCCTCATCCGCGCGCTCGCTGTGACCACAGCCTCCGCCGTGGTCCTCGGGACGGGAGTGGCCTGGAGCCAGATCCGTTCGTTCGAATCGGGCATCAACCACATCAGTTCCGCCGCGCTCGGCGGAGGCGGCGACGATGGTGCGATCGACATCCTGCTGGTCGGGATGGACAGCCGCACCGACGCGCATGGCAACCCGCTGTCCGAACAGGAACTGGAGACGTTGCGCGCAGGCGACGATGTCTCGACCAATACCGACACGATCATCCTGGTCCGCATCCCGAACAACGGGAAGTCCGCCACCGCGATCTCCATCCCCCGCGACTCCTACGTCGAGGCGCCGGGCTGGGGAAAGATGAAGATCAACGGCGTGTTCGGCGACGTCAAGCTCGACAAGATGAAACAGCTCGTCGAGGTCCAGGGCGAAGATCCCGCCGTCGCCGAGCCGCAGGCCGTCGAGGCCGGACGCGAAGAGCTGATCAAGACGGTCGCCAACCTGACCGGTGTCACCGTCGATCACTACGCCGAAATCGGGCTGCTGGGGTTCGCCTTGATCACCGACGCGCTCGGCGGCGTGAACGTGTGCTTGAAAAACGCCGTCGACGAACCACTTTCGGGTGCCGATTTCCCGGCCGGCTGGCAGAAGCTCAACGGCCCGCAAGCGTTGAGCTTCGTGCGGCAACGCCACGACCTGCCGCGCGGCGACCTGGACCGCGTCACCCGTCAGCAGGCGGTGATGGCCGCGCTGGCCCACGACGTGATCTCGGGCAAGACCCTGTCCAGCCCGTCCACGCTGGGCAAGCTGCGCGAAGCCGTGCAGCGCTCAGTGGTGATGTCCAGCGGGTGGGATGTCATGGATTTCATCGATCAGCTGCAGAAGCTGGCGGCGGGCAACGTGGCGTTCGCGACCATCCCCGTGCTGCAGGAGGACGGCTGGAGCGACGACGGCATGCAGAGCGTGGTTCGGGTCGACCCGACCCAGGTGCACGATTGGGTGTCGGGCCTGCTGCAGGACCAAAGTGAGGGCAAGACCGAACAGGTCGCGTATTCGCCGGACAAGACCACCGTGCAGGTGGTCAACGCGAGCGACATCAACGGGCTGGCCGCCGCGGTGTCACATGTGCTGACGACCAAGGGCTTCACGCCCGGCGATACCGGCAATCACCAGGGCGGTACGGTTTCGGGCAGCCAGGTGCAGGCAGCCAAGACCGATGACCTTGGTGCGCAAGCGGTTTCGAAGGACCTCGGCGGACTCCCGGTCACCGAGGACGCCTCGGTCCCGCCGGGTACTGTGCGCGTGGTGCTGACCGCGGACTACACCGGACCGGGCTCCGGTCTCGACGGTCACGATGCCACCCTCGACGCCGAATCGGCCACCACCGGTTCGACTTCCGCCGCCAGCACCGACACCGGGGAGGCACCGCCGCCGCCCTCGCCCATCCTCACCGCAGGCTCGGACGATCCGGCGTGTGTGAATTGAGCACCCTCAGCGCCGCCGTCCTCGATCCCCTCCTGGCCTCCGATCCTGCGGGGCCCCGGATCACGTACTACGACGATGCCACCGGTGAGCGCATCGAGTTGTCCGCTGTGACGCTGGCCAACTGGGCGGCCAAGACCGCCAACCTGTTACGCGATGAGCTGGGCGCGGGCCCGGGGACCAGGGTCGCGGTGCTGTTGCCCGCGCATTGGCAGACGGCCGCGGTGCTGTTCGGCGCGTGGTGGATCGGCAGTGAAGTGGTGCTCAACGACGATCCCGCCGACATCGCGCTGTGCACCCGCGACCGGCTCGACGAAGCCGACGACACCGTGAGCGGCGGTGAGGTGGCGGTGCTCTCACTGGACCCGTTCGGCAAGCCCGCTGCGGATCTGCCGATCGGCGTGACCGACTACGCGACCGCTGTGCGGGTGCACGGCGATCAGATCGTGCCGGAGCGTCACCCCGGTCCGGCGCTGGCAGGCCGGTCCGTCGCCGAAGTTCTCGACGCCGCCCGAAATGCCGCAGCCGCACACGGTTTCACCAGTCGGGACCGGGTGCTCGACACCGCAACCTGGGACACGGCCGACGCTCTCGTGGAGCATCTGCTGTCGGTGTTCGTGGCCGGCGCGTCGCTGGTGCAGGTTGCCAATCCCGATCCGGCGGCGCTGGAGCGTCGCCGTGCGATGGAGAAGGTCACCCGGGGCTGAATTGGCTTGGCGAGCAGACACCAAAGGCCCGGAACCGCGGCGTGTCCCGGACCTTTGTGACTGCTCGCGCGCAGAAAGTGACGCGTGAACTACTTGAGCAGGGCGCGGCTCATGACCACGCGCTGGACCTGGTTGGTGCCTTCGTAGATCTGAGTGATCTTGGCGTCCCGCATCATTCGCTCGACCGGGAAGTCCACGGTGTAGCCCGCGCCGCCGAACAGCTGCACCGCATCGGTGGTCACCTCCATGGCTACGTCGGAGGCAAAGCACTTCGACGCCGCCGAGATGAAGCCCAGGTTGGTCTCACCGCGTTCGGCACGCGCGGCAGCGTGGTACACCATCAACCGGGCGGCCTCGAGCTTCATGGCCATATCGGCCAACATGAACTGGACGGCCTGAAATTCGCTGATCGACTGCCCGAACTGCTTGCGGTCCTTGGTATATGCGATCGCCGCGTCCAGCGCTCCCTGCGCGATCCCCACCGCTTGGGCGCCGATGGTCGGGCGGGTGTGATCCAGCGTCGCCAACGCCGTCTTGAACCCCGTGCCCGGCTCGCCGATGATGCGATCACCCGGAATCCGGCAGTTCTCGAAATACAGCTCGGTCGTCGGCGAGCCCTTGATGCCGAGCTTGCGTTCCTTCGGGCCCACGCTGAAGCCCTCATCGTCCTTGTGCACGATGAACGCGGAAATGCCGTTGGCGCCTTTGTCCGGATCGGTCACCGCCATCACGGTGTACCAGGTCGACTTGCCGCCGTTGGTGATCCAGCACTTGGTGCCGTTGAGGATCCAGTCATCACCGTCGGCCTTGGCGCGGGTCCGCATCGACCCGGCGTCCGAACCGGCCTCCCGCTCGGACAGGGCGTACGACGCCATCGCCGAACCGTCGGCCAACGACGGCAGCACCTGCTTCTTGAGGTCCTCGCTGCCGCGCAGGATCAATCCCATGGTGCCCAGCTTGTTGACCGCCGGGATCAGCGACGCCGAACAATCCACCCGGGCAACTTCCTCGATGACGATGCATGCCGCCACCGAATCGGCACCCTGCCCGCCGTACTCCTCGGGGACGTGCACCGCGTTGAACCCCGAGGCGTTCAGCGCGTCCAACGCCTCCTGTGGGAACCGGGCATTCTCGTCGACGTCGGCAGCGTGCGGGGCGATCTCCTTCTCCGCCAGCGCCCTGATCGCCGCGCGAAGCTCCTGGTGCTCCTCCGGCAGCTGAAACAGATCAAACGACGGATTACCGCCCCATGCAGCCATGATCTTCTCCTTCGTTTTCAGCTCTTGGCTCGCTTGATTCCATCGTTGCCCGGACTACTCATCGAGTACATCGCCCTGCTACGTTTGGTACTCAGTACCATAGCATCGGAACTCAGTACCTGGAAGAGGTGCGCCCATGCCCAGCCTGCCCAGCACCCGAGAGCGCCTGGTGAGCGCGGCATTCGAGCTGTTCGAAGAACGTGGATACGAAGCCGCCAGCGTCGATGACATCGCGGCACGGGCGCAGGTGGGACGCACCACCGCGTTTCGTCAGTTCGGATCGAAAGAGGCGTTGATCTTTCCCGATCACGAAGCATTGCTGCGCCGCGCAGACGAGAGATTGTCGACAGTGCCTGCCGAGGCGCTCCCCGCCGAAGTCATCGCGGTGGCAACCTCGGTGTTCGAGCACTATCTCGCCGAGGGCGACCGGGCCCGAACGAGGTATCGGCTCACCCGGTCGGTGCCCACCCTGCGCGATTTCGAGACGGCCGTGGTGTCGCGGTATGCGCGGTTGTTCACCAAACACCTGCGGACCGCGCAGACCGGGGACTGGACGGCGGACCTGCGCGCCGAACTGTTCGCCAACGCCGTCGTCGCTGCACACAACCATGTGCTGCGCCGATGGCTGCGTGGCGACGTGCCCAACCCGCGGTCCGACCTGGCCGAGGCACTGGCCGCGACCTGGCCTATCTATCGGGGCGGCGACGGTCGCACCGCAGTTGTGGTGATGTCCACCGATGAGCCGATCGAGTCTCTGACGTCCCGCATTCGCGGGTTGATCGGCGATTGACCGGCGCGGGGGCTACCCCGCGCCTCGGTCAGCTGTCGCCCAGCAGGCGATCTCGCAGTGCGGCGTCTTTGGCCAGCACCATGGCCTCCAGATCGGCCTGGAACGCCGACATGCGGGCCCGCAGCGCCGTGTCGGCAGCGCCGAGGATGCGCACGGCCAGCAGCCCCGCGTTGCGGGCGCCCCCGATCGAGACCGTGGCGACGGGAACACCGGCGGGCATCTGGACGATGGACAACAACGAATCCATGCCGTCGAGCCGGGCCAGCGGCACCGGAACACCGATCACAGGCAGCGGGGTGGCCGAGGCCACCATGCCGGGCAGATGAGCTGCCCCGCCGGCCCCGGCGATGATGACCTCGATGCCGCGGTCGGCCGCACCCTTGGCGTAGTCGAGCATCCGCCCAGGCGTGCGATGCGCCGAGACGACTCCGACCTCGAACGGCACCTCGAATTCGGCCAGCGCGGTCGCCGCGTCGGACATCACCGACCAGTCGCTGTCGCTGCCCATGATGAGCCCGACGCGGGGCTGATTCGCCTCACTCGGCATGTGAATCCCATCCATCGGTCCATTCCGCGTGCGAGAGCCAGTGCGCTGCGCGGACCGCGCGCTCCCGCAGTTCGGTCACATCGGAACCGAGCATGTTGACGTGGCCGATCTTGCGGCCCGGCCGCTCCCCCTTGCCGTACAGATGCACCTTGGCCTCGGGCATCCGGGCGAACAGGTGATGCATGCGCTCATCCATCGACATGGCAGGCGTCTCGGGCGCGCCGAGCACGTTGGCCATCACCGTGAAGGGCGCGATGGCCGAGGTGTCGCCCAGCGGATAGTCCAGTACCGCCCGCAGATGCTGCTCGAACTGGCTGGTGACAGCTCCGTCCATGGTCCAGTGCCCGGAGTTGTGCGGTCGCATCGCCAGCTCGTTGACCAGGAGCTTGCCGTCGACCGTCTCGAACAACTCGACGGCCAGCACGCCGACGACACCGAGTTCGTTGGCCAGTCGCAGGCCCAGTTCCTGCGCCTCGGCGCCCAGGTCGTCGGACAAGCCGGGAGCCGGGGCGTAGGCCTCCACACAGATGCCGTTGCGCTGCACGGTCTCCACCACCGGCCACGCGGCACCTTGCCCGAACGGCGAACGCGCGACGAGCGCAGCGAGCTCCCGACGCATCTGGACGCGTTCCTCGGCCAGCACCGGCACACCGTCACCCAGGTAGCCCGCCACGATCTCGCGGGCCTGCTCCAGGTCGTCGGCCATCGACACGCCCTTGCCGTCGTAGCCGCCCCGGATGGTCTTGATCACCACAGGACCGTCGATCAGGCGCACGAACGCCTCGACGTCATCGACCGAGGTGATCTCCGTGTACCGCGGGACCGGGGCACCGAGGGCCTCGAGACGGCGACGCATCAACAACTTGTCCTGTGCGTGCACCAGGGCCTCCGGCGGAGGCGCCACGGTGATCCCCTCGGCAACCAGTTTTTCCAGGTGCTCGGTGGGCACATGCTCGTGGTCGAAGGTCAGCACCGAGGCGCCCTTGGCGGCCTGGCGCAGCGCGTCGAGGTCGGTGTGCGACCCGATGACGACGTCGGGGGTGACCTGGGCGGCGGGATCGTCGGTCCCGTTGGCCAGGACCCGCAGGGTCTGGCCCAGCGCGATGGCCGCCTGGTGTGTCATCCGGGCGAGCTGACCACCGCCGATCATGACGACGACCGGGCTGTTGGGTGTATTCGGCACGGTGTACATCGTGTCATGTGGCATTCACGTGTTCGCCATGGCCACCGCATTGACCTGCTGTTAAGGCTTGGCGGCAGGCAACGATGCGGCAAGTGACAGGTTGTATACGTACACTGCGGAGTTGTGTCCTTTGCCGATGCGACGATCGCACGACTACCGCGATTCGTCCGTCCGTTCGCCGAACGTCATCACGAGCTGATCAAGTTCGCGATCGTCGGGGCGACGACGTTCGTCATCGACTCGGCGATCTTCTACACCCTCAAGCTGACGGTGTTGGAGCCCAAACCGGTGACCGCCAAGATCATCGCGGGCATCGTCGCGGTGATCGCGTCCTACATCCTCAACCGCGAATGGAGCTTCCAGAACCGCGGCGGCCGGGAGCGCCACCACGAGGCGCTGCTGTTCTTCGCGTTCAGCGGGGTCGGCGTGCTGTTGTCGATGCTCCCGCTGTACTTCTCCAGTTACGTGCTGGGATTGCGGGTGCCAGAAGTCTCGTTGACGGTCGAGAACATCGCCGACTTCATTTCGGCCTACATCCTGGGCAACCTGCTGCAGATGGCCTTCCGCTTCTGGGCGTTCCGGCGCTGGGTCTTCCCCGACGAGTTCGTCGACAACCCCGAACTGGCGCTGGAATCCACCTTCACCGGTGGCGGCATCGCCGAAGCGTTCGAGGATCACGCCGAGCATCAGCGCCAGACCGGCACTGTCACTCCGTTACGTCGGCCCGGCCGGCGCAACCGTCAGCTCGGGGACTCTTCGGAGCCCAGGGTGTCGAAAACTTCGTGATACAGCAGTGAGTGCACCCGCTCCACGCGGGGTATGTCGTGGAACTCCAGCGGATCCTGTGATGCCGATTCGATGATCAGCGTTCCGGTGCGCAGCAGCCGATCGCTCAGGCCGTGCCGGAATTCGACACTGTTGATCCGCGCCAGCGGGATGTCGATGCCGGAGCGCGTCAGCACGCCGTGGCGATACATGACCCGCCGGTCGGTGATGACGAAGTGGGTGGTCCACCAGTTCAGAAACGGCCATACCGTCAGCCAGCCGACGACGATCAACCAGATGGCGCCGATCACGATGAACAGCACATTCTTGGCGGTCGACTGCCAGTCGGTGGTGTTGACCACCGCGGCGGCGAACGCCGCGACGGCACTGGCGACCACCAGCACCACCACCGCGCCGATCAGGCGCTTCCAGTGCGGGTGCCGGTGCAGGACCACCTGCTCGTCCTTGGCCAGCACGTTCTGCGGGTAACCCACGGCAGCACCCTACGGTTCGTCGGGACGGAGATGGGTGATGTCGCCGGCGGACACCTTTACCTGCTCGCTGCCGGTGTCGATGACCAGACGGCCCAGTTCGTCGATCGCCTCGGCGACACCGACGACGGCCTGATCGCCGGGCATGGTGGCACGCACCCGGGTACCGACGGTCACGCTGCGACTCAGATAGTCGGCCGCCAGCGCGGGATCGCCGCGACGCCATGCGTCGATGCGAGCGGCCAGGTGCCGCAGCAGCACCTGGGCCAACGGGTTGCGATCGACCGTGGCGGCACCGAGTTGCGTGAGCGACGTGGCCCGCGGGTCGGGCGCTTCCTCGGCCGTCATGGTTGCGTTCAGACCGAGCCCGACCACGATGACCTGAGACGGCGACGCCACCTCGGACAGGATGCCCGCCAGTTTGCCGCCGTCCGGACCGACCAGCACGTCGTTGGGCCACTTGAGGCCGACGCGCACGCCGGTGACCTCGGCGACCGCGTCGACGACGGCGACACCGGTCGCCAGCGGGAGCCAACCCCACGTTTCGACGGGGACCGCGGAGGCGTCCACGCCGACCGACACCGACAGTTGCGAACGCGCGGGCGCCGACCACTGCCTGCCATGCCTGCCGCGGCCTTGGCTCTGATACTCGGCGAACAACACGTTGCCTGCGATGTCCTCGCCTGCGGCAGCCCTGGCCAGCAGGTCGGCGTTGGTCGATCCGGTTTCCTCGACGACGTCGACGCGCCGCCACGGCAGGCCGGCCAGCCCGTCGCGCAGCACCGTCACGTCCAGTGGTGGCCTGGTGTTCATCGCGGTCAGCTTACGGCCAACCCGGCATCAACCGGCGGTAGTACTCGCCTTCGCCGCCATGTTCTCGGCGACTTCCTGCTGCCAGAGGTCGTTGGCGTGCGTGGTGTCTACCTCCTGCTCGAAGCGCGCCGTCATGTCCGGCTCGACATCGGCGAGATCGACGTAAAACTGCTCGTACCAACGGCGATGCTGATAGACCGGGCCGTCCTCCTCGGTGAGCAGCGGATTCTCGATGCGCGTCTTGTTCTTCCAGATCTCGACGTCCTCCATGAAGCCGTCGCCGAAGGTGCGGCTCATCGTCGCCGCGAGCTTCTCGGCCTTCTCCGGTGGCAGTCCCGGATTCCGCTGGACCGCGACACCCCACTGCAACACGAACGAGTCGTGGGTGACCGGGTAGTGGCAATTGATGAGCGCGATCTCGACGGTGAACTGCGGCGCGAGATCGTTGTGCAGCCAGTTGATCATGTAAGCAGGGCCGAAATATGTTGCCTCGGAACGCAAATACGTGCCATCCCAGAGTTCTCTGGTGGCGTAGTCCGGCCGCGGCTTCGATTCCATGAACTGGCTGGCGGTGTGGCCTTCGATGACGTTCTTGAAGAACGTCGGATAGGCATGGTGGATATAGAAGAAGTGCGCCATGTCGACGTTGTTGTCCACGATCTCGCGACAGTTCGAGCCCTCGATGAGGATCGAATTCCATTGCCATGGCGACCAGATACCGTCGTCGTAGCCCTCGATGGTCGGCGGAAGCAACTCCGGTGGCGGGGTCGACCCTTCGGGGTCGTGCCACACGAGCAACTGACCGTTGACCTCGTGGACCGGCCAGGTCCGCGTACGTGCCAGTCGCGGCGTGCGTTTGGCGTACGGCACCAGCTTGCACTTGCCGTCGCCACCCCACCGCCAGTCATGGAACGGGCACGCCAGATTGTCGTCTTTGACGGTTCCCATCGACAGGTCACCGCCCATGTGCCGGCAGTAGGAATCGAGTACGTGCAGTTCACCGGTCGAGTCGGCGTACACCACGAGCTTGGTTCCGAATGCCTCGATGCCGTGGGGCTGCCCGTCACGGAAATTCTCGGCCAGGCCCAGGCAGTGCCAGCCTCGGGCAAACCGGGTCATCGGTGCGCCAGCATCGATTTCACGGATATTACTCATACGTCTTCCCTAGCATGTCTTTGACCGCCAGGTGGCTGAACAGCATGCTGGTGCCGATCGGATTTCCCCCGCCCGGGTAGGCGGTGCCGCTCGGTGCGGCCATCGTGTTGCCCGCGGCGTACAGACCGTCGATGACAGCGCCCGTGGTGTCGAGCACCCGCGCGGCGGCGTCGGTGCGCAAGCCGCCCTTGGTGCCCAGATCGGACACTCCGAAAGCCGCCGCGTGAAATGGTCCGCGATCGATGGCCACCAACGGCGACGCACCTCCGGAGAACGCGCGATCGTACGGTTCGTCGCCGCGACCGAAGTCCTCGTCGACGCCGGTGGCGACAAACGAGTTGAATCGGTCGACGGTGGCAATGAGCGCCTCGGCCGGGACACGGATCTTGTCGGCGAGTTCGGCGAGCGTGTCCGCGGTGTGCCACAGCCCGGCCTCGATGTAGCGATCCTGGTGCACCATCGAGACATTGGTGGCTTTGATGGGCGGCGCGAGTCCTTCTTTGTCGTCGTAGACCATCCAGAACGGCAGCCTCATCGTGCCGTCGGCGAGCCGCCGCAGCACGGCGCGGCCGATCCGGTCGTAGGCCGCCGACTCGTTGACGAAGCGACACCCGTTCTGGTCGACGAAGATGCCGCCGGTGAACCACAGCGCGAACGCCGACCGGCCGTCGGGGTGGGTCAGCCCGGGTGACCACCAAGCCTGGTCCATCAGGTCGACGTCGGCGCCCACGGCCATGCCTGCTTCGTGGGCGCGGCCGAGATTTCCCCACGGCCCCATAGTGTCTCGCGCGGTACCCGGCACCCCGTAGCGGGCCCGCAATTCGTCGTTGCATTCGAATCCGCCCGCGGCGAGCAGCACACCGCGGCGGGCGCGGATGGCGCGGCGCACGCCGTCGGACTCGACGATGGCGCCGGTCACCCGGCCGTCGGACCGAACCAGTTCGACCAGGGTGGCGTTGAGCCGCAATGACTCGTTCGGGTAGTGCCCGATGGCTTTCAGGAACCGGGCGATCAGAGCGCGCCCGCCGATGAAATAGTCGTCGGGCTGCTCGGCACCGAGTCGGTCGGCGTCCAGCGGGCCGCGGACCAGCTCCCGCAGGTGTGGCGCCTTGGCCACCTTGAGCGGGCGTGCCGCGATGTGCCGTTGCCCGTCGGCGCGCGCCTTGGGTGCCTTGCCGAAGTAGTCCGGCCACGGCAGCGCCGCGAATTTCAGGTTGTCGTCGGCCTCGAGGTATTCGATGAGACCGGCGCCGCCGCGCACGTAGGCATCCTGCAAGTCCCGTGGGGTGCGATCACCGACGACGGCGTGGTAGTACTCGAGCGCGTCCTCGATGGTGTCGTCGGTACCTTCGCGCTGCAACACCGGGTTGCACGGAAACCAGACTCCACCGCCGCCGGAATACGCTGTGGTGCCACCGAATTTGTCAGTGGCCTCGACAAGGATCACGTCGAACCCCTCGCGGGCCGCGGTGTACGCGCCGGTCAGTCCACCGCCACCGGACCCCGCGACCAGTACATCGCACTCTTCGTCCCACGTCGTCATAGGTAACGCTGCCTCCCGTACTGCGCGAACTCGGCGTCCAGCGCGTCCTTGGCATCGTCGCCCATGGCTTCATACACCGGCGCGCCGCGTCCCACCCACCGGTACACGGGCTCGTCGGTGTGCCAACGTTGTTGTTGCAGTTCGCGTTTGAGCACCTTGTTGGATCCCGTGACGGGCAGGTTCTTCGACAGCCGCAGAAACCGCGGCACACCCTTGGCCCCGAGGTCGGCTTGCCCGGTCAGGTAGGCGGTGAATGCGGCGGTGTCGAACGTCGACGGATCGGCCACCTCGACGGCCGCCATCACCTGGTCACCCGAGCGCGGATCCGGCACGGCGAACACACCGGCAGCCACCACGTCGGGGTGCCGGCGCAACACCCGCTCGATGGTCAGCGCCGAGATGTTCTCGCCGTCGACCCGGATCCAGTCACCGCGCCTGCCTGCGAAGTAGATGAACCCCCGCTCGTCGAGGTATCCAAGATCGCCGGTCCAGTACCAGCCGTTGCGGATGCGTTCGGCGTTGGCTTCGTCGTTCTTGTAGTAGCCCTCGAACGTGCGGGTGCCGAATTTGTCGACGATCTCGCCGACCGCGTCGTCCGGATTGAGCACTCGGCCATGTTCGTCGAAAACCGCTGGCGCGCAATCCTTCAACGTTTCGGGATCGACGATGGCGACACCGGGGTGGGCGGGCCGGCCCAGTGCTCCGGCGGGAGCGTCAGGCGCAATCGCGACCGCACCGCCTCCCTCGCTCGATCCGTACCCCTCGAAAAGTTCGGCGTCGAAGCGACGCCGGAACTCGGCCTGGTCGTCGGGCGACGCCTCGGTTCCGAAGCCGCGCTGCAGGGTGTTGTCCGCGTCGTCGGGCTGCTCTTCCGTCGCCATCAGGTAGCCCAGGGCCTTACCGACGTAGGTGAAGAACGTCGCGCCGAAGTACCGGACATCGGGCATGAATCCCGACGCCGAGAACGAACGGGTGAGGCATACCGTGGCGCCCACGGACAGCGCAGGCGCCCACAGCGCCATGATCGCGTTGCCGTGGAACAGTGGCATGCAGCAGTATTCGACGTCGTCGCGGACATGGCCGAACTTCTCGGCCGCGGCGTTGGCGATCATCGCCAGCCGGCCCTGGCTGCACTTGACCGCCTTGGACGCCCCCGTGGTGCCTGAGGTGAACAACAGCAGCATCAGCGTTGTGGCATCGACTCCTGCGGCGACCGTGGGCACCACGTGGTGCGCGGCGACGGCGTCGCGGTATTCGTCGGTATCGACGACCATGAACCGGTCGGCGGCCAATCCGAGGTCCAGTCCGCTCAGCCGTTGCGCGCCCGCGGCGTCCGTGACGATCAATTGGCAATCGGCAAACCGGATTTCGGCTTCCAGCTCGGCGGCTCCGCGGGTCGGATTGATACCGACGACGGTGGCCCCGACCAGCACAGCGCCACCCAGCCAGAACAGGAAGTCGGGCACGTTCTCCAGCAGCACACCGATGTGGAAGGGCCCGTCGCGGCGCAGCGACTGGGCCAGCGCGCCCCGAGCGGCCGATTCGGCCACCACCTGGTCCCAGGTCCAGTCCTGCTCACGGGTGCGCAGGCCGAGCCGCTCGTCGCCCACCCGGTCGAGCAGCATGGCGGCTACGGTGTCGCGCATCGGGTCTGCCATCAGGCCGGGGCGGCCATCATGTCGACGTAGGCCTGCGGCAGGTCCTCGGCGGCGAGCTTGGTCACGCTGATCACCCCCGGGCAGTAGGAGTCTTCGCCCAACACCAGGCCATTCTCGTCGATGGGCCACACCAGCAGTTGGCGGAACACCACGAGGTAATCGGCGGATTCGTCGTCGACGGGGATGCCGATGGCCGCGGCCGCAGCGCCGGGGTAGATCTGCTTGAGCAGGCCCTCGGTCACCAGGGCGTTGTCGTCGACGATCAGCCGGGTCACCTCGAACTCAAGGACATTGGTGCGGCCGGCGACGAAATCGGCGTAGTAGCCGCGCACCACATCGAAGCCCTTGGGGCCGAAATCGTCGGTGCCGGAACTCCAGAAGTGGTACTCGGGGTTGGGGGCGACGGTCGCCATCAGCGCGTCGAGGTCGGCGTTGCGCTCGGCCTTCATGTGGTCAATGACGGTCTGCAGGACGACCCGGTGGCGTTCGTCGGTGGTGATGGCGAGACGCTGCTCCAGAGGTTCCCAGGTGCGGGTCGGATCGATGATGGCCACGGGGCCTCCTTGTCGGATGAGCTGTACTGGGCTGCACCGCAATCTTGGTCAACACGGTGACGTGCGTCACCCGCCGTGCGTCGGCCGATTCGGGCAATCCACCCGACAGTCGCGTCTAGAGCAGATCGGCGTCGGCGAGCTCGGCCGATGACAGCGCGATCCGCCGAACCATGAGCACCAACGTGCCCAGGAAGCGGTCCACCGGATCTTCGAAATCCCATCCCATCCGGGCCTGAATCCTCGCCAACCGGGCCGCGACCGTGCTGTGGTGCACGTGCAGTTCGGCGGCGGTGCGGCGCAGCGATCCGTAGACGAAGAAGGCCTCGGTGGTCTCCACGTCCAGTTGACCCGCAGGCGTTGACGCAATCTCGTTGATCCGGGCCACACCTCGATTGCGCCACACCCGATCGATCGGGAGGTCGGCCAGCAGCTCCAGCGAGCTGAGCCGTTCGTAAGCGACCACGCGCCTGCCGAATCCGGTCGACGACGCGAATCGCAACGCGCGCACCGCTTCGTGCCACGAGGCCGAAGCGCTGAATACGGTTCCCACGGAGCCGATTCCCACCCAGGGCCCCGCTGCGGCGTGCGTGTTCACCACCGCCGGGAAGCGCTCGACGACGACGCGCTCGAGACGATCGGAGAGCTCCCGCATATCGACGGACCCTTGGCACAGGATGGCTGTCGCATTGCCGATCACCGCCGATCGCACCGTCGACACAGGCAGCTCACCGGTGATCAGGCGCACGGTCTCGGGCGGCGAATGGCCCGACGCCGCCAGCACACACGTCGGCCTGGTCTCATCGAGCCCCAGCAGCCGGATGGCCCGAGCGCGGTCTTCGCGGTGTTCCTTGCCCGACAGCACGACCTCGAGCAGGGCCGGGTCACCCAGATGCGGGGTCCCGCTCGTTCTCGCGGCGACCCGACGCACCACTCGGCGCAACCGGTCCAGCAGGACCTCGTCGAGGGGGTGTCCGCGGCCGTCACGTTCCAGCCAAGCGAGGGCCTCGGGTCCATCCGGCTCGGGCACCCGGTCGCCGTCGACGGGATCCGGCCGTCCGGATGCGTCGTAGCGGACGACGGTCCCGCCCGGCCAGCACACGCCCACCGGGCACTGCGCGACCAGCGCGGCAAACCGCACCGCGGCGTCGGCGTTGGCCTCTTGTTCCTCAAGGGCGTCGAACTGCGCGACGAGACGCAGCACCGATGCGGGATCGGTGCCCAGTTCCGACAGCAGAACCGGCCCCGTCGTCATGCTCCAGAGGGTATGCCCAGCGCACTGCGGGCATACCATCCGCAGCACACAGCGCCGGACAGAGTGACGCGCGCCACGCCCACCTCTCTTAGACGTATCTTAGGGTTACCGATAGCATCGTGACCCATGACGAGCGTTACCGAGCCGGCGGAAGCCCAAGCCGAGCACAAGGTGGATATCCACACGACTGCAGGCAAGCTTGCCGACCTGCGCAAGCGCACCGAAGAGACGCTGCATCCCGTCGGCGAGGCCGCCGTCGAGAAGGTGCACGCCAAGGGCAAGCTGACAGCCCGCGAGCGCATCTACGCGCTGCTCGACGAGGGCTCGTTCGTCGAACTGGACGCGCTGGCGCGGCACCGCAGCACCAACTTCGGCCTGGCCGAGAACCGCCCGCTGGGTGACGGCGTGGTGACCGGCTACGGCACCATCGACGGCCGCGACGTCTGCATCTTCAGCCAGGACGCGACGGTGTTCGGCGGCAGCCTCGGTGAGGTCTACGGCGAGAAGATCGTCAAGGTGCAGGAGCTGGCCATCAAGACCGGCCGGCCACTGATCGGCATCAACGACGGCGCAGGCGCCCGCATCCAGGAGGGTGTGGTCTCCCTCGGCCTGTACAGCCAGATTTTCCGCAACAACATCCTGGCCTCGGGCGTCATCCCGCAGATCTCGCTCATCATGGGTGCCGCCGCAGGTGGCCACGTCTACTCCCCCGCGCTGACCGACTTCATCGTCATGGTCGATCAGACCAGCCAGATGTTCATCACCGGCCCTGACGTCATCAAGACCGTCACCGGCGAGGACGTCACCATGGAGGAGCTGGGCGGCGCGCATACCCACGAAGCCAAGTCGGGTACCGCGCACTACGTCGCCTCGGGCGAGCAGGACGCCTTCGACTACGTCCGCGACCTGCTGAGCTACCTGCCCCCGAACAACTACGCCGAGCCGCCGCACTACCCGGCTCCGGCACCGGAGGGCGCCATCGAGGACAACCTCACCGAAGAGGACCTTGAGCTCGACACCCTGATCCCGGATTCCCCGAACCAGCCGTACGACATGCACGAGGTCATCTCGCGCATCCTCGACGACGACGAGTTCCTCGAGGTGCAGGCCGGCTACGCGCAGAACATCATCATCGGGTTCGGCCGCATCGAGGGCCGCCCGGTCGGCATCGTCGCCAACCAGCCCACCCAGTTCGCGGGCTGCCTGGATATCAACGCTTCCGAGAAGGCCGCGCGGTTCGTCCGCACCTGCGACTGCTTCAACATCCCGATCGTCATGCTGGTCGACGTTCCCGGCTTCCTGCCCGGCACCGACCAGGAGTACAACGGCATCATCCGCCGCGGCGCCAAGCTGCTGTACGCCTACGGCGAGGCCACCGTCGCGAAGATCACCGTCATCACCCGCAAGGCTTACGGCGGCGCGTACTGCGTGATGGGGTCCAAGGACATGGGCTGTGACGTGAACGTGGCGTGGCCGACGGCGCAGATCGCCGTCATGGGCGCGTCCGGCGCGGTGGGCTTCGTCTACCGCGGGCAGCTCAAGGAGGCCGCCAACGAGGGCAAGGACGTCGACGCCCTGCGCCTCGAACTGCAGCAGACCTACGAGGACACCTTGGTCAACCCCTACATCGCCGCCGAGCGGGGTTACGTCGACGCGGTGATCCCGCCGTCGCACACCCGCGGCTACATCGGTACGGCCCTGCGGCTGCTGGAGCGCAAGATCGTGCAGACGCCGCCGAAGAAGCACGGGAACATTCCACTGTGAGCGGGGCGAACGATTCAGCTGCTGTGAGCGGGGAGGAAGTGGCCGTGGAAGCTCCGGCCGACGACGCGAAAGCCGACCACGAGGCACACATCAAGGTGCTCAGCGGCAACCCGACCGACGAGGACATGGCCGCGCTGATGGCCGTACTGGGTGCCGCCGGCGGCGGTGGCACCGAGCCGATCCTGCGCGAGCGCAACCTGTGGGGCCACCCGGTGGACAAGCTGCGCTACGCGCTCTTCAGCTGGCAGCGGGTGACGCTGTTGGAGCGGACCCACATCCGGCGCTGACGCAATCAGCCCGATGAGCGGTTGCGCAACGAAGGAACGGTACTGATGACGCGGGTCGTCCTGGGTTCGGCGTCGACGGGCCGGCTCGGCGTGCTGCGCCAAGCCGGCATCGAGCCGCAGGTGGTGGTCTCGGGTGTCGACGAGGACGCGATCATCGCCGGACTGGGCGACGCTGCACCCGGGTTGGTGGTCGCAGAACTGGCCGCCGCCAAGGCCGACGATGTCGTGACCCGGCTGCCCGCCGCGTACGCCACCGACTGTGTGGTGATCGGCTGCGATTCCATGCTTTTCCTGAACGGCCGGTTGAGCGGC
The DNA here is from genome assembly GCF_001665685.1 of Mycobacterium sp. 852013-50091_SCH5140682. Lineage (GTDB taxonomy): Bacteria > Actinomycetota > Actinomycetes > Mycobacteriales > Mycobacteriaceae > Mycobacterium. The sequence goes on from NZ_LZTB01000140.1 coordinate 36,405, forward strand.
AAACAAGTACGCGCGAGCGGGCACGTGAGCAGTGGCTGGCGATGTCCGGGCAGGCCGGTCAGCTGTACACCGGCCACGCCGTCGTCACGGTGCGCACCGGCTCCGTGCGCCATCGCATCATCGAAACAGCGGTTACCACAGTGCATTTCGCCACCCCGACGGCCGAGGACCTGGAGGCTTACCTGGCCACCGGGGAACCTCTCGGCGTCGCGGGTGGCTTCACGCTCGACGGGCTGGGTGGCTGGTTCGTCGACCGCATCGAGGGCGACCCATCGAATGTCATCGGCCTGAGTCTGCCGGTGCTGCGCCGGATGCTGGCCGACGCCGGCGTTTCGGTCGGCGATCTCTGGACGGCATCGGCTTCGGTCTGATCATCGAGATTCACTTGGCTGATTCGGGCTACCACCGACGCCAAGGCGGACTTCATCGACCTCGAAGACCGAGAGGTCGGCGACCAGGACGCGCACAAAACGTGACCGGGGCCGCTTGCCGCTCAGGCGGTACGGGCGTCGCTCGGTCTCAGCATCTCGCGCATCGCCGCAACGCGGCGCCCGGCGGTACCGGCCCGTCCGGCTCGGCGCACCAGTTCCATGTCGACCCGCTCACGCACGTCGATACCGAGTAAGTTGCTGTCCACGTTGAGTTTTCGAACCCATGCATCCGGCGCGACGAGGGCCCGGTCCCACGCGGCGACATCGCGCCAGTCGTCGATGCCCAACGCGTCGGCGGTCTGACGAAGGACGTCGCCCAATGCCCCGTCTAGCAGTCGCCGCATCGAATCGGCCCCGTGCCGGGGGTTGGTGATGAGCCAGGAGTGGTAGGCGTCGCGCACCCGGTACAGCGTGGCATCGGCGTCATCTGCGACGTCGCAAGCACTTTCGAAGGGCACGATCGCATCGGCGTCCCCGTGGACCACCATCGTCGGGATATGCCGATCTCGCATGATGCGCAGTAGCGGGGCGCATTCCCCCGACTGCAGGATCGCTCGCGCCGCACCGGTCAGTCCCGTCGACGGCATCAACCTGCCCATCGTGACAGCGGTCAGCAGGCGCAGATACCTACTCGCGGAAGCGATCTGCATCCAGAACGGGTCGCGCGACAAGTCGGTCAACGCTCCGGACAGTGCGCGCCATATCTCCCGGGGCGAATGCACCGCGGCCGATACCGCCGTGTCGAAGGAACTCCCCGCAGCGGCATCGAACAGGATCGCCGCCATCACCCGATCAGGCGCGCCGGCAGCGAGATGGATCGTCATCCTGCCGCCCATCGAATGCCCCGCGAACACCGCTCGGTCGATGCCGAGCGCATCGAGAGTTCGGATCACCAGATCGGCCCGGTCGCTGAGTTCTCCTGCGTCACAGGGTAGATCGTGGGTATCGCCGTGGCCTGGGGTGTCGACGGCGACAACCAGGAAGCCGAGACCGGCGACCCGACTGAGCATTCGGAGATACGCCCGCCGGCTCAGTCCCAGCCCGTGCAGAAAAACCAACGGTACCCCCCTGCCTCCGACGGACACACCGACTTGATGTCCGTCGTCGAGCCGAATCACGTGGTGGGACAGTCGAACCCTGGCTCCTGCTCGACCGGATGTCGCCGCATTCATCGGGCATCTCTCCTCTTTTTCGGGCTTGAATACCCGCGGGCGCCTGCGTCAAACTCCGAGTCCGACGGGCGCCGGCACCATACCCGCATCCATCCGAAAGGAAACATGTCGTTGGTTTCGACCGCCTCACCAGCGGGTATTGCGATTCGAGCGGGACTACAGAAGTGACATAAGGCGGGTGCGACGGACATGACGGGCATCGCGATGACCGAGACTCGGCTGACCAGATCTGGCCGCACCCTCGCAGTGCTGGCGGCGACGTCGTCGACCCTCCTGGGACTGCCGGTCGGAACTCCCTCGGCCGCCGCGGCCCCATGTCCCGACGTCGAGGTCGTGTTCGCCCGTGGCACCAGCGAACGGCAACGACAGCCGGCTCATGTGCTCTACGCGTCGGACGGGATGGACAGTCAAGCGGTCGATTTCGTGTTGCGCCACCTGGACGCCAATTGGCTATGACTTTGAAGAGATGATTAACGTTGCGTACCAACAGGATTCACCAACACCCCAGCCAGAGCAGTCTGGAACGGGCAGCAGCGGGCCGATACCGCCTACCCGCAGTGACCAAATTGCAACCTTTTTCCGCGGCGGCACGCCGGGTCGCTGACTGCGATCTGCGCGCCGGCGGGTCGACACTGGGCCGCATGCCAGTCGAAGAGACGATGTGGGACGTACGCGTGACACGCGACATCGAGACCTATGATCTGGAGCGGCTGCGCGCCGCATTCGCCGACGTCATCGCCAAGCAGCTCGCACCCGGCAAACGCCTGCTGCGGGTGGTCACCTGGTGCCAGGACGGCGGGTCACTGTTCCGCACCCGGTCCTCTCAGATGAAGAGCCGCACCGGCCAGGCCATGCGCCGTTACGCCGTCGCCTACGAGTTCGTGTACACCGCCTGATAACGCCGTAATACGCTGCGGCCCAACATATCCCGGCGGCGCTAGCGGCGCGGAGCAGCACTGAGTAGGGGTACGGCGTTGTCATTTGCACGCGGTCTCTCGACGTACCCGATGATCGGCAGTGCACCGCGGCTCTCGGGTTCGGGCGGGACGTATGCCGTGCGGCAATTCATCGTCGCGCACACCGCCGAGCAGCGGATTCCCGTTCGGCGGTACGCTCATGGTTGTGCCGCTGCCTGCAGATCCCAGCCCCACATTGACCGACTACGCCCACCCGGAACGCCTGGTCACAGCCGACTGGCTGGCCAGCAATCTGGGTCGGCCCGGGCTCGCCATCGTCGAGTCCGACGAGGACGTGCTGCTCTACGACACCGGCCACATTCCGGGCGCGGTGAAGATCGACTGGCACACCGACCTCAACGACCCCCATGTCCGCGACTACATCACGGGCGAACAGTTCGCCGACTTGATGGACCGCAAGGGCATCAGTCGCGACGACACCGTGGTGATCTACGGCGACAAGAGCAACTGGTGGGCGGCCTACGCGCTGTGGGTGTTCACGCTGTTCGGCCATCCCGATGTGCGACTGCTCGACGGCGGCCGCGACCTGTGGGTGTCCCACGGCCGCGACACGACGCTGGACGTCCCCTCCCGGCAGACCTCGGGCTACCCGGTGGTCGAGCGCAATGACGCCCCGATCAGGGCGTTCAAGCAGGAGGTGCTCGACATCCTCGGCAAGCAGCCGCTGATCGACGTCCGCTCGCCGCAGGAGTACACCGGCGAGCGCACCCACATGCCGGACTACCCGGAGGAGGGCGCGCTGCGCGGCGGGCACATCCCGACGGCTCGCTCCATCCCCTGGGCCAAGGCAGCCAAGGACAACGGCCAGTTCCGCAGCCGCGACGAGCTCGCCGAGCTCTACGGGTTCCTCAAGCCCGAGGACAAGACGGTGGTCTACTGCCGCATCGGTGAGCGCTCCAGCCACACCTGGTTCGTCCTGACCCATCTGCTCGGCCTGCCGGGCGTCCGCAACTACGACGGCTCGTGGACCGAGTGGGGCAACGCGGTGCGGGTGCCGGTCGCGGTGGGCCCCGACGCGGGTGAAGCTCCGGGGTCCGCACAGTGAGCATGCCGGCCGCTCTCGCGGAGGTGGTTTCGGACTTCCAGGAAGTGGCCGGCCAGGACAAGCTGCAGTTACTGCTGGAGTTCGCCAACGATCTGCCGTCGCTGCCGCCCGAGCTCGAAGAAGCCTCGATGGAGCCGGTGCCGGAGTGCCAGTCACCGTTGTTCCTCGACGTCGACGCGTCCGACCCCGAACACGTCCGGCTGTACTTCAGCGCGCCTGCGGAGGCTCCCACCACCCGGGGCTTCGCGGCGATCCTCGCCACCGGGCTCGATGGCCAGTCCGCAGCGGACATTCTGGCGGTGCCCGACGACTTCTACAGCGACCTCGGACTGGCTGCGCTGATCAGCCCCCTGCGGTTGCGCGGGATGTCGGCCATGCTCGCCCGGATCAAGCGCCGCCTGCGCTGAACCCGGGCCCGCTCGGCTGACGGCAGGGTCTCCAGCGACTCCTGCCGGACACCGACTCTCTTGTTCGACGCGAGGCTGTGCACAGTTTCCGGCGGTAACATCGCGCCGTCCGGCGGCTATAAGTCAACGCGGATGTGTCGCCAAGGGGGAAACGGAGTCGACAACAGCGGTGGAAGTTCTGGACTGGTCGCTGTTGTCAGGACCGATTCCGCCGGTGCTGGGGGTGCTCGCAGCGGGTGCGGGTGGCTGGTTGCTGTGGCGGATACGACGCCCCGCACCGGTTCGGGTCCTGGCGCTGTGTGCCCTGTCCTCGGCGGCGGCAACGGTCGTTCTGGTGTTTCTCGCGCGCCGTGTCCTGCGGCTGTTCCCGGATCAGCTGACACCTCCGGTGTACGCGTGGATCGCCACGGCGGTGCTCGCGGTCGCCGTCGCCGTGGTGGGCGTCAGCCGGGACCGCCGCTGGGCGCCGTCGATCGCCGCGGTCGCCGCTGTGGTGATGGTCACAGCCTGCTGCGCCAATCAGATCAACCGCTTCTACGAGGCGTATCCCGCGGTGCGTGACACTCTCGGGATCGACAACCGCCATCAGACGCCGTTCGCCGAGATACCGCCGCCTGCGCCGGTGCACCATAGTCTGCGGCCCATCGAAAAGTATTGGCAACCAAGGGTTCCAGCACCAGCACATGGGCAGCTGACCTCGACGGTGATACCAGCACCGGCGTCGGGATTCGCCACCCGTCCCGCTGAGATCTACCTTCCGCCGGCATATTTCGCCGATCCACGACCGGTCCTGCCGGTGCTGGTCCTGATCCCGGGACAGCCCGGCGGTCCTCGGGACTGGGTCACCGCCGGACGGCTGCCGGCATTGATGGACGATTTCGCCTCCAGGCATCGCGGTCTCGCCCCTGTCGTGGTGGTCGCCGACGCCACCGGCAGCCACTTCGCCAATCCGTTGTGCCTGGATTCCAAACTCGGCAAGTCGGCGACCTATCTCGGCGTCGATCTGCCCGCCTGGGTCAAGACGCACCTCAACGTCGACAGCGATGCCAGCGCATGGGCGATCGCCGGCTTCTCCTACGGAGGCACCTGCGCATTGCAGCTCGCGACCAACTACCCCCAGGTGTATCCCACGTTCCTGGACATCTCGGGCGACGCCGAGCCGAGCCTGGGCGACCTGCAGACCACCATCGATGCGGCGTTCGGCGGCGATGCCGCCGCACTCGCCCGCGTTGACCCTCTCGATCTGCTACGCACCCGCACGTTCACCGGTTCGGCCGGCGCCATCGTGGCCGGATCCAGCGACGACGACGCCAAGACGACCGCTCACATCGTCCTGCAGGCGACGCGTGCCGGAGGCATGGACACCCACTACACCGAGGTCTCCGGGCGACATGACTGGGGCGCCGCGCGGTCGGCCCTGACCAAGGAACTGCCGTGGGTGGCCACTCGTACGGGCCTCATCGGTTGATGAAAAATGTGGCGGTCGCCACACCGATTGCACGACGCGCTACGGTTCTGACAGGCCGTCTTTGCGCCCCGCGGGAACTTACTTGTCGGTAACCGGACCGGCTCACCGAGCCATAAGGAGCGCCGCTTAAACTTCCCGCGATACATTCTTAAAGACGATTCTTAGAGAACCTGCCGAGGAGGCACCGTGGCCAACCACGCCAGCTCAAAGATCTCCAAGGTGCTTGTCGCCAATCGCGGGGAGATCGCGGTACGGGTGATCCGTGCCGCCAAGGACGCCGGACTGGCCAGCGTGGCCGTGTACGCCGAGCCTGACGCCGACGCGCCCCACGTCCGGCTCGCCGACGAGGCGTTCGCCCTCGGTGGACAGACCTCGGCCGAGTCCTACCTGGTCTTCGAGAAGATCCTGGACGCCGCCGCGAAGTCCGGCGCCAACGCCATCCACCCGGGCTACGGCTTCCTGAGTGAGAACGCGGACTTCGCGCAGGCCGTCATCGACGCCGGGCTGATCTGGATCGGGCCCAGCCCCCAGTCCATCCGCGACCTCGGCGACAAGGTCACCGCGCGGCACATCGCCGCCCGCGCCCAGGCGCCGCTGGTGCCCGGCACCCCGGACCCGGTCAAGGACGCCGACGAGGTCGTCGCGTTCGCCAAGGAGTACGGCGTCCCGGTCGCGATCAAGGCCGCGTTCGGCGGCGGTGGCCGCGGCATGAAGGTGGCCCGCACCCTGGAGGAGATTCCCGAGCTGTTCGAGTCGGCGACCCGTGAGGCCGTCGCCGCGTTCGGCCGTGGTGAGTGCTTCGTCGAGCGTTACCTGGACAAGCCGCGCCACGTCGAAGCCCAGGTCATCGCCGACACGCACGGCAACGTCGTCGTCGCAGGCACGCGTGACTGCTCCCTGCAGCGTCGCTTCCAGAAGCTGGTCGAGGAGGCTCCGGCGCCGTTCCTCACCGACGCCCAGCGCAAGGAGATCCACGAGTCCGCCAAGCGCATCTGCAAGGAGGCCGGCTACTACGGTGCCGGCACCGTCGAGTACCTGGTCGGCCAGGACGGCCTGATCAGCTTCCTCGAAGTCAACACCCGCCTGCAGGTCGAACACCCGGTCACCGAGGAGACCGCGGGCATCGACCTGGTGCGCCAGCAGTTCAAGATCGCCAACGGCGAAGCCCTCGACATCACCGAGGACCCGACCCCGCGCGGCCACTCGTTCGAGTTCCGCATCAACGGCGAGGACGCGGGCCGCGGCTTCCTGCCCGCCCCCGGCCCGGTCACCAAGTTCGAGGCTCCGACAGGCCCGGGCGTCCGGATGGACTCGGGTGTGGAGAGCGGATCGGTCATCGGCGGACAGTTCGACTCGATGCTGGCCAAGCTGATCGTCACCGGCGCCACCCGCGACGAGGCACTCGACCGGTCCCGTCGCGCGCTCGCCGAGTTCAACGTCGAGGGCCTCGCGACCGTCATCCCGTTCCACCGCGCGGTGGTCAGCGATCCGGCCTTCATCGGTGACGGCGAGAAGTTCGACGTCCACACCCGCTGGATCGAGACCGAGTGGAACAACACCGTCGAGCCGTTCACCGGCGGCGACCCGATCGAGGAAGAGGACACCGTCCCGCGGCAGACCGTCGTGGTCGAGGTCGGCGGACGCCGCCTCGAGGTGTCGCTGCCCGGCGACCTGGCGCTCGGTGGCGGTGGCGGCGGTGCCCCAGCTGGCGTGATCCGCAAGAAGCCCAAGCCGCGCAAGCGTGGCGCGGGCGGCGCGTCCGCCGCTTCGGGTGACGCGGTGACCGCGCCGATGCAGGGCACCGTGGTCAAGGTCGCCGTAGAGGAGGGCCAGGAGGTCGCCGCGGGCGATCTGGTGGTGGTGCTTGAGGCCATGAAGATGGAGAACCCCGTCACCGCCCACAAGGACGGCGTGATCACCGGCCTGGCCGTCGAGGCTGGCGCTGCCATCACCCAGGGCACCGTGATCGCCGAGATCAAGTAGATCTTTCGCGCCGAGTGGCCACTTGTGGCACGGATTCTGGTGAATCCTGTGTCATAGGTGGCCATTCGCCATTTCCGGGAGGGCATGTGGAACCTGTCGAGATCAACAACGGCCAGTGGTACCTGCGCGGACTGCGTGCCGACGACCGCGTCGACGACCGGCCCGCACTCGCCGATCTGGGCGAGACGGACCTGGATTACGTCCACGACGCCGAGGACGGCTGGGCCGACGACACCCACTACACGTGGGCCGTATGCGAGCCCACCACCGGCGAGCTGCTCGCCGAGGTGGTACTCGACCCCGTCACCGGGTTGATGACCAGCCGGGGTCGTCCCGGCTTCGAGGATGCCGCCGCGATCTCGGAGGACACCGTGCGGCGGTATGCGGAGGCCGTACTGGGCCTCGAGGTGCACACGTGACGGCCCGCACGCCCGCTCTGGGCCGCGTCACCGCCTGACGTCGATATCGGCGCCGGTGGCCAGATCACCGCACTCCACCGTCTCGACGTCGTCACGACCGCGCAGAAAGGCCCGGGCGCCCTCATCGCCGTGCAGGGACGCCAGAAGGGCCGGCCAATGTCTGCGCGCGATCAGCACCGGATGCCCCGGGCGACCCTGGTAGACCGCGCGGGCCAGGCCGGAGCGCGGCGCCGTGGCGAGGACCCGGCGTACCACGTCGGGCCCGACGTCGGGGGTGTCGACGAGATGCAGCATCACGGCATCGACCGGACTGGCGTCCACGGCGAGGATCCCGGCCCGCAACGAGGCCGCGAGGCCGTCTCGCCAGTTCGGGGTCACCACAGCGCGGGCGGGCTGCGGAACGTCCACAACAGCGGCGCCCAGCACCACCACGATGTCCCCGCATCCGCCGTCGCGCAGCGCCTCGACGGCTACGCGCAACCATTCACCTTGTCCGGCAAGAACTTTCGGCATCCCGAATCGAGTTCCGCCACCCGCGGCGAGTACCACTGCGGCCACTGACCCACGCTTCGGCATATGCACAGTCTGGACTCAGCCGAGATTGGTTGTCGCCCCATGGCAGGGGGCGTAGTGTTCGAAGCAGGTTGAGTTCACAGCCGCTGCGGCGTCTACGACGTAACAGGCGGAACTCCCGTCCTTCCCCGTCCCACGCGCCACAGAACGAATACATGTATTCCGACTGATGGAGTCACAATGCACGTCACCTCACCGACCGCACCCATGACAGCAGGCGGCAGTCACTCAGCTTCGTTTACCACGCGTTGGTTACCCCAATCAGCGGCCGTGATCACCGTTCATGGCGATTTGGATGCCGCCTCGGCACCGGAGTTCGCGACATACGCGACACGCCACACGTTTCACGCCCGCAGGTTGGTCGTCGACCTGGCCGGGGTCGAGTTCTTCGGCACCGCTGGGCTCGCAGCGCTCGAAGACCTCGACGGCATGTGCAGCGCCAAGAGCGTGGCGTGGGGCCTCACGTCCTGCCCCGCGGTCGATCGTCTGCTGAGGCTCAGCACGGCCACGCTGCCGGTCTACCCGACGGTGTCCGACGCCCTCACCGAACTCGACGCCAAGGCCGCCCCGTCACTGCAACTGGTCCCGCAACCGCGCTAGCGATTTCGCGAGCAACCGCGAGACGTGCATCTGCGATACGCCGACGCGCTCGGCGATCTGCGTCTGAGTCTGCGATTCGAAGAATCGCAGGATCAGCACCGTACGTTCCCGCTCCGGCAACGCCGCCAGCAACGGCCTGAGCGTCTCGCGATTCTCGATGCGCTCCAGGGCCGTGTCGACATCGCCGAGGGTGTCGACAATGGCGGGGGCATCCTCGTCTCCGCTGCCCCCACTGTCGATGGACAGCGTGTTGTACGAGCTGCCCGCGACCAGTCCCTCGACAATCTCGTCGCGGTCGATGTCCAATTCAGCAGCCAATTCGGATGCGGTCGGCGCCCGGCCCAACCGTTGCGAGAGTTCGGATGTCGCCGTTCCGAGCCGCAGGTGCAGTTCCTTGAGGCGCCGCGGCACCTTGACCGACCAGCTGTTGTCCCGGAAGTGTCGCCGGACCTCGCCCATGATCGTCGGGACGGCGAAAGACACGAAGTCCGAGCCGGTTTCGACGTCGAACCGGTTGACGGCATTGACCAGCCCGACTCGGGCTACCTGTACGAGATCTTCTCGCGATTCGCCGCGCCCGTCGAAGCGCCGAGCGATGTGATCCGCCAGCGGCAGGCACCGGCTGACGATCTGTTCGCGTTGCTCCGCGTAGGCCGGCGATTGTTCGTCCAACCCGCCGAGCACACGGAACATGTCGAGTACGTCCGCATATTCCGAGGTCACTGCAATAGGCTCGCTCGCCTTGCTGTCAGCGAGATACCGAATACCGGACCGGTGTCTGCACCCTGGCCGTTGGTAAAGGTCCGCACCTCGTGCGCCAATGACGTCAAGACGTGCCAGCTGAAGCTGCCGGGCTCCACGACGTGCTCGCCCCGGCAGGTGGTCGACGCCGTGATGATCACCTGGTCGTCACGCGGATCGATCACCACGACGAGCGTCGAATCCGGCAGTGCCGACCGGATCAACGCGGTGCAGGCTTCGTCCACTGCCAGTCGCAGGTCGGCCACCATGTCGAAGTCGAGATCCTCGAATGTGGCAGCGGCGCCGACCAATGTCCTCACGACAGCGAGGTTTTCCACTCTGGCCGCGACCCTCAATTCGACGGACCGCGCGCCTGCGCCGGGTGGATTGTCTTGGGCCATGTAACCTCCAGGCATTTTCGTGCCCACGATACTCCCGGCGATCGGGTTCACCGATTCCATACGGTGCCTGCGGATGGGTTGAGACAACATTTCACCATTTGCGTGTTTCTTTGCGATTCTCTTTCTCGATTGCCTTGACAAGGTCCTTTTTGTCCATGGTGGAACGGCCCCGGATGTCGAGCCGACGAGCCACCTCGAGCAAGTGCTTCTTGCTGGCATTCGCGTCGACACCTTCGGCGGATGCACCCTTGGCATTCGGGCCGCCGCTGCGGGCCCGTGCATCGGACGGACCCTTGTGATCCTTGGCTTCCCAGTGGTCCCCGACCTTCTCATAGCTGTGTTTGAGTGCCGAGTACGCGACGCGATGCGCACGCTGACCCTCACCGTAGGATTCCGCGGCCGAGTCGTGCGCCTTGGCGAACGTCCTCTGTGCCTTGGCATCCGATTTCTTCAACGTACTCGGTAGTTCACTTTGCTTTGCCTGGCCATCTCTGGTGGTCTTTGGCAATGTTCCGGCTCCTTTCGGCGATATCGGCGGATCAAGATGTCGGCCGCAGGTCGGGTATTCCTATGGTCTAGTGCCCGCGAACCGCTCAGTCCAAACGTGACTCTGCCGGTTCTTCACTTTGCAGCAATCGGGGCTACCGCTCCGGCGATGAGCGGCAGCCCGGGGTATGCCGCCTAGTGCGTTGCGGGGCAATGCCTTTCTGCCGTGCCGTTCTGCCGCCGAACTGGTCGAGGTTGTTCAGTCGAGCTCGGCGCGCAACGCGGCCAGCAGGGGTTTGGCCGCCTCGTTCAAGAAGCGCTCTTGGCTCTCACCGCCGATCTGGACGAGCGCGATGTCGGTGAAACCGGCCTTGCGGTACTCGTCGACAGATTCGATGATGGCGTCGAGGTCGGGGCCGCATGGGATGGCCGACGCGACATCTTCGGGCCTGACGAATTGCGTGGCGGCAGCGAAGCCCGCGGGAGTGGGCAGGTCGGCGTTCACCGACCAGCCCCCGGCAAACCACCGGAACTGCTCGTGCGCGCGCTTGACGGCGCGGTCCCGGTCAGTGTCCCAGCACACCGGAATCTGCCCGATGACGCGGCCTTCGGGTAACACGCCGGTGGCGTGCCGCTTGTCGCGCCACTCGTCGACGATCGCGCGGTCGGGAGCGACGTCGATCAGGTGGTCGGCGAGCAACGCCAGCTTGTCGACGGCCTTCCCGCCGGTCATGGAGACGCCGATGGTCACCGGTTCGTCCGGAATGTCCCAGATGCGGGCGGAGTCGACTTCGAAGTATTCACCCCGAAAGTCGATCAGGTCTCCCCCGAGCAACTCTCGGATGATTTTGATTGCTTCGGCGAGCATGTCGAGTCGCCGTTCAATGGTGGGCCAGCCCCGTCCGACGACGTGTTCGTTGAGATTCTCTCCGGTGCCCAGACCGAGCGTGAATCGTCCGTCGGCGAGGATCTGCACCGTCGCGGCCTGCTGCGCGACCACCGCCGGGTGATACCGCATGGTCGGGCAGGTCACGTAGGAATAGAGGTGTACCGCATCGGTCGCGTGGGCGACAGCACCCAGCACCGGCCAAGCGTTGGGCGCGTGGCCCTGTGCCGCCAGCCAAGGCGAGAAGTGATCACTGCACACCTCGAAATCGAACCCTGCCTGCTCTGCGGCGACCGCGTAGTCGACGAGATCGCGGGGCCCGCTCTGTTCAGTCATCAACGTGTATCCGAATCGCGTCATGGCAATCGAATACCCGTGCATGTCTTGGCGAAACTGGGTACCCAGCCGGCATGACCGAGTCACACACAGACATTCAGCCCCCGGAGCAAAAGCGTCGGCTGTCCGCGACCTGGGTGCTTGCGATTCTGACTATTCCCGCGGCAATCGCAGTGTTTTTGTACGGCATGGCGGCCGTGATGAGCCTGGCCGGCTGCACCGACCAGACGTGCGCCCACAAAGGGCCGAATGAATTCTGGTTCGGGATTCTGTTCTACGGCGCGCTCGTGGTCCCCATCGTGACCATCCTGGTGTCGGCCTTCACCGCGCGGCTGCGGCGCGGCATCGTGGTTCCCCTTGTCGCGTTGGCAATTCTGGCCATCGATTTCGCCGTGCTCGCACTGACGTTTCGGCCTTGATCGGGCGCCGCAATCTCCCGTCCGGCCGGGTTGCGGCTGGTGGCCTTGTGCAGTTGTGACGATGCGATCAGCTGCTGGGGCGTTGCCTCATCACACTCGGATGCTCGGCGTACCAACGCTCCTCGATGCGCCTGACCCTGATGTGCTCGAACGCCAGCCAGAGCGACCCGACGAGGAATCCGGCCGCGGACAGGCTGCCCACGGTGAACCCGACATCGGAATGGCCTGTCGCGAAGGCGGACAGGCAAGCGACGAACAACACCAGCGCCAGGCCGATCACGACAAGCGCGGGCATGATCGCGTTGTCCTTCATCGACTCACCGGCGTGCGGCCGTGTCGTCCTGGCGTGATCCACCGGATCTTTCGGACCCTTCATGGCTACTCCTTCCCGCCATAACTGCTGGCCCTGCTGCCCCTGCGCGGGGCTGTATCCACAGTAGAACGATTTCGCCGGGCCGACGAACAATCCGTCGGCCCGGCGAAATCAACGCAAGGTGCGCAGGTCAATACCAGACGCGTCGGCCCGCGACGGGACGGCCGATCGAGCCCAGTAACCAGAACACGGCACCTATGACCAGCAGGATGATTCCGATCACCCACAGCAGGTAGATGTTGAATATCAATCCGAGAATGAGCAGTATCGCTCCGAAGACGATCATCGTGACCTCGTTTCCAATGGGTGTGGGGATGGATATCGGATCATTGCGACGGTTGGGGCAGATGGCACTGGGCAACCTTCGGGTTCACGCCCGCATAGTTGAGCGGCCCCGCCACAGCGGTCAGCGCAACGCTGCCTGCCGTGGCGCAGTTCGCTGAGCCACCCTGGAAGTAATCGCGCTGCCAAGCCGCGAATACCCCGATCAGCAACCAGATCAGGACAATCAGTCCGAGAGAACCACCGAGTCTCATGACGCTCGGAATACCCGTTTGAGCTAAGTCGAAACGTGTCACGATCAAGTGGGTTGCGGCAGGCCGCGTGCGGGGTAACTCTCGAGTAGTTCACTGCGCACGTCATATGCCACCGAGGAGGTCTCCGGCGATGCTCGAGAGCGATCGCGCACGAGGGGTGCACTCGCGGGTCGCCGGCGCGGCCGGCTCGGTGGATTCCGGGCGAAATCAGTTCTGCCGCAGCATGCCTGCGTTGGTGGTCGCCGGAGGTGTGGTGGTCGTCTTCACCGCCTGGTACGGCCTCGCCCACGTCAGCCTGGAAGGGGCGTCGGTCGAGGCTGCTGCGGCGGCGGTGGCCGTCACGGTCGTCGGGCACGGATTGACCCTGGGACGCCCCGTCACCTGGCTGCACGGCGCGCTCGCGGCAGCCGCCGTGCTGCTGGCGATCCTTGCCGGCGACCACGGCCAAGCCGACGTGTTCGCGGCCTTGGTGCTCACCGCCGGTCTCCTGTTGATGTTGCCGTGCCGATCCCGCGCCGAGCCGGAGGAGCTGCCGCAAGTACACCGGCTGGTGGACCGGACACATGACGATCCCCTGGCCCCATTTGCCATGGCGGCCAACAAGAGTTACGTCTTCAGCGCCGACACGAGCGCGGGTTTGGCGTACCGGGCCCTTGGCGGGCTGGCGGTCGTCAGCGGCGATCCGATAGGCGACCCCGATCGATACCCGGAGGTGGTCTTCCGGTTTGCGGCGCTGTGCCGGTCCCGCGGCTGGCGGATCGTGGTCCTGGGCGCCTCGGAATCCCGGTTGGCACTATGGCAGGAAACCGGCGCGATCACCGGACTCAAGGCCATCCCAATCGGACGCGACGTCGTCGTCGATGTCGGCACGTTCAGCCTGTCGGGCCGCGGCAAACGCAACCTGCGGCAGGCTGTCAAGCGCACCCACAACGCGGGCATCAGCACTGAGGTCGTCTCCGAGCAGGCGATCGGTGCCCAGTCGCGCGCCGAGCTGCAGGACGTCATGCGGGCGTCCGGTAGGGCCGCTGCCGGTGAACGCGGCTTCGCGATGATGTTGGGCGACACCTTGTCCGGCCACTATCCCGACGTATGGCTGATCATCGCGCGCGACCGCTCCGGACAGGCGCAGGCGTTTCACCGGTATGCCGGCACCGGCGGCGGAACAGACCTCAGCCTCGAATTGCCGTGGCGCCGCAAAGGCGCGCCCAACGGAATCGACGAACGCCTCAGCGTCGACATGATCGAGTGGGCCAAACATACCGGAGTTCAACGGGTTTCCCTGGCCTTCGCACCTTTCCCCGAGCTCTTCTCCAAGGATCCGGACACCGGTATCGCCGTCCGCGCCGCATACCTGCTGGCGCACACCGGCGACCGGCTGATCAAGCTGGAGTCGCTCTACCGGTATCTGCGAAAGTTCGACGCCCTGGGAGAGCGCCGGTACGTGCTCATCGCACTGACCCAACTACTCCCGGCGCTGTTCGTCCTGCTGCGCCTGGAGTTCGGCCACCGACCTTCCCGGAGTTGATGAGATCGGTATTTCGGGGTTTCATGCCCGCGCGATGCGGATACCCCGAAAACATGATGAAACTGAACCTAGGAACCAGAATGAAGCGCGGCGTCGCACCGCTGGTGTTCGCGGGTGCCGTCGCATCAGCGTTGGCGGCAGCGCCGTTCGCGGCAGCGGAGGTCCCCGGGCAGGTGTCGGGCGGCATCGCGACTGTCCAGTTCGTCCCGCTCGATCCGGGTGGCGGCGGCTGCATGAACGGCGAGTGCGGCTCCGGCGGCACCAATGACGGACCCGGCGGCGGCCCGGGCGGCAGCGGCTGCGTGCCTGGCCCGAACGGCCCCATCTGCGGCTCCGGCGGCGTTAACGCCGGACCGGGCGGAGTGCCCGGCGGCAGCGGTTGCGTACCGGGCATGGGCTGCGGGTCCGGGCACGGCTGACACACGCGCGGCACAGGAAACTCCCGCCGGGTCGCCTGAGACCTACGGCGACCTCTAGCGGGATGCCGCCGCGATGATCGTGGTGGCAGCGCAGGCCGGCGATCGCGACGGGACAGGTTTGGCTATCGGTCCCGCGGTGATTGTCGGCCTGATGCGTGTCCCGGACAGGCAGCTCTACCGCATCCGCTGTGAGATATGAGGCGTCGCACACCGATGAGTGACACCGCACTGCTGATCATCGACATGTTCAACGACTACCGGCATGACGATGCCGATCGACTCGCCGCCAATGTCACCGAAATCCTCGGGCCGCTGCGGCAATTGCGGGACGCTGCGCGCGAACACCCGGCGGTCGACATCGTCTACGTCAACGACAACCACGGGGACTTCAACGCCAGCGGGGACGACATCGTCCGCTCGGCACAGCGCGGACGCTACCCGGAATTGATCGAGCCGCTGTTGCCCGCAGACGGATGCGGGTTCCTCACGAAGGTCCGGCACAGCGTCTTCTACGCCACGGCGCTGGACTATCTCCTGCAACGGTTGGGTACCAAAACCTTGATTCTTGCGGGACAGGTCACCGAGCAGTGCATCCTCTACAGCGCGCTCGACGGTTATCTGCGGCATTTCGACGTCGTCATCCCGTCCGACGCCGTCGCGCACATCGACGAATATCTGGGTACCGCAGCGCTGGAGATGATGAGACGCAATATGGACGCCCGGGTCGTCGAGTCGTCGCACCTGCTCAGGGCTTCAGACCACGACGCGGAATTCTTTCGATGACAGATCGGCGTGCCCCACGGTTCCGGACCCGCCGCGACATATCCAGAAAACGAAAAGCTCACCGCCCGACCCATGCCACGCAGGACGCTAAATGTGTTGTTTGGCAACACTTTTGACCAAACTCCGCCGATACGGTCGGCGGCGGCGTCTGGGCCATTTCGAACCCGCGGAGACTGCACTGATCTAGTCTTGGGTTCGGTTGAGTCGACAGCCTGTCCAGAAACTCGGCGGGTTGAGCGACCGACTCGCTGAGTGCCTGCATTCAGCGAGGGGGTACCCCGTGCCTACTGCGGACAGACAGTCCAAGGCTCCGACGTTTCGCCACCACATCAACTGCGGTGGCGCCGCCATCGAGGCGCGCCACGAAAACGCTTGCATCATCCTGACTGCCACCGGCGAGGTCGACGCGGCCAACGCCGACATCTTCGTCACGTCTCTCACCCGCTTCGCCGCTGGACCGCGCGCGGTAATCGTCGATCTGCGTCCGATGAGCTTCATCGGCACGATGGGGCTTCGCGGACTGGAGTGCTTCGACGACAAATGCTCACGCTCCGGCACCATCTGGGTGCTGCTGGCACAGCCGACGATCCAGCGATTGCTCGACATCGTGCGCCCGGGCCGGCCGCTACGCGTCGTGACGACCTTCCTTGAGGCAAAGCGCGCGGTTCGTCCCCCGGTTGCGGCCGAGACCGGCTGAAGCCCTCCGCGCTGCACGTCACGTTTGGTCTGCCAGTGCTCGGGTAACAGCACTGGATGCCCTCACTGTGGAATGCCGACCGGATCGAATCAGCCACGCCGCCAGGCGCGGACAATGCCGTGGACTCGGCTGACGTCGTGATCGTCGGCGCGGGTATCACGGGACTCACGACGGCAGTGCTCCTTGCCCGCGCAGGCAAGCGTGTCGTCGTGGTGGAGGCCCGGTGGGTGGGTGCCGGAACGACCGGTAACACCACCGGCAAGGTCAGCGCCCTGCAGGGCACCAAGCTGGCGCGCATCGCGGCCAAACACGGCAAGGACGTCTTGACGGCCTACGTCACGGGCAACGTCGAAGGGCGGGATTGGTTGTTGCGGCACTGCAACGATCACGGACTCGATGTGCAGCGCGCCGACGATCACGCGTATGCGCAAGAGCAGCGCGGGCTGGCCATGGCGAAAGCGACGCTGGCCGCGTGCCGAACCGCGGGACTCCACGAGGCCCGCTGGGTCCAGCGCGCCGACGTGCCCTTCCCGTTCGTGGGCGGCGTACAACTGCCCGCCCAGGCTCAGCTGGATCCGATGCCGCTGCTGAACAGCCTCGTGGTCGAGCTCGAGCTGCACGGCGGATCACTGATCCAGGGCACGCGTGCCGTATCGGTGACGGGCCTGGGTCCCGTGCACGTACACGTTCGTTGTCCGGCAGTGCCTGACGACGACGGGTGGTCGATCTCGGCGCGGCAATGCATCCTGGCCACCGGCACCCCGATTCTCGACCGGGGCATGTTCTTCGCACGGCTGACGCCGAAGCGGTCGTACTGCATGGCGTTCGACGTACCGGGTGATGTCACGCGCTCGATGTTCATCTCGGTCGACTCCCCCACCCGTTCCGTGCGCCACGCACCCACTCCGGCGGGCGACCGGCTCGTCGTCGGCGGCGCCGGTCACGGCGTAGGCCGGGCGCAGTCGCCGGCCGAAGGCATCGCCGAACTCAGCGACTGGGTGCAACAGCACTATCCGGGCGCGACACGAACGCACTCCTGGTCGGCGCAGGACTACACGCCGGCCGGGGATCTGCCGTACGTCGGTCCGCTGCTACCCAAGCTCGAGAGCATCCAGGTAGCAACAGGTTTCGACAAATGGGGCATGTCCAATGGCGTGGCGGCGGCGCTCGCGCTGTCGGCGCGGCTGCTCGGCGGCCGCATGGACTGGGCCGATGCCTTCGCCAGTTGGAGCCCGCACGACGTGAGTGGCACACCGGCCGCGCTGCGGGCGAATCTGGAGGTCGGCCTCAATCTCGCCAAAGGCTGGCTCACACCGCTGACCCGGTCCGCGGCCACTCCCCCGGAGGGCCACGGTGAGGTCAGCGGTCCGCCTTGGCGGTTGCGCGCGGAGTGTGTGGTCGACGGGGTCGCCCATACGGTCTCGCCGGTGTGCCCCCATCTTGGTGGGATCGTGACGTTCAACGACGCGGACCGCGCCTGGGAGTGCCCGCTGCACGGCTCGCGGTTCGCCCCCGACGGCACGTTGCTCGAAGGGCCGGCGACGCAGGGGCTGGCCCGCCCCGACGCAGACCGCCCCAGGATTGATTCACGATCGAGTGGGGTATGAGCCGAGCCATGGCAACTACCGGCGCCCGCCGGTCGCACCCGGACGACCAGCAGCTTGTCGAGCTTCTGCAGGAACTGTTGACGGCCTACGGCCCGGCCGGCCAGGAAGAGGCCGTGCGCGACATCTGCCTGCGCGAACTGGCGCCCGTCGCCGACCACACCTGGATCGACCCGGCAGGCAACCTGATCGGCGTGATCCGCGGTGGCGCCGGACCTGCCACTACGGTGATGGCACACCTGGACGAACTGTCGATGCTGGTGAAACGCGTGGAGCCTGATGGCACTCTGCATCTCACCCCGCTGGGCACGATGTACCCGGCGAACTTCGGCCTGGGCCCCGTCGCCATCCTGGGCGATCACGAAATGCTGTGCGGCGTCCTTGCCCTGGGATCCGAGCACACGACCCACGAAAGTACGCGAATCTGGCAGACCAAACCTGATCAAGGCGACCGGGCGCTGGACTGGCCTGACGTGTATGTGTTCACCGGCCTCAGTACGCAGGACCTCGACACAGCAGGCGTCGGGCCAGGCACCCGCGTGTGCATCGATCGCAGCAAGCGCACCCTGGTCGAATTCGGCGACTACCTGGGTTGCTATTTCATGGACGACCGGGCCGCGGTGCTGGCAGTACTGCGAAGTGCTCGCGAATTGCATTCCGCCGCAACGCGTCCGGCCGGAGATGTGTATTTCGTGTTCACCACGAACGAGGAGATCGGCGCGGTGGGAGCCGCGTACGCCAACCGGGCACTACCCGCGGAACTCGCTCTCGCAGTGGAGGTCGGGCCCACCGAGCCCGAGTACGGAACCACCGTCACGGGTGGTCCCATCGTCGCGTACAGCGACGCCGTCTGTGTGTACGACAAGTCCGTCGCCGACCGGCTGATGGGCGTATCGCGGCAACTGGGCCTAAACCCGCAGGCCGCCGTGCTCGGAGCGTTCGAATCAGATGCCTCGCATGCCAAGGCGGGTGGGCTCACCCCCAAGGCTGCGCTGTTGTGCCTGCCGACGATGAGCACGCACGGATACGAGGTGATCGCACGGCAATCGATTCCCCAACTGGCCGACGTGCTCACGGCGTTTCTCCGGCAGCCGGCCGCTGCACAGGCGTGAGGCTCCGGCTGTCTCTTATACACATCTGAAGCTGCCGACGATCGCAAA
>NZ_LZTB01000141.1 GCF_001665685.1 Mycobacterium sp. 852013-50091_SCH5140682
TCATCGGAACCTGGCTGCGCTCAGCCTGAGCCAAGTCTGCCGCCAGCTGATCACGAACCTCGACGCTAAGCATTGTGCCGCTCCACCATGGCCTTGATATCCATACCCCCCAGGGAATCTGCTGCGACTTCGGCATTGTGTGCGTGCGCGAAGTGGTGGAGCCCGAAGACCGAATCCATTCCGTTGCGCATTCCCATCTGGTCCTCACACTGGTTGACCGCCTTCTTGGTCAACGACAGTCCAAACCGCGGCATCGATGCGATTCGTGAGGCCAATGCGAATGTCGTGCGCTCCAGATCATCACGAGACACGACCCGGTTGACCATGCCGACCTCGTACGCACGCTGAGCGCTGAACCGATCACCTGTGAACAGAAGCTCTTTGGCAAAACGCGACCCCACCATCCATGGGTGGGCGAAGTACTCCACTCCCGGAATCCCCATCTGCACAACCGGATCCGAGAAGAACGCGTCGTCCGACGCCACGATCACATCACACACCCAGGCCAGCATCAGTCCTCCGGCGATGCAGGCACCCTGAACCATGGCGATGGTTGGCTTCGGAATTTCCCGCCATCGCCGGCACATCCCGAGATAGACCTCCATCTCGCGAGCGAACCGTTGGTCCCCGCCAGACCTCTCGAGGTGATCCCACCAAAGCACCGCACGGTTGTCGTAATGAACGTGGTGATCACGCCCAGGAGTGCCCAGATCATGTCCCGCGCTGAAATGCTCACCGGCTCCGGCCAGCACGATGACATCGACCTCGTCATCGTCGACGGCTGACGCGAACGCCGAATCCAGGGCGTACGTCATCACCGAGTTCTGGGCATTCCGATAGCGCGGACGATTCATCGTGACAACCGCGACGCCGTCGCGCACCTGATACGTCACCACATCGGTCTCGTCGTGCAACTGTCCGTCTCCTTGACCACAGATCCCAACAGACACATCGTCACGCCGAAACCACTGGCCCCATCCCGCTGCGTCCACTCACTGGAAGTCATATGACTCACACAGAACTGAGCGTCGATCGATTCAACCTTCCGATGTTCCAGTCATTCGACACTCGGGCTATGCGGGACAACGCGGATGGTGTGTGATCGCATCCGTATCACCTAGAAAGGGCTCTCAATGACGATGCTGACGTTCGAATACCAGGACACATTGCGTGAGGTCACCACCCCGAAAGGAGTTCTGCGCTACCACGAGGCCGGTGACGGTCCGCCGTTACTGATGCTGCATGGCTCCGGTCCGGGAGTGACCGGTTGGCGCAACTTCCGCGGCAACCTCGCCGTGTTCGCCCGGCACTTCCGCTGCTTGATCCTGGAGTTCCCCGGTTTCGGGATCAGCGACGATTTCGGCGGCCACCCAATGGTCGACGCGCAAGGGGCCGCGGTGGCATTCACTGACGCTCTCGGACTCGAGCGCGTCGACGTGATCGGCAACTCCATGGGCGGCGGTGTCGGCGTCAACTTCGCCATCAACCATCCCGAACGCGTCGGGCGGTTGGTGACGATCGGCGGCATCGGCACGAGCATCTTCAGCCCTGGGCCCAGCGAAGGTATCCGACTACTTCAGGAGTTCACCGAGCAGCCGACCCGGACGAAGTTGGTCGACTGGCTGAACTCGATGGTGTATGACCCGAACCTCGTCACCGAGAACCTCATCGAGGAGCGGTGGGCGCTGGCCACAGATCCCGCAACGCTGGAATCCGCACGGCGGATGTACGGCAAGGCCGCGTTCGCGGCGATGATGGAGATGATGCGCACGATGGATTCCCCGATGCCGTGGGCGATCATGCACAAGGTACAGGCGCCGACCTTGCTGACATGGGGACGCGACGACCGGGTGAGCCCGCTGGACATGTCGCTGATACCCATGAAGAGCATCCCGAACGCCGAACTACACGTGTTCCCCAACTGTGGGCATTGGGTCATGATCGAGGCCAAGGAAGCGTTCGAACGAACAGTGCTGCCGTTCCTCGGTGTCAGCCACCTGAACGGGGATAGCTGAGAAAGCGCAGCAGATACCGGGGCAGAGACCTGGCTGGCACAGGAGCCGGCCAGGACTCCGCACGGAAGTACGCATCAGAACCGCCATCAACGAAAACAACGCTTCCACAGAGGAAGTCAGCCGCATCCGACAGCATGAACATCATCCAGTCCGCGAGATGCCCGGCGTCACCGTAGCCCCCGACCGGCACCGGGAAGGATTTGACCGCCTTGGCTTCCTTTGGATCTGCCAACTGCTCGGCCAGCAACGGTGTCATCACGGCCCCAGGTGCCACGGCGTTGAGTCGAATACCCGCACCCGCCCAGTCTGGGCGCACAGCCTGTCTTCGCACCCATCGAGCAACTGCGATCTTGGAGGCGGCATAGATCATCGCAGCGGAAGCCCGTCCGTAGAACCGCACCGCGCGCAGGGCTTTCTCGCCATCACCGGCCAGGAACGCCCGCACAGCTCGCCTCGGTACCGCTGGCGTGGTGGTTGCCGAATTGCTCGCGATCACCACCACTTTGGCGCGATCGCTGCGCGCCAAGGCCGGACGCAACGCATCCAACAGCTCAGTCACGCCGAAATAGTTGACCTGCGCGATGAGACGCTCCCGGCCAGGGATCGGACCGAGCCCTGCCGCCAGCACCGCGCCGTCAAGTACACCGCCGGAAGTGGTCAGTAGTTCACCCACAGCCCTGCGACGACCGCCATCGGTCGACAGGTCGGCCACGATCTCGCTGTCTCTGAGATCAACACCGATGACTTTGTGACCCGCTGCCCGCAACCGTTGCGCCACTTCCCAGCCCATACCGGACGCTGATCCGGTTACTGCATATGTGCCCACCGGTCAGGCTCCTCGCTCATCGGCTTCGGCGCCAAGCGGGGCTCCGGTGGCGCCCGCGATGGGCAGCCGGTGGCCGGCCGGTCTTCCGTCCAGCATGCGGCTCGTGCGTTTGGTGATGCGCCAGCCCTCCTCTCTGCGTTGCAGCTCGAAGTGGTTGGCGGCCTCACGCCACACGAGATACTCCTGGGCCGATGCTTGCCAAGCTTGGTGAGGGAACCGACTGTCTGGCAGTGGCTGTGGACGGCGAAGCAGAACGAATGATTCACACAGCGCCACCGCGTTGTCCTCGCCGACTCCTTCCGAGCCGCCCGCGACCACTGCCCACCTTCCGCACTTGTCGAGATCGATCACCGATTTCTCTTCATCGTTGTGTGCTGCCGCCGTCGACCGGCAACGCGGCGGCGGTGATGTATCGGGCCTCGTCGGATGCCAGAAACAGGCTCGCATTCGCGACATCTTGCGGTTCCACCCACGGGATGTCGAGAAGGTTCATCGACCGCGCCGCCTGTGCAAACTCTGTACGAGTGGGCACGCGGTCCAGGTCTGGCCGAAATGCGCTGCGGACCATGTCATTCTGGATCAGCGGTGTGTCAACGTTGGTCGGGTGGACCGTATTGACCCGAATCGCGTGCGGTGCAAGCTCATGCGCCAAGCTGCGCATCAGGCCGACGATGCCGTGTTTGGCGGCGGTGTAATGACCCACACCGACCAGTCCGCGGTGCCCAGCGATTGAGCTGACCAGGACGATGGAGCCGGCACCGCGCGCGATCAGCTGCGGCGCGGTGACTTTGCAGGTATGGAACACTCCAGTGAGGTTCACATCGAGCATGGTCTGCCAAGTCTGCTCATCCATCTCCGCCATGGCTGCCCTCGATGTGATTCCCGCTGTGGCACAGACGATGTCGAGACCACCGAATTCTGCGACACCGGTGTCGACCGCGGCGGCGAGCCCGTCGACGTCACGGACGTCGACGATCGCGGTCGAGATGCGGCCACCGACTGCTCGCACGAGCCGCGCGGTGTCCGCAAGATCGGTGGGAGTGGCCGGAGGTACGCCCACGGTGGCGATCGGGCCGCAAAGGTCGACGGCGATGACTGCGGCGCCTTCCTCGGCGAAGCGCACCGCCTGGGCGCGTCCGATGCCGCGAGCTGCACCCGTGATGAAAGCTACCTTCCGGGCCAGCCGCCCTTCCCTGTGCGTCATGTCTTTTGGGTGAGACCGGCATCGACGACAAGCTCGGTTCCGGTGATGTATCTCGCGTCGTCGGAGGCAAGAAACACCACGGCGTTGGCAACGTCCACGGGCTCAACCCACGGCACGGGCAAAAGATGGCGGGCCGCAAGTACTCGCGCGGCATCGGCCTCTGTCGGGTCTTCGATGTCGGGGCACAGGCGTCGATACGTTGCCGCGTTGCGAACCATCGGGGTCGCGACCGCGCCGGGGTGCACCGTGTTGACCCGAATGCGTCGCGGGCCGAGCTCGTTGGCCAACGTGCGCACCAGCCCAACCACGGCGTGTTTGCTCGCTGTGTAATGCGCGGAGTTGGCGGTACCGCGTATGCCGCTGGTCGAGCTGATGATGACGATCGATCCACCGTCGTCGCCGAAATGCCTGGCCGTCGCCTTTACGGTGTGCCACACTCCGGTTACATTGACATCGAGGGTGTCCCGCCACGCCTTTTCGGACAGTTCCCACGTCGGGGCTCCGGGCGGATGAATGCCCGCATTGGCCACAACGACGTCCAGGCGTCCGAGCTCGGCAACGGCGGCATCGACCACCTCGGAGAGCACGTGCAAGTTACGCACATCCGCCAACCCGGCGACACAGCGCCTTTCACGCTCCCGCACCGACGCTGCGGTACACCCGAGTTCGTCCTGCATCGCATCGATGTCCACCGCGATCACGTCGGCACCTGCATCGGCAAACCGCTCGCAGTGCGCCCGGCCCGTCCCGCGTGACGCGCCGGTGACCAGGGCAACCTTGCCCGCCAAGGTCGGCATCTAGGATCCCTCGATCAAGGCGAATCCCTTGTAATCGGCGTTGGCGATCTCGGCGCAGATGTCGAGATAGGCTGCAAATCCGCCGATGAACAACATGAAAACCCGCGGCTTTCCCGGAACGTTGGCACCCATGTACCAAGAATTCGCCCGAGGGAACAATGTCGCATCGGCTCGCTGATTGCATTCGAGAACCCAGCCGTCCACGGCTTCCGGTGTGGCTTCCATGGCGGCGTAGCCCTGCTCGTCGAGGTAGGCGATGGCATCGGCGATCCAGTTGATGTGCGCTTCGGCATGCAACACCATGTTCGCCAGCACGGCAGGGGCACCCGGGCCTGACACCAGGAACAGATTCGGGAAACCGTCGACACTCAGGCCCAGGTAGGTCCGCGGTCCATCGGCCCAGGAATCGACGAGCCGCCTGCCCCCGCGGCCGACGATGTTGATCTTGGCCAACGCGCCCGTCATCGCATCGAACCCGGTCGCCAGCACGATGGCGTCAACGCCGTAATGCGCCTCGGTCGTGTTGATCCCGCTTTCGTCGACGGATTCGATGGGCGTCTTGCGAACGCTGACCAACCTGACATTGGACCGATTGAACGTCTGAAAATAGTTGGAGTCAGTACAGATTCGTTTCGTTCCGATCGGATGATCGGTGGGAATCAACAACTCCGCGAGCTCAGGGGCGTCGATGAGCGCGCGGATCTTCTCCTCGTAGAATTTGCGCGCCTCCTCGTTGGCCTCGATGTTCGTCATCTGATCGGCGAAAGTCTTGGAGAACAGCACACCGCCGAGATTCCAGCGCTCTTCGAACGCCGCGCGGCGCTCCTCCGGAGTGGCTTCCATGGTCAGTTTCGGGTGGGCCACGTGCGGCGACCCTCCGCCGCTGCGCCACGACTTGTGGCGCCGCTGCGCGTAGTTGGCCTTGATCTCGGCGATCTCAGCATCGGTCAGTGCGCGGTTGCCAGCCGGGACACTGTAATTCGGCGTGCGTTGGAATACGTACAGCTGCTCTGCTTGTTCGGCGATCACCGGAATCGACTGGATGCCCGATGATCCCGTGCCGATGACGGCGACGCGTCTGCCGGTGAAATCGACGCCCTCGTGCGGCCAATGCGCGGTGTGGTAGATCTCGCCGGCGAAGGTTTCCAGTCCGGCGAAATCCGGCGTCAACGATGCCGACAGTGGCCCGGTGGCCATGACCACGAACCGCGCAGCGACAGTGACCGTACCGGCGGCACCCTCGGCGGTCACCCGCCAGAGCAACGCATCCTCATCGAACACGGCAGAGCTGACAACGGTGTTGAACGTGATCCCGCTGCGGAGATCCAGCCGGTCGGCCACCCAGTTGATGTACTTGAGGATCTCGCCCTGAGTCGCGTACTTCTCGGTCCAGGTCCATTCCTGCTGAAGTTCCTCGGAGAAGGAATAGCAGTAGTCGACGCTCTCCACGTCGCAGCGAGCACCGGGGTATCGGTTGAAGTACCACGTGCCGCCCACATCAGGTGCAGCCTCGAACACCCGCACGGACAGTCCCTGCTCACGGAAATGGTGCAGAGCGTACAACCCCCCGAACCCTGCTCCGACCACAACTACATCGACATCGAACCCGGTCACGCTGCTCACGCACCGTACGGTAGGGCCTCCGATCCGCACCGCCGGTGGGGTTTCCCGGTGAGCGGGCATCCCATAATTTCGTCCCGGCCATTGGACGAGCGCCCGCACCCGCGGTGTTGCCCCGACCAAGATGGCACGCATGACCGACGTGGAATCCGCCCCGACGGAGACAACCCGTGTGCGTACCGTGGTGGTTACCGTCAGCGAGGTCGTCGACGAAAGCCACGACGCTCGCTCACTGGTACTGACCGTGCCCGACGAGCACCGCGATCGGTTCGCCTACCGCCCCGGGCAGTTCTTGACACTGCGGGTGCCCAGTGACCTCACGGGTGCGGTAGCCCGTTGCTACTCTCTGGCAAGTTCACCGCATACCGACGAGTCCCCGAAGGTCACCATCAAGCGAACCGAAGGCGGATACGGTTCAAATTGGCTGTGCGACAACATTTCCTCCGGTGACACGATTGAGGTTTTGCCTCCGTCCGGAGTGTTCACCCCAACCAGTCTCGACGGCGACTTCTTGCTGTGGGCCGCGGGCAGCGGTATCACACCGGTGATGTCGATCTTGAAATCCGTGCTGGTGGCCGGCACCGGCCGGGTCATCCTGTGCTACGCCAACCGCGACGAGAAGTCCGTCATTTTCGCAGCCGAGTTGCGTGAATTCGCAGCGCGCTATGCCGGCCGGATCACGGTGCTGCACTGGCTCGAATCGATTCAAGGCCTGCCAACCCACGCTCAGCTCAGCGCATTCGCGAGCATGTTCAGCGGCTACGAATCGTTCATCTGCGGACCAGCGCCCTACATGGCCGTGGTCAGGGAGGCGTTGACAGAGGCCGGCGTTCCGCGGGACCGGATCCATCAGGAAGTATTCCAGTCGCTGACCGGCGATCCGTTCGCCGAGGTAACCGCCGAAACGCTCGTTGTCGACGACACGGACGCTGCCGAGGCCGAGATCCAACTCGACGGCCAGGTGCATACGTTGCGATGGCCGCGCGGGCGCAATCTCGTAGAGACCATGCTGGCCGCAGGCATCGCCGTGCCCTACTCGTGTCGGGAAGGCCATTGCGGTTCGTGTGCGGCAACCACGATCGAGGGCGAAGTCGCGATGGGCAATGCCGAGATTCTCGAGGACGACGACATCGCCGATGGCCTTTTCCTGGCCTGCCAGGCTTGTCCACGGTCACACAAACTCAAAATTGAGTTCTGAAACCCGTTTTTCGACCCCCTCTGCCGACCGGCATTTCGGTATCTCACAACAGCGTCGCCGTTCGGTCAGGCCGCTTCTGTCGGTACTGTTGCACCCGGGGCGATTCGTGTTCCGGCGGCTGGGAATCCGTAATTCCAGTGCTGATTCACGTCCACTCACTGGGACAGCCGCGACGGCTGGGCAGCTGATGAGTCCACCATCAGAACCATGACGAAACGGGTGATCGACAGTATCGCGGAGCTGGCCGAGCAGCTCCGCGGGCAGGCCGCCGAGGCGGAGAAGATCGGTAAGTTGACCGACGACACGGTCAAGACCATGAAGCAGGTGGGCTCCATACGGCTGCTGCAGCCGAAACGGCATGGCGGACTTGAGGTTCACCCGCGCGAGTTCGCAGAAACTGTGATGGCCACCGCGGCCCTGGATCCCTCCGCCGGGTGGATCAACGGTGTCGTGGGCGTACATCCGTACCAGTTGGCATACGCCGATCCCCGTGTCGGGGAGGAGATCTGGGCCGACGACATCGACACCTGGGTGGCCTCTCCTTATGCACCGCAGGGTGTGGCCAAACCGGTCGAGGGCGGCTATATCTTCAACGGCCGGTGGCAGTTCAGCTCCGGCACCGACCATTGTGACTGGATCTTCCTCGGAGCCATGATCGGCGATGCAGACGGCAAGCCGCTCACGCCCCCACAGATGCTGCATATGATCCTGCCCCGCAAGGATTATGAGATCGTCGAGGACTCGTGGGATGTTGTCGGCCTGCGCGGTACCGGCTCCAAGGATGTCACCGTCAAGGATGCGTTCGTGCCGTCGTACCGGACGATGGACGCGATGAAGGTGATGGACGGCACCGCCCAACGCGAAGCCGGTATGACCGAGACGCTCTACCTCATGCCGTGGTCGACCATGTTCCCGCTCGGCATTTCTTCGGCGACCATCGGTATCGCCGAGGGTGCACTGGCCGCCGCTCTCGACTACCAGCGCGAGCGCGTCAACTCCAGCGGTGTCGCGATCAAGGACGATCCCTATGTCATGTATGCCATCGGTGAGGCGGCCGCCGACATCAACGCGGCGCGTCAGGAACTGCTCGCCAATGCCGACCGCATCTACGACATGGTCGACGCCGGCGAGGAGGTGTCGTTCGAGGACCGGGCCGCGGGACGACGCACGCAGGTGCGTGCCGTGTGGCGGGCGGTGTCGGCGGTCGACGAGATCTTCGCCAGGTGCGGCGGGAACGCAGCGCGGATGGACAAACCGCTGCAGCGCTATTGGCGCGACGTCCACGTGGGGCAGGCGCATGCGATCCACGTTCCCGGCACCGTTTATCACGCATCGGCATTGAGCTCGCTCGGTGTGGACCCCCAGGGTCCGCTGCGGGCGATGATCTGAGGGGAACACAATGGCCTTGATCAAGAGCCTGGGCTACGTGACCGTCCAGGCGACCGATATCGAGCGGTGGCGCCATTTCGCCTTCGGCGTATTGGGTTTCGCGGAAGGCGGCGGGCCCGATCCCGCGACGCTGTACCTGCGCATGGACGAGCGCGCCGCCAGGATCATCGTCACGCCCGGCGATACCGACAAGATCGTCACCGTCGGCTGGGAGGTTCGCGACCACGCAGACCTTGAGGAACTCAAAAGTGCACTTGACGCCGCCGGCGTTCCGTACAAGGAACTGTCACTGGCGGAGGCCGATGCCCGACGCGTTGAAGAGGTCATCGCATTCGACGATCCCGCCGGCACCTCGCTGGAGGTATTCCACGGCGCGGTACTCGATCACAGTCCCGTGGTGACACCGTTCGGCGCCAAGTTCGTCACCGGTGAACAGGGGCTGGGCCACGTGGTGCTGCCTGCATTGGACGTCAACGGACTGTTCGAGTTCTATACGCAGGTACTCGGGTTCAAGTCGCGCGGCGCGTTCCGGGTGCCGGTGCCACCAGAATTCGGGCCGGTACGGGTGCGGTTCATGGGTGTCAATCAGCGTCACCACAGCCTGGCCATCTGCCCGGCGTCGAACCTGCGCGACCCCGGGTTGATCCATCTCATGGTCGAGGTCGACACCCTCGACGCAGTCGGCCAGGCCCTGGACCGCGTGAACAAGGACGGCTTCCAGTTGTCGTCGACACTCGGGCGGCACACCAACGACAAGATGGTGTCGTTCTATGTGCGTGCGCCCGGCGATTGGGACGTCGAGTTCGGCACCGAAGGTACGCGCGTCGACGAAACCTATTACACCGCCGAAGAAATCACGGCCGACAGTTACTGGGGCCACGAGTGGGTATCTGATCTGCCCGCGGCCATGCGCCCGTGAACACCGAAGTCGTTCCAGTTGCGGTGGGCGACATCGCCGGCTGGGATCACGAAGCCGATGTAGTCATCGCAGGCTATGGCGTCGCCGGTGCCGCCGCGGCGGTCGAGGCGGCACGTGGCGGCGCCGACGTGCTGGTGCTGGAAAGGACCTGCTCGTGGGGCGGGGCCGCAGCGATGGCGGGCGGATTCATCTACCTCGGCGGCGGTACGGCGCTGCAGACCGCGTGCGGTTTCGACGATTCCGTGGAAGATATGGCCGCATTTCTGAATGTGGCCATGGGTCCGGGAGCTGACACCGAGCGCATCGCCGACTACTGCGAACACAGCGTCGCGCATTTCGACTGGCTGGTCGGTTGCGGTGTGCCATTCAAGGCGGAGTTCTTCGGTGAGCCCGGCTGGGAGCCGATGGGTGACCAAGGTTTGATGTTCAGCGGCGGAGAGAACTCCTTCCCGTTCAACACCGTGGCGCGGCCCGCCCCCCGCGGTCACGTCCCACAGATGTCCGGCAAGAAGCAAGGTGAGGCCAGCGCCGGCTACATGTTGATGAAGCCGCTCGTCGAGACGGCGACGGCGGCGGGGACGCGGGCCCTCTACGACGTCCGTGTTCAGCGGCTCGTCGTCGATACCGGAGGGCGAGTCGTCGGCCTCACCGCCCGCCGCTACGGCAACCCGGTCGCGATTCGAGCGCGGCGCGGGGTCGTGCTGGCAACCGGCAGCTTCGCATACAACGACTCCATGGTGGCGCAGTACGCTCCGCGCATTGCGGGTCGTCCGGCAGCGTCGATCGAGCAGCACGACGGACGAGCTATTCGTATGGCACAGGCGCTGGGCGCCGATCTCGCACACATGGACGCCACCGAGGTCGCCATCTTCGCCGATCCGCAGCAGTTGGTGCGTGGCGTCCTGGTCAACGCCCGCGGCCAACGCTATGTGCCCGAGGACACCTACCCAGGCCGTATCGGCCAGCTGACGCTCTACCACCAGGACAACACCGCCTATCTGATCATCGACGGTGAGGCTCACGAGGAGGCCATGTCCTCACCGACACCGCAGCTGATGTTCCGGCCACCGACCTGGGTTGCCGATACCGTGGCCGAACTCGAAGAGGCAATCGGGTTGCCGCCGGGCTCGCTGCAGCACACGGTCGAGGCCTACAACGACGGTGCGACTCGAGGCGAGGATCCGCTTCTGCACAAGAAGCCGCAGTGGCTCAGGCCGATCGGCGCGCCACTGGGTGCCATCGATCTGAGGGAGAGCACGGGCGGATTCACGCTCGGCGGTCTGGCCACCACCCTTGACGCTGAGGTTCTCCATGTCAGCGGCGAACCCATTCCGGGCCTGTATGCGGCGGGCAGATCGACTGCCGGCCTGGCGGCGTGGGGGTACGCCAGCGGCATCTCGCTCGGCGACGGCAGCTTCTATGGTCGCCGGGCCGGGGCCGCCGCAGCCCGTGGTTGAGCGCCTCGGATGCAGCTGACATCAGCTCCCTCGCCCGACTGGTGAAGTCCACTGCCCACACTGGCCGGGCACCTCCCTGACCGTCCGCGACCGGTCCCAAGATGTGACAGCAGACACACGTTTGTGGTAGGTATATTCCTATTAGTCATATAGCGACTAGTCATATCGCCGCTCACGGAGGATGCCATGACCGCGACCATCGAACAGTTCGCGACCACCGCCACGAAGACCGCTGCCGACGCGCCCAGCGCGGTCATTGATCGCGTCTCCGCCGTTCTCGACGCATTCGACGGACCAGGCCGGCTCACCCTGGCGCAAATCGTGCGGCGCACCGGGTTGCCCCGTTCGTCTGCACATCGGTTTCTCGAGCGACTCGTGGAACTGCGTTGGGTGCGTCGTATCGGGCGCGACTACGAACTGGGGATGCGCCTCGTCGAGCTGGGATCGCTTGCGGTGCACCAGGACCGTCTACACAAAGCGGCGATCCCGATCCTGCACAAGCTGCATGCCGCCACGGGTCTGGTTGTTCACCTGGCTGTCCTCGACGGACCTGATGTGGTCTACATGGAGAAGGTGGGCGCCAGGATGGCCACAGCGATCCCGACGCGCGTCGGCGGCCGCCAGCCGGCACATTGCGCAGCGGTCGGCAAGGCCATGTTGGCGTTCGCAGACGATCACGCCATCGAGCTGCTGGGTACCGACCTAGGGCAGCAAACCAAGTACTCGATCCGTACCCATGCTCAGTTGAGCAACGAGTTGATGAAGGTACGTGCGCACGGCGTGGCATTCGATCGCGAAGAATCACTGCGCGGCTTCGGCTGCGTCGCTGCCCCTGTGGGTGACCCCGGCGACGCTGTTGCCGCGATCTCGGTCTGTGGTCCGATGAGTCAGATCGTTTCGCTGGACCAGCAACTCGTTGCACCGGTGCGGATGGCGGCGCTCGGAATTTGGCGGTCGATGGAAGGCGCCCCGGTCCCGGCGGCCTTGCAGCATATGCGGCCCTTACGGGGCGGGCCGGCGGCCTCGATTGCGCCTGCGGCGAGTAGCCCGCAGCCGGCATGAGCGACCATCACGACGCAGCGCCCGGTGTGACCACCGGGCTCGATCCAGAGATCGCCGACATCATCGAGGCGTTGGACTCCGGTTTCCCAGCCGTCCACACCATGACCGGCGAGCAGGCACGTGCCGCGATCCGGTCTCGATTCGTGCCCGTGGCGCAACCAGAAGCCATGGGCGCCATAGAGGATACGACCGTTCCCGGTCCGGCCGGAATGGTGCCGGTTCGGATCTATCGGCCGCGCACCGCCGGCCCCGTACCTACCCTCGTATTCGCGCATGGCGGCGGTTGGGTGTTCTGCGATCTCGACAGCCACGACGAGCTCTGCCGTGACCTCGCCAATCGCATTCCCGCCGTGGTGATCTCCGTGCACTATCGACGAGCCTCCGAGGAAGGCGCATGGCCGGCCGCAGCCGAAGACATGTACGCCGCCACGTGCTGGGCGGCCGACCAGGTTTCGACGTTGGGCGGCGACCCAGGCGCCCTCATGGTTGGCGGCGACAGCGCCGGGGGCAATCTCGCTGCCGTCACCACGGTCATGGCGCGTGACCGCGGCGGCGCCGAGTTGGCGGGCCAGCTGCTGCTGTATCCAGTCATCGCCGCCGATTTCGATACCGATTCCTACCGCCGGTTCGGCGAGGGCTTCTACAACCCCCGCCGCGCGTTGCAGTGGTACTGGGACCAGTATGTCCCCGACATCTCCGACCGTGAGCACCCGTATGCATCTCCTCTGCAGGCCGATCTCGCCGGCTTACCGCCCGCAATCACCTTCGTCGCCGGCCACGATCCGCTCCGCGACGAGGGTTTGGCGTATGCCGAAGCGCTGCGGGCCGCGGGTGTGTCGAGCGTTACGCGAGTGTTCGACGGAGGAGTTCACGGCTTCATGACCATGCGTGCTCTCGATATCTGCCGGCGTGCTCGCGCTCAGGCCTGCGTCGATGTGGCAACCGTACTCGGCCACAAGGTCACTGGGTAATAGCGGAGCCGTTCGGGGTTTCGAGGACCAACGGGGCAGCGGCACCGTAACGCTGCTCCGGGTCCAGGACGCAATGGGTGCGATCGAATACCGTCACCATGCACCGGTTGTTGTGATTGCAGCGGCTGCGGACGCTGCGGTCGGCGCGCATCCGGTTCACCAGATCCGGCTCACGCAGCAGCGCACGACCCATTGCCAGGAAATCGAACCCCTCCCGCAACCCGACTTCGAGGTTTTCGCAGTTGGTGATGCCACCCAGCAGAATCAACTTGGTGTTGCGCATCAACGGAACGAATTGGCGTGCGGCAGAGAGCATGTAGAGATCCTCGTAGGGATAGCTGCCCATCGCCCATTTGCCCGCGATTCGGATCGCCGGCCGCATTGCCCGCGGCATGACCTGGGCGAACTCTCGCACCGGAACATCCCCGCGGAACAGGTACATCGGCTTGAAAACCGATGATCCCTGGGTCAGCTCGATGGCGTCCAAGGTCTCGTCGACATCCAACAGCTGCGCGGTCCGCAACGCTTCGTCGATCCAGATGCTGCCGGGCAGACCGTCGTCCATGTCCAGTTTGGCGATCACCGCGACCCGGTTCCCGACCACCTCCCGAACGCGCTGCGCGATCTCGCGCACGAAACGTGACCTGTTGTCGATATCGCCGCCGTACTCGTCCCTGCGCCGGTTGATCAGCGGACTCAAAAAGGAGCTTGGCAGATATAGGTGTCCGAAATGCAGTTCCACCGCGTCGAATCCGGCGTCCACGGCGACCTGAGCGGCGTCGCCGAACTGGTCGATCACCATGCCGATCTCACTTCGTTTGATCTCCCGGCAATAGGCGAACGAGGCCGGATTGACAAACCGGCTCGGCGCCATGGCCGTCACGCCGGTCAGCCGCTTCTGCGCCACCACACCGGCATGCCCCAGTTGCGCCGAGATGGCTGCGCCGGCATGGTGCACCGCGTCGGTGAGTTTGCGCAGGCCCGGTAACGCCGCCCCGTTCATGACGATTTGTCCCGGTGCACTGGCGGCCTCTGACGACACGCAGCAATAGGCAACCGTGGTCATGCCGACGCCGCCGGCGGCGAAGGTCCGATGGAACTCGACGAGGTCGTCGGTGACAAGGCCGTGCGGCGACCGGCCCTCTGAGGTCGCAGCCTTGATCGTCCGGTTGCGCAACCGAATTGGCCCAAGCTGAGTCGGGGCGAACGGGTCTGCGCTGATGTCGGTCATTACGCTACTGTCACCCTCCCCGAGGGTGCGGTCAACGCCGCTTTCCCATTGGCCGGGAGCGCACAGCCGGGAATACCAATGTCATCCTTAACCTCGTTGCATGGCCGACAACGAAGTCAGGAAAGTCGTCTATGTCATCGACCGCGTGCTGACCCAGTGCGGCCAGGCGCGGGCGTTCATCGATCGATACCTCACCGAGTATGCGCCCGGCGCGCGCGAGCGCGGTATGACGCTGGAGCACGTTCTGGTCAGCCCACCGATCTGGTTCGACGACCAACCCAACACCGTCACCGTTATCTGGAGCCTGCCCGACCCGCTGGCCTGGTGGCAGATGACCTGGCAAGGCCGCCCAGACCCGTCGCTGGCCCAATGGTGGTCGAGCATAGCCGAATTGGTGCAAGAGCGATCGCGTTCGGTTGCCGCTTCGGCCGCGGATGTCGACACCCTGTGCGGAATGCAAGGAGAGACCGATGTATAGCGTTACCCGCCTGATCGATGTCACCACGAATCATCGCTCCCGCCTGCTGACGACACTTCGTGACACCGCGACGGCCACCGATGCACAGAGCTGGATCGTGGCGGCCACCGAACCCTGTTCACGCAACGGAGGCGACCTACTGGTCCATCTGCGTTTCGCCGACAAGGGCCAATGGCGATGCGTGGCAGATCAGTTCGCATCGGTATTGGCAGATCCGGAAGTCACGCGGGTCAACGGTGTGACCTACCAGGGCACGCCGGTCAGCACCGGTACGCCGGGCACGGTTTACCGGACTCTGCTGGTGCGGGTGGCGCCTGAAGCCGATTCGGACACCGTTGCTCGCTTCGAGGCAGAGCTGCGATCGATGCCACGCTACGTGGACACCATCCGCGCGTGGCAACTGAGCCGGGTGATCGACTCCGTCGGGGCGACATCATGGACCCACGTGTTCGAGCAAGAGTTCACCGACGTCGACGGTCTGATGGGCCCTTACCTCATGCACCCGATTCACTGGGCGGTGGTTGATCGCTGGTTCGATCCCGAGACCACCGATGTGATTGTCCGCGACCGGGTGTGCCACAGCTTCTGCAGCATCGCCCAACCCGCGCTGTCCTGACCGCTCACACCCCCGCGGGCAGGATGTGCGGATGAGCTGTCACCGGCGGCTGCAGTGGTGGCAGAAGCTCTTTGCCGTCGAGAGAATGCACCGCGAGGTTCTGCGACCACGGGTAGTGCAGACTGAACGCGACCAGTCCAGTGCGTTCGACGGCCGGCAGATGGCACATCGCCAGAACTGTCTCGGCGAGGTACTCCACGGGCTCGGTCGGAAACGTGTCCGGTATCAGGCTGGCCGCTCCAGGAGTTCGCACTGCGCTGGTCGGGCCGACCGCGTTGACAGCGATATTGGCATCCAGCAACTCGGCGGCGATCCCCTGGGTGAATCGGTGCAGGGCCGCCTTCACCGATGCATAGACGACATCGCCGGAGGCCTTGTTGTATTCGCGGTATGGCCGCACCGGCGGGAGCCCGGTCACCGAGCCGATATTGACGATCCAGCCACCACCCTGCTGGCGCATGTGTGGGATGGCTGCCTGCGTCAACACAAATGGCGTACGCACGTAGTGCTCGACGGTTCGATCGAAGGTAGCCATCGACATGTCTTCGATGACCGAATAGTCGGCAAACCCGGCGTTGTTGACCAGAATGTCGATCCGGCCGGTGCACTCCACAACCTGATCGACCAAGCCCGCACGCTGTTGTGGGTTTTCGAGGTCTGCGGCAATGCCGAGCGCTGTACCCCCGGCGGATTCGATGAGTTCGATGGTCTCGTCGATCGTTCCCGGCAACGCAGTCGACTCTCCCGCCCTCGTCGACAGGGAAGGTTCGTACGACCTGGCCGTCACCGCCACCGTCGCCCCTTCGGCGGCCAGCCGCTGAGCGATTGCCCGTCCGATACCGCGGCTGCTGCCGGTTACCAAAGCGGTTTTGCCGCTGAGTAGTTGGCTCATCCGACGACGAGATCCCCTTCTATCGGACGGCGGTGACTCTGCCACACGTCGATCAGTCGGAACGGGAAGGCCGTGACAATGCGGCCGCCACCGGAACGGTAGTAGGTGTGTGCCGTCGGGGTGTGACACCACACGGTCTTGGCCATTGTCTCGTCGATCTCCCGTACGTAGTCTGTGAACGCCTCCGGCGTGACTTCGATGGTTTCGGCCCCGCGCAGCGCCATCAACTGTAGGCACTCCATGACGTAATGCACCATAACCTCGACACCGAAGTTGTGTCCGGCGCCGTGACCGGGACTGTAGTTGGGCGCCGATGACACGAACATGTTCGGAAATCCCGGTACCATCCCACCCCGATAGGCACTAGGGCTGTCCCCCCACACTTCTCTCAGCGTGAGCCCATTGCGACCCCGAATATCGATGGTGGACAGGAAGTCCAGGTGATAGCCGGTTGCGTAGACGATGACATCCAATTCGATCTGACGACCGTCTTGAGTGACGATGCCGCGCTCGTTGACCCGCGCGGGTTCAGCGGCCTCGACGTCGACATGCGATCGCGTCAACGCGGAGTAGTAGCCACCCGGATCGCGGATGATCCGCTTCCCGTATGGCGCGAAGTCAGGTGTGACCTTCGCGGCCAGCTCACTGCCCGCCCCGAACGTCCGGTCGATGTAGTCCAGGCACATCTGCAATAGCACATCGTTGGCCTTCGATATGGACAGCGGGTGCTCGGCGGCCCATTCAGGATCACGCAGGATGACAGGGTAGTTATTGTCGGCCGTGCCCCAGAACGACTTCAGGCGATTCCAGTTGGCGTAATACGGCACGTGGTTGTTGAGCCATCGCCGCGGCTCGGGAACCTCGTCGCTCAATCTCTTGCGTGGCGCGACCCAATGAGGCTGTCGCTGGAACACTGTCAGATGCTGCACCTGGTCCACAGAGGCGTCGACGATCTGAACCGCCGTGCATCCCGCACCGATGATCGCGACCTTCTTGCCGGTGAGGTCCAAATCTGGATCCCATTCGGCAGAGTGGATGCTCACCCCGGTGAAGGTTTCCATGCCCGCCAATTCCGGCCACCGAGGACGATTCAGGTAGCCGGTGGCCGGGATCACGACGTTCGCATAAGACACGTCGTGGCTGCCGCCCGGCGAGGCGGTGTGGACTTCCCATTGTCCGCGACGCTCGTCCCATCGCAGAGCTATCACTTCGGTACCGAACCTGGTGCGCTCGCGCAGCCCGTTCTTGTCGGCCACCGACACGAGATAGTTCTGATACTCGGCGCCCTGCGGGTAGTAATTCGACCAATCGCCGTTGATGTCACGCGAGAGTGAATAGTAAGCCGACGGAGTGTCCACTCCGATGCCCGGATAGACGGTGGTGTACCAGGTGCCGCCGACCTCGTCGTTCCGATCAATGATCTCATACTCGATTCCGGCGGCGGAAAGCTCAAGCGCGGCGGCCAATCCGGCAATTCCCGCGCCGATGACGACGACCTTGAAACCGGTGGGCAGCCTGGCGGCCCGGGGCAGGACGGGCTGGGACGGATGGAAGCCACCCTGTTCCAGCAACAGCCCCACATAT
Organism: Mycobacterium sp. 852013-50091_SCH5140682; assembly: GCF_001665685.1. Lineage (GTDB taxonomy): Bacteria > Actinomycetota > Actinomycetes > Mycobacteriales > Mycobacteriaceae > Mycobacterium. The sequence goes on from NZ_LZTB01000141.1 coordinate 18,260, forward strand.
TGCGTATCGACCTCGGTTCCCAGGGCCAGTGGGGCGATCCGACCGAACAGTTCCGGATCGTCGGCGCACACGGCGTCCACCGGCCGCGGGGTGCCCATGGCAACGACGATCTCGTCGACGAGCTCGTCGAGAGTCTCCGGAGCGGCGACACCGATGTGCTCGGGCGGGTCGGGGACGTGGGAGATCTGCGGGCCGAATCGATCGACCACGTCGGGGTCACCGGTCAGTTGCGCCAACACCGCTACCAGCACCCCGGCATCGGCCTGGCGCAAGTTCTCTCGCAGTTCGTCGGCATCCATCACTGCCTCGGCCGCCGTCGCGGTCGCATCGGTCGTCATCGAACCTCCCTTGTCTCTTTGAGTATGTGATCGGCGGCGAGCACCGGTGCGGCTCATGTCTACTGAGCGGGAGGTTGCTTGGTCGGCAGTCGTGGACGACGCCTAGTGTCACCGGACATGGACGGCCTCAATGACGTGCTCACCCCGGCGCGCAGTCACGCCCTCGGCGATATTCCACGCCGCTCGGCCCGCAGATATCCCAACAAGGTCGCGATCATCGACGGCGGCGTGACGCTGACTTTCGCCGAGTTCGAGCGCCTGGTGGATCGTGCCTCAGCAGCGCTGCAGGACAACGGTTTCGCCCCCGGCGACCGAGTCGCGGTGTTGGCTCACAACTGCTGGCAGTACGCGGTGCTGGCGTTCGCCACGGCTCGTGCCGCGGTGGTGCTGGTGCCCATCAATTTCATGCTCACGGCCGAGGAGATTTCGTACATCCTCGGCCACAGCAAGGTCACCGGTTTCATCGTCGAATCCGACCTGGCGGCAACGGCTGCCCGTGCCGTGCAGCTCGGCGGGGTTGTCGACACCACAGTGGCTCTCAACCTGCCCGCGCAGAGCACACCCGACGGCTGGACGGATTTCGACAACTGGCTCAAGACGAACTCGCCGGCGCCGAGGCACCACGTAACCGACGATCAGCTGATCCGGCTGATGTACACGAGCGGAACCGAGTCACACCCAAAGGGCGCGATGCACACCAGCCGCAGCCTGATGGGCAACTACGTCAGCTCCATCGTCGCCGGTTCCATGGAAAGCACCGACATCGAGATCCATTCGTTGCCCCTCTATCACTGTGCACAGCTCGACAATTTCCTCATCACCGACATCTATCTCGGCGCCACGAGTATCATTCTTCCGCGCCCCGAGCCCGAACTCGTCCTACGCGCGATCGAAAAGTACAGCGTCACCAATTATTTCGCTCCTCCGACGGTGTGGATCGGATTGCTGCGCTCGCCGGTGTTCGAGCAGGTCGACCTTTCCAGTCTGTGCAAGGGCTATTACGGAGCATCGGCAATGCCCGTCGAGATCCTCGCCGAGGTGCGCGAGCGCCTGCCGAACCTGCGCCTCTGGAATTTCTACGGCCAGACCGAGATGGCTCCGTTGGCATCAGCCCTCGGTCCAGACGAGCAGGATGCCCATGCGGGGTCGGCCGGCAGGCCGGCGATCAACGTCGAGACCGCAATCCTGGACGACGACAATGCGCCGGTGGGCGTCGGTGTTGTCGGGGAGATCGCGCACCGCAGCCCGCATCTGATGCTCGGCTATCTCGATGACGATGCCAAGACCGCCGACGCATTTCGCGGAGGCTGGTTTCACTCCGGCGACCTCGGCTACTACGACCGGCACGGCCTCCTGCATGTTGTCGACCGCAAGAAGGACATGATCAAGACCGGTGGCGAGAACGTCGCGAGCCGCGAGGTCGAAGAGGTCCTTTACCGGCACTCCGGGGTCGAGGAGGCGGCAGTCTTCGGGCTTCCCCATCCGGTATGGGTCGAGGCAGTGGTAGCCGCAATTGTTGTGCGGGAGGGTGTTGATCTCACCCAAGAAGACATCCTCACGCATTGCCGATCCCACCTGGCCGGGTTCAAGACTCCCAAGCACATATTCTTCGTCGACTCGCTGCCCAAGAACCCCAGCGGCAAGCTGCTGAAACGACTGCTGCGCGATCAATTCGATCTCGAGCAGGGTTCGGTGCGCTGAGCAGGTCGCGTGCACCGCGCATCAAGTAACGCCCACTGGGCGGGAAGCTCTACGCGCGTGCGATCGCACTCGACATAGCCTGCGCTCTAAGGAGTCACTGCGGGTGCAGCTGCGCTCGATGACTTCGGGACCGACGCTGGATCCAGCTGTCACCGAAGGGTCCACCAGCTACTGAAAGGACTGTGCCGACAGTGTTCAAGGGACGCATCGCAAGATTCGACGGGCCTGGTCAACCATTCCAGCTCGAAACGGTCAGCCTACCCGCGGTCGGGCCCGGCGAGATCCTCATCAGGGTCAGCCGAGCCAACATCTGCGGCTCCGACGTACATGCCTGGCACGGCACGTTCGCCACCCGCGGACTCGGCGGTCAACTTCCCACCGTGTTGGGCCACGAGATGGTGGGCGCCGTCGAAGCAATGGGCGACGGTGTGTCGACCGACTCGAACGGCAGTCCACTCTCACCGGGCACCAGGGTCGTGTTTCCCTATTTCTTCCCCTGCCACACCTGCCGCAACTGTCTGGCCGGCCGCCGCAACGCATGTCTGAAGCTCAAGATGGCCATGCTTGGGCGCGCGGACCAGCCCCCTTACTTCGTAGGCGGATACGCCGACTACTACCTGCTTCCGGCCAGGGCCGTCGTCTACACCGTGCCCGACAACGTTTCCGACGACATCGCCGCAGGCGCCAATTGCGCCTTGTCACAAGTGATGTACGGACTCGATCGGGTTGATCTACAACTCGGCGAATCCGTCGTCGTACAGGGGGCCGGAGCACTGGGCCTCTACGCGGTCGCGGTCGCGAAAGCCCGTGGCGCCGCGACGGTCATCGCTGTAGACGGGGTTCGCGAGCGTCTGGAGCTCGCCAAGGAGTTCGGGGCGGACGCGATCATCGATATCACCGAGGTTCCCGCAACAAGGACCGGACGAAGATTGTCCGGAAGCTCACGGAAGGTCAGGGCGCCGACGTAGTCGTCGAGGTGGTCGGGCACCCGTCGGCGATCGATGAGGGTCTCAAGATGCTCGGTCAGTTCGGACGGTACGTGGAAATCGGAAACATCAACATCGGCAAGACCTTTGAGTTCGACCCGTCGCGTTTCGTGTTCGCCAACAAGACCATGGTCGGGGTGTCGCTCTACGATCCGGCGGTACTGTCCCGGGCGCTGGCGTTCCTCGACACGTATCAAGACACGTTGCCCTTCGACCGGCTGGCCGCAGCGTGTTATTCCCTTGACGACATCAACGACGCGTTCGCAGCCGCCGAAGGCAAGCGCGATGTGCGCGCCAGCATCGTTCCCTGACGGAAAGCAGACCAATATGCCCAACTCCCATGTGCATAACTACGATCGCGACGAGTTGTTCGTCGATGGCCAATGGGTCAGGCCCGCGAGCACCGCGGCCATCGAGGTGATCGATCCTGCGACCGAGCACGTACTCGGCCGCGTCCCCGCAGGATCGGTCGAAGATGTAGACGCCGCCGTCGCCGCCGCGCGGCGCGCCTTCGACCCTTTGATCAGCATTGGCGAACGGCACGAACGTCTCACGCGCGTGATCGAGGCCATGGAGAAGCGGCTACCGGCCATCGCCGAAACCATCACCCGCGAGATGGGCGCACCCATCCGGATTGCACAGTCGGTCCAAACTCAGGTTCCACTTGCGGTCGCGCGCGGATTCGCCGAAGCACTGCGGACATTCGAGTTCGAAGAACGCATCGGCAACTCCATGGTGCTACGCGAGCCCTATGGTGTCGTCGGCGCCATCACACCGTGGAATTACCCGCTCTACCAAGTGGTCGCCAAAGTCCTTCCTGCCATCGCCGCAGGCTGCACCGCCGTACTGAAACCCAGCAATGAAGCGCCTTTGTCGGTGTTCGAATTCGTCGAGGCGCTCCAGGCCGCCGAACTGCCGCCCGGGGTGGTCAATCTCGTGTCCGGGCCCGGCCGGGTGATCGGTGAACGGCTGTCCGAGCATCCCGACGTCGACTTCGTATCGTTCACGGGTTCGACCGGCGTTGGCAGCCGGGTGGGCGAACTGGCCGGTAAGACGATCAAGAAGGTCGCGTTGGAACTGGGCGGCAAGTCCGCCAACGTAATACTCGACGGAGCCGACCTGGCAACGGCAGTCAAAGTCGGTGTCGGCAATGCCTTCCTCAACGGCGGCCAGACCTGTATGGCGTGGACGCGGATGCTGGTGCCACAGGCCCACTACGGCGAAGCACTCGACCTCGTCGAGGCCGCTGTATCGAAGTACCCGGTGGGTGATCCGTGGGATCCGAGCACCAGGATCGGCCCGTCGGCCTCACAGAGCCAGTACGAATCGGTACTTGGATTCATCGAACGTGCACGACGCGACGGTTCCCGGCTCCTACTGGGCGGGCCCGAGAAGATCCGCGACACCGGCTATTACGTCGCGCCAACGGTATTCGCCGACGTCGACCCGGAGTCGGAGTTGGGTCAGGAGGAGGTTTTCGGACCGGTGCTGGCAGTCATTCCGTTCACCGACACCGAGGATGCGCTTCGCATCGCGAACGGCACCCCCTACGGACTGTCCGGTGCGGTGTGGGCCGCCGACGACGCCGCCGCCATCGCATTCGCACGCGCGGTGCAGACCGGTCAGCTCGACATCAACGGCGGCAAGTACAACCCCGCCGCGCCGTTCGGCGGATACAAGAAGTCAGGCATCGGTCGTGAGCTGGGCCGAATCGGGTTCGAGGAATATCTGCAGGTGAAGTCGCTGCAGCTGCCCGCATGACGACGAGCAAACCAGGAGACGCACCGATGCAACCATTGAAGATAGACAAACGCGACACCATCGAGATCTGGACGATCAACCTGCCCGAGGTGGCCAACGCGATCACCGACGAGGACTTCATCGCAGCCTTTGAGGCGGCCGTCGACTTCGCAAACGCCGACACGGCAGTGCGGGCGATCATCTTGACCGGCGAAGGCAAGGTCTTCTCCGCGGGCGGCAATGTCAAGGAGATGGCCGACCGCCTCGGCATGTTCGGCCTCGACGCCATCTACCAGCGATACGCCTACGTCGACGGAATTCAACGACTACCACGGGCATTGACCAGGCTCGAGGTTCCGATCATCGCAGCAGTCAACGGTGCGGCGGTCGGCGCCGGATGCGATCTCGCCGCCATGTGTGACATCCGGATCGCCTCGGAGCGGGCATCTTTCGCCGAGAGTTTCGTGCAACTCGGACTGGTTCCCGGTGACGGCGGCACCTGGTTTCTGCAGCGGGCAATCGGCTACGCGCGTGCTGCCGAGATGACATTCACCGGCGACCGCATCGATGCAGAGACTGCACTTGAGTGGGGCCTGGTCAGCCGTGTCGTCGAGCACGACGAGCTACTCACCGCTGCCACAGATCTCGCCACACGCGTCATCAAGAATCCACCACACGCGCTGCGAATGGCCAAACGCCTGCTACGAGAATCACGTACGGGCGAGTTGGAGTCCACGCTGGGTATGGCCGCTGCCATGCAACCGCTCGCCCATCAAGATGCAGAGCACGTGCGCCGGATCGGGAAATGGCGAACCGCCTGATGGCGCCGCCCCGAATGGTCCCGCCTGCGGCTCTCGATCGATCAGCGACCGCCGCGCTGCGCGAACAGGTGCGTGGGTTCCTCGCCGAGCAACTTGCTGCCGGAACCTTCACTCCCTCAATCGATTCCTGGTTGTCCGGATGGGACGAGGATTTCACAGCCCGACTGGCACGGCGAGGCTGGATCGGCATGACGGTGCCCAAGGAGTACGGCGGGCACGGGCGCAGCTTCATCGAACGGTTCGCGGTCACCGAGGAACTGCTGGCCGCAGGCGCACCCGTGGCCGCCCATTGGATCGCCGATCGGCAGATCGTGCCGTCACTGCTGAAGTACGGCACCGAAGCGCAAAAGCGAGAGTTCCTGCCCGAAATAACGGCAGGACGATGCTTTTTCGGCATCGGTATGAGCGAGCCGGATTGTGGCTCCGATTTGGCGAGTGTCCGAACCCGGGCCACGAAGGTGGCCGGCGGCTGGCAGATCAGCGGCACCAAACTGTGGACCTCCGGCGCGCACCGCGCCCACGCCTTCATCGTGTTGGCCCGCACGGCTCCGCTGGATCCCACGCACCGGCACAGCGGTCTGAGCCAGTTCATCGTACGGCTCGACAGCCCGGGTGTTACCGTGCGACCGGTCATTTCGATGAATGGCGGCCACCATTTCAACGAGGTCGTCCTCGATGACACCCATGTGCCCGACGTCATGGTGTTTGGCAAGATCGGCGACGGCTGGCACCAGGTGACCTCCGAGCTGAGCTTCGAACGTAGCGGGCCTGAACGATTGCTGAGCACCTTCCCGCTGTTGGCTGCCTGTGCTGACGCAGAGGAAGCCCAAGCGATTTCGCGTGACACCAACCTCGGCCGCCTGGTCGCACGCGTGGCCGGACTTCATCAGATGTCGATGGCGATCGCCGGTGCGCTCGAACGTCATGAGTCCGCCGACGTGCCGGCGGCAGTGGTCAAGGTACTCGGGACCACCACCGAGGGCGACATCGCCGACTTTGCCGACCTGCATGTCGGAGACGACAACACCGTTGGCCCAGCGATCCGGCAGTTGGCGGCGTTCGCGGTCGATCAGAGGCCCGGATTCACCTTGCGCGGAGGAACCAACGAGGTACTGCGCGGCGTGATCGCCCGCGGATTGGGGATCCGATGACCACCACATCGAACGGCACCGATCACCACGCGGCGTTATCCGTCGACCCAGATCTCGCTGGGATGATGAACGCGGTCTTCGCCGATCAGCGGAAATCTGGGCCTGCCGCCGCCCCGATCACCCGCGACGCCGGTCTGTGGCAGCGACTCGACGAGCTCGGTCTCGCGCGACTGACGGGACGCGAGGAGTCCGGCGGCAGCGCAGCCGGCTGGCCGGAGGCCGCCGAGCTCATGGCCGCCGCCGTACGCCACCGAATCCGGATCCCGTTGGCCGAGCATGATTTGCTGGCCTGCTGGCTCCTGGACGTTGTGGGGCTGCCTGCGGACGGCGCCGCCCGCACCATATGCGTATTGGGCCACGACGGGACGGCACACCACGTGCCCTGGGCCTCGACGGCCGACCGGATCGTCGTGGTGTGGCCTACAGGTATTCACTATTACGCTGCCGATCTGGATGTTTCGGATCCTGCCGTGCAAATCACGCAGGGCACCAACATGATTGGTGAACCTCGCGACAGCATCAGCGCTGATCTGACCGCGCTGGCCGGCACACCGGTCGCCGCCGGCCAACTGACACAACTCAAGTTGAAATCGGCACTGGTACGTTCGATCCAAGTGTGCGCAGCACTCGATCGAATCCTCGAACTGACCATCGAACACACCTCCTCCAGAGCCCAGTTCGGCCGCTCACTGTCGAAGTTCCAGGCGGTTCAAAACATGGTTGCCGACATCGCTGCAGAAGCGGCCTTGGCCCGTGCAGCCACCGAGGCCGCCCTCACCGCGGCCGTGCAGAGCGCTTGGTCGGCGCCAAACCTCAAGTTTCTCGTGGCAGTTGCCCGATCGTGCACCGGCCATGCCACCTCGGTGGTGGTACGCAACGCGCATCAAGCGTGCGGTGCGATCGGGACCACGATGGAACATCGGTTGCACGAATACACCCGCCCCGCGCTCACCTGGCGGTCGGAATTCGGATCCGTTCAGTCCTGGGACGCCGTGGTGACCGACGCCGCACGATGCGTCGGTTCACGCGGCCTCTGGAGCTTGATCGCCGATTGAAAAACAGTCCACTGACTGGGCATTGCGGTACAACAGGCCACGCTGCAGCGATTGACTCCACAAGCGAAGGATCATCACAACGAAATACCAACGGGAGACACATCGTGAGCGCTGACGCCATCTCACTGGCCGAATTGCAGGACTTTGTCGGTAATTTCTGGTTTCACTACGACGAGGCGCACTACGGTGAGATGGCTGCCGCGTTCGCCGAGGACGCTGCGTACCTGAGTCGCAGCGATTCGGGTTCGTGCCCGTTCGAAGAGGCGCTGGCGGCCGACTTGTCCGGTGCGGCCGCGATCATCCCTTGGTTGACGGAGCACCGCCGGGCCAGCCCCTACCCGCTTCGTCATCACGCGACGAACCTTCACATCACCGGCACCGAGGATGGTGTGACGTACGCGCGCTTCTACATCTTCGTCAATCAGGTCACCAATTTCGTTCCGTTCGCAGTGTCCAGCGGAGTCACTCACGTCGGCGTGCGTCGCGACATCAGCGCACCGAAAGGCCTGCAATTCACCAAGATGGAGGTCATTCTCGACGTCACCAATTCCGAGCCGCTGGCCGGCGCAGGCCTGCCCGGTGCTCCCGACGGCGCCGCGGCGAGCGCATGACGGTGACCTCCGCCCGCGAGTTGTTCGAAGGTGGCGTTGCCGTGATCACGGGCGCCGGAGCGGGAATCGGTGCCGGTTTGGCCCGATATGCCCACCGGCTTGGCATGACTACGGTCCTGGCCGACATCGACAAGGCCGCAGTCGAGTCACTGCGCGACGAACTCGACGACACTGGTGCCACCGCGGTCGCCGAACACTGTGATGTTCGCGATCCAGACGCGGTGGCGGCGCTGGCGGAACACGTCTATCACGGTCGCGGCCCGGTCCGGCTTCTGGTGAACAATGCCGGAGTAGAGCAGTTCGGCTACCTGTGGGACACCCCGATCCCGAACTGGAATCGGGTGATGGACGTCAACGTCAGCGGTGTGTTCCACGGTGTACGCGCCTTCCTGCCCAAGATGATGGCGCATGACTCCCCCACGTGGATTTGGAATCTCTCGTCGATCGGCGGGGTGGCGGCTGTGCCGTTGCAAGCGCCCTACATCATCAGCAAGCACGCCGTCCTGGCCCTCACCGAATGCCTGCGAATGGAAGTGGAGTTGTCTGGCCACGCTCACCGTATTCACGTCCACGCGGTGCTGCCGGGGGCCGTGAAATCCAACATTTTCGAGGCTGCAGGTGGCGTGGATGCCGGTGAGGCCAATGCCGATGTCGGTGCCGCCGAATCACAACGGGCAGCAATGCTGGACATCAAAGCCGAGGCCATGGACCCGCTCGCGGCAGCCCAAGTGATCTTCGACCAATCCGCGCAAGGCCAGTTCTACCTGCTGACCCAACCCGAATACGTAGGCTCGGCAATGGCAGAACGTGCCCAGGTGCTCACCACGCAGGTGCCCCCGCAACTGCGCACTCAGCGCCGGTTCGACCCGGCCCGGCAGTGATCATGCGGTCCGCACAGCAGGGCCCCGCGCTGGATCCCGATGCCGCAGCACGATACGCAGCGTTCGGACCCGTCAAACCGATCCGGCAACGCGGCCTCGACGCGGTCCGGGAAGCGCTCGAAACAGCACCGCTACCAACGGATATGCCACAGATGGCGGAGATCAGCGACATGACGGTTCCGGCATCCGCACGGCAGATACCCGTGCGCATATACCGGCCGGCGCGGACGTTCGATGACCCGGCACCGGTGGTGTTGCACTTCCACGGCGGCGGCCTGGTGATGGGCTCCAATCATTCGTTCGAACCACTGTCTCGCGGGCTCGCAGCAGCCAGCGGAGCGGTCGTGGTGGCGGTGGATTACCGGCTTGCCCCGGAGAATCCGCCGCCAGCGCAATTCGACGACGCCTTCACCGCCACCGAATGGGTGGCATCGAACGCCGAATCGCTAGGTGTCGACGCTGCGCGACTCGTGGTTGCCGGAGACAGCGCCGGCGGCGGACTTGCCGCGGCCGTGGCCCTGGCGGCGCGAGACCATCACGGTCCGGCGATCTTCGCCCAGGTTCTCCTCTACCCGGGCCTTGATCGGGACATGGGAGCCCCCTCGATCACCCGGATGACCGAAGCGCCCATGCTGTTGCACGAAGACATCGTCTACATGCACGACCTGGCCGACCTCGGCGCCAACGCGCCCCACAGTCCGTACCGGGTACCGGCATACGCGACCGACTTACGAGGTCTTCCTCAAGCGATAGTGGTGACCGGGGAATGCGATCCGATCCGGGATTGGGGCGAACGCTACGCCGTGCGACTGCGCGATACCGGCGTCCAGACCACACTCACCCGCTATCCCGGCATCTATCACGGGTTCCTCATGCGGTACGAGGCGACCGCACGGGGTCGGCTGGCGTTGGCCGAAACTGGCGCGCTGCTGCGCGCGAAATTCGCCAATCCCCTTCCGTTCTGAGGACAGACCTACCGTCCCAATAGCCGGACAACCCGGGCCCGCACGACGGTGATTCGGCACACAATCGAACACACCAACGGCGTTTGTCAACGCCGCAACTGATAGGTAAGGAGTCCCTGTAATGCTCACCGAAGAGCGGCGCCTGGAGTTGTCAGACATCCTCCGCCCCGCCGCGCCGCCCCGCGAAATCGACAACGTCTACACCGACGATCAGCGGGATCGCCTGCTCGAAGTGGTTCGTAGGGACGCACCGTGGAGGCTCATCATCGCTCAGCACTTCGCCTCGCCCGAAGAGCTCATCGCGACCATGAGCGGCAGATTCCCCGAAGGTTTCACTCCCACTCTCGACCTGTTCCTGACCCCGACCTTCCGCGGCTTCCTGGCGAACTACGGCACCCTGCTCTATCCGGAACTGCACGATTGCTTCTACAACGCCGGATTCATCGAACAGGCCAAGTCGTACTGGCATGCCGAATATGCCAAGCCGCAGATGATGCTGTTCAACATCAACGGACCATGCGCGAATCGCGATCCCGGACACCTCGATTCGCCCAGTTTCCGCGGTATCCGCTACGAGAACGCGCCCACTTGGCTGGTAAGCGTCATGGGCAAGTCCGGTTTGTTCCAGGACTACCTGATCAAGATGGCCCAGGTGATCACCTGGTTCTCCCTTGACGAGGGCAGTGGGTTCACCTATTGGCCCGAGGGGCCGCTGAAGGCGCCCAAGCGCGTGCTGCCGCCGGTGTACAACCGCGGAGTAGTGGTGCAGAACGAGATGCTGGTGCATCGCGGTGAGGCCAACGGACCACTGGAACAACAGGTTCCGCCCGGACTAGGTTTCGACACGGTGTTCGCCGGTGATCCGTCGGACTACGACTACTGGGTGCTCAAGAACGGTGAAGATGTGATCGCCCGGCATCACACCGACGAGCTGCGCTTCCTGGTCCACTGGTCGGCGGAGGTCTTCGAGGACTACGACGAACTGAAGAAGAACATGGACCACTCGGACGACCTGACCATCGACAAGGCCATCGACATGATGGTCGACGACCTCGGCAAGAAGGGCATCAAGCTCGACATCCCCAGTGCACCACTGCATGACGCGGCCTTCATCGGTGCCCTGAACGCAGGCTATGACCTCGGTGGCCCGTCGATCTACCCTGACGAAGCACCGTTGAGCTCCTTCCAATTGGCCTGAGCTCTCCACCCGATGTGTGCTCCGGCGCCCCAATTTTGGGGTCGCCGGAGCACACAACGACTTCGGACAGGGTGAGCACGTCGGCGACTGCAGCTCAGGAAGTCGACGAGACCGGCATGATCGGGATCTTTTTCATGGCGCTTTCGCGGGGGTCTGGCGCTGCGGCTGCCGCGGCGTGATTTTCTTCTCCTCGGGTGTAGGTCCATACGCAGAAGGGCTCGCCTTGCGCGAACTTGAAATCCTTGGGCGGCAAGTTTATGGCCAGCTTGCATCCTGGGAAGAATGGCGCTGAAATACGTTGCTCAAACGTGCAATTCATCCATGCCCGCGCCGGCGGATACAGGCCCTCGTCAAGGTAGCGTTGTAGAACTTCGCAACGGCGCATGTTCAGCACAACGTGATCGGGGTTGTGAACGATGTACTCGCCGCCATAGCCCAAGGTGCCGTCGATACTCAGGCATGCCAGCTTCAGATAGTCCACCACGTGCACCGGTTCGATCTTGAGCACCTTGGCCAGCTTCGGGTACTGGTAATCGATGATCATCTGGTACATGTCCGGCAACGCCAGCCACACTTCCTCCTCGGGAATGACTTTCACCCATTGGTCGATGAAGTAGTTGTGGCCCTTGAGGTACTGATCCCAGTAGGTCGTTATGAGGCGGCGCAGAGCAGGTTTGGTCAGGTCGCCGGTTTGCACATCGAACGGGATGGCCTGGTATTGCGGGTTTTTCCAGTCCCACTCCGGCGGTGCGAGAAAGCGACTCATCGGCATCACCTGGCGCATTCCACCGCGCGACACCTCCGCGGCAATGTCGATCGCCGTAGCCAGCCCACACTTGGGGGCGTAAGTCTGGACGTGGGCGTAGGGCATGAACACCATGACGTCTTCGAATACTCGGGCGAGTCGAGCGAGGAATTCCTGCGAGAAGTCCTCGATGTTACCCACCTTTCCCATGAAGTCGTGCTGGTAGTCGTCATAGTTGAGCTCGGTGTCGTCGCTGACCATCTGTTCCGTCCTCGGTTTGGGGCTGCCGTCAAGACTTTGGGTTCAAAGTCAACCGCGAAAGTGGCAGATTATGCCGATCCGGCAGAATCTGCCACTGTGTTGATGTTAGGCGGCGGTACCGCCGGAACGCAATACACAACGGAGAAATAGCTTCCCGCGACTCGCGATCACCGCTGGACGGACGGCCGCCGGCGTCTGCCGCATCGCTAATATGACTCGAAGACCATTCCCCCACCGGCCACGCAAGGAGCTTCAGGTGACCAGGCCGACGCTGGTTGAGCGACGATCCGAAGAGCTACGCCTGACGGTCGCCCGAGCGGCGCGCGATATCTTCCTCGCCGACGGAGACACGTCGGCGACCATCGAGCGGATTTGCGACACAGCAGGGATCGCTGTGCGGACATTCCACCGACACTTCGCGGTCAAGGAAGACGTCGTCATGCCTCTGTTCCGGCTATACGGCAACCTCAGCGTCCAGGTTCTACGGGACGCGGCGCCGGACAGCGACACCTGCGAGACGCTCGTCAGAGCCTTCAGCGCCGAGGTTTCCAAACGCGGTGAACTCGACATCGATCGCAGGTTCATGGCACTGATGATCAATAATCCGCAATACCGCCTGCGATGGCTGGATTGGGGGCAGGACATGGTCGACCCCGTCACTGAATTCCTCGCCACCCGTGTCCATCTGGACGAGGATCCGTTTGCCCGTGCGGTGCCCGCGCATCTGGTGATCCAGATCAGCCGCCAGGCCTACATCCATTGGGCCGAAGGCGGCGACTTCGATCATCTGGAGTCGGCCTTGAGGGCTGGAATACACATAGTCATGCGCGCCTTGTCAAGGCTGCCGTAGCGAAATTCGTTCGTCGAACCGGGAATGGTTACTTCGGCAGAGAATCAGAGTTCATCGAGGACAGGCAGCGAACCATTGCGTACCGCGGCCTCGATGGACATCCTCAGCTGCTGACACACCAGAAGGCCAGCGCCCCCCGTGTCCCCACATCCCCGAAGCCGGCGCGGCGAATAGCTGCTCGGTACTGTGCATTTCGATCGAGACGCGGCATTCCACTGCACGCTGGTCTGCTCCCAGCTGCTCTTTCGCACCAAAACGTGCGCCCCGCATGACAAACACGTGATCGGCGTCATGGGCGCGTCACGCAGCCGGTTGTCGGGGCGGACACTCATTGCGTCAAGCCCACCAATCTGGGAAGTCGATTGGCCGCAAGATTCTGTTCGACCTCCTTCATCCACGCCTCGCGCGGACGAGACGTGTCGATCTCGAATTCGAAGCGGTCCACCATATCTGGGGCTACATCTGCGGCATCGACGTAGAACTGCTCGTACCACCGACGCAGCTGATACACCGGACCATCCTCTTCGCACAGCAGCGGGTTGTCGATTCGCGCCTTTCGCCGCCAGATGGCCACGTCCTGCTCGAAGCCTATCTTGACGAAGTCCCCCAGGGCGATCGCCATCCGCATGGCTGCCTCTTCCGGCAGCGCCTCTGACTTCTCAACGGTGATTCCATATTGCAGCACAAAGGAATCCGCGTCGATGGGATAGTGGCAATTGAGCAGCACCGTGCGCTGATCACCATGCTCGTAGTGATAGGTCAGATCATCGATCATGAACGACGGACCGTAATAAGATGCCACCGAGGTAGTGCCGAGAATCTTGGCGCCCTCGCCCGAACCAAGATCTGGACGCGCCTCGCTCCTGTAGTACTGCGTGGCCACATAGCCTTCGAAGATGTTCTTGAACTCAGTCGGCAGCCCGCCGTGGATGTAGAAGAAGTGCGCCATATCGACGATGTTGTCGATGATCTCTCGACAATTGGTGTTGACCGTCGTGGTGTACCAATGCCAGTCAGTCCAGTTGTCACCGCCGACCCCTTCGATACGCGGAATGGTGACGTCGGCGGGTGGCGCCTTCTTCTCAGGATCGTTCCAGACGAACAACATTCCGTCCTGCTCCATCGTGGGCCATTTTGCAGTACGGGCCAGCTTGGGCACCCTACGGCTGTAGGGGATCTGCTTGCAGCGGCCGTCGCCGCCCCAGCGCCAGTCGTGGAAGGGGCAGGCGATCTCGTTGCCTTTGACCTCACCGTCGGACAGGTCGCCGCCCATGTGCCTGCAGTAGGCGTCAAGTGCGTTGATGTTGCCGTCTTCTCCGCGGAAGATCACCAGCTTGCCACCGAATGCGTTGATTGCGTGTGGTTTTCCGTCACCGAGATCGCGGGTCAAACCCAGGCAATGCCAGCCGCGCGCAAACCGCCCCGGGGCGGCATCGGCCTCGATCTGCCGAATGTCGCCTGCGCCGTCGGACTGCAACGAAGTCATGCCGCCATCCTCTTCATCTGATCGCTTACCAAGGGACTAATCCTGTTGTAGCACTGGCACCGTGGGCGAACGGACGCTGTGTTCCACTGACTGGGCAGGCCAGACACAAAGACTCGACGCTCGTCTGAGAATCGGGCAGTGAATGATCCCCAGAACATGACTGTCGATCTGCTGGTTGTCGGCTCGGGAACCGGCATGGCCGCAGCACTGGCGGCCCACGAATTGGGTCTTTCAACACTCATAGTGGAGAAGACGGAGTACGTCGGAGGGTCGACCGCTCGCTCGGGTGGAGCGTTCTGGATGCCGGCGAACTCAGTCCTGACGGAGGCTGGTTCGGGAGACACGGTGGCAGCCGGACGCACCTACCTTGAATCCGTCGTGGGCGATGCTGCACCGATCAGCCGAGCGCACTCATTTCTCGATCACGGCGCCGCGACGATAGACATGCTGCGCCGCACCACACCCATGAAATTTCAGTGGGCGAAAGGCTATTCGGATTACCACCCGGAGCTGCCAGGCGGCAGCGCGGTCGGTCGCACGTGCGAATGCCGACCGTTCAACACTGCGATACTGGGCCGGGAACTGGCGCGGCTGCGCCCCGGCGTGATGAAGTCGTCTTTCCCAATGCCGGTGACGGGTGCGGACTACCGCTGGCTGAACCTCATGGCGCGGGCACCCGGCAAGGCAATACCGCGCATCATGCTGCGCGCAGTGCAAGGGATCGGCGGCCTGGCCCTGCGCAGACGCTATGCCGCCGGCGGACAGGCCCTCGCCGCGGGCATGTTTGCCGGCGTCATTCGCGCTGGGATCCCGGTATGGACCAACACTCCGCTCGTCCGGCTGCTCACCGACGGCGTCCGCGTCAACGGCGCGGTGATCAGCCGTAATGGCTCAGACGTCACGATCACAGCACGCCGGGGCGTCGTCCTGGCCGCCGGGGGATTCGACCATTCGATGGACTGGCGCCACAAGTTTCAATCCGAATCGCTCGGTGAACACCTGAGTCTGGGGGCCGAGGGCAACACCGGTGATGCGATCCGCACCGCCCAGGAGTTGGGCGCCGGGACCGCTCTGATGGATCAGGCATGGTGGTTTCCGGCGTTCGCTCCCCTGCCCGGAGCCGCGCCGACCGTCATGCTTGCAGAGCGGTCGCTTCCGGGGTGTCTGTTAGTCGATCAGGCCGGCACCCGGTTCATCAACGAGGCAATCGACTACATGTCGTTCGGGCAACAAGTGCTGCAGCGCGAGCGCGCAGGGACGCCGGTCGAGACCATGTGGATGGTTTTCGATCAGCAGTACCGGAACAGTTATCTGCTTGCCGCAGAGCTTTTTCCGCGCATGCCGATTCCGCGGCAATGGTACGACGCCGGCATCGCGCACCGCAGCGACGATCTCGCCGGACTGGCCAGGTCGATGGGTGTCGACCCGGCATCGCTGACCTTCACGATGAAGCGATTCAACCAGTTGGCGCGCGCCGGCGAGGACACCGACTTCAGCCGGGGAGCCAGTGCCTACGACCGCTACTACGGCGATCCGACCGTGACGCCGAATCCGAATCTGCGCGCCCTCGATCACGGCCCTTTCTACGCAGTCAAAGTCGTCCTCAGTGACCTGGGGACATGCGGTGGTGTGCAGGCAGATGACCTCGGTCGGGTTCTGCGCGAGGACGGCTCGGTCGTCGAGGGCCTGTACGCAGTCGGTAACACGGCAGCCAATGCGTTTGGTGCCAGCTACCCCGGTGCGGGCGCGACCATCGGGCAAGGATTGGTGTTCGGCTATATCGCCGCGCGTCACGCCGCCGGCCGCACGACCTGATCGGAGGAGCAGGGCTGGCCGAGACCGGTCAGCCCTGCTCCTCCTCGGCGGCAATCCGCCGCTCGACCTCGTACCAGTACTCACGCACAGGAAATTGAATACCCGTCACACCGGCTTGGGTGAACAAGTCACCGGCGGCATCGATTTCGTCGATCAACTGCTGCGCCAGATCCCGCTCAGCGGAGTAGTACCGCTCAGACCACCGCAGCGCCAAGTGCGCATACGACCACGCCGGCTGCTCAGCGGTCCATCGTGCCTCCGTAGCGGCGGCACGCTGCATCCGATCGGCGTAGGCAACATGTTCGCCGAGCAATTCCTTGAGGCGGTCAGGACTGGTCAGGTGCCCTAAAATCACCCGCATCAGTGGATGATGCTTGAGAGTGGGCGGTTCGGCCGGCTCTTCGTTACTCCATCGGGTGACCGCCGTCAGTCCGAAGTCAGTGATTTTGTAGATTCGCCGACTACGGGTGCTGCCCTCGACACGCGAGGTGACCAAACCCAGCTGTTCGAGACGCTTGAGTTCAGAGTAAATCTGACTGTAGGCGGGACTGGAGTAGAAGAACCGCATCACCCAGTTGATCCACTTCTTGATGTCGTACCCGGAGAGCTCGTCTCCCCCGGACAACATGCCTAGCAGCGCCCACCCTGTGGGGGCGAGATTAGGCCGGTCGGCGGGCTCTCGGGCAGCTTCCATCACCGCCCAAGGCTAGCAACAACCCGAATGGCCCAGGCGCTGCGACAACCACTGACTGGGAGGACTCGTTGCAGGTAGGCCCGGTCGGCGCGACAGTTGAGGCGGCCTAACCAAAGGAGGCGCATGCCCGACGAGACGACCGCCGCTGGGCGCGGCGCACTACTCACACCGCTGGCCCCGGCGATGCGCCGGGTGCTCGGGCACTTCTGCACCGGCGTCGCGGTGATCACCGCACACGATGGCGCCCGCCCCATCGGATTCACCTGCCAATCGGTAACCTCCGTGTCGCTCGAGCCGCCATACATTTCGTTCTGCCCGTCGGCCAATTCGACCAGCTGGCCCCTGATCCGTGAGGTCGGTTCGTTGTGCGTGAATGTCCTCGCCAGAGATCAACGCGACCTGTGCGCTCGGTTCGCCACCCGCGGCGGCGACAAGTTCGAGGACGTGGACTGGTTCACCGGCAGCAATGGCGCTCCCACCCTTGTCGGCACTCTTGCCTCAATCGAGGCCGACGTCGAATTGGAGCATGCCGCCGGAGATCACACCATCGTGGTGGCGCGCGTGACGGGACTGTGGGCACATGACGAACGCTCCCCGCTTCTCTTCTTCCGCGGCGATTACGGAGTGTTCGACGAGGACGACGATGTCTGATTCAGATTCGGCACAGTCCGGCGTCCGCGCAAACGAGGCATACGACCGAGTGTTCGCCGTGGGATACACCAGCGACCCGATCCCCGTTGTCGACGCCGAGCGCGAAGAGTCGCTTTACGAACCACTGACAGACTCTCTGCGACGCCTGATCGATGTGACGATCCGCAGCGAAGCTGCCGACAGCGTTGTGACGCAAGCGCGCCGGCGCATCGACGAAGCCGTCACGCTGCTGAGTTCTCGACTTCGGCCGAATTCGTTCGGGGTCCGAACAAGCGCCGACGGCCGAATGCTCGCCTTTGGCAATGTGGCTGTCGGCCTGCGCAACGCGATCGCACCCCCACTGCGCGTGCGCCACGAGCCCGACGGCGGGGCCTCTACGGACTTGACGCTGGGCGCACCCTATGAAGGCCCACCGGGACTGGTGCATGGAGGTGTATGCGCATTGGTGCTCGATCACGTCCTCGGGGCAACGGCGCACCGACCCCACGCACCGGCGTTCACCGGCACTTTGACCATCCGATATCTGCACCCGACCCCGCTCGGGCAGTTACGGGCCGAGGCGTGGGTCGACCGCCATGAAGGAACCAAAACGTTTGCAGCTGGCCATATCACCGATGCCAACGGGGTGGTGACGGTGCAGGCCGAGGGGATCTTCATCCGGCCCCGGGGGCTCCGGTGATGGCTCAGACCGGGTCGAAGGCCGAGATCAACCATTTCCCGTCGAGTTTGGTCAGGCTTACGACCACGCTGCTGGCGGTCAGGGCGGGGTCGGGCCGCTCCTTGCTCACGGTCTCCTGATTGAGGAAAATCAACACCTTCGCCGATTCGGGATGGATTTCCATCATGGCGGCGCGCACAACTTGAGCACTGGCCCTGATGCCCTTGTCTCGTACCGCCGGTGCCACCACGTCTGAGGTGAACTTTCCGTAGTAGGTCAGGAAGTCGCCGACCATCAACGCCCGGGCCGTTGCCAAATCTTTGTCGAGTGTTTCGGGCGCATACGACAACAGCGCCACGGTTCCGGTCGACGCGGCCTCGACGACGCCCTTGACCGCCACTGCGCCGGTCTCGTGAGCGACTCGGTACTGCGTGAAATACAGGGCTGCGGCCGAGGAGGCCGACGACACTAGTAGGACTACGACAACCACGATGCGCCATCGCAGCGCCAGGGCGCGCAATGCTCGCCCGGCTCTGCCGGGTTTCCTCGCCGGTTCGGCGAGCAGTGGCTCATCCTCGGACTCCTCGGCCACCGGTTCGACGAAGTCTGGATCGGCGACCGCAAGATTGCCGCCGTCATCCTCCATGGTGTCCGTAGCGATTTCGTCGTTGACTGTCATGGCACAAACTCCACTTTCGACATCTTGATTTGATCGCCCTCACGCTGCAGGTCGACGCTGAGGCGCCAGGTGCGCGGCGCATCCTTTGCCCCCGTCGCATTCGTGACCGTGGACGAGGCCGTCACCAACACCACCGCCGAATCGTGGGTCATCGACTCCACGGCTGCGGCGTTGGCGGTGGCCGCGGTGGTGACCTTCGCGTCTTTGGCCACTTTGATGAAATCCTCAGCGGCATGCTGAAAGTCGTCTCTGAACGCCCCGGTGGAGTTGTCGACGATGCGCTGCACATCGCCCTGGGCATTGTTGAAGTCGATGGACATCAACGTGACGACGACCTGGCGCGCGGCGGCGGTGAACTCAGCGCGGTCATGCGCCTCTCGAAGCACCTTCTGTTGATGCCATACGAAGTATCCAGTCGCGGCGACCAGCACCGCGGTGCAGACAAGGGCCAACACGGCGGCAACGATCGACGCGCGCGGTCGGGCCAGCCGCAGCCTGGGCAAGCGCCTGCCGTTGGGTTGCCTCGTAACAATGTCGGCATGGGAGGCTCCACCGTCCGACGCAGTCTTGCAGCCGTCAACCTGGGCCGCCTCGGCTGGGCGGCTGGCGGCGGCCTGCTCGCGCAGCCGCAGAGCCCGGGTACGAGCCGCCATTGCAGCCGATTCGGCTTCAGCGACCTCTGCCTCTGCCTGTTCGGCGAGCAGCGCGGCCTGGTCTGGTGTCAGTTCTGCTTCGTCAGCTTGCGCGTCCTCCGAATGCCGGAGCGGTTCTTCTCGGTCACGTTGCGTCCTCGCACGTCGTGTCATGATCTGCAACTGCGTTCCTCCGATGGCGAATGTGACCGCGGCCACGTCCCGATATCGGCACGGTAATCCGCGCAACCCCCTCGGCGGTTCGCCGTTTCCCACCCAGTGGGCAGGCATATCGTCGCCGCGCACTACCAGTGACGTAGCGCGCAGAGTGCTCCCTTCGGGCCACCGCTGCTCGTCACGGAGACACCATCAACGGCCAACTCGCAGTGGAACACCGGAGTGGTCGGCAATCGCCCGCTGGTCGCAGCGACCATGGCCCACTGATCAGGGTCAGCCAGCATCACATCGATCACCCATGGCTGGTCCGGACCGATTGTCGCCTCGACCTTGGGGCTGAATTCGTAGGGGTTGTGACTGTAATCCGCCCACGTGGGCGGGTCGACCTCTCGATAGTAGATGTCCGCGGTTACTTGGCTTTCCGCCGAAACCTTGTAGGTCACGCGGTGCAGAACCGGATCGTCTGCGTGGGCCTGAACCGGCGTACACAACAATGGCGCTGCGAAGGCCACAATTACGGCTCTACGCATCAGTCTCCCCGTCCCCACATGGCAGTCCCGTTGCGCGACTGGCAACTCAGGAACAGGCCATCGGGGGCTTGGGCCACCCAGTTCTCGTAACCTTCACAGCTTGAACCGAACTCTTTGACGCCAGCCATCGAGGGCGACCGGAAATACCTCGGCTCGTAGCGGCGCGGCGAGCCACAAAACACCAGCCGACCCCACGAAGTGGTGCCGAAGACGAAGTATGCGGTGTCCGAGCATGGCGCCCCAAGCACCACTCCCGGGGTAATACCGGGAACACACGACGGATTGCCACAGGTCGTTGGCTCGGCCGCCGCACTGCCCGGCGTCATCAGCACAGATGCCAGTACCGTCGCCACGGCCAGAGTCGTTCTCACAGGGTCACTTTGACATGCACTCGGCGGGCGCTGGAGTCGATGTGTCCGCTCAGTGGGCACACCCGCTCGTGGGGCCGATTGCTGGTGTTAGCGTCGGGCACCGCCGAATTCGCGCCGAACGGCCAGTCTGAGGAGTAGGCGATGTCGCGTGTAATCGTGTTGGTCTCGGCCAGCGTAGCCGCAGTGGTCGGTGTCTTGGCCGGCCCCACGGCCGTTGCCGACGACTCGTCGTGGGGACTGAACGGCACCTACATCGCAACCTCCAACGGCGAGTGGGCCCGTAAAAACGAGGTTTTCTACGAGCAAGACAGTGTCCGCAGCACCTGGACGATCAGCACGCAGTGCAGCTATCCGGGCGAATGCACGGGAACGGTGCACAGCGAATGGGGTTGGACAGCACCGATTTATCAGAAGAGCGGGGTCTGGTACGTCAAGCACACCGTCGACAACTGGGTGCCATGCCAGGACGGAACGACAGCTCCCGGTCTGCAGGTTTTCCGCTTCAAAGCGATGACACCGGATGGGGCGATGTCCGATCCCGCTTCCACGACTCTGGTGGGTGAAGACATCACCACGAGCCCTAGCGGTGCCTGCGGCGTCAACAAGCCCGTTTACATCAATATGCCGTTCAAGCTAGTCAAGGCGTGACGTGCGCCGGTAAGCCGGCGCCACTCACGGGACGCCGGCATCGCAGCCACTCGAGTCACTTGGGAAGTAAGTCTTCCCAAGTCCCCGCAGCCGGTGTCGCCAAATCGGCCTGGCTGTAAACCTTCCCGTCCGGGGTCGCATATTGACCCGTCTTCGGGTCGTACGTCGCGAAGGCCACGGAGGGGCCCGCGACGCCCGGGGCAAATGCGCTGGGCGCAGCAGGCAAAGCGCCGCCGGCAGGCGCCTGGGGCACGATGGGTCCGACCGGGGGCAACGGCACTGCCCCATCGGCCGGCATGGAAGTCGGTGGCGGCGTACCCTCCGTCGGCCCGAAGATCTGGTCGCCGAAATTGACCCGGTCATCAGGCGGTACACCCTGGGCAATCAGATTCGGGTCGATTGGGTACGGGCCCGTGACGTGCTGCCGCATGGCCAGCGGCTCGTAAGGCTTGTCGCTGTCGCAGATTTCAACGGAAGGGGCGCGCTTCCCCGGATGGTCCATGCACGGGAAGTTACGCGCCCCGCGAACCCCGATCGGTGAGTCCTGCGGCAACTTGCAGTACAACCCGTCCGGGGTGTCAACGTCGGTCAAGTCCGCCGGTGACCGCCATGACGACGGCGGCAAGAAGCCAACCGTACACGCCGGTGGGTCGCCCAGCGTGAGACTGAATTCCGACAACGCCATACCCGTTGGATTGTTCAGGGAAGATCCGTAGGACTGGGTTGCGGCCAGATATGGCGGCAAGAGCACGAGCAACTGTTCGATCGACGGATGGTAGGTCACGCCGATCTGGCCGATCGTGGTCAGGTTGGCCAACAGCACCGGCAAGGTGGGCTTGACCTGGTTGAGCAACTGCGTGGCTTGGTCGGCGGCCCCAGAGCCGGTCCGCAGGATGGTACGCACGGCGGTGTCGTCCGCAGCCACTTGCTGACTGATCCCGGCCAGGCCCTGCGCCCAGGTACGTATCGCGTCGACGCTGGCAGCCTGACCGTCGAGCAACGGTCGACTGTCGTCGACAAGTGTGCGCGTCTGATCCGCGGTGTGGTTGGCGTCGGCGCTCAGCCGAGCCGATGCGTCGAACAACGCGGCCAGGTCATGGCCGGTTCCGTTGAGTGCCTTGAACGATTCGCCGAGCAGGTCACCAAGTTTGCCTGAGGGGATACTGTCCACCAGCGCACTCATCTGATCCAGCATCGGGCCGACCGCAGGTGGGATGGATGCGTTGCTTTCGGCGATGACCGAACCATCTTGCAGGTACGGCCCGGTATCGGTACGGGGCCGCAGATCCACGTACTGTTCGCCGACGGCAGAGATACTGCGCACGTCGGCCTGCAAGTCTGCCGGGATCTTCGGCGTCTTCTGTAGCGACATGGTGACGACGGCGCCGTGTCGGGTGGGTGCAACGTCTGTGACCTTGCCGACCTCGATCCCGCGATAAGTGACATTGGCGAACTGGTACAGGCCTCCAGTCGACGGCAGCTCCAATGTGACTGTCATGCGGCCGATTCCGACGAGCACGGGAACCTGCAGGTAGACGAGCACCATCATCGTGAGCCCGATGATCGAAGCGATCGAAAAGACGACCAGCTGAGTGCGGACGAAGCGGGTGAGCATCAGTTTCCGCCTCCCTGCCCCGCGGGAGCGTTCGCCGGCTGGTCGTCGCCCGACGGTGCCGGTGGGGCGTCGGGGGTTGCGCGCTCGGTCGGTGCGGGCGGATTGCCTGCGCCGTGAGCCCCCGGCACGTCGACCAGCGGCGGGATCGGGGCAAGTTCAGTGGGGACCGGGGTAACGGGCGCTTTGAGCGGATCCAGCGTGTACGACGAGTACCACGGATCTCCCGGTGCGGGGACAAGCGATGCGCCTGGCTCGCCCCATCTGGTCCCGAGCAGGATTCCACTCTTGAGTCTGGGGATCGTGAAGTCGAAAACGATGAACTGGTTCATGTAGTCGCCACGTATGCCCCGGTCGATGAATTCCTGCGTATATGGGTAGGTCGGAAGGTACGACAGCGCCGTCACGAGATCGGGTCC
The DNA here is from genome assembly GCF_001665685.1 of Mycobacterium sp. 852013-50091_SCH5140682. Lineage (GTDB taxonomy): Bacteria > Actinomycetota > Actinomycetes > Mycobacteriales > Mycobacteriaceae > Mycobacterium. Next base: position 41,935 of record NZ_LZTB01000141.1, read on the forward strand.
GACATCTGCCAATGCGCGCACGGTGGGTTCGAGATTTTTCAAGTTGCGGACGAGGTCAGCCTGCGAGTCGTTGATCAGACGATCGGCGGTGGCACTGAGACTGCCGAGCTTCTCCAATGCGGTGGTGATCTGGGGTCGTTGCTCGATCAGGATCTGTAGGGCAGCAGGGATTCGGTCTAGCGCTTTGGTAACGACATCGCGTTGTGCGGCAATGGTGCCGGCAAATCGGTTCAGTGCGCTGATCGTCGCGACGATGTTCTCGCGCTGGTTGTCCAGAATCGTCACCACGCTGTTCATTCGGGTGAGCAAGTCGCGGATCTGGTCAGACCGACCGTCGAGCGCGGCGTTGAAGTTGTGGATTATGTCGCCGATTTGGGTGAGTCCGCCACCGTTGACCACGGTCGACAGCGACGACAGCGTCTGCTCGGTCGACGGGTAGGTCGAGGAGCGATTCAGCGGGATGGTCGAGCCGGGCTGCAAGCGTCCTGTTGGAGGTTGGCCGACTGGGGGATCCAACGCCAGGTGCATCGAGCCCAACAGGCTTGTCTGTCCCACGGTGGCCACCGCGTTCGCAGGCACGACGACATCTGGTTCGACCGATACATCCACATCGGCGTTCCAGTCGTCGACCTTCATCCTGCGCACCGTGCCAACAACCACATCGCTGACCATGACCGGCGAATTCGACTCCAACGTACCCACATTCGGTATCTGGACGTGATACGTCACAGCATCGCCATCGCTACCGACGGTGCCGGGCAATGGCAGTGAGTTCACACCGTCAAATGTGCAGCCTGAGAGGGCCACGGCGCTGCAGCAAGCCGTTGCGAACAGTCCGCGCGCCGACCTGCGTCGTGTCTTCATGGCGTCCCTCCTGGTGGTGGCGGCACGGCAGCGGCCTCTGCAGGCAACAACATCTCCGGCAAGCTCGATGGCTTCCGCGTGGGCGGCGGGAGCATCACGCCGGGTACGGGGGGAATCGGGGCGCCGGGGAACAGTGCAGGCTGTGGATCTGCCGGCAGACCGTCAGGTGTGTACGCGCCGGGCGGATGTGCGGGATCTGTCCAACCGGCGGGCGGCGCAACGTCACCTGCACCGGTGTATGCGGATACCGCGGGAGGTATAGCGGCTGGGTTGTCACCTGTGCCGCCGCCCCCGGGGACGAGTCCCGGTTGGGAATAGACAACGTTCTGAGGGGCGGGTCCCAGGTAGGCGTTGAACGGCATCGGCAGGTAATTGAAATTCATCAGACGCAATGCGGGGCCCAGATATTGGGCGCAGGCCTTGGCCGACTGCTCTGCAGTGGCGTTCTCGACGGCTCCGATGGCCGAACAGAGGAGCGCGACCGGATTGGCGAAGTTGTTCATGGCGAACGACCCTCGTGGGCCTCCGGTGTCCGGGTTGTAGATGTTGTAGCCGTTGACGAGTGCATTTGGTGCCGCATGCAGCACGTTTTTGACCACCATGGCGTTGTCCGTCAGGACCTGGGTGACGTTCGCCAGCCGCTGGATCTGCTGCGCGGTCTGATCGTGTGACCCGGCGATGAACCGCTGCACATCGCCGACAGCGCCGGACAGATTGTTGATGGCGGCATCGAGATCGGATCGGCTCGCGTCGACCGTACTGGTCACGTCGGCCAGTCGATCTTGGAACTGCACGATCTGAACATTGCTGTCGCGCAGCGCGGTAACGAATGTTTGCAGGTTCTTGATGACGTCGACGATGTTCGCGCTACCCTCGCCGAGAACCCGGCCTACGGTGGACAACTGGGTAATCGTCTCGTGCAGTTTCTCACCGTTTCCGTCCATGGCGTTGGCGGCCGTATCGATGAAGCGGCCGAGCGACGTATCCGACACGCCGTTGGCGGGTCCGAGCTCGGTCGCCAAGCGAGTCAGCTGCGCTTTGACTTCGTCCCACTCGACAGGCACCGCCGTACGATCCAGCCCGATCTCCGCGTGGTCGGCCATCATCGGGCCGCTCGCAGCGGGGCTCGAACCGTAGGCCGGGGTCAGCTGGACGTAGCGTGCCGAGACCAGGTTCTGGGCCACGATGATCGCCTTGGCATCGGCCGGGATCGGCACGTTGCGGTCAACACTCAGAGTGGCTTTGGCCCGAGTGCCCTGCGGCTCGATCGCGTCGATGGTGCCGACCTTGACGCCCACGACCCGGACATCGTCACCCGGATAGATCGCCGTCGCCGAACTGAAGTAGGCGACGATCGTCTTGGGGCTGAACAGCTTCTGGTACAGCAGCCAACCCGAGCCCGCCACGATCAAGGCCATCAAGGCAGCGAACAGCACCTTGGCCAACCGTGGCGTATGTCTACGTTCGGCTATCATCGCCCTCCTCCGGGAATACCGTTGTAGGGGAACGGGAACTCCGCGCGCGGTCCGGCGTTGTCAGGTGGCTGCCCAGCGTTGACACCACGACGGAACCCCAATGCGTAATCCAGGAATGGCTGAATCGCGGATCCGGGCAGCAAATTGGAGGCGAACCCGTAGTAGTAGAAGCCATTGTTCACAGCCTCACCTTGGGTGAGCTGATACTTCGCCAGTCCGGCAAGCGATTTCGTGAGGTTGTCACGATTGCGTTCGAGCATCTCCAGGACCTTGTTGAGCTTCTCCAAGGTCGGGGCGAGATTCTTCTCGTTGTCGGCGACCAGGCCGGACAGCTGCTGGGCCACTGCCGACGTACTGGCCAGCAGGTTGACGATCGCATACCGACGCTGCTGCAGGACACCGAGCAGATCGTTGGCGTTGAGCAGGAGCCGATTGACCTGCTGGCCGCGCTCGGACAGGATCCCCGTGACATCGGCGGCACTCTTGAGGAGCCCGGACAGCGATTCGTCACGATTGTTGAGCGACTTGGAAAGTCGGGTGACACCGTCGAAAGTCGGCGCCAATTGGGGGGCTATCCGGTCGATGGTGTCCGACAAGGTGTCGAGCGACTGATTGATGGCCGAGGTGTCGGTGCCCGCGGTGTTCGAGGTGAAGTCTGACACCGCGTCGGTCAGCGAATACGGCGACGCGGTGCGGGTCAGCGGGATCACGCCCGAGGCACCGAGGCTGCCACTGCCGCGCGGTTGCAGTGTGAGGATCCGCTGGCCGAGCAGGGTCCCGGTCCGGATCTGCGCGGTCGTCTCGGATCCTAGGCGGACCTTACCGTCGACCGCGAACGTGACCAGTGCACAGCCATTTTCGAGTTCGACGCTGGAGACGGTGCCGACGTTCACACCCGAGACCTTGACGTCGTTGCCCGCCGACAATCCGCCGGCCTCGGCGAACACGGCGTGATACCTGACCGACGTCGCCATCGACCACAGCTGCTGGGGTTGCAAGCCGGCGACGATGATCAGGATGATCAGCACCAGGCCGAGGAAACCGGTACGGACGAGCTGTTTTCCACGATATTTGTGCATCAGGGTTCTGCGCACCTTCCGGTGTTCTGAATGACCCAGGGGAAATGAGCGGTCCGTCCCTGCAGGTCGGTCACCCGCACCGACACGCCGCAGATGTAAAGGTTCAGCCAGCTGCCGTAGGAACCGAGCCGAACCAGCTTGCGATAGTTGGCGGGAGTCTTCTGCAGGGTCAGGTCGAGCCGGGCCAGGTCGTTGTCGTTCGACAGCAGCGGAGCCAGTCGGCTCAATTGATCGACGGTGCCGGACAGCGGCGGGCGGGATTGAGTCAGCAGGTCGGCGAGCGACGCTGTCCCCTTGTCCAGCGCGGTGATCGCGTTTCCGATCGGATCCCGATCGGCGGCAAGGCCTGTGACCAGATTCTCCAGGCGGTCCACCGCGCCGGAGAATTTGTCGCCATCTTTCGCGACGGTGGCCAGGGTGTCGTTGAGGTTGGCGATCAGCTGTGAGACGGTTTGTCCGTTGTCGGCGACAGCATTGGTGAACGACGAGGTCCTCGCGAAAAGCGATTCCACATCACCGCTTTGGCCTTGCAAGATCTGGATCAGGGAGCCGGTCAGCGCGTTGACGTCCTGAGGATTCAATCCACGAATGACAGGTTTCAGACCGCCGAGTAGCAAGTCGAGGTCGAGAGCTGGTTCAGTCCTGTCCACGCCGATCCTCGACCCCGGGGGCTGAATCCTCGCTGCACCGGGCCGATTGACGAGCTCCAGATAACGATCACCGACCAGGTTGAGGTAGCGAACCGCCGCCTGTGTCCCTTCCGTGAGCCGGACGGAGTTGTCGGCGTCGAAGGTCACGACGACCGTGTTGTCGGATTGCAGGGCCACATCCTTGACGGTGCCGATGCGGATTCCGGCCACCCGCACCGAGTCTCCAGATTTGAGACTGGAGGCGTCGGCGAACACTGCGGAATAGCTGTTGCTTGAACCGGATCGGTACTGCCCGAAGATTGCGAACAGCGCCGCCGTCAGCAGCGTCATCACCACCCCGAAGACACCGAATTTGACGGCGGTTCTTCCCAGGCTCGTCATCCCGGTTGTCCGATCTGTGCGGAGTTGCGGGGCGGGCCGTCCACGGGTCCGTACAGCATCTGCTTGAGACCGTCGGAGTTGAGCAGGATGCCTTGGTTACCGTATTGCGCCGGATTGGCGTTGACATCTGTGACGACGAACGGTGGATGCTTCTGGAACGGCACCTTCGGCAGGTCTGTGCATTGGGGACCACCTGTCGCCGCCACCTTCGGAAGGTTCGCGGGATATCGGTACCGCTCCTGGCCGAGAACGACGGTTTGCAGCAGCAGGCCGCCGGGAACCGGGCTGCCGGGCGCCTTGGCAAGCTGCGCGGCTCCACCAAGCCCGCAGGTAAGTGCCTCGTGGTACTGATTGGTCAGATCGGTCGTCGGGGCAAGCAGGTGCATCACATCGGTGATCGCCTGGCGGTTGGTGCCAACCACGTCATTGCCTACATCGGATAGGCCGATCACGCTTAGCAGCACCGCGTCGAGGCTGCGTTGTTCGTCCACAAGCATCTGGCTGGAGGTGGTCGCGGCAGTGGCGGTCGCGAGTAGATCCGGTGTGACATCGGCGTAGGCACTCGTCACCTGCGGCGCCACTGCAAGCTCATGCTCCATCGCGGGCAGGCTCGGGTCGATCTTGGTCAGGAATTCATCGAGATCGGAAAGCGTCTGGCCCATCTGCCCGCCTCGCCCATCGAGAGCCGATGACAGTGCGCCGAGGGTCTCGTTGAGTTTGTCTGGTTCGATCTTCGACAGCACCGATGACAGCTGCTCGAAGACGGTGTTGATCTCCACGGTGACGTGGTCGGCCGAAAGCACCTGCCCGGCTTGTAGCGATTGTGTCGCCGGATCTTTCGGGGGAACGAACTCGACGAACTTCGAGCCGAACACCGTCGAGGACGCTATATCGACACCGGTGTTGGCCGGGACCAGGTCTATCCGTGCCGGGTCGATCGCCAGATGGATTGCCGCCTGGCCGTCGGGTAGCGACTCGATGGACTCGACCGAGCCCACCTGTGCGCCATGCAATTTCACCTTGGCCTGAGGGTTCATCACCAAGCCAGCCCGCGACGAGAGCACGGTCACCGGCACAGTCCTGGTGAAGCTGCCCCGGAACAGCCCCACCGCGACAGCCACAATCGCCACGACGGTGGCTGCGGTAGCCAACCCGGCCAACGGGCGCACCACATTCGGATTTCTCTTCATCGACTCGGCGCGCTCCTAACCCGACAGGTTGAAGTTGCCGTTGGACCCATAGATCGACAGTGACACCAGCAAAGTCACCGAGATCACCACGATGAGTGAGGTACGCACCGCGTTGCCCACCGCCACCCCGACACCCGACGGCCCTCCCGCCGCGAAATATCCGAAGTACGTATGAACCAGAAGGACTGCCAGCGCCATGAGGATGGCTTGAAGGAAAGACCACAGGAGGTCGATCGGGTTGAGGAATGTCGAGAAGTAATGGTTGTACAGACCCGCGGACTGGCCGAACATCACGACGGTGGTGAGTTTGCTGGCGACGAACGACAAGATCACCGCGATGGAGTACAGGGGCGCGATGGCGACCATGCCCGCGACGATGCGGGTGCTGACCAGGTACTCGACCGGCCGGATGCCCATGGTCTCGAGTGCATCGATCTCCTCGCTGATCCTCATGGCTCCCAGCTGAGCGGTGACGCCGGCACCGAAGGTGGCAGCCAACCCGATACCGGCGACGACCGGAGCTGATATCCGCACGTTTATGAAGGCGGCGAGGAATCCTGTCAGGGCTTCGATGCCGATGTTGCCCAGAGAGCTGTATCCCTGGACTGCCAGGGTTCCGCCGGCAGCCAAGGTCAGAAAGCCGACGATGACGACCGTGCCGCCGATCATCGCCAGTGTGCCTGCGCCCATGCTGATCTCGGCGACCAGCCGGACGATCTCGCGGCGGTAGTGCACCGCGGCGTGGGGCATTCCGGCCAAGGCCCTGCCGTAGAACAGTGTGTGGTCGCCCAGACGACTCGCGGCCTCGATCGGCCTGTTGAGTTCCCGTGAAACCCGCGGGTAGAGCACGCGTATTGCCATCGCGAATCCTCCCGGCCTCAGTGCGCCGTCATCCGGATACCGATCGCGGTGACCACCACGTTGACCACGAACAGCGCCATGAACGCGTAGACGACGGTTTCGTTGACCGCGTTGCCGACCGCCTTGGCTCCGCCGCCGCTGATCGTCAGCCCTCGATAGCAGGCAACCAGCCCGGCGATGAGCCCGAACAGCGCTGCCTTGACACAGGAGATGATGACTTCCGGCACGCCGGTCAGCAGGGTGATCCCGGCAGCGAAGGCGCCAGGGTTGACCCCTTGGATGAACACCGAGAAGGCGTAGCCACCCAGGATGCCGATGATGACGACCAGACTGTTGAGAAGCAGAGCCACCAGCCCGGAGGCCAACACGCGCGGCGCAACGAGCCGTTGGACCGGATTGATCCCCAGCACCTCGAGCGCGTCGATCTCGTCACGGATGGTCCGTGAACCCAGGTCGGCGCACATTGCGGTAGCACCGGCGCCTGCCACGATCAGCACCGTCACCATCGGCCCGACCTGGGTAACCGCCCCGAAGGCCGCGCCGGCACCCGACAAATCGGCCGCGCCGAGCTCGCGCAGCAAAATGTTGAGGGTGAAGCTCACCAGCACGGTGAACGGAATGGCCACCAGCAGTGTGGGCAACAGGGAGACGCGTGCGACGAACCACGACTGCTCCAAGAACTCCTTGCCCTGAAACGGTCGGCGGAACACGAACTTGATTGCGTCGGCGGACATCTTGAACAGACCACCGACGGCCTGCAACATTCCCGACGTGCCAGCGCTCAGCACGGGCAATCCGGTGGACCAGCGGTCCGCGGCCTTATTCACCATGTGTCACCGAATACTCCATCACGATCCGCCTACAGGCATCTCGGCAACGTGCCGAACTTGGTGGGGACGCCCCAAACCTTCGCAGCCATCAGTGATCGCGAATACACAACCTCCCACCCAATGGGAGCCATCACCGCCAGGCGTCCGTCCGAGCCGCACCGTAGGTAGTCGCTGCCGTATCCGACGACGAGCCGGCCCAATCGAACAGGAGTCACAACCGTGCCCACTGCAGTGCCTGCATCGACGATCGCCCCGTCACGCTTCGCCAACCGCCGGGTGTTGATCACCGGCGGCGGCTCTGGCATCGGCCAGGCGTGCGTGCTGCGCATCCTGGCCGAAGGCGGTCGGGTCGTGGCAGCCGACATCAGCGCAGAGGGACTCAGTGACACCGTTTCCAAGACCGGGGAATGCGGGCAGAGGTTGACCACCGTGGTCATGGACGTGGGCGACGAGGAATCCGTGCGCGCCGGTGTCAGCCGCGCCGTCGAGGCCCTGGGTGGCCTCGACACCCTGGTCAACGCCGCCGGGATCCTGCGCTCAGCGCACCTGGCGGCAACCACCCTTGATGATTTCGAACAGGTGGTCCGGGTCAACCTCGTCGGCACCTTCCTGGTGACCCGTGAAACAATCGGCCCGCTGCATGAGGGCAACGCGCCGGCCGTGGTGAATTTCAGTTCCACCTCCGCGCAGTTCGCACACCCCTACATGGCTGCCTACGCAGCTTCGAAGGGCGGGGTGCTGGCGATGACACACGCGTGGGCATCGGAGTTCTCCAAGGCCGGAATCCGGTTCAATTCCGTTCAGCCAGGGTCGATCTCATCGGGGATGACCGACGGTTCCGGCGAGTCGCGACAAAGCGTCGGCCCAGGTCTACCCGATGACGCCGACTACGCCCTGTTCGGCAAGGTCGCCCCGATGCTGCCCATTGACGGTGGCGCAATCTTCGCGACTCCTGACGCAGTCGCCGGTGTGGTCGCCCTGCTCGGCAGCAACGATGCGTATTTCATCACCGGCACAGAGGTCCGTGTCGACGGCGGTTCGCACATGTGACGTGACCGCCGAAACTGACTCGGAGACAACATATGCCGATTCCGAAGCCCATCGTCGCCCTCGCCAGTCTGATGACCGCGGTCGGCTGGCTGTCACCCGTCGCGCACGCCACCCCCTTCTATGCCAACTACCAGTTGCTCATTCCCGACCGGTACGACTTCCACACTTGGACATGGGCAGTCTCGTACTGCGTTCCGGAAGCCCATGACTGCGTACAGATCAACGCGATACCGATGCCCATCGCGAAGGCGTTCGAGTACCGCGGAAACGCCACCCTGGCCGACGGCCGTTACACACTGACCGTAGATGTGCCAGACGGGCTGCGCTGCGGCAACGTCTACTACGGTCCGGTCGTCGCGACCCGAGACGTGTACTCGTGGGATGCGCAGACCCTGACCGGCACTCTGCAGTCCTCATTCGCGGCGGGCTGCGACGGCGCACCGAGTGGGACGTTGACCTATCCGTTCTCACTGGTTCGGCTGTAGGCCCGAGAAACGCCCGGACCGACGCGGTTTGCCCGTAAGCACCCGCTCAACCTCGGCGGTCCGTCGTGCCAGCCCTGTGATCTCTCAGGACATCACAAGATGCAGGGAGGGCCGGTAGGTGAGTTCTTGGATGCGCCCGTCAAGCGTGCGGCTCTCGATCAGCTCGAGGTCGAAATCAGCAGCACCGGCAAAGATCGGATCGTCGCCGGTCTGACCCGTGATGACCGGGAAGATCGTCACCTGAATACGGTCGACCAGGCCCGCGACCATCAGCGCCCGGTTCATCGACAGGCTGCCGTGCGAGCGCAGCGGCACGTCGGACTCCTCCTTGAGCCGGGCGACGACGTCGACGGCGTCACCGCTCACGACGGTCGCATCCGGCCAGTCCAGCGGCCCGGGCAGCGTGCTCGAGACGACCGTCGCGGGCAGGTTGCGCATGCGGGTCACCCAGGGGTCGCCAACCGACTCATCGGTGCCCGAGCTCAGCAGCTCGGTGAACGTCCGATAAGTGTTGGCCCCGAACACCATCCGCTGATCTTCGGCGTAGAGCGCGAGGCGGTGATCGAGCAGTTCAGCACCTTGCTTCCCCCAGTAACCGCCCCAATCCCCGCCACTGACCCCGCCGTAACCGTCAAGGCTGGAAAAGACGTCGAAGGTGTACGTGGCGGTCATGAGGGTCTCCTCGGTTGTCGGATTTGTCGATATAGACGCGCCACCCCGGCGAAACTCATCGGTCTTGCCCGAACAGCAAGTCCGCGTGCCAGATGGTGTGAGCCCGGCCAGACTTGGCGTATGCCTCACGACACCCCGCCACCGAAGACCGGGTCTGACGAGACGACGACTCTGCGGGGCTTTCTCGATTACCTACGCACCTCGATCGCGGCCAAGGTGGACGGGACGCCCGAACCGGCCGTGCGAACGGCCGCCGTGCCGTCGGGCACCAATCTGCTCGGCCTCCTGCAGCATCTGACGCACGTCGAACGCTGGATCTTCCTCGGCGAGGACGTCGCCGACTGGCAGACGACGTTTCACGCGCCGGAGGCGGACAACGTCGCCGACGTCGTCGCCCGCTATCGGGCGGCGGTCGCTGACGCCAACCAAATGCTCGACGGCTGCGGCGATCTCACTGCGCCCGTCCCAGGCCGCGCCGCCCCCAGCCTCCGGTGGGCCCTCACCCACATGATCGAGGAGACCGGACGCCACGCGGGTCATGCGGACATCATCCGCGAACTGATCGACGGCTCGACCGGCCGGTGAACACGACCCGAACGCGAGCAGGGCGCGTCAGGCCTCGGACGGATAGGGGCGCAGGTAGTTCAACACCAGCACGGTGATCTCGTCGAGGAACTCTTCACGAGCGATCGCGGGTTGGTCGATGACGTACCGGATGCAGAGGTGCTCGACGAGCCGCACCAGCATCCAGGTGGCGGTGGAATGGGTCGTGTCGCTGCGCAAGTGGCGGCGGTTCAAGGTCAGATACGCCATCGTCAGATCGCTGATGCGCTGCTCGAATGCGACGAGCTTGCTGGCCACCCCCAGGCGCGGGGTGTGCTCGACGATGGCCCGCAGGAACTCCGGGTGCACGTCAAGTGCGTCGAGCAACGCTGCGATGGACACCCTGACGTACGTCGGAGCCGGCTGGTCGAGGTGAGCTGACACGCTGTCTGCCACCTGAGCTGCCATCTGGTCGCTGAACCTGCTGATCACCGCGGCAACGACGGCATCTTTGTTGGGAAAGTACTGATACAGCGATCCGGGGCTGATGCCGGCCACGCCGGCGATCCGGTTGGTGGAGGCGCCTTCGTACCCCTGCTCGATCAGCACGCGCTGCGCCGCATCGAGAATGCGCGCGACCATATCGCGTGAGCGTTGCTGACGCGGCGTTCGCCGTGGTGGCGGTGGCGGGCAGGTCATCGGAACGCGAATTGAATGCGAGTATTTGCTCGTGTCAGCATCCATAGATGGTGGCACGGCCTCCCACACCCCCGTACAAGCGGATGGGTCTGGTGACCGCGATCGTCATCGCCGTCGGCATCAGCCTGATCTGGACGCAGTTCCGCGGGGGCTTCCAACCCAAGCTGCAACTGACCGTGCTGTCGGGCCGGGCCGGGTTGTCGATGGACCCGGGTTCGAAGGTCACCTACAACGGCGTGCCGATCGGCAGGCTGGCCACGGTCGACGTGGTGGACGTCGGGGACAACCCCGAAGCGAGATTACGGCTCAACGTCGATCCGAAATACCTGCATCTCATACCGGAGAATGTGCACGCCGAATTGCGGGCCACCACGGTGTTCGGCAACAAATACATATCGTTCATGTCACCGGAAAACCCCTCGCGGCAACGCGTTTCGCCCCACATCCCGATTCAGGCCCAGGGTGTGACAACAGAGTTCAACACACTGTTCGAGACCATCACGAAGATCTCCGAGCAGGTCGACCCGATCAAGCTCAACGAAACCCTCACCGCCACCGCCCAGGCCCTCGACGGCCTCGGCGGCAAGTACGGCCAGTCGATCGTCAACGGCAACACCATCCTGGCCGATCTCAACTCCCGCATGCCCCAGATCCGCCACGACATCACCGCCCTGGCCGATCTCAGCGAGGTGTACGCCAACGCCTCACCGGATCTCTGGGACGGGCTGAGCAACGCCGTCACTACCGCGCGCACCCTCAACGATCAACGCGGGAACCTCGACCAGGCCCTCGTCGCCGCGGTCGGCTTCGGCAACACCGGTGGTGACATCTTCGAGCGCGGCGGCCCCTACCTGGTCCGCGGCGCCCAAGATCTACTCCCGACGTCGGGGCTGCTGGACAAGTACAGTCCGGAGCTGCTGTGCACCATCCGCGGCTTTCATGATGCCGCACCCAAGATGGCCGAGGCGTTCAGCGGCAACGGATACTCGGTACGTACGCACACCTTCATCGTCGGTGTCGGCAATCCCTACGTGTATCCCGACAACCTGCCCCGCGTGAACGCCAAGGGCGGCCCCGAGGGACGGCCCGGCTGCTGGCAACCGATCACCCGGGACCTGTGGCCCGCGCCGTACCTGGTGATGGACACCGGCATATCGCTGGCGCCGTACAACCACTTCGAGCTCGGCCAACCGTTGACATCGGAGTACGTCTGGGGCCGCCAGATCGGCGAGCACACCATCAATCCGTGACTGCTCAGCCGGGTACGTCCATCCGCTGGGTGCCCAGAACCGCCAGCAGCCGCATCGCTTCCTCCGACGGCGAGCCCGGTTCCGGCGTGTAGATCACGACGCGTTGATCGCGGTCGGCGATGTCGAGCGAATCGCAGTTGACCGCGACCGGGCCGACCACCGGATGGGCGAACGTCTTGCACAGGGTCGGGCGGGACACGATGTCGTGCGCATTCCACAACCGCGCGAATTCAGCACTGCCGGAACGTAGTTCGGCGATCAGCTCGCTCGTCTCCGGATCGTCGGGATAGCGTGCGGCAGTGGCGCGCAGGTGCAGCGCGGCAGTGTCGGAGAACTCGTCGGCGTCGGACACGCCGTACAGGCGCCTCCCGTCCGCCGGATGCGACCCGAGAAACGCCCGCCGCAGCAGGTTGCGGTCCCGGCGGGACAACGCCGAAAAGTCCTCCATCAGCGCGCACGCCAGGTCGTTCCAGGCGAGCACCTCATAGGTCGCCGACAGCACGATGGCAGCGGCTTGCGGCAGCCGCTGGATCAAGTTGAGGATGCTCGGGCGAACCTCCCGCGGCGGGCCGGGTGGCCGCTCGAGTTCGACGCCGGCCAGCAGGTAGAGATACGCCCGCTCGGCACCGGAAAGGCGAAGTGCGCGAACCAGACCGGACAGCACGTCACCTGACGGGTGCGGGGCCCTGGCCTGTTCCAGACGCGTGTAGTAGTCGGTCGAGATGAACGCCAGATGCGCGACCTCGTCGCGTCGCAGACCCGGGGTGCGACGCCGTTGCCCGGCGGGCAGACCGACGTCCGATGGCCGGATTCGCTCGCGCCTGCTGCGCAGGAACGCGCCGAGCTCTCGCTTGTCCACGCTGCCATTCTCCGTGGGACCGCGGACCGTAGCCAGGTACCGGTGATACCTGGATAAGACCAGCGCGCACCCGCAGGCTCGCTGTCATGACTTCTCCGACGAAAACCGGCCTGCTGGAAGGCAAGATCGCATTCATCACCGGCGCGGGTCGCGGTATCGGCGCCGCGGCCGCCCGCCTGTTCGCCTTAGAGGGCGCCACCGTCGTCCTCACGGCGCGGACCGAGAGCGAGCTCAAGGCGGTCACCGAAGACATCAGATCCGCGGGCGGCACTGCCGATTACGTGGTCTGTGATCTGGCCGACGGATCCAGTGTGCGGACCGCGGTGCAGCGGGTCGTAGAGCTGTGGGGGCGTCTCGACGTCGCCTTCAACAACGGCGCGACGATCCAGCCGCCGGGACCACTGCACGAGGTGTCCGAGGACGATTTCGATCACGTCTACACGGTCAACCTCAAAGGCCTGTGGCTGGCGCTGTCCGCGGAGGTGACTGCGATTGGCGCGACCGCCAAAACCGGTGCAATCGTGAACAATTCCAGCGTCGGGAGCCTGCACAGCAATCCCGACCTGCCGGCCTACGGGGCGATGAAGCGCGCGGTCAACAGCCTTACCGAGTCTGCCGCCGTGAGCTATGGGCCGCAGGGTATCCGGATCAATGCGATCGCACCCGGGCCGACCATGACGGAAATGATCCAGCAGTGGGAGGACGCGAGTCCCGGCGTGGTCGAACGACTGGTCGCGGACACCCCACTGCGGCGCGCGGCGCGGCCCGACGAGATCGCGCAAGCCGCCGCCTGGTTGCTCAGCGACCGCGCGTCCTACGTCACCGGTACAACGCTGCGGGTCGACGGCGGAACCTGGGTGTGACCGAGGCGCCCGCCACCGCTGAACTGACCGATCAAGCTGCCAAAGTGCTGTGAACCCCCTACGATGCCCGTGGGCTGGGGATCGACTGCGAAGGACGGCAATGGCGTCAACGAAGTACATCGGTTATATCGGTGGTGTGGCAGTAGCCATGGGTGTGGGTGCGGCGATCGCCGCTGCCGGCCAGGGCACCGCCAACGCCGACGCGACCGACGGCGGTTCGGCCGCCAAGGACGCCGGCACCAGTACATCGGTCAACGCCGGGCCCAAGCGCACCCCCGCCGGGCCCGCCAAGGCACTGTCGAAGATCAACGACAATGTGGCGAAGGTCAGCGCTCAGGTCACCACGACGGCGCACACGGTGTCCGCGTCGATCTCCGACTCGTTGGCCAAGCCCGCCGCGAAGCCGACGACAAAGGTCGGCAGCAAGCCGGACTTCGAGGCCAAGCAGGTCGACCGGCTCAAGAAGATGTTCGAGCCCAAGCAGGCCGCCGCACCCCAAAAGCCCGCCACGCCGAAGCCCGACAGCTCGGTCAACGCGCCGGTGTCGCGGGCTGCTGTCCAGGCCGACGCCGCCTCACCGACGGCCGCTCCCGCCTGGAGCCCGAATCCGTTCCGCGCCGACGATCCGAAGCCGACGAACGAGCCCGATCTGGTGCGGCAGCTCAGCAGCACCCTGACCGGGATCACCCCGGAGGCTTTGCAGCCCGTCACCCGAGAAGGCGTGGAAGCCGGTTACCGGGTCAGCCAGATGGTGCCGTGGCTCAACATCGTCGTGCCTGCCACCAAGATCATCCCCAACCTGTCCCCCGCCCTGCAGAGCGACGCGGAAGGCGCACGGGCCCGCCAGGTCATCGTCAACCAGTTGCTGATCACCACCCAGCCGGGCTCGCTCGCCTTTTACGGGTACGACGAGGTCGCCGACCTGCTCAACGTGGAATACCCGGCCGACGATCTCAAGCAGCAGGCCTTCGTCACGGCGTGGAACATCCTCGACCCGTTCCAGCTGGCACATGTTTCGGGTGAATCGGGTATCGACCGGACCTACGCCACCTGACGCAAGCAGGTTCCGTCGCGCTACGCCATTGACGGGCTGTCGTGGCGGAGCGTCTCGCCGCGGAAGAATGCCTCATTGCGGGAGCGCCACACCAGCATGAGCACGGCACCGAGCAACAGGATGCCGAATCCCATGAAGAACACCAGGCCGATGCCACCGATCGCGGCGCCGCTGCCGTTCTCGGGGTCCATGCTCTCCTTGATCGAGAACGCGAAGACGGCGGCGAGGATGATGCCTCCGGACAGCGGGAACAGCAGCTTGAACACGACGTTGTGGGCACTGCTGAACAGTTCACGCCGGAAGTACCAGACGCATGCGAACGCCGTGATGCCGTAGTACCAACAGATCATGATGCCAAGGGCGGCAATGGTATCCAGCAGGGCGCTTTCGGAGAGCAAGCTCACCACGGTGTAGAAGACACCTGTGACCACCCCTGCGGTCACCGTGGCGAAGCGTGGCACCAGGTAGCGCGGGCTGACTTCGGCGAAGCGTGGCGGGAACGCCCGGTAGGCACCCATGGCCAGCATCGCGCGGGCGGCAGGCAGGAACGTGGTCTGCAGGCTGGCCACCGACGACGCCAGCACGGCCAGGAACAGGAACGGGCCGAGCCACTTTCCGAGCACCGGGTCGGCGAGCGCGGCGAAGACATTGCTCTCGTTCTCCGGATTGCCGAGCCCGAGGCCCTCTTCACCGACGCCGGCGTACATCATCACCGCGACCGCGATCAACAGGTAGGTGGCCAGGATGGACAGCACGCACAGCAGCCCGGCGCGGCCCGGCACCTTCGTCGGGTCCTTGCTCTCCTCACCCAGCGTCAGGCAGGTATCCCAGCCCCAGAACGCGAAGATCGATCCGGTGACGCCAACCACGAAGGCGCCGAAGGTAAGTCCGGTGAACGGGTTGAGCCAATCGAGGTCGAACGACAGCCCGACAGGCGCCGCACCGCGACCCACGTGGATGAAAGCCATCACCGCGAAGCCCAGCAACACCACCATCTGGAATCCGACGAGCACATACTGCACCCGCTCACTGGTGGTGATGCCGCGGCTAGCGATGAGGGTCGCGATGGCCAGGAACACCAACGTGGTGGCGATGTTGACGACCTTGTTCTGCGCCAGATCGGCGATCTGCGGCTGACCGGCGACCCGGGCGATGAACAGATAGAAGAATTCGACGGCGATGGCCGCAAGGTTGGACAGCACGATGATGGTGGCCATCACCATGCCCCAGCCGCACATCCACCCGACGTACGGTCCGAAGGCCTTGGTCGACCACGTGAACGACGCACCACAGTCCGGGGCAACGGAATTCAGTTCCCGGTAGGCGTACGCGGTGAGGAACATCGGGATGAACCCGGCGATGAGGATCGCCGGCATCTTCAGTGCGACGGACGCGACGATGAGCCCGATGCTGGCGGTCAGGGTGTAGCCGGGGGCCACCGACGAGATGCCGAGCACTGCGCCCGAAAAGGTCCCGACCTTACCGGCGGCCAGGCCTTTGGAAACCAGCCCGGCCGCTCCCTCCGCCACCTCCAGTTCGTGATGTGCCACGGATTCCGAAGGGGTTTCGGGCATCACTGATCCTCGCCGTCACTCACATCGTCGCGCGGCACCACAACCATCGGAACATCGACCACCCGCAACATCTTTGCTGCCGTGGAGCCGAGGAAAATGCGCTTGGGCGCGCTCAGCCGGCTGGAACCCACCATCAGCACATCGCCGTCGTGCCACTCGAGCTTGTTCACCGCGGCTTCCACCGTCGGCCCGTTCACCACCGTCGAGGTCACCGGAAAGTCCGCCGGAAGACTGGCTTTCGCGGTTTCCAGAGTTTCGCGGGCGTGATCCTGCGCGTGCTCACGAACGGCGTCGTCGTCTGAGCGCAACGAACCGAAGGTGGGATCGAGTGCCACCAGCGACACCAGGCGCAGCGGTGTGCCCGCGGCCCTGCTGGCCCGTACCGCGGTGTCCAGCAATCGATCCGCGCCCTTGCGCGTGCCGAGCGCACAGGTGACTTCGCGAACCCGCTCGATGGTCGATTGCCGAGTTCCGCGCGGCGCCACCGCCACTGGCACCGGCGACGAATGCAGCAGTTCGTTGACCACCGAACCCAGCGAAAAGCTGCCTGCCAAGCCGCCGCCGGAACCGCCGACCACGATGGCCTCGGCGTCGAGCCGCACCGCCTCGTGGATCAATCCGTCGGTGAACGACTCGTCGAAACTCAGATGACTGTGGGCGACAACGTCGTCGGGTACCGAGGCGACCGCCTCCTCGAGCCAGCCCTTGGCCTGCTCGGCGAGCACCTCTTCGTATCCGCCCTTGGGCACCAGTGCGGGCAGGCCGGTGTCCTGGGGTAAGACGATGCATATCTCGACCTCGGCGCCGAGGGTTCGGGCGAACCGCACCGCTAGAGCCAACGCGTCGGCGCCACCGGCTGTGGCGAGATATCCAACGACCAACTTCATCAGTCACCACCGTTCCCGCACTGCGTCGTGCGACCAGTCGCACAGATCCTGTCAACCCGCGGCCGGGTTTACCACCGCTTCGACGAAATTGACCGCAGGGCGGGACAATCAGTCGACGTACTCGGCGACGCCGTCGTCCAGTACCACCCTCTCGCCGGTGCCGTCCGGTGCGGCCGCAGCGGTACGGAACACGGCCTTGCCCGCTGCGGTGCGCCAGATCGACGTGGTCAGCGTCTCCCCGGGAAACACCGGTGCACTGAACCGCGAGGTAACGGCACGAAGCTTGGTCGCGTCACCGCCGCACAACTCGGCGATCAGGGCACGCCCGGCCACGCCGTAGGTGCACAGCCCGTGCAGGATCGGTTTCGGGAAGCCCGCGAGGTTCTTGGCGAACCACGGATCGCTGTGCAGCGGGTTGCGGTCGCCGGACAGCCGGTAGATCAGCGCCTGGTCCTCGCGGGTCGGCAAGGCCAGTCGCGCATCCGGTTCGGACTCTGGGATCTCCGGGGCCGCCGGACGCTGACCGGGCTGCCCGCCGAACCCGCCCTCACCCCGAATCACCACGGTGGTAAGGGTTTCCACGAGCACCTCGTCGGTCCCCGGATCGGTGCCGATGCCTTTGAACATCACCACGGCGTTCTTGCCCTCACCCTTGTCCTGGATGTCGGCGACCTCGGAAACCACCTTCAGCTTCCCGGCCGGCGGCAGTGGTTTTGCCACCCGGATCTCCTGCGAGCCGTGCAGCAGCATCCCGAAGTTGAACGTGCCGATCTTGGCGGCCGCCGCGAAGGGCGAGCACGCGATGATCGCGTAGGTCGGCAATACCTGCTGCTCGATTTCGTGACTGTTCTCGGTGGTGAACTGCAGATCGTCGAGGCCTGCGCCGACGCCGACGGCGTACAGCAGGGTGTCGCGGTCGGTCCACTCGAAGACGTAGGGGTCGGTCTTCTCGCCGATGGCGTTGGGGTTGATGGGCATGAATCGGGCGATAGACCGTCGGTTGACGTTTGCCCGGTGAAGGGCGACCATGTCTGGCATGCGCTATGTCGTTACCGGCGGTACCGGGTTTATCGGCCGCCGCGTCGTCTCCGAGATCTTGGCCCGCGATGCCTACGCCGAGGTGTGGGTGCTGGTCCGGCGCGCGTCGCTGGCCCGGTTCGAGCAACTGGCCGGCGACTGGGGCGAACGGGCGAAACCGCTGGTCGGCGACCTGACGGCGCCCGATCTCGGGCTGACCGACGCCGATATCGCCAACCTGGGCTCCGGCGACGGCGGGATCTCGCACGTCGTGCACTGCGCGGCGATCTACGACATCACCGTCGGCGAGGCCGAGCAGCAGGCGGCCAACGTCGAAGGCACCCGCGCGGTGATCGGACTGGCCCGCCGGCTCGATGCGACGTTGCACCACGTGTCGTCGATCGCGGTGGCAGGCAGCTATCCCGGCGTGTACACCGAAGACGATTTCGACGTCGCCCAGGATCTGCCGACGCCGTATCACCAGACCAAGTTCGAGGCCGAGCTGCTGGTCCGGTCCTCACCCGGATTGCGCTACCGCGTGTACCGGCCCGCGGTGGTGGTCGGCGACTCCACCACCGGCGAGATGGACAAGGTCGACGGTCCGTACTACTTCTTCGGCGTGCTGGCGCGGCTGGCCGCCCTGCCCAGGTTCACCCCGGTGCTGCTGCCCGACTCGGGTCGCACCAACATCGTCCCGGTCGACTACGTCGTGCGAGCTCTCGTGCATCTCATGCATGCCGAGGGCCGCGACGGTGAGACATTCCACCTGACCGCCCCGAAAACCATTGGGCTGCGCGGTATCTACCGCGGGGTAGCCGAGACGGCCGGGCTGCCGCCGTTGCGCGGATCGTTGCCGCGCGCCGCCGCCGCACCGGTGCTGCAGGTGAGCGGGCGGGCCAAGGCCGTGCGCAACATGGTGGCCACGCAACTGGGCATCCCCGGCGAGGTGCTCGATGTCGTCGACCTGATGCCGACTTTCACCTCCGAACACACCACCGAGGCATTGCGCGGCACCGGCATCACCGTGCCCGAATTCGCTTCCTACGCACCGCAGCTGTGGCGGTACTGGGCGCAGCATCTCAACCCCGACCGAGCCCGCCGCGACGATCCGGCCGGTCCACTGGTCGGCAAGCACGTGATCATCACCGGCGCCTCCAGCGGCATCGGGCGCGCCTCGGCCATCGCGGTCGCCGAGCGCGGCGGCTGCGTGTTCGCGTTGGCCCGCAACGGCGAGGCGCTCGACGATCTGGTCTCCGAGATCCGCGCTGCCGGCGGGCAGGCGTACGCCTTCACGTGCGACGTCACCGATTCGGCGTCGGTCGAGCACACAGTGAAGGACATCCTGGGCCGGTTCGGCCATGTCGACTACCTGGTGAACAATGCCGGCCGGTCCATCCGGCGGTCCGTGGTGAATTCGACCGACCGGCTGCACGACTACGAACGGGTGATGGCGGTCAACTACTTCGGCGCAGTGCGTATGGTGCTGGCGCTGCTGCCGCATTGGCGTGAGCGCCGGTTCGGCCACGTGGTCAACGTGTCCAGCGCGGGTGTTCAGGCCAACAGCCCGAAGTACAGCGCCTACCTGCCGAGCAAGGCCGCGCTGGATGCCTTCTCGGAAGTGGTCGGCACCGAAACCCTCTCGGATCACATCACTTTCACCAATATCCATATGCCGTTGGTGAAGACGCCGATGATCGCGCCGTCGCGCAAGCTCAACCCTGTGCCACCGATCTCGGCCGAGCACGCCGCGGCGATGGTGGTCCGCGGGCTGGTCGACAAGCCCGCCCGCATCGACACCCCGCTGGGCACACTGGCCGACTTCGGCAATTACCTGACGCCGAAGCTGTCCCGCCGGGTGCTGCACCAGCTGTACCTGGGCTACCCCGATTCGGCGGCCGCCCGCGGCGAGGCGCTCCCCGAATCACCGTCCGCGATGGCTCCGGTCAGCAGCTCGCCGATGCGCAGGCCGAAGCGCCCGGCCCGCACCGGCGCGTCACTGCGGGTGCCGCGCGCCGTGAGCCGTCCGGTCAAGCGGGCGGTTCGACTGGTGCCCGGCGTGCACTGGTAGCTCTACGCCTGGGCCGCGTTCTCCCACAGACCCAGAACATTGCCCTCGGTGTCGGTGAAGTACGCGGCAAACCCCATCTCGCCCACCGGCAATTTCTCGCCCAGCTGCGCACCACCCTTGGACCGGATCGCCGTCAACGCGTCGTCGATGTTGGGCACCTCGATGGTGATCACCGGCCCCTGCGGGGACTCCGGTGCGCGTTCGAACATGCCCCCGCCGATGTATCCCGGTTCAGCGGGCATACCCGATTCGGAGACGGGGCCGGTCGCGACCCCGGTGTAGTTCATCTCCGGGTACTCGTTGAGCTGCCAGCCGAATACTTCCCGATAGAAACCCTTGGCCCGTGCGCCGTCACTGAACGGCACTTCGAAATGCACCACGCGACCGGACATCGATGCCTCCTCGATTGACCTGCACGTCGAAGTCTAGGCGTGCGGACGGCGCGGGTCAGCCCCTATCGTTGGCGGCGTGACAGGAATGCCCGTGTTCGCCGATGTCGATACCGGAGTCGATGACGCGATGGCCCTGGTGTATCTGCTGGCCAGTCCCGACGCAGAATTGGTCGGCATCGCCTCCACCGCGGGAAACATTGGCGTGCAACAGGTCTGCGTCAACAACCTGGGCCTGCTGGAACTGTGCCGGGCAGCCGACATCCCGGTGTCCAAGGGCTCCGAGCAGCCGCTAAGCGCCCCGTTGCGTACCGCGGAGGACACCCATGGGCCCGAGGGGCTGGGCTATGCCCGGCTGCCTGCCACCGACCGGCAACTGACCGCGCACGATGCCGCGCAGGCGTGGGTGGACGCGGCGAAGGCGCATCCGGGGGAATTGATCGGCCTGGCCACCGGCCCGCTGACCAACCTGGCCCTGGCGATGCGGGCCGAACCCCGACTCCCCCGCCTGCTGCGCCGGCTGGTGATCATGGGCGGAGCCTTCGACTACCGCGGCAATACCACCCCGGTCTCGGAGTGGAACATCAGCGTGGATCCGGAATCGGCGGCCGAGGTATTCGGCGGCTGGGCCGCCGCGTGGGGCACCGAGGCGCCGGAACACCTGCCGATTGTGTTGGGGCTCAATCTCACCGAGAACATCGCGATGACGCCGCAGCTGCTGAGCCGGCTGGCCGAGGCGGCGGGGTCACCGACCGCGCCGATGAGCGAACTCGACGTACGTGGGACCCGCTCAGCGGCGGTCAATCCGCTGATCCGGGTGCTCGAGGACGCGATGCGGTTCTATTTCGAATTCCACTTCGACACCGACGACGGGTATCTCGCGCATCTGCACGATCCGCTGGCTGCCGCGGTGGCCCTGGATCCCGAGCTGGTGCAGTACCGGCAGACCACGGTCGACGTCGAGCTGACCGGCACCTTGACCCGTGGAATGACGGTGGCCGATTGGCGCGGGCACTGGGGCCGGCAACCCAACGCGCTCATCGGCGTCCGGGTGGACCCGGCGGTGTTCTTCGACAGGTTCATCGACCGGGTCGGCCCGTTCGCGCATTCGCTTGGTCCAACGTGAACTTGTTGCCGATATTTGGCCGAAAAGCCGCACACGAGTTCACATTCGGCCTGCCGACTTACTCATAAACTCCCTCCAGGTACCACCGCCGTTGCCGGTAGCACAGCAGCAGCGCCAGGCCGTTCTCTTCGTCGCCCAGCAGCACCTGGGCCCGTGCGGTGCGCCCCGCGCCCCGGCTCTGCGGGTCCCACCACCGCTCGTCGACCGGCCACGGCCCGGCCCACCACCGCAAGCTGCCGTCGCGCCGTCCCGCACCGGCCAACCGAGCCGGATCCGCGGAGAACATCCCCCGGCTGGTGACCCGCACCGGAACACCTTGCCCGTCAAGGAGTTCCACTGGATCATCGAGCAGGACCGTCGGCGAGGGCTCGGGCAGTTGCCCGGGCCAGGGCTGCCGCGGGTCAGCCCGTGGCACCGGCTCGTCCCCCAGCGGCGTGAGGGTGATGCGTTCGGCGGGCCCGCGCCCACCGCTGAGCACCGGCACCTGAACCGCCTCCGGCCCGAGCAAGCCCTGCACCCGCACCAGCGCACGCCGGGCCCGCCGAACGCATCACCCTCACGCCGCTGGGGGACGAGCCGGTGCCACGGGCTGACCCGCGGCAGCCCCTGTCT
>NZ_LZTB01000142.1 GCF_001665685.1 Mycobacterium sp. 852013-50091_SCH5140682
CCCTTCAAAAACAGCAGGAGGACGTCGCCGTAACTCCCATCAACACGCGCCATAGCTCACTTACTACGCACGCTCGGCGAAACAAACGGGGCTAGTGGTGGGCGGCCTTGGCGTCGGTGTGCTCGCAGGCGGCCGGTGGGGTCGGCGGAACGTCGAGCGACGGGTTGCGGTCGAAGAAGCCGTAGGGCTTGAGCCAGAACGACACGATGTCCACCGGCATGATCGGCCAGTCCTCGGGGCGGGTGATGTGGTGGATGCCGAAGACGTACCACAGCACCACATCCGTGTTCTCGATCGACCGGTTACCCTTCGTCCACTCCGCGATCCCGGTGTCGGCCGCCGACTGGTTGACGAATTCGCCTGCCGGCCAACGCTCCTCGGGACTGTTCGGGGTCACCCACAGGGTGTGCCCGATGATGGTCGCGCGCTGGAAGACTGGTGACGCCGGGTCGAACATGGCCGGGAATGCCCCGGTGGGAACGAGTTTGTAGGACGGATGGGTGCCCAGGCCGTTGGTGACGTTGGTGTTCACCACCTTCCAGGCCCGCTGCGTGGCGAAGTTGGTGTCCTGCTTGCCCTCCTCCTCGGTGCGCAGCGGCTGGTTGCGGGTCACCAGCGACAGTCCGAGCGGGTTGTCCGGGCCCATCGGTTCGGCGTACGACTCGGTCATGTACACCGTGTTGTCGCTGCCGTCGATGTCGAGATCCAGTCGGGCGATGAGGAAGTGCTGGTGGTACGGCGCATAGGTGCGCTCGTCGACCAGGGTGCCGTTGGGATGCGGCTGGCCGGGGGCCACCGGCGTGGTCACCATGATTCCCGTGGCCCGGACCTCGCACTCGATGTTGCCGTCCTGGTAGAACCGCCAGTACACCAGGTATTCGTAGTTGGCGACCGTGACGTGTGACGACACCGTGAGCCTGCGCATACGGCGCACTTCGGCGCCTGCGTCGTGGTCGACGTGCTTCCACAGCACGGCGTTGTCTTCCTCGTGGATGCACACGGCGTTCTTGATGGTGTAGGGCTCGCCCTTGCTGTTGTGCAACACCGCATCGAGGTAGCGGATCTCCCCGAGGCAGTCGCAACCCAATTCCAGCGACGTGGTCATGAAACCAAGGCCCCACTCGCCGATGTCGAACGCGGTGCGCCGGTAGTGGTCCACCGACGGGTCGCGGTACGGCACCACCATCTCCGCGAACGACATCCGGTGCGCCACCGACCGTTCCGTATCGCCGTCGCGGTAGCGCACGGTGTGCAGGGTCATTCCCTCGCGGTGGTTGAAACCCACCCGCAACGACCAGTTCTGCCACTTGAGCAGATTGCCGTCGAGCGTGAACGACGGCCCCTCCGGCTGCGTGATGTTCAGCGGCTTCAACGGCTCGCGCGTGGACGCCGCACGAATGCGCTCGGGGATGTGCCGGGGCACGTATTCGCCCATCACAGCGGGCTTTTCGCTGCTGCCGTCGTCCTCGATGCGCAGCAACTCCATGGTGTTGAGGTCGATCACGCAGTGCAGGCCGCTGACCGGATGTGCGTAGGGATTGGCCCCTTCCGTTTCCTTGTACCAGGTGTCCGACCAGCCGATGCGGCGGTCGCGGTACTCCGGCGGGGCCACGGCGTCGCCGTAGGTCCAGGTGTCCATGAACACGTTGTCCATGTTGGTGATACCCCGCTTGGCCAGTGCCGCGATCACGTCGGGGTGGTTACGCAATGCCTGGTCGCACTCGGTGAACTCGTCGACGGTGAAGTTGGCCTGCACCCCTGGGACATGGTCGAACGACTCGACCTTGTCGCCCGTCAGCGAGACCGCCGACTTGTAGGTCGCGTTCTCGGCCCGGTTCAGGCAGATCACCACGGCACGTCGCGGTGGCGTCGGCCCGCCATTGTCGAACGCCGCCAACTCTGCTTTCGACGGCTCGATGAGCTCCACGGATGCGATGCGCCAGCCGTCGCCCACACCATGTTCACGCCGCAATATCGCTGCCGCCGCGGTGAACTCGTCAGCGGACAGCGGATCCAGGGGGTAACTCACGCGACCACGGAACCACATTCGGCACCATGTGCGCAGCGGATCGCGCAGACTCAGCGGCCCGCCAGCGAAAAGCCTTCCCACGCCTGACGTCGTTCTGCGGCAGGGTCGAACTCGACACGAGACATCCGGTCGAATACCAATACCGCACGCTTGTCGGCAACGTAGGTCGGCCACCCATCCCCCGGGACCCCCGACCGCGAGAAGGCACGCCACCGCGACTGCACGTCCCGGCACACTCTGCGGGCCGACCGCTGGTCGGCCACCGCCGTCAGCACCGAGCCGTATGTCGTTCGGTACGTGTCGAATACAGCCAGCAGTTCCATCGCGTGCGTGGCCCCGAAGCCCGTCCAGCGCAGCGTTCGCGGGGCGTAGTCGTAGCGGTACACGTACGTGGGTGCATGCCGGCTGTGCGCCTCGGCGATCTGCCAGGTGGCCGACCCGAAGGCGAAGTCACCACCGAGCTGTATACAGGCCGCGTCGCTGGGATAGTGCGGGTACGCGGCCAGGATGCGGTCTCGGTGTTGCGGCTCGGCGCTGGCAAACAACTTCTCGATCATCGGCTCGTTGGTGGGCAGCAGCGGCAGGAACCGGGTGAACAACCGGCCTTCCTCGGCGTTGTTGCCGACGATCAACGGCAGCCGGTGCGCGGTGCCGTCGGCCATGGCCTCCACCGGATCGGCGGGCAGGTATTCGGTACCGCTGGTCGGGCCGACCGGAAACGCGCCGGGCATGTCCGTCATGCCCCGGGAGATCAGCCGCTCCAACGCCTTTCCCAGCGCCGCCGGCCGGGCCGCGTGGATGGCGGCGGCGCCGCCGATCAGTTCCGCGAACTGCTCGGCGAGCCGGGCCGCTCCGGTGGCGGTGCTGACCATCCCACTGGCCGGGCTTTCCGAGATCGCCTGCGCGAACAGATCCTTGGCCGCAGGAACCGCCAACAGGGTGGCGACGGCCTGCGCGCCTGCGCTCTCCCCGAAGATCGTCACGTTGTGCGGATCGCCACCGAACGCCGCGATGTTGTCGCGGACCCACTGCAGTGCCAGCACCAGATCACGCAGGAACAGGTTGTCCTCAAACGGGTGTTCGCGCGTGGACAGCGCCGACAGGTCCATGCAGCCGAGCACCCCGAGCCGGTAGTTGACCGACACGTACACGCAGCCGCGCCGGGCCAGGGCCGCCCCGTCGTAGAGCGGCGTGGCCGAACTGCCCATGATGTAGCCGCCGCCGTGCACGAAGAACATCACCGGCAGAGGGTCGGGGTGCGGGTTTTCAGGTGCGACGACGTTGAGCGTCAGGCAGTCCTCGCTCATCGCCTGATATTTGCCAACTCCGAGCATGGTGTAGCGGCGCTGCTGCGGCGCGCAGTTGCCGAACTCGTGGCAATAGCGCACGCCGGGCCACGGTTCGGCGGGCTGCGGGGCACGAAACCGCAGCGGACCCACGGGCGGCCTGGCGTACGGGATCGAACGCCACCGGTGCACCCCGTCACGGGTGAAACCTTCCACGATGCCGGTCCTGATCGTTGCCCGGACGGTCCGTTCGTGCATGAGCCCGACGGTAGCGAACATCACCGCTGCGCGCCGCGCCTGGGCGGCAGACGCACCGGGTACCGCTAGCCTGACGGGATGCGGATTGCTGTGATCATCGCGGCGTCTGCGCTGCTGGCAGCGTGCTCGACCGGGGGCGGCGGGGAGAGTACGCCGACGTCGCAGGACCGATTGTCGGTGCCGACCAGCTCAGCGCAGCCGTCCAGCGCCAAACCGACGCCGACGACGACAACCCCGCCGGTGCCGACCGCGGCGCCACCCGCCGGTACCCCGATGTCCCAGGTGATTCGGTGGGTCGAGGCGGGGCCGCAGGCGGATCCGGCCGGATTCCACACCGCCACGCGTGGCGGTGAGACCACGAACCTCGGTGACGATGTCGCGTTCGTCACGACGGCGGGCAAGTGTGCGACCGACAAGCTGGTCAACGGGCAGCTGGCCTGTCTGGTCAAGACCGACGGCCTGCCCGCCAAGCCGTCGGACGTGGAGGGCGAGTGGATCGCGGGATGGGTGGACTTCACGGGGCCGACGCTGGAAGTCGGCTCGCTGCACGGTGACCCTGGCCGGTTCACCTACGGCGACGGGGCCAAGTTGCCCACCGGTGGATCGATCGCGTTCGGCGACTACCGCTGCCGCGCCGACAACACCGCTCTGGTCTGCGTCGACTACGCACACCAGTCTGGGATGCGGGTGAGCCAAGCGGGTGTGGAACCGCTCGGCTGCCTGAAGCCGACACCTCCGGCGGTCGGCATCGGCCGACAGTTCAGCTGCCCGACCTAACGCCAGCCGTCGGCCGCCTTGGCGGCCACCATCAGCGCGTCGCACAGCTGCCGCAGTTCGTCGGTGGCGGCTCCCTCGTCGACCGCGGTGGCCAGGTCCTCGGCCGCGCACCGGACCTGGTACACGCGGTCGGACAGTTGGGCGGCCTCCTCGGCGGTGAGCACCACCGAATCCGGCGCCAGGGAGGTGCCCTTCACCAGCGCACGCTGTTCGTAGGCCCGCTGGCGGCAAGACTGTCGGCAGTACTGACGCCGCCGCCCCATCCCGGCATCGGCTACCTCACGTCCGCACCACCGGCACGGCTGCGGACGATGACGTCGGGCGATTCCGGTGGCCATGGCTCCCGACTGTAGACGGCCGCCTCTTGTGATCGGGGTATCATCGACGGTTGAGTCGGGAACCTGGCAACGCCATCAAGCGTTGATACATCCGGATAATTTCGCGTGAACGAGGAGTGTTGACGATGGCTGATCGTGTCCTGAGAGGCAGTCGGCTCGGAGCCGTGAGCTACGAGACTGACCGCAACCATGATCTGGCGCCGCGTCAGGTCGCGCGCTACCGCACCGACAACGGCGAAGAGTTCGACGTGCCGTTTGCCGACGATGCAGAGATCCCCGGCACCTGGCTGTGCCGTAACGGTATGGAGGGCACCCTCATCGAGGGTGACGTGCCTGAACCCAAGAAGGTCAAGCCGCCCCGCACCCACTGGGACATGCTGCTGGAGCGCCGTTCGGTCGAGGAGCTCGAAGAACTGCTCAAGGAACGTCTCGACCTGATCAAGACCAAGCGTCGCGGCAGCTGACACCGCTGACAAGTGAGCGAGGGTGCGCTTCGGTGCACCCTCGCTACTTTTTTGTCAGCTCGATGCTCCGCGGGCACGGTCCAGGCGGCCCTTGAGGCCCCACTCGGCGACCTTGAACATCGCCTCGCGGATGTTGGATCCGCTCATCTTCGAGACGCCAAGCTCACGTTCGGTGAAGGTGATGGGCACCTCGACGACGCTGAAGCCGTTGTTGATGGCCCGCCACGTCAGGTCGATCTGGAAGCAGTAGCCCTTGGAATCCACCGCGGAGAGATCGATCTTCTCCAGCACTTCGCGCCGGTAGGCGCGGTATCCGGCGGTGATGTCGTGGATGCCCACGCCCAGCAGGAAGCGTGAATAGGTGTTGGCGGTCTTGGACAGCACCAGCCGGCGGCGCGGCCAGTTGCGCACCGTGCCACCGGTGACGTAGCGCGAGCCGATGGCCAGGTCGGCACCCGCGTCGACGGCGTCGAGCAGCCGGTAGAGCTCCTCGGGCGCGTGGCTGCCGTCGGCATCCATCTCCACGAGCACCGAGTAGCCCCGGCCCAGGCCCCACGCGAATCCGGCGAGATACGCCGCGCCCAGGCCGGCCTTGCTGGTGCGGTGCATGACATGCACGCGGTCCGGATCGGCCAGGGCCAGCTCATCGGCCAGCTCTCCGGTGCCGTCGGGGCTGCCGTCGTCGACGATCAGCACGTGCACGTCTGGCCGGGCGCGGTGGACCCGCCCGACGATCAACGGCAGGTTCTCCCGCTCGTTGTAGGTGGGGATGATGACCAAGGTGCGCCGGCTGGGGGTGGCATCGTCCTGGCCAGGGGTCTCCCCCGAGCTCGCTCCGTCACCGGGGACTGTCATGTGACTCCTTCATCGTCGCCGGCGTTCGCCTTCCGGCGCCGGAACATTCTTGGCACGAACCCGCCATTTTGCCGTATCCCGATGACCGCCGCCGCAACAGCGGCCCCGAAACCGGCCACGACCAGCACCGCTTGCACGGCGGGACCCCACCGGGTGGCTGCTGTCAGGTCGGACTTGAGGCGGATCTGGCTGTCCAGATACGCCGGCTGGAACCATTCGGTGCGGGCCAGCTCACGCCCGTCGGGCGCGATCACAGCGCTGATGCCGGTGGTGCCCGCGACCACCACGTAGCGGTCGTGTTCGACGGCCCGCAGCTTGGCGAACGCCAGCTGCTGGGAGCTCATGGTCGCGTCGAACGTGGCGTTGTTGGTCGGCACCGCCAGCACCTGAGCCCCGTTGAGGACCGATTCGCGGGCTGCCCGGTCGAAGATCACCTCCCAGCACGTGGTGACCCCGATGGGTACGCCCGCGGCGTGCACGACACCGTCGCCGGTACCCGGGACGAAATAGCCGGCGCGATCGGCGTACGACGACAGGTGCCGGAAGAAACCGCGCCACGGCAGATATTCGCCGAACGGTTGCACGATCTGCTTGTCGTGGCGTTCACCGGGACCGGTGGCCGGGTCCCACACGATCACGGTGTTGTTGGCGACAGGGTTGTCCGGCGTGTAGCCGTCGGCTTTGACGACGCCGCCGACGAGGATCGGCGCCTTGATCGCGTCGGCCGCTGCGCTGATCTGCGCGGCGGCGTCGGCGTTGGCCAGCGGGTCGATGTCAGAGGAATTCTCCGGCCAGATGACGAACATCGGCTGCGCGGCCCGGCCTGCCCGGACGTCGTCGGCCAGCTCCCCGGTCTCGTGAACGTGGTTGTCGAGCACCGCACGCCGTTGCGCGTTGAACTCCAGGCCCAGCCGGGGAACATTGCCCTGCACCGCGGCGACTGTCACGGATGGTTCGTCGGCGACGCCGACAGCGGAATGCCGCACCTGCGGCCACAACACCGCGGTGCCCAACAGCACCACGGACACACACACGCCGGGGAGCACGACCGCCGGGGGCGGCACGCCGGGCTTGTGGCCGTGGTGCCACCACTGGACGATCTCGCA
The DNA here is from genome assembly GCF_001665685.1 of Mycobacterium sp. 852013-50091_SCH5140682. Taxonomy (GTDB): domain Bacteria; phylum Actinomycetota; class Actinomycetes; order Mycobacteriales; family Mycobacteriaceae; genus Mycobacterium. The sequence continues at coordinate 7,114 of NZ_LZTB01000142.1, forward strand.
CGCCACCAGGGTCAGGCTGAATGCGGCCAAAGCGACAGCGAACGACACCAGCGGGGCCCCGCCCACCCGCGCGATGGGCAACAGCGGGCCGTTCGACTGCCCGAACCCGACCACGCCCCACGGGAATCCGCCGAACGGCACGGTCGACTTGAGCCATTCCGCGGCGACCCACACCGCAGCGAGCCACACCGGCCAGCCCGGCAACTGCCGGACCATGACGGCCAACACCCCGAACACGCCGCAGAACACCGCCTGCAGCGCCGCGAGTGCCAGCCACGGCACGGGACCGACCAAGCCGCTGATCCATGGCAGCAGCGGAATATAGAACGCCAGCCCGAACAAGAATCCGTAGCCGAAACCACCGGCGCGGGTGGTGGACGGCAGCGTCAGTACCCAGCCCAGCAGCGCCAGCCCCGCGAACGCCGTTGCCCACCAGCCCACGGGCGGGAAACTCGCCCACAGCAACAGTCCGCCTCCGACGGTGGCACCGAGCTGCGCCCAGCGGTCGAAGGTGGCGCGGCCGAACCGGCGCCCCCACGCGGTCAGCGCGGCGAGGCGGTCCGGCGGTGGCGTGGGCGAGTCGGTGCCCGCGTCGGAATCGTCGATCTCGACGTTTTCGTCGAGCCCGGGACCGTCTTCGTCGTCGTCTTCGAAATCGCTCTCGAGGTCGTCATCCTCGTCGGCGACCGCCGGGAGCACCTCGGTGACGTCGTGTGGCCGGGCACGCAACCGTTCGAACCGATGGCGTTCGCTAGCCATGGATGACGACACCCCGATGAACGGTTTGTCGGCACCTCGGCAGCTCGGCTCCGGCAGCCAGCCGCGGCAGCGCGGGCACCCGCGACCGCGGATCGGTGGACCAGCGCTGCACGGCGTTCGTCGGGGCGCTGACCTCCAAATTGTCGGCATCCCAGATCGCATAGCTGGCCACCGCGCCCGGGACCAGGGTGCCGGTGACGCCGTCGCGCACCCCGCCGGCCCGCCAGCCGCCACGGGTGGCCGCGGCGAACGCGGCGCGCGGGGACACTGCGCTGCCCGGGGTGCGGTGTTCGACGGCCGCGCGCACGGTCTGCCAGGGGTTCATGCTGGTGACCGGGGTGTCGGAGCCGAACGCGAGGGGCACGCCTTCGGATGCTAACAGCGCAAACGGGTTGAGCCGATGGACTCGGTCAGGCCCGAGGCGCTGAGCGTACATACCGTCCTCGCCGCCCCACAGCGCGTCGAAGTTGGGCTGCATGCTGGCGATGACGCCCCACGATCCGAGCTGGGCGGCCTGGGCCGGGCTGACCATCTCCAGATGTTCCAGCCGATGCCCGCAGCGCGCGACCGCAGGTGCCCCGAACGCGTCGACGACGGTCGCCAGCGCGTCGACGACGGCGGTGACGGCGGCGTCACCGATGACGTGGAATCCGGCGGTGATGCCCGCCTCGGTGCATGCGCGCAGGTGCGAGGCGATGGTGTCGGCGTCCAGGTAGGAGTTGCCGCAGGTGTCGGGTGCATCGGCGTACGGCTCGTGCAGTCGCGCGGTGCGTGATCCGAGGGCGCCGTCGATGAACAGGTCACCCGCCAGCCCGCGGACGCCGGTCTCGTTGATCAGCGTTCTGGCCTGGGCGGCGTCGGTGACGGCTTCGCCCCAGTACCCGACGATCTCGACGCCGTGGTCGAGTCGGCGCAGGTCCAGCCAATCGTCGAGGCCGCCGATCTCGGGGCCGGCGCATTCGTGAACGGCGGCGATACCGTGGCCGGCGGCGTGGTCGAGGGCCGCGAGCCGGGCGGCGTGCCGCTGGGCGGGCGTGAGGCGCTCGCGGGCCGCGGCGCGGACCAGATGGTGGGCGTCAGCGCTGAGCGGGCGTTGCGGATCGAATCCCGCCGCGTCGGCCAGCCCGGGCACCAGGGCGCGCAACGCGCTGCTGGCGGCTGCCGAATGCACGTCGACCCGGGCCAGGTAAGCGGGGCGGCCGCCCAGCACGGCGTCCAGGTCCGCAGTGGTCGGCGGGGTCCGTTCGGGCCAGCCCGACTCGTCCCAGCCGTGGCCCCACACCGGGCCCTCCGGGTGCCGGCGCGCATGCTCGCCGAGCAGCCGCAGACACTCGGCCAGTGAGGTGGCCGGGCGCAGGTCCAGACCGTCGAGGTTGAGCCCCGTGGCGGTGAGATGGACGTGACTGTCGACGAACGCCGGAGCGACGAACCCGCCGTCGAGGTCGACGACGCGGGCGTCGGGGAATTGCAGCCGGCCGACGTCGTTGCTGCCGAGCCATGCGATGACGCCGTCGCGCACGGCGAAGGCGGTGGCGTCGGGATGGGCTGGACTATGGATCCGCCCGTTGATCAGGAGTGTGGTCAAAGGCTGGTGGGGTGTGGGGCTAGGCCGTGGGAGGCAGACGGTGCGGTTCGGGTTGGAAGTCGGTGACGTCACCGTCGATGACTTCGCCGTCAATGTAGTCGCCACGACCGCGGTAGGAGGCGGCGGCACCGGTGGGCCACGTGAAGCCGGGTGCCCCGACTGTGACGATCGGTATCCGCTTGGCCGCCATCGCCGTCAGCGCCGGACGTGCCGCAGCCCTTGTCGGCGGTAACAGCAACAGCACTCCCAGCACCGAGCTCGCCAGGCCGGGAATCACCACCAGCACGGTGCCCAGCGCGACCAGCAGGCTGTCGGCGGGTGCGGACGCGTCGGTGAACCCGGAGCGCAACCGGCGGAGCTGCCGGTTCAGCTGCGAACCCGCCAGCGCCAACCCCACGACGAAGGTGGCCACCAGCAACAGCACGGTCCAGCCGAAGCCGATGGTGGCCACGAGGGCGATGATCACCGCCATCTCGACCAGTGCGTAGATGCCGAACAGCCGCTTTGCCATGTCTGTTCAACGTATCGAGGCGCCGACGGGTTCCGTCCCGCCGGAATCAGGCAGGCGCGGCCTGTACCTCGATCGCGGCGTGCACCTTGTCGATACCGCCGCGCAGCAGTGCCTGCGGAATGAAGTACCACGCGTGGTTCCAGTACCGCGTGATGATCTTGTCGAACACGCGGCGCGTATCGGACTTCGGCAACATCCGGGCAACCGCCTCGACGGGTTCACCCTTGACCTTGCCGAGCACACCGCACTTCTGAATGGTCACGCGCGGCGTGTTCTTGATGCGCCGGGTCTTCCAGGAGCCGTCGTCGGTGATGATCAGCAGCTTGTCGCCGTCGGGCACGCCCCACACCGGCGTCGGTTTGGGCTTGCCGTCCTTGGTGAATGTGGTCAGAAGCAGGTATTTCTCGCGGTATACGTCATCAAAGCTGGGCATCGTCGGTCTGATTCACCGCTTTCAGCTCGATCGAAACGTTGTTCTTCATGCCCCCGCGCAGCTTCGAGAAGACGTTGAATGCCTTGCCGATCAACCCGTAGCGCTTCCCGATCGCGTCGTAGGTGGCGCCGTTGTGGGTCTTGTCCAGGATCCGGGCCGTCGCCTCGACCGCCTCGCTCTTGGGGTTGCCCCGGGCGTCGCACGCGGCGAGGGTGACCCGCGGGGTATTGCGGATGCGCTTGACCTTCCAGGACTTCTCCTGGGTGATCACCAGCAGCCGGTCTCCGACGGGTGCGGCCCAGATGGGGGTCGGCTTGGGCCTGCCGTCCTTGGTGAACGTAGTCAGCAAGATGTACTGCGCCTTGGCAACATCGGCGAACGTCACGGACATGCGCCCAATGTAGCCGGGGCTCAGCCTTCCAGCTCGCCCTCGGTTTCGAGCAGCACCTGCCGCAATCCGTCGAGGGTCGCCTGCTCGGGCTTTTCCCACATCCCGCGGCCCGCGGCCTCCAGCAGTCGCTCGGCGATGCCGTGCAGCGCCCACGGGTTGGATTCGGCCATGAACTTGCGGTTCTCGTCGTCGAGCACGTACTCGGCGGACAGCCGCTCGTACATCCAGTCAGCCATGACGTGCGCGGTGGCGTCGTAGCCGAACAGGTAGTCGACCGTGGCGGCCATCTCGAACGCACCCTTGTAGCCGTGCCTGCGCATCGCGGTGATCCAGCGAGGGTTGACCACGCGGGCCCGGAACACCCGCGTGGTCTCCTCGTTGAGGGTGCGGGTGCGCACGGCGTCGGGCCGGGTGTTGTCGCCGATGTAGGCGGCGGGAGCGCTGCCGGTCAGCGCGCGCACCGTGGCCACCATGCCGCCGTGGTACTGGAAGTAGTCGTCGGAATCGGCGATGTCGTGTTCGCGGGTGTCGGTGTTCTTGGCTGCCACGGCGATACGCCGGTACGCCCGGTTCATGTCGTCCGCGGCGGGCCTGCCGTCCAGATCGCGGCCGTAGGCGAATCCGCCCCAGGCCGTGTAGACCTCGGCGAGGTCCGCGTCGTCGCGCCAGTTGCGGCTGTCGATCAGCTGCAGCAGGCCCGCGCCGTATGTTCCCGGCTTGGAGCCGAAAATCCGTGTGGTGGCGCGCCTTTGGTCACCGTGCTGGGCCAGGTCGGCTTGCGCGTGGGCGCGCACATAGTTGTCCTGCGCGGGTTCGTCGAGACCGGCGACCAGCGCGACGGCATCGTCGAGCATGGTGACCACGTGCGGGAAGGCGTCCCGGAAGAAGCCGGAGATGCGGACCGTGACGTCGATGCGGGGCCTGCCCAGTTCGGTCAGGGCCATCGGCTCCAGGCTCACCACGCGGCGGGATGCGTCGTCCCATACCGGCCGAACACCCAGCAGCGCAAGCACTTCGGCGATGTCGTCACCGGCGGTACGCATGGCCGAGGTGCCCCACACCGACAATCCCACCGAGGCCGGCCAGCGGCCATGGTCCTCGTGGTAGCGGGCCAGCAACGAATCCGCCATCGCCACACCGGTTTCCCAGGCCAGCCGGGACGGCACCGCCTTGGGATCGACCGAGTAGAAGTTGCGTCCGGTGGGCAGCACGTTGACCAGCCCACGCAGCGGCGAGCCCGACGGCCCGGATTCGATGAACCCGCCGGACAGGGCCCGCAGTATCTGGTCGACCTCATTGGCCGTGGCGGCCAGTCGCGGCACCACTTCGGTTGCGGCGAACCGCAGGATGGCAGCCACGTCGGCGTTGTCGGTCCCGGTGTCCACCGCTTCGGCACATATGCGGTCCACCGCTTCGGCACATATGCGGTCCACCGCAGAAGCGTCCCACCCGTTCGCCTGCAGCGCCCCGACCAGTTCCCGGGCCTTGGCCTCGGCGGTATCGACGGCGGTCCGCTCGTCGCTGCCGTCCTCGACGAGGCCGAGGGCCTGCCGAAGGCCGGGCACGGTCTGCTCACCGCCGAAGAGTTGGCGGGCCCGCAGGATGGCCAGCACCAGGTCGAGTTCGCCTTCGCCCGTGGGTTTTTCGCCGAGGATGTGCAGGCCGTCGCGAATCTGCACGTCCTTGATCTCGCACAGCCAGCCGTCGACGTGCAGCAGCATGTCGTCGAAGCTGTCCTCGTCGGGGCGGTCCGCCAGGCCCAGGTCGTGGTCCATCTTGGCAGCCCGCATCAGCGTCCAGATCTGTTGGCGGATGGCCGGGAGCTTGCCGGGGTCGAGCGCGGAGATCGTGGCGTGCTCGTCGAGCAGTTGTTCCAGACGCGCGATGTCGCCGTAGCTTTCCGCGCGGGCCATCGGCGGGATCAGATGGTCGACGAGGGTGGCGTGGGCCCGGCGTTTGGCCTGGGTGCCCTCCCCCGGATCGTTGACGAGGAACGGGTAGATCAGCGGCAGATCGCCGAGCGCGGCGTCGGTGCCGCAGGCCGCACTCATGCCGAGGGTCTTGCCGGGCAGCCACTCCAGGTTGCCGTGCTTGCCCAGGTGCACCACCACATCGGCGTTGAACGAACCCGGGAACGCCGAGTCCAGCCATCGGTATGCGGCCAGGTAGTGGTGACTGGGCGGCAGGTCGGGGTCGTGGTAGATCGCCACGGGGTTCTCGCCGAAGCCGCGCGGGGGCTGCACCATGAGTACGACGTTGCCGGATTGCATTGCCGCGACGACGATCTCACCTTCGGGGTCACGGCTGCGGTCGACGAACAGCTCCCCCGGCGGCGGACCCCAGTGCTCGACCACCGCGTCGGCCAGTTCCGCGGGCAAGGTGGCGAACCACTCCCGATAGTCCTTGGCGGGCACGCGGATCGGGTTGCCGGCCAACTGCCCGTCGGTGAGCCAGTCGGGGTCCTGCCCGCCGCGTTCGATCAGCGCGTGCATCAGGGCGTCCCCATCGCCGGAGGCCACACCGGGGATCCCGTCGACGTCTCCGAGGTCATAGCCGGCCGCGCGCATGGCTCGCAGCAGCGCCACCGCGCTGGCCGGGGTGTCCAGGCCGACCGCGTTGCCGATCCGTGCGTGTTTGGTCGGGTAGGCCGAAAACACCAGGGCGACGCGCTTTTCCGCAGCCGGGATGGCGCGTAGTCGGGCGTGCCGCACAGCGAGTCCTGCCACCCGGGCGCAGCGCTCGGGGTCGGCCACATACGAGATCAGGCCCTCGTCGTCGATCTCCTTGAACGAGAACGGCACCGTGATGATGCGACCGTCGAATTCGGGCACCGCGACCTGGCTGGCCACATCCAACGGCGACAGCCCGTCGTCGTTGGCGGACCACTGCTCACGTGAGCTGGTCAGGCACAGCCCCTGCAGGATCGGAATGTTAAGCGCGGCAAGGTGAGCCACGCTCCAGGAATCGTCGGCCCCGCCCGCCCCGACCGTTGCGGGCGTTGCTCCGCCTGCGGCCAGCACCGTCGTGATCAGGGCGTCGGCCGTGCCGAGCAGCTCGAGCAACTCGGGTTCGGCGGTGCGCAGCGAGGCGCAGAACACCGGAAGCGGCCTGCCGCCAGCGTTTTCGATGGCCGCGCACAGTGCGTCGACATAGCCGGTATTGCCCGCGAGTTGTTGTGCGCGGTAGTGGAGCACCGCGATGGTCGGCCCGTCACCCGGGCAGGTCGGCCGGTCCAGCCGGCCCCAACTGGGCGTCGTGACGGGCGGGGCGAAGCCGAACCCGGTCATCAGCAGGGTGTCGCACAGGAACGCGTGCAGGTTTCCCAAGTTCTCCGTGCCGCCCTGGGCCAGGTACACGTGGGTCTGCAGCGCAACGCCCTGCGGCACCGACGAATGCCCCATCAGTTCGGCGTCCGGGGATTGCTCGCCGCTGACCACGACGGTCGGTACGCCGCTGGCCACGACCGCGTCGATGCCGTCCTGCCAGGCCCGGTAGCCGCCGAGAATCCGCACGACCGCAACCGACACCCCGGCGAGCAAGTCGTCGAGCTCGCCGGGGACCAGCCGCGACGGGTTGGCCCAGCGGTACCCCGCCCCGCTGGCGCGGGCCGCGATCAGGTCCGTGTCGGACGTCGACAGCAGCAGGACGGTGGGATTCGGGGTGAGCTCAGCGGCGGACGGCACCCGTCATTCGTACCGCACCGGGCCGCTGGAATCAGGGGCGGGTTTCGCCGAACCGGTTGTGCCAGGACTGGCGGTAGGGGCGGCCGGCCGCGGCGACGAGCACCAGGACGAGCGCTGCGAATGCGCCAAATGCAAACATGGTCGTTCCTCTCGTGTAGCTGGCAGTTATCCCGATACCGGCGGTATCGGATTCGCGATCGACCGTACGTCCGATCGGGGCGAAAATCCCCAACATGTAAGGGAGCGAACAGCATTCCCGACCAGTGACGCCCGTCACATCCGACGCTCGGCGCCCCATGCCGACTCATGCACGAACGGACGCACCACCAGCACGTAGAGCACCGCGACCGCGACCGGAACCAGCAGCGGCAGCCAACGCACGCTCAACGGCACCATCGCCACGGCGAGCACGACGACGCCGAACCCGACCGCGCACGCCATGCTCGGCGCGGTCGTCGTCACCACACCCGGCGTCTCGACGGCATACCGGATCACCAGGTAGGCGGTCGCCGACAGGCCCGCCAGCGCGGCGTACGCCGGCGCCGGGTCACTCAGGGCCAGCGCGGTCGCAGCCGCCAGCACTGCGGCGCTGCTCACCGGTCTCACGATCAGTCCTGCCAGCACCCCGACGGCGGCCAGGGCCGCGGCCACCAAGGTCGGACCGTCGGCCGGTACAGCGACCGCCGCGGCCATCAACAGCCCGAAGACCGTCGAGAAAGTGCGCGGGGCCGGTTGCGCTGACACCTCAGGACCGCCTCAGTCGGGTTCGGCGCCGGTCGGGCACCAGTCGCATCGCGTCGGCGAGGGCACCGTCGCCCGACCAGTGCACGACGTCGATGCCGATGGTGCTCATGTCCCGGTACATCGCCGACCGCTGCAGTGCCCACATCCGGCCCGCGAGGGGATCCAGATCATCGCCGAACGGCGCACCTTCTAGGACGTCGACCGCGAGCACGGCGTGCCCCCGCTTGCTCAGCTCGATCAACGCCAGCGCGAATTCGGTGCTCAGCAGCGTGGAGAAGGCCACGACGACGGCGCCCGGCGGCACGGCTGCGCGCGGGGCCAGGGTGCCGGTGAGGGTCTCGAATCCGTCGCCCGCGCCCAGGACCACGTCGAGGACGCGGTAGAACTGCCGCCTGCCGATGTCGACGCCGAGCCAGCGCGGCCGGTAACCGCCCAGCGCCACGATGCCCGCCCGGTCGCCGTTGCGCAGCGCGGTCTGCACCACCTGGGCTGCGCCGCGCGCGGTGCGCTCGGTTGCCTGGGTGGCCGGTCCGGGGGCCTGGGCGTGGGTGTCGATCAGCACGACGACGTCTGCGCCGCGGTCGGTCAACCGTTCGGTGACGTGCAACCGGCCGCGACGTGCGCTCACCGGCCAGTTGACCGTCCGCAGCTGATCCCCCGGAACATAAGGCCGCACGTCGGCGTACTCGACTCCGGGACCGGTATGCCGCGTCAGGTGCACGCCGAGGCGGTCGGGCAACTCGGTGCGCGGCAGCGGCGTCGGCTGCGGCGCGGCCCGCGGGAAAACGTATATCTCGCAGGCATCGACCGTGTCGACGCCGACCAGCAGGCCCCCCGGAGCGGTCGCCTCGACGGTGGCGCGCACCGGATAACGGCCCCACCGGGGCGCGCTGCCGCGCACCGTGCGCCGCTCACGCGTGGCCCCTTCGACGGTGGTCAGCTCCATCCCGGCGGTCGGCGTGACCGTCAGCGCGGCGGGTGCTCCCGTCACCGCCACCGACACCTGCGCCTGCTCCGACTCGAAGCACCGCACCACGGCGGGTTCACCGGACACCCGGATCGCGCCCACCGACCGCTGCCAGCGCACCGAGCACAGAACCCCGATCATCGGCGCCGCGAAAACCAGTAGCTGCCAACGTGATCCGATCACGGCCACGGCCAACACGGCCGCCACCACGGTGAGCAGCGACTTGGCCAGCGGCGCAGCCCGCCACCGCAGCTGCGCATCGACAGCGGTGTCGGACACGGTCAGCTCGGCTCGTGACCGGCGCGGGGCACCGGCAGCCTGCGCAGCAGCTCGGTCATCACGTCCGCACCGTGGATGCTGCGCACCCACATCTCCGGGCGCAGGCTGATCCGATGTGACATGGCAGCAACCGCAAGCGTTTTCACGTCCTCGGGAATCACGTAGTCGCGGCCGAGCAACAGTGACCTGGCGCGGGCCAGCTGCACCAGGTCCAGCTCGGCGCGCGGACTGGCCCCCACCGCGACCTGCGGGTGATGCCGAGTGGCGGCGGCCAGGGCCACGACGTAGTGCAGCACATCGTCGTGCACGGTGACCTGCTCCACCGCCTCGCGCATCGCGAGAAACTGCGGCCCGTCGATGATCTGGTTGACGACGTGCTCGGCCGAGCCGCGCTCGAGGCGACGGCGCAGCATGTGCAGCTCATCCTGTTCGGAGAGGTAGTTCAGTTCGAGTCGGACAGCGAAGCGGTCGAGCTGCGCCTCCGGTAACGGATAGGTGCCCTCGTACTCGATCGGATTGTCGGTTGCCAGCACGATGAACGGCGCAGGCAGCCGATGGGTGTGGCCATCGATGCTGACCTGCCCCTCGGCCATCGCCTCCAGCAGTGCGGCCTGGGTCTTGGGTGGGGTGCGGTTGATCTCGTCGGCCAGCAGCAGATTTGTGAAGATCGGCCCCTGCCGGAATTCGAAACTGCCCGACTGCATGTCGTAGACCGTCGACCCCAGCAGATCGGCGGGCAACAAGTCGGGTGTGAACTGCACGCGCGTGAATTCCAACCCGAGCGCCGCCGCGAAAGACCGGGCGATCAGTGTCTTGCCGAGCCCGGGCAGGTCTTCGATCAGGACGTGCCCGCGGGCGAGCAGCGTGGTGAGGATGAGCGTGAGCGCGGCCCGCTTCCCGACCACCACCCGTTCGATCTCGTCGAGCACCCCCTGCGCGGTGGCCGCTGCCGACGACAGCGCGGACACTCCGGTCATAACCGCTCCAATCGTCGCAGGATCTCGTCGAGCACCGCTCGGCCCGGCCCCGGTTGCTCGGCAGCCGCTCCGGTGCCGATGACATTGTCGGGATCGACCCATTGCCACAGCTCGGGGCCGAACAGCATGCGGCCCGTGGCGACGAACGCCGTCGGATCCGCAGCCTGCCGATGACCGGTGGCGGCCGCGAATTCCCTTGCCAGCCGGGGCCGCAGGTGCCGATCCCACTGCAACCGCGTCGAGTCGGCCCGCTGGATCAGCAGGTCCGTCTGAGATCTCCACTGCGCCAACAGTTCTGCGGCATCGTCGACGGCATGATCGGACTCTTCGGGATCTGTGTCGTCGCGCAGCGACCATCGGAGGGTCACCAACAGCGCCGCTACCGCCGCGCCGGCACCCCAGGCCACCACCCGGCGGTCAGGCGCGATCACCGCGACCATCTCTACCAGCACCACCAGCAGCAGCCCGGCAACCGCGGTCTTCTTCATGCCAGGCTCCGCAGTTCGGCCAACACCCGATGCAACGCCTGGATCGCTGCCTCGCGGTGAGCCTCGTTCATCACATGCGGGCTGAACCTCGCCTCGGTGAAGAGCTCGACGAGTTCGGTTGCGCTGTCGGCGGACAACGCGTGATGCTGCACAGCGCGCTCCAGTACCTCCGAGGGAGTGTCGGAGGCCAGCGGCACCGCGCCGGGTGCGTGCGCCAGTGCGCGCTCCATCGCGACGTAGCAGGCGATGATGGCGGCGCGCGGGTCCCGGCTCAGGTCGCCGATTTCTTCCAGGCCGAGTTCGGCTGCGCGGGCGAGCCTTTCGGGCCCGCGCGGCGCATGCCGTGGCGCCGTCGGCATTCCGTCCTGCGGAACAGACGGTGGCTGCCCGGCTCGGCGGGCCTGCCTGGCGATGCCGAACCCCACGATCAGGAGCAGGACCACGGTGGCCCCGGCGAGGTAGCCGAAGGCACTCGGCGCCGATCCGGTGGGATCCGGCGGCCGGTTGGGAACCGAGCTGGGCGGCGCCGGTGTCTGCGTGGCAGGCCCGGGCACCGGCAGCACGGGCGTCGCGGTCAGCCGTGTGATCAGGACAAGGACGAGCAAACATGCCGCGACCAGGGCGATTGCGAGCAACACCCAGCGCCACCGCAGCTGGACCCGCAGGCCGCGCAGTTCGAGCCGGCCGATGCCGTCACCCGACCCGGCGTCGGCGGGCTTGCGTGGCGCGGTGAACACCGCGAAGGCGAATCCGGCCAGGGCCACCGCGAGCAGGACGACGAGAGCGACGAAACTGGCCGGCGAATCCGACGATGGCGGAGCCTGAGCGCGCGTCACGCCGGGCAGGTGACCCCGCACGGCCACGACAGCGACCACCAGGAGCACGAGCACTGTGGCCGTGCGCCGCGTCGTCCTGTCGATATCCGGCATCGCCTGCACAATCGTCGCACGAATTCAGGACGCGGCCAGCGAGTTCCTAGAATGGAGCCGGACATGACCCGAACCCGAGACGACGATGCCTGCCCCGGCGCACTGACTGTGCACCGGGCCGCCGACGGCGCCCTAGCGCGGATCCGGCTGGCCGGCGGCATGATCAGCCCCGTACAGCTCGCCACCCTTGCCGAGGTGGCCGATGAGTTCGGCTCCCCCGCAATGGAACTCACGTCGCGCGGCAACGTACAGCTGCGCGCCATCACCGACACGGATGCGGTGGCCGCGGCATTGACCGACGCTGGCCTGCTGCCCTCGCCCTCCCACGAGCGCGTCCGCAACATCGTCGCGTCCCCGTTGTCGGGGCGCTGCGGCGGGTTGGCCGACGTGCGGGGGCTGGTCGGCGAACTGGACCGGGCCATCCAAGCGCATCCGGTGCTCGCCGAACTGCCTGGCCGGTTCTGGTTCAGCCTCGACGACGGCACCGGCGACGTGTCCGGGCTGGCCGCCGACGTCGGCGCCCATATGCTCGACGCGAATACCGCGGCCCTGCTGCTGTCCGGTACCGATACGGGTGTGCGGATGACGGTCGCGGACGTGGTGCCGACCCTCGTCGAGACGGCGGCACGATTCGGCGCGATCCGCGGAACCCGCTGGCGGGTAAGCGAACTCGACGACACCGCACCGCTGCTGGCCGGACGTGCGCTCAGCGCTGACGCCGGGACGCAGTGGCCGCCGACGATCCGGCCCCCGGTCGGTTGGCTCGAGCAGCGCGACGGTCGGATCACCCTCGGCGCGGGTGTGCCGCTCGGTGTCCTACAGGCCCGCACGGCACAGTTCCTGGCCGCGATCGAGGCGCCGCTGGTGATCACGCCGTGGCGGTCGGTTCTGGTGTGCGACCTCGATGAGGGTGTGGCGGACGTGTCGCTGCGGGTGCTGGCGCCGATGGGGCTGATCTTCGACGAGAATTCCCCGTGGCTGGACGTCAGTTCCTGCACCGGCAGCCCGGGATGCGCCAACTCACTGGCCGATGTGCGGGCCGACGCCGCCGACGCGGTCACCACCCCGGCGAGCGCCCACCGGCATTTCGTCGGGTGCGAGCGCGCCTGCGGCAGCCCCCCGGTCGGTGAGGTGCTGGTGGCGGGCGAGGACGGCTACCACCTCCGAATCACGCACCCGTAGGGTGAGCCCGTGCTCGACTACATCCGCGACGCTGCGGAGATCTACCGGCAGTCGTTCGCGACGATCCGCGACGAGGCCGATCTGGACCGTTTTCCCGCCGACGTCTCGCGGGTCGTGGTCCGGCTGATCCACACCTGCGGCCAGGTCGACGTCGCCGACCACGTCGCGTTCAGCGCCGACGTGGTCACCAGGGCACATGCCGCGCTAGCCGCGGGTGCGCCGGTGCTGTGCGATTCGTCCATGGTGGCGGCGGGCATCACCCGCCCGCGGCTCCCCGCCGACAACGAGGTGGTGTCGCTGGTCGCCGATCCGCGCGCCCCCGAACTGGCGACCCGGTTGGGCAGCACGCGCTCCGCGGCCGCCGTCGACCTGTGGGCCGACCGCCTCGGCGGCTCGGTGGTGGCGATCGGCAATGCCCCGACGGCCCTGTTCCGGCTGCTCGAACTGCTCGACGAGGGCGCTCCGGTTCCCGCCGCGGTGCTCGGCGGTCCGGTCGGTTTCGTCGGGTCCGCGCAGTCCAAGGAGGAACTGATCGAGCGCCCGCGCGGTATGTCCTATCTGGTGGTGACCGGTCGGCGCGGCGGTAGCGCGATGGCCGCCGCGGCTGTCAATGCGATTGCGAGCGAACGCGAATGACAACCAGGGGAACGCTCTATGGCATCGGCCTTGGCCCGGGTGATCCAGAACTGGTGACGGTCAAGGCCGCTCGCCTGATCGGCGAGGCCGACGTCGTCGCCTATCACAGCGCCCGGCACGGTCACAGCATCGCCAGGGGCATCGCCGAGCGGTATCTGCGGGCAGGCCAGATCGAGGAGCACCTAGTGTACCCGGTGACCACCGAGACCACCGAGCATCCCGGCGGGTACGCGGGCGCGATGGAGGACTTCTACGCCGAATCCGCCGAGCGCATCGCGGCGCACCTGGAGGCCGGCCGCAACGTCGCCCTGCTGGCCGAGGGCGATCCCCTCTTCTACAGCTCGTACATGCACATGCACACCCGGCTCACCGAGCGGTTCGACGCCGTCATCGTGCCCGGTGTGACATCGGTCAGCGCGGCCTCGGCCGCCACCGGCACACCGCTGGTGCAGGGCGACGAGGTGCTCACCATCTTGCCCGGCACGCTGCCCGCCGACGAGCTCAAGCGCAGGCTGTCCGACACCGACGCCGCGGTGATCCTCAAACTCGGCCGGTCGTATACCGCTGTGCGCGAAGCTCTTTCATCGACAGGCCGGCTCGACGAGGCGTACTACGTGGAACGGGCCAGCACCGATCGCCAGCGGGTGGCACCCGCCGCCGACATCGACCCCGGCAAGGTGCCGTACTTCTCGCTGGCGATGATCCCCGGCGGAGGTCGCGTCGCGACCCCGGCGACGGGCAGTGTCGTGGTGATCGGGCTCGGGCCGGGCGACGCAGACTGGATGACGCCGCAGAGCCGACGCGAGCTGGCTGCGGCGACCGACTTGATCGGGTACTTCCCGTACCTGGAACGGGTCGGCGTTCGCGCCGGGCAGCGCCACCACCCCAGCGACAACACCGACGAACCCGCCCGCGCCGAACTGGCGTGCAGCCTGGCTCAACAGGGCCGCACCGTGGCAGTGGTCTCGTCCGGGGATCCCGGGGTGTTCGCGATGGCCACCGCGGTGCTCGAAGAGGCCAAGCAGTGGCCCGGCGTCGAGGTTCGCGTCATCCCCGCCATGACCGCCGCCCAGGCCGTCGCCAGCCGGGCCGGCGCGCCACTCGGCCACGACTACGCCGTGATCTCGCTGTCCGACCGGCTCAAGCCGTGGGACGTGATCGCTTCTCGGTTGACCGCGGCGGCCAAGGCCGATCTGGTGCTCGCCATCTACAACCCGGCGTCCAAGACACGAACCTGGCAGGTCGGCGCGATGCGCGATCTGTTGTTGGAGCACCGCGATCCGAACACGCCGGTGATCATCGGGCGGGCGGTGTCCGGCGCGCAGCCCGGTAGCGGTGAAAGTGTCCGCGTGGTGCGGCTGGCCGACCTCGACCCCGCTGAGGTCGACATGCGGTGCCTGCTGATCATCGGCTCGTCGCAGACGCAGTGGTACACCGATCAGGATCAGGACCGGGTCTTCACCCCGCGGCGCTACCCGAGCTGATCGGCGGGCACCGCTAGGGTCGCGCTATGAGCACACGCCCCGCGGTGGACCGACTCGTCATGTACAAGCACGGCGTGGCCTACGTCAGCCGCAGCGGCCCCGTCGACGGCGACCTCGAACTGACGTTCCGCCGCGACGACATGAAGGACGTGTTGAAGTCCCTGACGGTGGACATCACCGGCGGGCAGGCATCGGTGGGCACCATCGCGTTCGACACACCGTCGGATCCGCGCACCGAACTCGCCGGACGCAACCTGCTGCTGGAGCCGGGTGGCGCACTTCTCGGACTCATCGAGGCGTTGCGAGGCCGGGTGGTCGAGGTGCGCTGCGGCGATCGACGTCATCGCGGCGAGGTCATCGGCGTCGACGAGTCCGGCGAGAATCGCCGACTTCTGGTGCTGCGCACCGAGGCCGGCGCGGTGAGTCTGGTCGACCTCGCGGAGACCGACCGGGTCGACCTGATCGAAGATCCGTCCCGCGCGGACCTCGCGTACCTGATCGACCGGTCCCGCGCCGCGACCGCAGGCCAGGATTGCCAAGTGGCCGTGCAGATCCGGGGCAGCGCGCAGCAGGCGCGGGTGTCCTACATCGTCCCGGCGCCGATGTGGCGGGTGTCCTACCGGTTGGTCCGCGACGGTGACACGTTGGTGCTGGCCGCCATGGGCATCGTGCACAACCCGGTTGACGAAGACCTCACCGACATCTCTCTGACATTGACCACCGGCCAACCGATCTCGTTCGACATCGACCTGTACCACGGCAGGAAGGTGAGGCGCGCGGTCGTCGAGGAACCCGAACGCGTGGCCGTTGCGAAGGCCACCCGCGCCGGAGCCGCAATGCCCGTCGCCGCGCCCGCCGGGATGGCGATGGCCGGAAGTTCTTTCGGCGCGTACGCGGACGCCGCAGCAGACGTCGAAACCTCGGACAGCGGTGAGCATTTCGAGTACCGTCTGACCACGCCGGTATCGCTGAAACGCGGCGGCGCGGCCATGGTTCCGCTTGCGGTGACGCCCGTCGACGGGGTCCGCCGTGAACTGGTGTGGCGTGACGGCGCGCCACCTGCGCCCGACGTCGTGTTGGCTTTCACCAACAGCACCGGCGTGGTGTTGGAAGAAGGGCCCGCGGTGATCTACGAGCAGGACAGCTACGCCGGAGAGGCCATGGTTCCGTTCACCGCGCGAGATGCCAAGGTGCGATTGGCCTTTGCGAAGGACCTGGCGGTGCGGTGCCGCAGCAAGAGCACCGCCGACAGGGTGACCGCACGGGTCCGGCTGGGCGCCGACGCCGTGGTCGAAGAGCAGCGGTTCGAGAAGCGCTACACGCTGCGCGCCGAGAACGATCACGACGAGACCGTCGACGTGATCTTCGAACTGCCCCGCGTTCGGGAGCACACGGTCGCCCCGATGGATGGTGTCGCCGACATCGACACCGACGGACGCTGGCACCGCGTGCGGGTCTCGGTACCCGGGCACCAGACCGTCGACGCCACGGTCCTGGAAACCTGGCCGGTCTACACCGAGATCGATTACCGGCAACTGTCACCGCGCCAGTTGGAACAATGGCTGGCCGGCCGGTCGCTGGACGCCGCGACCATCGACGAGCTCTCCGGTGTGCTGCAGCGTTGGGAGCATGCCGACCGCCTGGACGCCGAACGCGCACGCCTCGAAGCCGGCCGTACCGAGGACTATGCCGCGCAGAGCCGCATCGCCGAACAACTCAAGGTGCTGGGCTCGGACGGCCCAGAGGGTGAACTGCGCCGCCGGCAGGTCGACCAGCTCGAGCAACTGCAGAACCGGGTCAACGGGCTCGACACGCAGATCCGCTCGCTTCGTCAGGACGCCGACGCCGCCCGCATGGCCGCGTCGGATGAGTTGAGGCGGTTGATCGGGCAGGGCTGACTTCGCGGACGTGAGGAGCAAACAGACTCCTGTCGACAACGATTGACGACTGTCAGAATCAGCGTTAGTGTCCGGCGTCACATTCGTTCAGTGTGACACCCGTCGGTAGGGAGGCCAGTGGCACAACTCGGCGCACAGGTGCGGTCCCGGACCGATCGCCGCCAGCCGCAACGCAGCGATCAGCGCCGCGCAGCCATCTTGGAATCGCTCAACCAGCACCTGATGGAGACCGGGTTCGATTCGCTCGACATCGCCAAGGTCGCCCGGCAGGCCGGTGTGGGCCGGTCGGCGTTCTACTTCTACTTCGAGAACAAAGCCGCCGCGGTGGCCGCCCTCCTCAAGCCCATGCACGACGCACTGTTGGCGGCCAACACCATCCTGGCCAACACCGACAACCCGCCCCGCACCCGGATTCGCGACACCATCGACGCCGTGCTGCGCACCGCCGAAGAGCACCGGTACCTGTTCCGCGCCATGCTGGAGGCCCGCGGGACCAGTGGCGCCGTCCGCGATCTGTGGGATGCGGCCAGGGAGTCGTTCGTCCCGACCGTCTCGGGGGTGATCGCCGCCGAGCGCGCGAGCGGCCGGGCGCCCGACGGGGCCGATCCGGCGGTGCTGGCCGGGTTGCTCTTGGAATTCAACGATCGGTTGCTCGAGCGCTCCATCATCGGTGGACCGTTGACCCGCCGCCAATTGCTCGACGGCGCAGAGGCGATCTGGATGGGCACCATCTACGGGTCGACGGGGTGACCACCACGGTGCCCATCCCCGGCAAGCCGACCGACGTCACCCCCGAGTGGCTCTCGGCGGTCCTCGGAACCGATGTACGCACGGCCGAGACCACGCCGATCGGCACCGGCCAGACCGGCGCCACCTACCGCGTATCGGTCACCTATACCGACGAAAACCCAGGTTTTCCTGGCACTTTCGCCGTCAAGCTGCCGTCGCAGGACCACACCGTGCGTGACCGCGTGGCCATCGGCTACCGCTCCGAGCATGCGTTCTACACCACTGTCGCCGACCACGTGCAGATCCCGGTACCGCACTGTCACCACTGCGAAATAGCCGCAGACGGCACCGATTTCGTATTGCTGCTGGCCGATATGGCCCCCGCGGTGCAGGGTGATCAGATCGCGGGGTGCACCCAGGCCGAGGCGACGCTGGCGGTCCGCGCCCTGGCCGCCTTGCACGGCCCGACCTGGTGCGACCCGCGGTGGACGAACTTCCCCGGCATCGTGATGCCCAAGCCCGAACCCGCTGCGGCCAACGGTTTCGGCGACATCGCCAAGATGGCCACCGATATCACGTTGGACCGGCTCGGCGAGCGGATGAGCGGCGAGAATCGCGACACCATGCGGGCCGCGATGTCGGTGGTGACGCCGTGGTTGCTGGCCGCACCCGACCGGTTCGCAGTGCTGCACGGCGACTATCGGTTGGACAACATGCTGTTCGATCCGGACGGTACCCGCATCACCGTGGTCGACTGGCAGACGCTGGGTTCGGGCCTGCCGACACGTGATCTGTCGTACTTCACCGCCACCAGTCTCTGCCCGGAAGTCCGGGCCGCGGCCGAAGCCGAGCTCGTCGATGAATACCACCAGGCCCTGCAGGTTCACGGTGTCACCGGATACGACCGCGAAAGTTGTTGGTACGACTAGGTTGGGCATGTTGCAGGCCCCGCTGATCACCGTACTGGGCTGTGCGTTCGCGACTTCCACCGAACGCGGCGACGACATGATGGTGGTGATGGCCGAACGCGGCTGCCAGGCCATCCGCGAGCTCGGCACGCTGGAGTTGATCAACGCGCTCTGACCCGTGCCCTGACCCAGTCCGAGGCCTCATCGACGGTGGCCACCGCATGCACCCCGACCGGCAGAGGCGGTCGGTCGACCATGATCACCGCCACCCCGGCGTCCGCCGCGGCCCGTAACTTGGGCTCGGTCATGGCACCGCCGCTGTTCTTGGTGACCAGGGCGTCGATGCGGTACTCGGTGAGCAGGGCCAACTCCCCCTCATAGCGATAAGGGCCGCGCGACAACAACAATCGATGATGTTCGGGCAGGCTTTCGAGCTCGGGTTCGGTGACGGCACGAATCAGGAACCACGCGTCGACGCCACGGAACGCCGCGGTTCCCGATCGGCCGGTCGTCAGGAAGACGCGGGCATAACCGTTGTCCGCCACAGCTTTCGCAGCCTCGGTGTCAGAGTCCACCACGATCGCATCACCGGGCTGCCAGGCCGGACGGGCCAGCACCAGGTGTGGCAGAGCGAGCTCGGCGCACACCTGTGCGGCGTGCGCGGTGATGGTGGCCGCGAACGGATGGGTCGCGTCGACCACGGCGTCGATCCGCTCGTCGCGCAACCAGTTCCGCATGCCGTCGATGCCGCCGAAGCCCCCGATCCGGACCGGACCGACCGGCAGGGCAGGCTCGGGCACCCGCCCGGCCAGTGAGCTGATGATCTCGACGTCTGGATGTAGCGCGGCGGCCAGCGCCCGGGCCTCGCCGGTGCCCCCGAGCAGCAGAAGCCTCACTAGTGCCTGCTCCCCCGGCGGCGGTCCGACGAATACAGGTAGCTGTCGGAGAAGCCTTCGGCGGCAAGCACATCACCGACCACGATCACCGCGGTACGGGTGACCTCGGCGGCGTGCATCTGCTCCGCGATGTCGGCCAGCGTGCCGCGCAGCACGGTCTCCTGCGGCCAGCTCGCGAATGCCACCACCGCGCACGGGGTTTCCGGCCGATAGCCGCCGGCGAGTAGTTGCGGCACGATGTGGTCGATCTGCGCGGCAGCGAGGTGCAGCACGAGCGTCGCCCCCGGCGCGGAGAGCGTGCGCAAATCCTCGCCGTCGGGCATCGCCGTCGACAGCGTCGCGACCCGGCTCAGGGTGACCGTCTGCGCCACTCCCGGAACCGTGAGTTCGCGGCCCAGCACCGCGGCGACGGCCGCGAATGCGGGGACACCGGGCACGATTTCGTAGCGCACGCCTGCGGCGTCAAGCCTGCGGCACTGTTCGGCCAGCGCGCTGTAGATCGACGGGTCGCCGGAGTGCAGCCGGGCCACGTCGAGCCCCGCGCGGTCGGCGGCCACCAGCTCATCGACGATCTGGTCGAGGTTCAGCGGTCCGGTGTCGATGATGCGGGCATCCGGCGGGCACAGCGCCAGCAGGTCGTCGGGCATGATCGACCCGGCGTACAGGCAGACCGGGCAGCTGCTCAACAACCGCTGACCGCGCACCGTGATCAGATCTGCCGCACCGGGACCGGCCCCGATGAAATAGACCGTCACGGCTTCACCACCGCCCACTGGGTGACGGGCAGCGCGGGGCGCCATCCGGTGAACCCGCCGATCGCGCCACCCTGATAATGCTGATAGCGCCGCAACTCGCCACCTTCCTTCGAATACCACTGCGCCACAACAGCTTCTGACTCCACGGTGACTGCGTTGACCACCAGCCGGCCGCCGGCGGGCAACCGGTCGAGGCAGGCCTGCACCAAGCCGGGCTGCGTGACGCCGCCGCCGATGAAGACCGCTGACGGCGCGGGTCCGTCGTCGAACGCCTCCGGCGCCGCCCCACGCACCTGCACCCGCGCGCCGAACGCGACGACATTGGCACTGATGCGGTTGCGGCGCTGCGGATCACGCTCGAATGCCATCGCCCGGCAGCCGGGCGCGCTGCGGCACCATTCGATGGCGATGCTGCCCGATCCGGAGCCGACATCCCACAACAGCTCCCCCGGCCGGGGCCCGAGCGCCGCGAGCGTCACGGCCCGGATCGATTGCTTGGTCAGTTGGCCGTCGTGGTCGAAATCGTCATCGGGCAGGGCGTGCGCGCGACGCTCGTCGGGCAGATACCGCACCGCCATCACGTTGAGCGCATCGACATCGGCAGGCGGCCGCGATGCCCACTCTCGCGCCGTCGCCGAGCGGCGCAGTTCCCGCGGCCCACCGAGTTGCTCAAGCACCGTCAGTTCCGAGTCCCCACGGCCGGTGTCGGCCAGCAGCTTGGCCAGGGCCGCCGGACTCGTGCTGTCCCGGGACAGCACCACGGCCTGGCCACCGCGGCGCACCGCGGTGTGCGGCTCGGCGGTCACCAGGCTGATGATCTCGGTGTCCTGCACCGACCACCCGACCCGCGAGCACGCCAGCGTCACCGACGACACATGCGGCAGCACCGTGACCGCATCGGCGCCGTACATACGGATCAACACGCTGCCCACCCCATGCAGCAGCGGATCCCCGCTGGCGATGACGTGCACGTCACCGTCGGCACCGTCGAGCAGGGTACGCAGCGCGGGCGTCATCGGCGACGGCCACGCCCGCCGGACCGCTGAGACGGTGCCGTCGAGCAGATCGAGTTGCCGCTTGGACCCGTGCACCACTGTCGCCCTTGCCAATTCGGCACGTACCGATGGCGCGAGGCCTGCCATGCCGTCGGCCCCGATGCCGACCACGATGATGCGGCTCATCTGTGCCCCCTGCTCTTCGCGCAAGCGCTCATCGCGGCATCCTGCGCCAGATCGCGGCCGGGACAAACCGCGTCACGAAGATCATCGGCCGAATCACCCACGGCACCCACACCGCCCGCTTGCCTGCCGCCAGCGCCGCCGCGGCCGCCTCGGCCACCTGCGCGGGGGTACTGGAGAACGGCGCTGGGTCCATGCCCTCGGTCATGCGCCCGATCACGAAACCCGGTCGCACGATCAGCAGTTGCACCCCGGTGCCGTGCAGGGCGTCGCTCAACCCGCAGGCGAACCCGTCCAGGCCGGCCTTGGCTGACCCGTAGACGTAGTTGGCGCGTCGTACCCTGGCCCCGGCGATCGAGGAGAACACCACCAGGCAGCCCCGGCCCGCGGCCCGCATGCGCCGTGCGAGCTCGGTCAGCAGGCTCACCTGGGCGACGTAGTCGGTGTGCACCACGGCGACCGCGTGCGCGGTATCGGTCTCGGCGCGGGCCTGGTCCCCGAGCACTCCGAAAGCCAGGACCGCGGTGTCGATCGGCCCGTGCGCCTCTTCGATCGTGTCGATCAGGCCCGCATGTCCAGCGACGTCGTCGGCGTCGAACTCGCAGGTGTGTACGGCCGCCGCACCGGCGTCCCGCACCGCGGCAGCCTCGTCGGTCAGCCGCTCAGCCCCGCGGGCGGCGAGCACCACGGTCGCGCCCGCAGCCAGTCGGGTGGCCAGTTCGACCCCGATCTCGCTACGACCCCCAAAGATCACCACAACCCGGGGGGCGGGATGTGCCGTGTCTGTCGTGTCGTTCACGGCAGCGATTATCACCTGCGCTAGCGTGGAGGCCGATGGCTACGTCACGGGGCAAGGCAACCACCAAGCTCACCAATGACGCTCTGGCGTTTCTCACCGAGCGCCATCTGGCGATGCTCACGACGCTGCGCTCGGACAATTCCCCGCACGTCGTCGCTGTCGGTTTCACCTTCGATCCCAAAACCCACATCGCTCGCGTCATCACCACCGGCGGATCGCAGAAGGCGATCAACGCCCATGAGCGCGGCGTCGCGGTGCTCAGCCAGGTCGACGGCGCCCGCTGGCTGTCGCTGGAGGGCAAGTCGACCGTCAGCACCGAGACCGATGCGGTGCGCGACGCCGAACTCCGGTACGCGCAGCGCTACCGCACCCCGCGGGTCAATCCCCGCCGCGTCGTGATCGAGGTTCGCGTCGAGCGCGTGCTCGGCTCGTCCGATCTGCTGGACCGCAGCGGCGGCGAGTAACCCGGCGGCGCTCAGCCCTCAGGCACCACGATCAGCTCGTGCGGCTGGTTGTTCACCGATTCCGCGCCGTCGGCCGTGACGATCACGATGTCCTCGATACGCGCCCCCCACTGCCCCGGGAAGTACACCCCCGGCTCGACGCTGAACGCCATGCCCGCCTCCAGCGGCAGGTCGTTGCCGGCCACGATGTAGGGCTCCTCGTGCACTGACAGCCCGATACCGTGGCCGGTGCGGTGCACGAAGGCCTCCGCCAGGCCCTCGGCGGCCAGCACGTCGCGGGCGGCCGCATCGACCTGTTCGGCGGTGACGCCGGGCCGCACCGCCGCCACCGCGGCCTGCTGTGCGCGCTGCAGCACCGTGTAGCGGCGCGCCACCTCCGGATCCGGCTCGCCGATGCTGTACGTGCGGGTGCAGTCGGAGTTGTAGCCCGGCTGGTACGGCCCGCCGATGTCGACGACGACGATGTCGCCCGCCTGCAGTTCGCGGTCGGAGCACTCGTGATGCGGGTCGGCACCGTTGGGCCCGGAGCCGACGATGATGAACGCGACCTCCGAATGCCCTTCGGCCACAATGGCTTCGGCGATGTCAGCAGCCACGTCGGCCTCCGTGCGGCCGGGCACCAGGAATTCGGGCACCCGGGCATGCACGCGGTCGATGGCCGCCCCGGCCTTGCGCAGCGCGTCGATCTCGGCGCCGTCCTTGATCATTCGCAACCGGCGCAGCACATCGGTGGCCAGTACCGGCACCACCCCGAGCAGTTCGGTCAGCGGCAGCAGGTGCAGCGCAGGCATGGCATCGGTGACGGCGACGGCCTGTCCCCCGAGCGCGTCCACGACCATCCGGTACGGATCCTCGCCGTCGACCCAATCCCGCACTGTCACACCGAGTTCCGGGACTGCCGACTCCTTGAGCGCGGCCAGCTCCAGGCGCGGCACCACCACCGTCGGCTCGCCCTGCGCGGGCAATACCAGCGCGGTCAGCCGCTCGAAGGTCTGCGCCCGCGAGCCGATCAGGTAGCGCAAGTCGTAGCCGGGCGTGATGACCAGCCCGGCCAGGCCCGCCTCACCCGCGGCGGCGGCCGCCGCGGAAAGCCGGTGGGCGTAGACGTCGGTGCTGAATCGGCTGAGGGTCATGGTGCTCGAGGCTAGTGGTGCGCCTGATAGCTGGCGACCTCGACCAGGTTGCCGTCGGGATCGCGGCAATAGTGTGAGGTCATCGGCCCGAGCGCGCCGGTCTTGGGGACCGGGCCGTCGATGATCTGAACCCCGCACGCTGCGAGATGCTCGCCGACCGCGGAAGCGTCGACGTCGGCGATGAAGCACAGATCCAACGAGCCGGGCGCATCGACGACGCCGGTGACCCAGTTCGGTGAACCCGTCGGCCGCACGTTGATCTTCTGATTCCCGAACACCAAGGCGATGCGGCCCGCGCCGAACACCTCTTTGCGCATGCCTAGGACCCGCTCGTAGAAGTCGACCGTGGCCTCGACGTCGCGACAGTTCAGGACGACATGGTCAATACGGTTGACGGCGAAGGACATACCTCAGGCTACTGTCGCTGGAATGTTCCGGAGGATTTCATGACCGCCCCCGTCCTGCTCCTCGACGGCGCCAGCATGTGGTTCCGCTCGTTCTTCGGCGTCCCGTCGTCCATCACCGCACCGGACGGCCGACCGGTGAACGCGGTGCGCGGCTTCCTGGACTCCGTCGCGACGCTCGTCACCAACGAACGACCGAGCCGGCTGGTGGTGTGCCGGGACGACGACTGGCGACCGCAATGGCGCGTGGAGCTGGTGCCGTCGTACAAGGCTCACCGCGTGGCAGAACCCGAGCCCGACGGGATACCGGATATCGAGGAAGTGCCCGACGAGCTGACCCCCCAGGTCGCCATGATCATGGAGTTGCTGGACGCGTTCGGCATCGCGACCGCCGGGGCGGCCGGGTACGAGGCCGACGACGTGCTGGGCACCCTGGCCACCCGCGAGCAGACCGATCCTGTGGTGGTGGTCAGCGGGGATCGCGACCTGCTGCAGTTGGTGCGTGACGAGCCGGCTCCGCCGGTGCGGGTGCTCTACATCGGGCGCGGGTTGGCCAAGGCCACGAAGTTCGGGCCGGTCGAGGTGGCCGAGCAGTACGGGGTGCCCGCTGACCGGGCCGGCGCCGCGTATGCCGAACTGGCATTGCTGCGTGGCGATCCGTCCGACGGGCTGCCCGGGGTGGCCGGGATCGGCGAGAAGACCGCGGCGACGCTGCTGGCCCAGCACGGTTCATTGGCCGCGATCCAGGCCGCCGCACAGGACACCGCGGTGTCGATGTCCAAGTCGCACCGCGCCAAACTGCTTGCCGCCGCCGACTACATCGCAGCGGCCGAGCCGGTCGTGCGCGTGGCGATCGATGCGCCCGTGACGTTCTCGACGCCGTCGGATGCGCTGCCACTGGCCGCGAAAGACCCGGCCAAGGTCGCCGACCTGGCCGCGGCGTACGGGGTGACCTCGTCGATCAGCCGGTTGCAGACGGCACTGGACCGGCTGCCCGGCTGATCCGCGGCCGGCCTACTTGGGCCGGCCGACCTCGTAGGTGCCGTCGTTGTTCTGGAAGGTCACCGTCACCTTGCGCTTGGTGCCGTCGACGCTGACCTCGCACGTGAAGGTGTCACCCTTCTTGACCTTGGGGTTCTTGCCGTCGTTGCAGTTGACGTCGGAGACGCTCTTGTTGCCGTAACCGTTCTCCTCGTCGGTGAGGATCTTGGTCACGCCTTCTTGGGCCTTGTTGACGTCGAGTTCGGTGGTGACGAACCAACCCGGCTTCCAGAAGCCCAGCACTCCGACGACAGCGAGCAGGAGCACGACGAGGGCCCCGACAACACCGAGGATCACGCCGAGTGAGCGCTTGGATCCTTCTTCCGCACCGGGCTGGTTGTACTGGCCGAATTGCCCCGGCTGGCCGGGCTGACCGAACTGCGGCTGACCGTACTGCCCAGGCTGGCCGAACTGCGGCTGACCGTACTGGCCGGGCTGACCGAAGCTGGGCTGACCCATCTGGGCGGGCTGACCCGGCTGACCGAACTGGCCCGGCTGCGCGTAAGGCTGCTGGCTGTACTGATCGGTCGACGGGTACTGCGGCTGGGCGTAACCCGAGTGGGACTGCTGATAGGCCGAGTAGTCCGGCTGCTGTTGCTGCGGCTGCTGTTGCTCGGGCTGTTGCGACTGTGACGGCGGCTGCCAGGTCGGAGCATGCGTGGTCGGCTCGTCGGGGCTGGCAGGCTGCTGCCACGCGTCGGAGCCCGACGACGACTGATCATTACCGGGCTCGGGCTGCTGACCGGGCCACTGCTGTGCCGGATCAGATCCCTGCGGTCCGCTCATGACTCTCCTTGATCCTGTTCGCTGCCTGCTGCCGACACCCTACCCCGCATCAACAGCCACGACGCCGCGCCGAACGTCGTTGATGGCGCGTTTCGCGGTATTGCGCAGTGCCGGTGCGGGTGCGGCATTTCGCACCTGGTCGAGCAGGTCGAGCACCTGCCGACACCACCGTACGAAATCGCCTGCAGACAGCGGTGAACCGGAACCGGTGATGTCGGATGCGGCCAGCGCGGATGCCAGGTCCCCGGTGGTGGCCCAGCGGTAGACCGCGGTCACGAATCCTTCGTCGGTTTCGCGGCTCGGCGCGATGCGGTGTCTGCGCTCGTCGGCACGCAGATCGGCCGAGAGGCGCCGGGTTTGGGCCAGCGCCCGCCGCAGACCGGACGTCGGGATGTCGAAACCTGCGGGTACCGCAGGAGTGTCGCCGCGCGACTCGAAGAGCACCGCCGAGAGCACTCCTGCAAGTTCTGCGGGCTGCAGACCCTCCCACAGGCCACCGCGCAGACATTCGGCCACCAGCAGGTCGCTTTCGCTGTATATGCGGGCCAGCAGCCGGCCGGAGTCGGTCACCTTCGGCTCGCCGGAATCGTTCTCGATGAACCCGCGCTCGCTGAGCAGCGCGACGATGCGGTCGAAGGTCCGCGCCAGGGAGTTCGTCGCCGCGGCGACCTTCTGCTGGATCTGGGCGTTGTCACGTTCGATGCGCAGATACCGCTCGGCGATACGCATCATCGCTTCCCGGTTCGCAAGCTGATTCGCCGGGTGCCGGCGTAACTGCTCGCGAAGCTCGGCCAATTCCGGGTCCACGTCCCGGTCCAGTGCACTGCCGGAGCGTTTCGGCTTGCCCGCAGGCAGCGCCAAGCCTGCCGCCGCCGACCGCAGCGCCGACGCCAGGTCGCGGCGCACCCGCGGCTGGCGGTGTTCGACACGTTTGGGGAGCGACATCGTGCCCAGCGGTCCCGACGCGCCCGAGTAATCCGACGACGAAATCCTGCCCGCCCAATGATGTTCGGTCAGCACCAGCGGTCGGGGATCGTCGCTGTCGCGATCTGGTTCGAGCACCACCGCCAGCCCGCCGCGCCGGCCATGCGTGATGGTGATGATGTCCCCGCGGCGTAGGCCTGCCAGCGCGTCGTTGGCTGCCTGCCTGCGCTGCAGCCGCGACGCGCGCGACTGGGCGCGTTCTCGCTCACCGATTTTCGCGCGGAGCCTCGCGTAGTCGAGCACCTCGGACTCGTGCCCGTCCAGTTCGGCGGCCAGCTCTTTGAGCATCCGCTCGCCGCGGGCGACCCCGCGGACCAGGCCGACCACCGAGCGGTCGGCCTGGTACTGCGCGAAAGACCGCTCCAGCAGCTTGTGCGCCTGCTCGGGCCCCATGTGCTGGACCAGATTGATGGTCATGTTGTACGACGGCGCAAAGGAACTGCGCAGCGGGAACGTCCGGGTGGACGCCAGGCCCGCGACCTCGGCCGGGTCGGCCGTGCTGTCGTCGGGCCGCCACAACACCACGGCGTGACCCTCGACGTCGATGCCACGGCGACCGGCCCGCCCGGTCAGCTGCGTGTACTCCCCGGGCGTCAACGGCAGATGCTGCTCCCCGTTGTACTTCACCAGCCGCTCGAGCACCACCGTCCGGGCCGGCATGTTGATGCCCAAAGCCAGTGTCTCCGTGGCGAATACGGCCTTCACCAGACCGGCGGTGAACAGTTCCTCGACGGTGTGGCGGAACGTCGGCAACATGCCGGCGTGGTGGGCGGCCAGGCCGCGCAAAAGGCCTTCGCGCCACTCGTGGTAATCCAGCACGATCAGATCGGACTCGGCCAGATCGGCACAGCGGCGGTCCACCACCTCCGCGATGCGGGCGCGTTCCTCGTCGGTGGTGAGCCGTAGCCGCGACCGCAGACACTGCTTGACCGCCGCATCGCACCCCGCACGCGAGAACACGAACGTGATCGCGGGCAACAGACCCGCGGCGTCGAGAACATCGATCACGTCCGGTCGGCTCGGCGGCCGGTACAGCTGCGGCGGCCGACCGCGCCCGCGTCCCCGGGGCTGCCAGTCCGCGAGCCGGTCGGCCTCGCGGCGATGGGCGATGTGCCGCACCAAATCTGGGTCCACCAAGGTGCGGTCGGAGCCGTCGAACAGATCGAACAGCCGCTTGCCCACCATCATGTGCTGAGACAGCGGCACGGGCCGGTGCTCGTCGACGACGACGGTGGTGTCGCCACGGACCGTCTGGATCCAGCCGCCGAACTCCTCGGCATTGCTCACCGTGGCCGAGAGGCTGACCAACCGCACCTCCTCCGGTAGGTGCAGGATCACCTCCTCCCACACCGCGCCGCGCATCCGGTCGGCGAGGAAGTGCACCTCGTCCATCACCACATGGGACAACCCGTGCAGCGCAGACGAATTCGCGTACAGCATGTTGCGCAGCACTTCGGTGGTCATCACCACCACGTCGGCGTCGCCGTTGATGGACTGATCGCCGGTGAGCAGCCCGATCTTCTCGGCGCCGTAGCGGGCCACCAGATCGTTGTGCTTCTGGTTGCTCAGCGCCTTGATCGGCGTGGTGTAGAAGCACTTGCCCCCGGCCGCCAGTGCCAGGTGCACGGCGAATTCTCCGACCACCGTCTTACCTGCGCCGGTGGGCGCACAGACCAGCACGCCGTGGCCGCGTTCGAGCGCACGGCAGGCGCGGACCTGAAAGTCGTCGAGAGCGAAAGGCAGCTGTGCGGTAAATACGGCCAGCTCGTCAGCAGCCTCGCCGGACTCAGGTGGCGTCGTCATCGATGGTGAACCTGGTGGGTTGCGACGCCGGTGGCGTCTTCGAAGCTGTGGTTGCCGGCGTCGACACCGGGTCAGGCGCGTCGATCGGTTCGGCGGTGCCGATCGGTGCAGCCTCGTCGTCGTCCACCTCGGCCTCCGCCAAGCGGGCCTTACGCCGGTCATGCACCCGGGAGAACTGGATCGCGAACTCCAACAGCAGCGACAGCGCGCAGGACAACGCCAGCATCGTGAACGGGTCGGAGCCGGGTGTGGCGAACGCCGCGAACACGAACAGGCCGAAGATCAACCCGCGCCGCCACGCCTTGAGCTTCTGATAGCTGAGCACGCCGACAAGGTTGAGCATGATGATCAGCAGCGGGAACTCGAAGCTGATACCGAACACCAGCAGCAGGTTGATCAGGAATCCGAAGTACTGCTCACCCGAGAGCGCGGTGACCTGAACGTCGCTGCCGACGGTCAGCAGGAAGCCCAACGCCTTGGCCAACACCACGTACGCCAGCACCGCACCGGTCACGAACAGCAGCGCGCCGACGCCGACGAAGGCCATCGCGAAGCGGCGTTCCTTCTTGTACAGCCCCGGCGTGATGAACGCCCACATCTGATAGAGCCACACCGGGCAGGCCATCACCACACCCGCCGCGAGCGCGACCTTCAGCCGCAGCATGAACTGGTCGAAGGGCGCGGTGGCCAGCAGCCGGCACTCCCCGTCAGGTGCGATGGCCGCACGCGACGAGGCGGGCAGGGCACAGTACGGCCCCCGCAGCCATTCGCCCAGGCTGTGCAGCCCGAAGATGCCGTGGGTGTACCAGAAGAACCCGAAGATCATCGCGACGACGACCGCTGCGACTGCGATCAGCAGCCGCGATCGCAGCTCGGTGAGGTGATCGACCAGCGACATGGTGCCGTCGGGATTGACCCGTGAACGGCGGCGACGGGGATCGAGTTTTCTGAAGATGCCGGAGGTCTGCACGTATGTGGAGTGAGGGGTTGAAGACGCAACCTACCGACGCGGCCGGAAACCGCGGTCAGGGTCGGGCCGCGTCAGGCCGTGTGCCGGTCCGGGGACTGTTCGGGCGCCGGAGTCGCCTGCCCGGCGACGTCGGGCCTGGGAGCTGCCACGTCGGCGCGTTCGGAGGCAATCGGCTTCGCCGGCGGAGTCTCCTCCGACCGGGACTCAGACTGCATCTCCTTGATCTCCGACTTGAAGATCCGCATCGACTTGCCGAGCGACCGCGCCGCGTCGGGAAGCTTTTTCGCACCGAACAGCAGCACGAACACCGCGATGACGATGATCCAGTGCCAGGGTTGTAGTCCGCCCAATTTGGTTACCTCCAGACGTCTTCGCCGAGTCTACCCGTCAACCTCTACCGCGCCGTAGGCGTCCAGCGCCGCCGCCGCCGCGGCCCGGACCTGCTGCGCCAACGAGGCGGGTGCCAGCACGCGCACCGCAGAACCGAAGCCCAGCACAAAGCGGGCCATCCACTCCTCGGAGGCGAACGTCATGGCCGCCTCGACCGCACCGTCGGGGAGCTCGGTCAGCACCCGCAGCGGGTAGTAGTCGAACATCCACGACGCCGAGGGCGCGATGAGCAGGGTGGCTGCCGGCAGCGCGGGATCGGCGTCGAACAACGACGTGTCAGGACCGGCCTGCACGGCAGGCGGAGGCGGAGCCGAGGCCTCCTCGAGCAGCTGCGCCTCGACGATGCGATCGAGCCGGAACAGCCGCACGGCCTCGGCGCTGCGGCACCACGCCTCCAGATAGCTGTTGTCCCCGACCAGGGCGACCCGGATCGGGTCCACGATGCGGGTGGTCAACGAGTCCCGCGACGCCGAGTAGTACTCCAACGTCACCGCACGGCCGTCGCGCACGGCCGCACGCACGGTTGCGGCGGCCTCACTCTCTGTCGGCGCGGGATCGTCGACGGCAGCCAACTGAGCCCCCGCGGCCGACTCGATCTTGGCGATCGCGCTGCGCGCGGCCTCCGGATCGACCATGCCCGGCACGTCCACCAGCGCCCGCAGCGCCACCAGGATCACCGTGGCCTCGGTCGAGGTCAGCCGCAGCGGCTGGTCCACACCTGCCGAGAACGTCACCTCGATGGTGTCGTCGGTGAAGTCGAAGTCGATCAGGTCGCCGGGGCTGTAACCGGGCAGCCCGCACATCCACAGCTGTTCGAGATCGGCGTCGAGCTGTTTGCGGCTGACCCCAAGGGCGTCGGCAGCCTCCGCGCGGGTGACCTTCGGATTGGCCTGGAAGTACGGAACCATGTTGAGCAACCGGACCAGCCGGGCCGAAACCTGGCTCATACCTGTTCCGCCTGCGCCCGCAACCTGTCCAACACATCGTCGCGCAACGCCTGTGGTTCCAGCGCCACGGCGTCAGCACCGTAGCTCGCGATCTCGCGCGCGAGCCGGTCGTACATGCCGAGTTCGACGGTGATCTCCTCCCCCGCACGCCCGCCAAGGGTGCGCGGGGTGGTCGTGACGGCCTGCCTGCGGAGCGCCGTAGCCCGGCCCCCGGCGACCCACACCCGGGCCCGTTCGCCGGTGGGTACGTCGGTGACGACGCGTCGCACGATCTCGCGCACGTTCACGCCGTCAGGCTTGTGCACCGCACCGGCCTCCCCGATGAGCGTGACGCCGGATCCGATGCGGGACAACCGAAACGTGCGGGTGTCGTCGCGATCCCGGTCGTGCCCGACGAGATACCAGCGGCCGCGGTGGGTGACCACGCCCCACGGCTCGACCGTGCGGGTGGTGTAGCCGGCGGTACGCGACGGCCGGTGTTCGAATTGCACAGCATGACCCGAATCGATGGCGGACAACAGGATTCGCAGAACTTCCTCGGACCCGCGCAGGCCGGGTAGCACCGCGGTGGAGGTGATCGCGGCACCCGCGCCGTCAGCCTCGACCTCCACCCCGGCGGCGCGCAGTTTGAGCAGGGCGCCCTGCGTTGCGGTGACCAGTTCCGGCGACTGCCACAGCTGGGTCGCGACCGCGACGGCGGTGGCCTCGTCACCGGTCAACTGCACGGGCGGCAGCGCGTACGCGTCGCGGTTGATCCGGTAGCCCTCGGTCGGATCGAATTTCGACACCCGGCCTGTCTCGAGCGGGATGCCGAGATCACGCAGCTCGTTCTTGTCGCGCTCGAACATCCGGGAGAACGCCTCGTCGCTGGGGCTGTCGGCGTATCCGGCCACGCTCGCGCGAATCTTCTCCGCAGGCAGGAATGTTCGCGTGGACAGCAGCGCGATGACGAGGTTCATCAATCGCTCCACTTTGGATGTCGCCACAGCAAGGAGTTTAGGCGGCAACCGCGATGGATCCGGGCAGCGGTCGGGCGGGGCGTCGCCACCGGCGCCCCGCGCGGCTCACATGCTGGCGATCAGCCGCTTGACCCGCTCGTCGACCGACCGGAACGGGTCTTTGCACAGCACGGTGCGCTGCGCTTGATCGTTGAGCTTGAGGTGCACCCAGTCGACGGTGAAGTCGCGGCCGGCTTCCTGCGCGGCACTGATGAATTCACCGCGCAGCTTGGCGCGCGTGGTCTGCGGCGGCGTGTTGACCGCGGCGTCGATCTCTTCGTCGGTGGCGATCCGGGCGGCCAGGCCCTTGCGCTGCAACAGGTCGAACACGCCACGGCCCCGCTTGATGTCGTGGTAGGCCAGGTCGAGCTGGCTGATCTTCGGATCGGACAGTTCCAGGTTGTAGCGATCCTGGTAGCGCTGGAACAGCTTGCGCTTGATCACCCAGTCGATCTCGGTGTCGACCTTGGCGAAGTCCTGGCTCTCGACGGCGTCGAGTTGGCGGCCCCACAGATCCACCACCTGTTCGATCTGGGTGTTGGTTTCGCGGGTCTGCAGGTATTCGACAGCACGGCTGTAGTACTCGCGCTGGATGTCCAGCGCGCTGGCCTGCCTGCCTCCTGCCAGCCGCACGGGACGCCGGCCGGTCAGGTCGTGGCTGACTTCGCGGATGGCCCGAATGGGGTTGTCGAGCGAGAAGTCGCGGAACGGCACGCCCGCCTCGATCATCTCCAGCACCAGTGAGGCGGTGCCCACCTTCAGCATGGTGGTGGCCTCGCACATGTTGGAGTCGCCGACGATGACGTGCAGCCGCCGGTACTTCTCCGCGTCGGCGTGCGGCTCGTCGCGCGTGTTGATGATCGGCCGCGATCGGGTGGTGGCGCTCGAGACGCCCTCCCAGATGTGCTCGGCTCGCTGCGACAGGCAGAACGTGGCGGCCTTCGGCGTCTGCAACACCTTGCCCGCACCGCAGATCAGCTGCCGGGTCACCAGGAACGGCAACAGCACGTCGGAGATCCGCGAGAATTCACCGGCGCGCACGATGAGGTAGTTCTCGTGGCAGCCGTAAGAGTTGCCCGCCGAATCGGTGTTGTTCTTGAACAGATAGATGTCACCGCCGATGCCCTCGTCGGCGAGCCGCTGCTCGGCGTCGATCAGGAGGTCTTCCAGTACGCGCTCACCGGCGCGGTCGTGGGTGACCAACTGAACGAGGTTGTCGCATTCGGCTGTGGCGTACTCGGGGTGACTGCCCACATCCAGGTACAAACGGGCGCCGTTGCGGAGGAAGACGTTTGAGCTGCGGCCCCACGACACGACCCGCCGGAACAGATAGCGGGCAACCTCGTCGGGACTGAGCCGGCGATGGCCATGGAACGTGCAGGTCACACCGAATTCTGTCTCGATGCCCATGATTCGTCGCTGCACGCTATCGAGCTTACGGGGTCGCACTCGCTATCGGTTGGCAACGAGCGGTCGCGTCGGCAGGTGCCCGAACTGTCGCGGCGGACGGCCGCCGCTGGCGAGAGGTTTCAGAGTTCGCCGGCGAGCGAGCCGTCGGGCAGTCCGAGGATGCGCTCGAATGCTTGCTGGTAGGCCGCGACCGCCTTACGCGCATGTGGCCCGGAGATGTCGATTCCGACCGCACCGTCGGCCTCGATGGCGTCGATGAACGCGTCCGCCAGATGCAGGCCCATCGCGGTGAGGATGCCGGCCGCCTCGTGTGGGAAGTCGGTGTGGAAGACGCCTTCCGCGCAGCCCTGCCTGATGATCGCCTCCAGGAAGGGCGCGGTGGTGCGCATCGAGCCCTGGGTCATTTTCTGCCGCACCAGCGCGTTGTTCTCGTCATGCCAGAGCCGGATCAGGGTGGCGACCGCGGTCGGATTCTCCGACTTCCACGCGTACGACGCCGCGAAATACGCGTGCAGCTTGTCCAGCGCCGAGGTGTCGGCAGCGTCGATGATGTCGCACAGCCCCGCGGTGGCGCTCTCGCCCATCTGCTCGACGACGCCTTCCAGCAACGCTTGTTTGGACCGAAAGTAGTGGTAGAGCGCGCCTTTGGAGATCTGCATGGCGCTCAACAGATCCTCGATGGTCATCGCCGCGTAGCCCTTGTCGTGCATGAGTTGCAGCGCGGCGTCGAGGATCTCGCTGCGCCGTGCGGCGTGTTCCTCGTGCTTCACCTGGCGTGCCATGAGCCTCCGTTGACGTCGTCGCGCCTCGAGCCTAGCTTATTAATAGACCGTCAGTCGGTTTATTAATTACAGGAGGTCAGATGCCCACGTCCACCGCCGAAGCCCGGCACCGCACGCGTGTTTTCGCCCGGGTTCTCGGCCCGTTCGTCGCCGTCGCCACCGTCATCATCGCGATCCGGTTGTCCCAGCTCGGCAACTTGCTCTCTGACCTGTTCGGCAGCGGCACGATCCCCTGGATCCTTGGCGCGGCGATGTTGATGATGGGTTTGATCGTGATCGCGTTCCACCAGTACTGGTACAGCGCGACGGCCGTGCTCATCTCGCTGTTCGGATGGTTCGTGGCGTTGCGCGGCGTAGCGATGATGGCCTTTCCGTCGGCGATCCAGACGGGCGCCGACACCACGCTGAGCAGCCCGGGTCTGCTGCTCGCGGCCCGGATCTTCTTCCTGCTGCTCACGGCGATGGGCCTGTGGTTGACCTACGTCGGCTGGCGTCGGGAAACCGCCGCATCCTGATCTCGCCGACCTTTCCCAACCTGGCCCCCAACGCCGTGGCTGCGGATGAGAATTGACCGATGTCCTCGCGCAGCGCTCCGGTCGACGGATTCCGATTGGCCTTCGACCGGCTCGGCATCGCGGGCGGGCCGCCTGTCGTGCTGTTGCACGGCTGGCCGGGCACCCGGCGGGACTACCGGAAGGTGGTTCCGCTGCTGACCGACGTGGCCGACGTGATCGTGCCCGACATGCGCGGATTCGGCGGCTCCGACAAACACGCGGTGGCGGTGCAGCACTTTTACAGCGCGACGGCCCAAGCGGCCAGCATCGTCGGCCTGATCCACGAACTGGGCCTCGACCAAGTCATCCTCGCCGGCTACGACGTCGGCAGCAGGGTGGCGCAGAGCGTGGCCCGCATGCACCCCCACCTGGCCAAGGCGCTCGTGCTCTCGCCGCCGCTACCGGGTGCCGGTGACCGGGTGCTCAGCCCGCATGCCCAGCACGAGTTCTGGTATCAGGCGTTTCACCAGCTGCCGATCGCCGACCGGCTGATCGACGGGAACCCCGAAATCGTGCGCGAGTATCTGCGGCACTTCTGGAATCACTGGTCGGGGCCGAGCTTCACCGTCACCGAGGAGGACCTGGACCGGCTCGTCTCCGACTACGCATTGCCCGGGGCGTTCGCCGCCTCACTGGCCTGGTACCGCGCAGGGGCAGGCACCGTCGCCCAGTCGTTGACCGAGCTGCCGCCCGATCGGGCCGTCAAGATCACCGCCCCCACCGACGTGCTGTGGCCCCGGCAAGACCCGCTGTTCCCGACCGAATGGGCCGACCGCCTCGACGACTACTTCGTCGACGTCCGGATGCACACCGCCGACGCCGCAGGGCATTTCACCCCGCTGGAGTGTCCCGAGGAGTTCGCCGGGCTGATCCGCCGCGTCATCGGTTGACCGAGCGCGGTCCCGCCCCGACCGCGTCGGCAAGCAGCTGCACGAACCACCCGATTACCGGTGCCCGCATCACCCAGCCCACCAGCGCCCACCCGAGTGAGATGTGCTCGAGCGCCGCTCCGACGGCTCGGGTGCCCTGCAGCACAACCGAATCCGACTCGTAGCGGACTCGGCGCAAATCCTGCGGGTGATCTTCGGCGGGTTCGAGCGTCAGTGCGACGGGGTGCCGACGCCGCAGCCAGCCCGCGACTTGACTGCACGGATCACACGTCACCGCCACGTACAACCGGGCCGGTGCGCGGTGCGGATAGGGCCGCAGGCGTGGCACCCAGTCGTGCACGGCACGGCGGTACTCCTGCCACGGTGCGCCGAAGCGCGCGACCAGCTGATCGCGTTCGTGCCACCCGGCAATGCCTGCGCTGAACACCACGCTTATGGCCGCGGCCAGCACCAGCCCCGGTGCGCCGACCAGTGCCGCCGCCGTCACCAGCAGCAGCACCGCGCACACCTGCATGGGGTTGGCGAGGTAGGCGTAGGGCCCGGAGGTCACCAAGGCCTGCGGAGGGTCCCACGGGAACGGCGTGCCGCCGTGGCGGGCGAACTCCGCCACCGCACTCAGTGCGATCACCACCAACACCGCCGCGATCTGCAGCAGGGCCCAGTCCGCGGGGCCGCCGATCCGGTGCCATGCCTGCAGCCAGGACGTGCCGGTGAGAGCGAACGTCGCCGCGGGTATGACGAACAGCAGCAATGCACCGAACAGCACCACCTGCAGACCGGCCCGCACCCACAGCATGCGCCCGGCTGCGGTCGCCCAGCCCAGCAGCACCGCGGGGAGCAGGCAGAGCAGAACGCCAAGCAGTTCGCCGGCCCACCAACCAGACCGCAGCGATACCAATGGCGCCAAACCACCCATCGCCACGATGTCTGCGGCCACCAGAACGGCAACTGTCACAAGGGGATTCACCCACCTCATCAACAGCACCGGCACCGCGCCCCACAGCAGCGCCCAGCCGAGCACCACGTCGAGAGGCACCCCCGACCACATCAGCCCATCGGTCCCGAAGGCCCACCAGCCCGCCTCGACCGCGACGGCGTTCAGCGCCGCCAGCCACACCACATTCCACAGTGTCGCGAGCGCCGCACCGACCCGTTCTGCGGGCGCTGCGACCCACAACGCGCCTGCCAGCAGCGCCGGGACCAGCACAGCACCGTTGCGCAGCGTCGCGACGTCCAGCCCGGTGGTCACGGCCGGAGATCGACAGCGTCGAGCAGGTAACCCGCGGCGCGCTGGGTCACCACATGCTCGATCGGCCCGAAATACCAGGCCGGCGCCAGCCGCCGCGTGTAGCTCAGCGACCAGGTGATCTCGGTGTGCTCGGCGTCGACGGCACGCCAGCTCACGTCGGACGAACGCCAGGTCAGCCAGGTTGCCAGCGGGGTGTCGTCCGAGACCGGCACCAGCTGCACGGAGTCCGGTGTCCTGGAGGCAATCTGGAATTCCAGTGCGGACTGCGCCTCACCCCAGTGGTGCTGCGCGATGAACCCGGGCCGGTGGTGCGCTCCGGCGAACATCACCACTCGGCGGTCCCCCACCGCCAAACCGCTGCCGTGGTCCATTAATGGCTGCGGAAAGCCGAGCCCGAGAACACCAGATGGCTTCACATCGCCGAACCGCAGCGGACGGGCCAGCGCAGCCGCCACTTGGTCGGGTGTGGCTGCGACCGTGCGCGTGGCCGTCACAGTGCTGTCGCCCGGCAGCGTCAGGGCGGGCACGACTCCTTCGAGCGAGAGCACCAGTGCGACGGCAGGCAGCACCACGATGCGAGCGCCGGGCGGCCGACCGGACTTGCGCACGGCCCCCACGATCAACGCCACGATGATCCCGACCGCGTAGAACAACGGTGCGGCGATGATCACGCACACGAAACCCTCGCCGGCCACCGGGATGGCGAGCAGCAGCAGGATGGTGATCGCCTTGAGCGTCATGGAGATCAGCCGGTCCGGGTTTGCGGTGAGCGTCAGAATCAACGCGAGCACCGTGGGGATCCCGATGTAGAACGCGGCGCTCTGCCCGAGGCCGAAACCCTTGATGACCTTGAACAGCACGACGCCGACGACGAACGCAACGATCAGGCCCGCCAATGACCACTGAGCCCGGCTGGGCCGGTAGCCGCGCGGGGCGGCCGGTGGAGCTCCCCCGTCGTCCACGTCGGCTACTCGGCCGGCGCCTTATCCGGATCCGGTTCGGGCAGCAGCGTTTCCAGGGCGGGCCCGGTGATCCGTCGGAAACACCGGCGGGGCCGCTTGGCGTCGAGGACCGCCACCTCGAGGGTCGAGGGGCCGAGTTTGCGCCGTTCGGAACCTTCGGCACCGGAGCTGAGCGCCTCGACGGCGATCTTCACGGCCGCCCCCAGATCGGCGTTTTCGGTATACGACTCGCCGAGTTTGGCCACGATGGGCTCGGTCGTGCCGCCCATCACCACGTAGTGCGGTTCGTCGGCGATCGATCCGTCATAGGTGATCCGGTAGAGCTCAGGGGCTTTCGTCTCGCCGTAGTGCGCAACCTCGGCCACGCACAACTCGACCTCGAAGGGCTTGGGCTGCTCGGTGAAGATGGTGCCCAGCGTCTGGGCGTACACATTGGCCAGCTGGCGACCGGTGACGTCCCGGCGGTCGTATGCGTAGCCGCGGGTATCCGCGTATTGGATGCCGCCGACCCGCAACTTGTCGAACTCGCTGAACCTGCCGACCGCGGCGAAACCGACACGGTCGTAGAGCTCGCTGACTTTCTGCAGCGAACGGGACGGATTCTCGGCCACGAACAACACACCGCTGTCGTAGGCCAGCACCACCACGCTGCGACCACGGGCAATGCCCTTGCGGGCCAGCTCAGACCGCTCACGCATCGCCTGCTCAGGCGATATGAAATACGGGAAGCTCATCAGCCGTCACCTTTCGTTGCGGTGCGGCTTTCGATCACCTCACGGGCCAGTTCGGCGATACGCGCCTCGGTGATCTCCTCGGCGCCCTCGGCTCCGATGGTCACCGCGGTCGGGTAGATGCCGCGCACCAGATCCGGCCCGCCCGTGGCGGAATCGTCGTCCGCGGCATCGTAGAGCGCCTCGATGGCCACCTTGAGCGCCGACTCGGCGTCGGTGACCGTCGGATACAGCTTCTTGATCGACGACCGGGCGAACAGCGAACCCGAACCCACCGACTGGTAGCCCTCTTCCTCGATGTTCCAGCCACCTGCGGCGTCGAACGAGACGATGCGGCCTGCGTTGGCCGGGTCGGCGTCGTTGAGGTCGTAGCCCACCAGCAGGGGCAGTGCCACGAAACCCTGAAGAGCCGCGCCGAGATTGCCGCGCACCATGGTTGCCAGGCGGTTCACCTTGCCGCGGAAGGTGAGCGGCACGCCTTCGACCTTTTCATAGTGCTCGAGTTCGACGGCGTAGAGCCGCGCGAACTCGACCGCGATGGCGGCGGTACCGGCGATGCCGGTCGCGGTGTAGTCGTCGGCGATGTGCACCTTCTCCACGTCGCGGCTGGCGATCATGTTGCCCTGCGTGGCCCGCCGGTCACCGGCGATGACGACACCGCCTGGGTACTTGATCGCGACGATTGTCGTTCCGTGCGGCGCGAATTCGGCCGTGGTGCCGTGTGATGCCGCGCCGATGGACGACCCGTCCGCCATCCGGTTGACCGGCAGCAGATCAGGGGCCTGACGACGGAGCAGGTCCGAGAAAGACGACAAATCTGCAGTTATCGCTGGTGTTCCGGAGAGAAATGAGGGCAGGTTGTCGTGCCAGGTCACTGGCCGCCCTTTTGGACGTACGCGCGCACGAAGTCTTCGGCGTTCTCCTCCAGCACGTCGTCGATCTCGTCCAGCAGGTCGTCGGTTTCCTCGGTCAGCTTCTCGCGACGCTCCTGGCCTGCGGCCGAGGCGCCGGAGACGTCGTCGTCGTCACCGCCGCCGCCACCACGCTTGGTCTGCTCTTGAGCCATCGCTGCCTCCTGCATAGTCATCGGCTGGCGCGGGCGCCCTGCCGGTTCTTCCACAGTACCGGTCAATACCCGAATTGCCCGGGATCACAACCGGTCAGGTTGTGAGCTGTTCGACCAACTCGGCGGCGCTGTCCACCGAGTCCAGCAGCGCTCCCACATGCGCTTTGCTGCCGCGCAGCGGTTCCAGGGTTGGAATCCGCACGAGCGAATCGCCACCGAGATCGAATATCACCGAATCCCAGCTCGCCGCCGCGATGTCGGCCCCGAACCGGCGCAAGCACTCGCCACGGAAGTACGCGCGGGTGTCGGTCGGCGGGTTGTCGACCGCGTCGAGGACCTGCTGCTCGGTGACGAGCCGCTTCATCGAACCGCGTGCCACCAGCCGGTTGTACAGGCCCTTGTCCAGCCGGACGTCGGAATACTGCAGGTCCACCAGGTGCAAGCGCGGTGCCGACCACGCCAGGTTCTCACGGCGCCGGAAGCCTTCCAGCAGCCGCAGCTTGGCCGGCCAGTCGAGGATCTCGGCGCATTCCATGGGGTCGCGCTCGAGAAGGTCGAGCACCTCGGCCCAGGTCTCGACGACGTGGCTGGCCCGCGGGTCGGGATCGCGGCTGTCCACCAGCTTGGCAACCCGGTCCAGGTACATCCGCTGCAGCGCGAGCGCGGTCACTTCGCGGCCGTCGGCGAGGGCCACGGTGGCCCGCAGCGACGGATCGCGGCTGATCACATGCACCGCGTGCACCGGCCGGGCCAGGGCCAGGTCGGAGAGGTCGATGCCCTCCTCGATCAGGTCCAGCACCAGCGAGCTGGTGCCGAGCTTGAGATAGGTCGAGGTCTCGGCCAAGTTCGCGTCGCCGATGATGACGTGCAGCCGCCGGTACTTGTCGGCGTCGGCGTGCGGCTCGTCGCGGGTGTTGATGATGCCGCGTTTGAGCGTGGTCTCCAGGCCGACCTCGACCTCGATGTAATCGGCCCGCTGCGACAGCTGGAACCCCGGATCGTCGCCCGACGGCCCGATCCCCACCCGGCCGGAACCGGTCACCACCTGGCGCGAGACCAGGAACGGGGTGAATCCCGCGATGACGGAGGTGAACGGCGTCTGCCGGCTCATCAGGTAGTTCTCGTGCGAGCCGTACGACGCGCCCTTGCCGTCCACGTTGTTCTTGTAGAGCTGCAGCTTGACGGCGCCGGGGACACTGGCGACGTGGCGGGCCGCGGCCTCCATGACGCGTTCGCCCGCCTTGTCCCAGATCACCGCGTCCATCGGATCGGTGCACTCGGGTGCGGAGTACTCCGGGTGGGCGTGGTCGACGTAGAGCCGGGCGCCGTTGGTGAGAATCATGTTGGCCGCACCGACCTCGTCGGCGTCGACGATCGGCGGCGGGCCCGACGCCCGCGACAGGTCGAACCCGCGGGCATCGCGCAGCGGCGATTCGACCTCGTAGTCCCACCGCGTGCGCTTGGCCCGCTGGATACCGGCGGCTGCCGCGTACGCCAGAACCGCCTGAGTCGACGTCAAGATCGGATTGGCTGTCGGATCGGAGGGCGAGGATATGCCGTACTCGACCTCAGTTCCGATAATCCGTTGCATATGCCCAGCCTAGGTGACGCGGTCTGCGCACCGGGCCGCCAGGTATTCCGGCCTGCGCCGGGGTGCCGCGAAAGGCTCCCCCAGTTGGTTCTCCACCGAGTTGAACACCAGGAAGATGTTCGACCGCGGCAGCGGCGTGATGTTGGAGCCCGATCCGTGCAGCAGGTTCGCATCGAACCAGAGCGCCGAGCCCGGCGGGCCGGTGAACTGGTCGATCCCGTCGTGGTCGACGGCCTTGGTGAGCGTCGTCTCGTCGGGGACGCCGACGTTCTGGACGACCAGCGACGTGTCGTGATTGTTGTCCGGCGTCGCACCCACGCACGGATAGAACGTGTGGTGCGATCCGGGTATCACCATCAGCGACCCGTTGAACGGGTAGTTGTGCGTAAGCGCGATCGAACACGACACCGCCCGGATCGAGGGCATGCCGTCCTCGGCGTGCCAGGTCTCGAAATCGGAATGCCAGTAGAAACCGGTGCCGGTGAAACCGGGCATCAGGTTGATCCTGGCCTGGTGGATGTACACGTCGCTACCCAGCAGCTGACGCGCCACCGGTAGCACGGTGTCCAGCCGAACCACCTGCGCGACAAGCTCACTGAGCAGATGCGGCTCGAAGATCGACCGGATGGATCCACCGGGCTCTCTGATCACGCGCGGGTCGTCTGCGTCCAGATCGGCTGCGATCCGGTCCAATTCGTGCCGCAGCGCAGGCAGCCGATCGTCGGAGACGGTGTCCGGTCGCACCAGGTACCCCTGCGCGGTGAACCAGTCCAGCTGCTGTTGGACGAGCGGCCCGTCGGATTCGGTGCCCCACACCGCGGGTTCCTGACGTGGGATCGGCGCGATGGCGTGATCGAGCCGGGTGGGATAGGGGTCGCTCATGCGACCGACTGCGGCGCCGGGTACGCGCCGGTCTCGTCGTGCACTTCCTGCCCGGTCACCGGCGGGTTGAACACGCACAGCATGCGCATCTGCGTCTCGCAGGTAACCCGGTGGCGCTCATGGCCGTTGAGCAGATACATGGTGCCCGGCGCGAGCGGATGATTCTCGCCGGTCTCCAGGTTGGTCAACGTTCCGGTGCCTTCCACGACCCACACCGCCTCGACGTGGTGCTGGTAGTGGAACTCGCTGACCGAGGACGCGTTGATGGTCGTCTCGTGGAAGGAGAACCCGACGCCGTCGCCGGCCAGGATGATCCTCTTGGACCGCCAGTTGGCGTCGGCGACGTCGCGGGCGGTGCCGGTGATCTCGGCGGTGGTACGCACGATCATTGGGTGTCTTGCTCCTCAGTTCAGGATGGCGGAAACGGATTCGTCGAGGATGTCCAGACCCTTTTGCAGGTCGGGTTCCGACGTGGTCAGGGGTGGCAGCAGCTTGACGACTTCGTCGGAGGGACCGCTGGTCTCCATCAGCACGCCGAGGTCGAACGCGGTCCGGCACACCTTCGCGGCCTGATCGGCGTCATCGAATTTCAACCCCTGTGCCATGCCTCGCCCACGGGCTGTGACGCCGCGGTGGCGCTGCTCGATCTCATCGAGGCGGGCTCGCACCAGCTTTCCCTTGCGGGCCGTGTCCTGAGCAAATTCCGGTGTTGCCCAATAGGTTTCAAGAGCCTTTGTGGCGGTGATAAACGCCGGGTTGTGACCACGGAAGGTGCCGTTGTGCTCGCCCGGCGCCCACACGTCAAGATCCCTGCGGAACAGCGTCAACGCCATGGGTAGGCCGTAGCCGCTGATGGACTTCGACAGGGTGACGATGTCGGGAACGATGCCCGCGGCTTCGAAGCTGAAGAACGGACCGGTACGGCCGCAGCCCATTTGGACGTCGTCGACGATGAGCAGGATGTCACGGGTACGGCACAGGTCCGACAGCGCCTGCAGCCACTCGAGACGGGCGACGTTCAAACCGCCTTCGCCTTGCACGGTTTCCACGATCACCGCGGCGGGACGGTTGAGCCCGCTGCCCGAATCGTCGAGCACCCGCTCGAA
This sequence comes from Mycobacterium sp. 852013-50091_SCH5140682, assembly GCF_001665685.1. Taxonomy (GTDB): domain Bacteria; phylum Actinomycetota; class Actinomycetes; order Mycobacteriales; family Mycobacteriaceae; genus Mycobacterium. The sequence goes on from NZ_LZTB01000142.1 coordinate 50,468, forward strand.
CCAGTGGAAGTCCTCGGTGACCCCACCGAAGTAGTTGTCGTACGGCATGGGGGTGGCATGCACCAGCGGGATGCCTGCCCCGGCACGCTTCATCGAATTGCCGGTCACCGAAAGCGCGCCGAGGGTCATTCCGTGAAAGGCGTTGGTGAAGCTGACAATTGATTCACGACCTGTGACCTTGCGAGCCAGCTTGAGCGCCGACTCGACGGCATTGGCTCCCGTCGGCCCGGGGAACTGCACTTTGAAATCCAGGCCCCGGGGTTCCAGGATCACCCGCGCAAAGGTCTCCAGGAAGCGCTGCTTGGCTTCCGTCGCGATGTCGAGTGAGTGCACGATCCCGTCGGAGGCCAGGTAGTCCAGCAACGGAGCCTTGAGCAGCGGGTTGTTGTGACCGTAGTTCAGCGCACCCGCACCGGCGAAGAAATCGATGTAGCGGCGCCCTTCGGTGTCGGTCACCCAGGAGTCGCTGGCGCTCTGCATGACAGTCGGCCAGCCACGGCAATAGCTGCGAACCTCGGACTCCACCGAGGAGAACACATCAGGCAGACGATCCTCGGTCAGGGGCGCGGTTTCGGCGAGCAGCAAGGGAGATCCTTCCGATCGGTTCAATGGATTCAATTGGGGAATTCGATTGGGCACCTTGGCCGTACGTGCTCGGCGACCACAGCTGCCCGGTCAGAAATCAGTTGGGCAGCGCTGCGGCGATCGGGCCGATCCGCAGGATCGGCTCGTCGTCGTGGCTGAGGTCGGCGGCGAGCAGTTCGCCGCCGAAATGGGGCTCCTCGACGAGTGCGACGCCGTGCCGGCGCGCAAAGGCACCGAAGAACGCCCGGGATGCCGAATTGTCCGGCGAGACAGTCGCTTCGACGGTGACCGGATGTCCGCGCCGGTCGGCCCGGACCCTGTTTACCAGCGCATCGATCATGGCGCTGGCCAACCCACTGCCTTGCTCCGACGGAGCCACGGCGACCTGCCAGACGAACAGTACGTCCGGTCGCGGCGGCGGGTGATAGCCGGTGATGAACCCTCGCAGGTCACCACCCCGCTCGGCCACGATCGAGGTGGCGGCGAAATCGGTCGCCAACAGCAGGTAGGCGTAAGTCGAGTTCAGGTCGAGCACCTGAGTTTGTGCGGCCAGATCGCGGATCGCCATCGCGTCATCGGCACGTGGCGGTCGCAGCAATTCGCTGCGGGCATCCGGGCCTGACGTATCTCGTCCCGGCTGTGCGCAGACGCGCGGCGGGGCGCTGTTGTAAACGTGCATATCGAGTTAGAAGTCACCACCGAACAGTCATCAATAGTCATCAGTTCAAGTCATCGGTGCCCTGACCGTAAGCACACCGGGGGCGGTTGATCAAGCCGGATGGCCTGCCCAGGCACCGCCGGGCGCCTTCCCCACACCGCGCTGATCTGCGGTTATCCCGCAGCCACCGGCCATCGGGTGAACTTCGCCACCGTTATCAAATCGTTATAATCGCTCGAAGGCCGTCACGAGGCCCAGCGCACGGGCTCCCGTAAACCTGAAACAATGCGCCAGAAAACCGGCCTATTCACACCATTTCCGCAACGAAATAGACACCTTTACGGCGCGTCAATAAATGCGCATTTCCCCGAATTCCGGCCGCCGATTTCGAGGGCATTTCGACACCGACAGGCACCGAATGTCAGCCGATCGGGGCACGACTCTCAGACCGCGACACCGGCTCCGCGACCGGCACAAGCACCCGCTGACCCCAGACCGCGCCGCAGACCACCAACGCCGCACCGCCCACCCCCGCCGCGGTGACCGGATCGGATGCCAGGGTCACACCGATGACGGCGGCCCACAGCGGTTCGGTTCCCAGCAGTAGGCTCACCCGCGCCGGCGTACTTCGTTGCACAGCGCGCAGCTGCACTACGAACGCAAACACCGTGCAGGCCAACGCCAGATACAGCAACAGGAGCCAGTCGCCGGTACCCATGCCGCCCGCGAAGACGTACACCGGCTCCCCTGTGGCGGTGGCCAAGCCCACCGAGAGGACGGCGACCGTCGCCAACTGCACCACGGCCATCCGGGTGATGTTGAGCTCGCGCGCCGCCGTCATCCGGCCCAGCAGAGTGACATGTCCGGCCCGCAGCACCGCCGCCACGCCGATCACCGCGTCACCGATCCCTGGCGGCCCGAACCCCTGTGCCTGCGTGAGCAATACGCACCCCAAGACAGCTAGCGAACCCGCCGCGTAGAAGCGGGCCGGGACGCTGCGCACCCCCTGCAGCAGCGGCGTCACGACGATCGTCAACGCCATCAACAACCCCGCGTTGGACGCCGACGTGCGAGTGACACCGTAGGTTTCGCACGCGTATACGGCCCACAGGACGCCGCCGCACAGCACCCCTGCCGCCACCTCCGGCGCGGTGACCCGTCGCAACCGGGGCCCGGTCAACACCCCCAGCGCCGCCACGGCGATGACGAACCGCAGTGCCAGCACGGCGAATACGGTGTCGCCGGTCGCCAGTTCTTTGGTCGCAAGGTAGCTCGAACCCCACACGACGGCGACACCGAGCAGCGCTAGGTCGGCGGTCCGGTTGGGCATGGCTACAGCTTGTTGCGCCGTACAAGTTCAGTCAAGCTAATGATTCTTCCGATAATATGTAGAATTTCTTCATGGATGCCGGCCGCCTGCGCATGTTGCGCGAACTCGCCGATCACGGCACCGTCGCCGCCGTGGCCGACGTGCTGTCGATGACGCCGTCGGCGGTGTCCCAGCAGCTCAAGACCCTCCAGCGCGAGGCGGGGGTCGCGCTGATCGAGCCGGTCGGCCGCAGGGTGCGGCTGACCGACGCCGGCCGGGTGCTGGTGGGCCATGCGGACGCCGTGCTGGCCGCCCTCGAGCGGGCGCGCGCGGAGATGGACAGCTACCGGACGTCGCCGCGGGGCACGGTCAGCGTGTCGTCCTTCCCCTCGGGTGCGGCAATGCTGTTGGCCCCGTTGATCATCCGCGCGCGTGAGCGTGGCGTCGAAGTGATCGGCCGCGACATCGACGTCCCGGCATCCCGCGCCCCGCAACAGCTCGCCGAGTTCGACATCGTCGTGGTCCACCGCGACGAGCGCGACACGTCGGACTGGGGACCACGTTTCACCGCGACCGAGCTCTTGCGCGAGCCGCTCGACGTGGCGATGTCGGCCGAGCACCGGCTGGCCCGCCGTCATCAGGTCCGGCTCGCCGAGTTGACCGACGACCAGTGGATCGGGGTCGAGGGCGGCCTCATGGTCGACGACGTCCTGAATTCGATCGCGCTGCTGACCGGCGTGCAGCCACGCATCACCCAGCGGGTCAACGACTTCCGCGTCGTCGAAGAACTCGTCCACGCGGGTTTGGGCATCGCGCTGATACCGCGTTACGTCCTGCTGACCCGCCCGCTCGTCCGGTTACCGGTCAGCGACATCACCGTGGCTCGTCGCGTCGAGGCCGTCACCCGCGCGGGCGCCGCAACGCGCCCTGCCGTCGGCGCGGTACTCGACGAGCTGCGCGCCGTCGCGGCGGAGATCAGCTCAGCAGACGCCTGACATGGCTTCGCGCGATCCGCTCCGCCAGCTCGCGGCCGACCCGCTGCGGCTCGACCGCCACCGAACACGCCAAACCGTCGAGGAGCGCGAGTAATTCGACCGCTGCCGTCCCGGCGTCGACCGTAGGCGCAGCCTCGGCGATCAGCGCCCGCAACCAGTCCGCCACGCGGGCCCAGTCCGCCCGATGCCGCACAGCGGTGGGTTCGTGCACGGCAGCCCGCGCCAGCCGCAGCACCCATGCCACGCTGATGTCACGATCCCGCGGATTCGGGCACACCAGGGCAACGGCCAGCGTCTCCAGGCGCTCAGCGGCGCTCATATCGGGCCGCATCTGTTCATCGAGCCGCGCGGCGAAGCGTTCCCCGGCGCGGTCCATCGCCGCCGCGAGCATCGCGTCCTTGGTCGGGAAATGGTGCTGCACCGCTCCGATCGAAACATCAGCGCGCGCAGCCACTTTGCGCACCGAAACGCCCTCGAAGCCGTCGGCCACCAGAACCGCCAGCACCGCTTCGGCCATCCGCTCATACGGCTCGCTCACACGGCGATGATAGCCGTGCCCATACGATCGTATGGTAGCGTCCGCACACATGTCCTCGTCACGTCTGCATTCCCTGGACGTTCTGCGCGGTATCGCGATCCTGGGCACGCTCGGTACCAACATCTGGATCTTCACCAACCCCGAAGGCATGGTGGGCTACCTCGGCGGCAGCACACCAGATCGATGGCGCCCCCTCGAAGTGGTGTTGCAGCTCCTCGCGCAGGGCAAGTTCCTCGGCCTGCTGACCATCATGTTCGGCATCGGCCTTGCCCTGCAGCAACGTTCGGCACTGCGCGCGGGCGGGCGCTGGCCCGGGAGTTATCCCTGGCGTGCGGTGCTGCTCTTGCTCGACGGCGTCGTGCATTTCGTCCTGCTGACGGAGTTCGACGTGCTGACCGGCTACGCCATCACCGGGTGGATCGTGTCCTACCTGCTGGTGACATCGCCACGCACCCAACGCCGCATCATCGCGGTCGCCGCCACCGTGCACGTTGCCTTGCTGACAACGCTCACCGTGGGTCTGCTGATGCTGCCGCACACCGACGGACCACCGCGGCGGCTCGACCCCAATCCCTATGCCGACGGCTCGTTCTGGGATCTGGTGGCGTTCCGGCTCGATCACGTCGTGCTGTTCCGGCTCGAAACGGTACTGATTTTCCCGATGTCGATCGCGCTGTTTCTGCTGGGCGCCAGGCTGTTTCACGCCGGCATCCTTGACCCGCGGGGAGCCGCGCTGCGCCGCAGGCTGATGTGGCTGGGTTTCGCCGTCGCCGCGCCGGTCGACATCGCGTTGGAGGTCGGCGCGGGCGGCGTCGGCGTGCTGCTGGCGCGCTACGGCGTGGCACCCGTGGTCTCGCTGGCGATCCTGTCCGCGGTCGCCGAGTTCTACACGCGCAGGCCCACACCCGGGTGGGCCGGCAGGCGGCTGGCGGAGGTGGGCCGAATGGCGCTGTCCAGCTACGTGTTACAGAACCTCGTCGCCTCGGCACTGTGCTATGGCTGGGGGCTCGGCCTCGCCGCGGCCACGCCGCCGCAGCACCGGGTGCCCGTCACCATCGCGATCTATCTCACGGTGGTGACGGTGATCGTGACGTTCGCGCACCTGTGGCTGCGCCGGTTCCGCCGGGGCCCGGTGGAGTGGCTGTGGAACACCAGCTACCGGGCCCTGGCGGGCGCGACGACATCGGCTACAGGTACTGACCCAGGTTCGACTCGGTATCGATCGCCCGAGACGCACTCGAGCTCTTCCCGGTGACCAGCGTGCGGATGTACACGATCCGCTCGCCCTTCTTGCCCGAGATCCGGGCCCAGTCGTCGGGATTGGTGGTGTTCGGCAGATCCTCGTTCTCGGCGAACTCGTCGACGATCGAGTCGAGCAGATGCTGGATCCGCAGGCCCGGCTGACCGGTCTCGAGCACGGCCTTGATCGCGTTCTTCTTCGCCCGGTCCACCACGTTCTGGATCATCGCGCCGGAGTTGAAGTCCTTGAAGTACATGACTTCCTTGTCACCGTTGGCGTAGGTGACCTCCAGGAACCGGTTGTCGTCGATCTCGGCGTACATCCGGTCGACAACCTTCTCGATCATCGCCTTGATGCACAGCGCACGGTCGCTGCCGAACTCGGCGAGATCGTCGGCGTGGATGGGCAGATCCTCGGTGAGGTACTTGGAGAAGATGTCCTGTGCCGATTCGGCGTCCGGCCGCTCGATCTTGATCTTGACGTCCAGACGGCCGGGCCGCAGGATCGCCGGATCAATCATGTCCTCACGGTTGGATGCACCGATGACGATGACGTTCTCCAGGCCCTCGACACCGTCGATCTCCGAGAGCAACTGAGGCACAACGGTCGTCTCGACATCGGAGCTGACTCCGGTGCCGCGGGTGCGGAATATCGAGTCCATCTCGTCGAAGAACACGATCACCGGGGTGCCCTCGGAAGCCTTCTCCCTGGCCCGCTGGAAGATCAGCCGGATGTGCCGTTCGGTCTCGCCGACGAACTTGTTGAGCAGCTCGGGGCCTTTGATGTTGAGGAAGTAGCTCTTCGCATCGCGCGCGTCGTCGCCACGCACCTCGGCCATCTTCTTGGCCAACGAGTTGGCCACGGCCTTGGCGATCAGCGTCTTACCGCAGCCGGGAGGGCCGTAGAGGAGCACGCCCTTGGGCGGACGCAGCGAGTACTCCTTGTAGAGCTCCTTGTGCAGGAACGGCAGCTCGACGGCGTCGCGGATCTGCTCGATCTGCCGGCTGAGGCCACCGATGTCGAGGTAGCTGACGTCGGGCACCTCCTCCAGCACCAGGTCCTCGACCTCGGCCTTGGGAATGCGTTCGAACGCGTAGCCGGCCTTGGTGTCGACCAGCAGCGAGTCGCCCGGACGCAGCTTGCGCGGCCGACCGTCGTCGACCAGCACACCCGCGTCGTCGGGGAGCTCGCTGGCGGCCACCAACGGCTCTGCCAGCCACACGATGCGTTCCTCGTCGGCGTGCCCGACCACCAGAGCGCGGTGCCCGTCGTCCAGGATCTCGCGCAGCGTGCTGATCTCGCCGACGGCCTCGAAGCTGCCCGCCTCGACGACCGTCAGGGCCTCGTTGAGCCGCACCGTCTGACCTTGCTTGAGCGTGGCCGTCTCGATGTTGGGCGAGCACGTCAACCGCATCTTGCGGCCGGAGGTGAACACGTCGACGGTGTCGTCGTCGTGGGTGGACAGCAGTACGCCATATCCGCTGGGTGGCTGACCCAGCCGGTCGACCTCCTCGCGCAGGGCAAGCAGCTGCTGACGGGCCTCCTTGAGGGTGTCCATCAACTTGGCGTTGCGCGCGGCCAGCGAATCGATCCGTGCCTCAAGCTGATGCACGTCCCGAGCACTTCGCAAACCGCTCTGCGGACCGACCGCGTTTTCCAATTGCTCGCGCAGGATTGCGGCCTCGCGGCGCAACGACTCCAGCTCGGCAACTTCTTCGCTGGGTCCCGGCGCCGAGTGGCCGCCCGGGAAGCCCTCGGCGAAACCGTCCGAACGCTCTGACTCGCTCATCTTGCGCTCCCTCCCGCACCGGAAGTTGGTGCAGTAACAACTTCAACGCTACCGGCGATTCAGCCTTTGTGTGTGGTCTAGGAACTCGACACACCAGCGCCACTGTTAGCCTCTTGTTTGAGTTGGTCCGATCGAAAGGAATGTCGTGACCCTGAAATCCCTCGTTACCGGCTTTGTCGCAGCCGCAGGAGCGGCCGCTGTCGTGGGCGGTGCCGCGGCAGGTGTGACGTCCATTGCATCCAGCACCCTCTCGTCCGCCCCGGCTGTGCAGCCGGTCGTGTTCGACGCGCCGCTGCCGCAGGCCCCCGCGCCCGAGCTGCAGTCGGCCCTGACCCAGACCCTGCAGGCGCTGGCCAGCGGTGGTTCGTTCAGCGGCAAGGCGCCCTACATCCAGGGCGGCATCGGCCGGATCGAGAGCATCGCTGCGGACCGCGCCTACAGCCGGGCCGCAGCCGAAGGCAAGTTCCCGCTGACCTTCAGCGTCGCAAACATCGACAACGAGGGCGGCGTTGCCACCGCCGACGTCACCGCGACGTCGAACCTCGGCGACACCGCCACCCAGAACATCCAGTTCGTGGCCGGCCCCAGCCCCACCGGCTGGCAGATCTCCAAGGCATCGGCCATGAACCTGCTGTCGTCGGTCAACTGACGGTTAATTGATTCGAATCGCAGTCCTGAGTGCCGCTCTTATACACATCTGACGCTGCCGACGATCGCATA
>NZ_LZTB01000143.1 GCF_001665685.1 Mycobacterium sp. 852013-50091_SCH5140682
GCCAAGGTCACAAGCAGGTTGGTGGCGAACGTCGAGAGCCCGATGATGTTGTAGTAGCCCAGGAACGCGATCAGCCCGCGCGCCGCGGACAGCTCCAGCACGACCATGAGCAGCACCAGCACGACCGTGATGATCGAGCGGTACACGAGCAGCAGCATCACGATGATGACGGTGAACGTGAGTCCCTCGATCATCTGCATGCTGCGGTCGCCTGCGATGTGCTGATCGGCGGACAGGGCGGCCGGGCCGGTCACGTAGGTGTGGATGCCCTGCGGCGCCGCAACGCTCTTGACGATGTTCTGAACGGCTTCGACGGACTCGTTGGCCAGCGCCTCGCCCTGGTTACCGGCGGTGTAGACCTGCACGTAGGAGGCCTTGCCGTCGGAGCTCTGGGCACCCGAGGCGGTCAGCGGGTCGCCCCAGAAATCCTGGACGTGCTCGACGTGCTTGGTGTCGGCGCGCAGCTTGGCCACGACCTGGTCGTAATAGTCGTGGGCGTCGGAGCCCAGCGGTTCGTCGCCCTCCAGCACGATCATGACCGAGCTGTTGGACTTGAACTCTTGGAACACTTCGCCGACGCGCTTCATCGCGATCATCGACGACGCCTGATCGGGGGTCATCGACACCGAGCGCATCTTCCCCACCTCTTCGAGCTGGGGAACGACCACGTTGAGCACCACGATGATGGCGATCCAGCCGAGGATGATGGGCAGCGCCAGGCGCCGGATCCACTTGGCGATGCCACTGTGGTCGGCGGCGTGCT